>JAQTPP010000018.1 GCA_028712705.1 Candidatus Daviesbacteria bacterium
TTTAGATAGTTTAAAGTCTCTAACCTTAATCTCTACTGGGAGTATCTTGTAGACTCTCATGTAGCAGCCATTATATGAACCTTTAATTGTTAATTAAACCGTTCTGGATGTATCGGGGCCTAAGCAGACTGCATCTTTGTTTGATAATTACCTGAAATATGTCTCGTTTGCAAATTTGACTTGTTCAATAAACAACCGTTTTATCTCATATATACTTCCCTGCTCGTAAAATAAAATCAGGGCTTTTTTAAAACCATCTTCATCTACGCTCCGGTAGGATAAGGGATATAAATCATGCGCCAATAAAATCGCATTGGTCAGCATTCTGGCTGTTCTTTTATTTCCATCAGTGTATGGCTGAATATAGGCAATCATAAACTGGGCAATCAAGGCTTTTTCTAACGGGTTTTTGAGTTTGTTTATAATGATGATCGTTTTTTCAAAAACTTCCCTTATTTGATATTCATTGTCTAATGGTTGATAGGTTGTGCCTGTAATTCCAACCGCTTGTTTTCTGATACCGGAAGAAATACTAAGGTTTTTAATTAAGATATTATGCAACTGATTGATTTCTGAGATGAAAATATTTTTAAACCCATCCTTTTTCTTTAATATCTCTTCAAAGGCAGCTTTATGATTAAGGATCATTACGGCCTCATCTGTAGTTTTTCCAACCGCTTCTTTTTGTTCTTTGATTAAAGATTCGGTTTCTAAAAGGGTGTATGTATTGCCTTCGATTTTTGATGACTTCCAGGATAATTCAATAACAAATCTTTCAAGCTCTCGTTTTAAAAGATCCGGACTTAACCTGGTCGTCTGTTGCATGAAGCTGCGACAAATTTTTTTAACAACCTCAATTTCATCTTGCGAAAAAAGATTGTGCAAATTTTCAAATATCTTAAAATCAAAGGACCTTCTGGCACCAACACGATTATCAGGATCGTCGGCAAAATATCTCTCGATCTCAAATTTACGCAGAAGCGGGTTTAGTATCCTGGACAAATACTTTGTTGCCCTGGCCCTGCCTTCAGATTTAATAAAACCATGCTTCAAAAGAATGTTTAGATCTCTTATTAAGGTTGGTTTTGAGGAAGAATAGGTTTCCTGAATTTTATCCTGAATTTCTTCACGCAACAGACCTTCGGATTGGTTAATAAAATTCAGAATATACTTCTGTCGCGGAGTCAAAATCGTCTCACCCATATACTATAATAGTATCATTTTGAAACGAATTGTCAAGAAATCAGGTTGGAAGCAAAAATGCGGGACTATAGCCTGCCCTTAGAACTTGCAACCTAACGATCACAATCGGGAGCTTGTCTCCCGCTTCGCGGGACTATAGCCCGCCCTAATTGATAGCTACTATTGGAGACTAATCCCTGCCCTAGATTAGCCTCCAATACTAACTACCAAAAGTGTTAATGTTCCAAACTCCCAATTTTGAGAGCAAATTGTCCTCAATTTTTCTAAATCCAAACTATTTTGGGGTATTGACAACCCCCTAAAAATTGCTCTATTGTTGATTTAGAAAACAATTTCTATCTGCTCTTGAAATTGTTTTCGAAATTAATAAAGGAGCATTGCTATTCGAGTCCGTCTGCGGTAGTAATGCTCTTTTTTTACCTTCTTTTATTTCAAAATTAATTAAACTTTAAAAGTACAAAAAAGGAAAGTGCGTCCGTCTGCTTCGCACTTTCCTTTTTCTAACCTCTAACCATTAGAATTAACTTCTGGTCAGCTGTCCGTAATATTTTCTTTACCTGTTCCGTTACCATGATATCTACACCGCTTGTTCTTGCTCTAACCCTTTTTTCCCTTCTTAAACCGGTCATAAACCGTGGGACTATTTTACTTGGTCGTAAAATGAATCTGCTTACGAACATAATATATCTACATTATCAGGAAAAAAACTATTTGTCAAGTTTTTTAAGTCCCATAAGTTTTTTAACTCTATTTTTTCTTAGACCTGTAGTTATTATTGGAGGCTATGATGGATGTTTTATCCTGTTATGACAAGCTAAAATAATGGTATCCTTTTAGATATTAACAGTAATTTAAGTTTTGTGGAAAAGTGCGAGGGGTGCTTTTCAGACTTCCTTTGCAAATATCATCCTGCCTGCAGGTGTCTGAATGTTTTTAGTAACTTCAATCTTAATTGTTTGACCGATTTTGTCGGCAGATCCTGAAACAACCACCATAGTGCCGTCTTCAAGATATCCTACGCCCTGTCTGCTATCTTTACCCAGGTGTACGATTTTTATTTCAAAATTCTCCCCGGGCAAACTGACTGTTTTAACTGCATTTGCCAAATCATTCACATTCAATACGGCAATATTCCAAACCGAAGCAAGCTTATTAAGATTGAAGTCTGTGGTGATAATCCGGCCATTTAGAGCTTTTGCCAGCTTCAATAATTTATCATCAACCAATTTGCCGTTTTGTTCCTTATCCCAAATCTGAAGTTGCACATCTTTAGTCTTCTTCAACTCCTCTATAACCTCAAAACCCCGCCTCCCTCTTGTCCTTTTCAGGCTATCCGACGAATCTGCTACTTGCTGAAGCTCTGTTAAAACAAAATTTGGCGCAAGTATTAACCCGCTCACAAACCCTGCTTTTGCTATATCCAGAATCCTGCCATCAATGATGGCAGAGGTATCTAAAATTAAGGGTCTGGCGGACATGGGAACAACTGGAGTAGCAGGGCGCCTGCTGATTTGCCTTGATACTTCAAACGACAGCCTGTGAACCACAAAATTGAATGTGGTCATTGTTATCTTCACTACGGGTTCGGCAATCGATGGAAAAACTACATAACCCAAACCGCCTGCCGCCAGCGTAAGCAGCACTCTGATAATAAAGGAGTTTTCTCCAAAAAAAGGCGGGATAAGCTGCGAATAAATACTAGCTATGGTCGCAAAAATGAACGCCAGGATTAGGCGGATAACAAATTGTACACGCACAAGATAAATCCTTCTGCCAAGAGGAACCTTAAAACTAACAATGAACTCTTAGCAGCTATATTTTGCCATATAGAATCTCAAAACTCAAATGTCTGTACTGGCACCCTAGATAGAGAACGGTTGTCCTCCTTCCTGTAATAGTGTTGTAACATATTCAAAAGGAGTTTTGTAGTGTATGGCTTGATGGAATCTGTGCTTGTTGTAATGACTGTTAAATTCA
>JAQTPP010000016.1 GCA_028712705.1 Candidatus Daviesbacteria bacterium
TAAGTCTCATACTTACTAAAATCTACCTTAGAAGGATCAATGTCAAGAAGTTTGTGTATCTTAGAGGTATATTTTGAGTAATCGTATTTTAAAAAGTGTATAGTATGTCCCGGACAGCGTACAATACAATACTCATTTGACAAATATCTAACGATCGTTAATAATTTGTCAACATACACTATGGTTAGAAAAAGATCAAAATTAGTTAATGCTGCACTTTTTGCTTTGGAGAAATCTGTTTGGGTTGGAGCGACGATTTACGATTTTGCAACTTACATGCACCAATATTCTCATGGAAACCCGCAAGGAGCTGACCGTTATGAATTCTACCAACTTATATGGAGGCTAAGAAAAGAAGGTTTTATCGAAAGAACAAAGGATTTAAATGAGGATAAAATAATTCTCAAATTAACGGCAAAAGGGGAAAATTACTTAAAGATAGAGAATGCTTTAAGGGATGAGAAATGGGACGGTAAATGGAGATTGGTTGTGTTCGACATTCCGGAAAGCAAAAGAAGATTGCGAAATACCCTAAGACAAAAGCTAAAAGAATGGGGTTTTAAATACTGGCAAAAAAGTTTGTGGGCCAGCAAAAAAGACGTTGCAGAACCATTAAGGGAATTTATACAAGAATTGAGTCTTTCAGATTTTGTGCTCGTAGTAGTATCAAATGATCTCGGTACTTTCAGCAAGTTAACAAAAATCTGACGATCGTTAATTGTTTGTCAACAAATGGAGTGCCCCGTATAGACCCGCATGGTGGCCTAATGTAGCTTTAACTATTTCCGGAGCCTGGGGAAAAATTGTCAAAAACTCAGCAAGATAGGCTTGGACTTTTTCCAGGGGAATAGACTTTGAAACGCCACCTCCTAAGATAATAATATCCGGAGTCCAATGAACAGTTGTATTAGTTAAACCAATTGCCAGATATCTTGATATTTCATCCCAGATTTTTGGATCGGTAATATCTTCTCCTTTTTGCCCATACATTTTTTCAAAGTATGATCCGGAAACATAAGGTTCCAAATGGCCTTTGCCTCCACAATTACAAAGATTTCCATCAGGCATGATAATTTGATGTCCTGGTTCAAAATTGGAACTGTCGACAGAGATTTTCCCGTCAACGATCCTCTTTCCGCCTACCCCTGTGCCAATAGCTATATATCCCACTACCTCCTTGCCTATTCCCGCTCCTTTTACAGCCTCACCTATGCCACCCATAACAGTGTCATTTTCCAGAATTATCTGGCACCCAAAATTCTTTTCCAACTTAAGTTTGAGAGGTTTTTGAATCCATCCGGAAATGTTAGGACTGGTAACCAGCATAGTTTTTCCCTTATCAAGAGGGCCGGCAACACCTCCGGCAATCCCAATAATTTTTTCGCCATGCGACAGCTCGTCTGCAGTTTGCTTTAAGGTTTTCATTCCTTCATTAAAATCTTTCGGAGTAGGAATAATTTTTGATGCGGCAAAAGTTTCACCGTCAGAAGAAGTGGCCAGACGCATATTTGTTCCGCCAATATCAAAACTTAAGTACATGATATAATTCTACCATGAAAATCGGGTTTATTGGACTGGGCAGAATGGGCAAGAACATGGTTTTGCATCTTTTGGAAAAAGGGATAGAGGTAATAGCTTGGAACAGGTCTCCGGGACCTATTGAAAATTTAAAATTTGAAATTTCTAATTTGAATTCAAATTTAAAATTAAAAATTAAAAATTCTTTAACAACTACTCAACTAATTGATGATTTGGTGGGGAAGCTTGATAGCCCAAGAATTATCTGGTTAATGGTAACTGCCGGACCGGCAGTTGATGAACTTCTAAACCAACTTGCAAACAAGTTAAAACCAGGAGATTTGGTAATCGATGGTGGTAATTCCTTCTACAAAGACACGTTAAGACGGGCAAGCGAGTTAAAAAACCACGGTATTCATTTTATGGATGCGGGTACTTCAGGCGGGATAGAAGGAGCAAGAAATGGTGCATGTATTATGGTGGGGGGCTCACAGGAGGATTTTAAGAGAGTTGAGCCTGTTTTAAAGGCAGCTGCCGTCCCCGAAGGCTATGCTCATCTTGGCCCTGTGGGTAGCGGACACTTTGCCAAAACCGTCCATAATGGAATTGAATATGGCATGATGGAAGCAATCGGAGAAGGAGCAGCTATACTTAAATATTCACCGTTTAACTATGACCTGCGGGAAGTATTTAGAATTTACAACAACGGATCAATTATTGAATCACGCCTGGTAGGCTGGTCTTTGGCAGAATTTAGGAGTGACCCTGATCTATCCAACATATCCTCTGTAATTGGATCTGCAGGTACATCAGGTAAAGCTAAAGGAGAAGGTCATTGGACAGTTAAGCTGGCTAAAAAACTTGGAGTGGATGTTCCGGTGATTGCAGCCTCTGTCAAAGTCAGAGACAGCTCTGATCAGGATAAAGAAGATTCTCCGAATGGCTTTAGGAATAAGGTGGTGGCTGCCATGCGCTGGCAATTTGGGAGGCATCCAGTGAAAAAAAGCTAGCGTTATAAATTTTATTGGTCAACCAGACCATTAGAATCAAATCTTACTACTCGACGAAATCCTCTTCTTACCTCTCTGTTGAAATTATAAATTTGTGTTAGGGTAGGATCTTTTAAACCAGGTGTTCTTCCTTCTAGCCAAGATATAAAAAGTCCGGCAGCAGACATTTCTGGTACAAGACACTTTTCTGGGAAATCTACGCAATATCTGTTAGATAATGCTTTTACAGGGAAACTTTCGCACCCTCGACAAACAAAGACTCTACCTGTATATGATACTGTATTGCAACCTTCGATTCCTTTGGCCATTCTTTGAGCCAAATCTCCAAAAGTTGTTGATGCCTCAATTACATTTGTCATATTATAAGAATAAGTGTATCATATTGAATAGGGCAAGTCAACCTATAGTTTATATATTTTCACCTTGCAAACCTAGGAACTCTAAAATTTTATCCTTTTCTTCTAAGGATTCCAAAGTTAAGTCTGCATGGATAAGTTCGTGAGGTTTATAATGTCCTGTTCCGACTGCAATCACCGGAATTCCTCCAGCCCTGGCACAGGCAATATCCAAGGGAGAATCTCCCACTATGACAAAATCATGGACAGATAATTTTTGTCCCAAAACTTTTTCAGCTTCTTTTCTGGCAATGTCTATCAAATCAACCCTTCTGTATGCCATTGACCCGAATGCCCCAAAAGAAAAATAATCTTTAATACCGGCTCTTCTTAACTTTTCCCAACCAATTTCTGCTACATTCCCTGTCAAAAGCCCCAATGTTAGACCTCTTTTTTTCAAATCAGCAAGTAACTCTACAACACCTGGCATGATTTCATAAGTTCCTTCATCAGCATGTTTCATGAAGTATTTTGCCATTGCCTCCAAAGCTTGTGGCATTTTATTTTTTGCTTCCTCTTCCGATACTCCGTGCACATTTAAAATCTGGATTAAAATTTGTGTATCTATCCTACCTTGCCCTGATGCATCAGCGTATGATGCAGCAGATTGGTTGTAGACTGTATGAAGAGCAAACTCAAAAGCATCATGGTGAACTTTGTTACCCACGTTTCCTCCTTTAAGCAAAGTCCAGTCAATATCAAAAAGAGGGATTTTAAATTTAAAGGATGATGTATTGGCGTTTTTCATATAATTTTGGTTCATTAAATATCTTGGCAATTATTGCTTTGGCTGTTTGAAATGGTGCAGCATCAAAACAATCGCAATAAATGTTAAAAAGCACTTCCTTATATAACCCTTCAGCCCTTGATTTGACATCATTTATCACCATATCCATTGGCCAATCCTTTTTGACTGCCCAATATTCAGCGTTAAAAGTATCGTGTAATTTTATGATACCAGCAATGTAATCAATAACCTCCTTAGTTAAAGATAAATTCTTTAAAGTCTCTGCTGCAATTGTAGAACCCCAGTATTCATGGCCAGGACAAACAGTCGTACTGGAAGAATTGGTTACCAATAGGGAATGGGTTTTATTACCTTCTTTTACATAAAGCATCTTGCCAATATCATGAAGTAAGGCTATCAGCACCATGATATCTGCCCGTTTCATGCCATTGAACTCTTCACTGGTAAACTTTACAAACCTATTCTTTGCATCGGGATTGCTGATAAAATCACCTTTTATTTCTTTTAGAGCAATATCCTTTGTTTTAATAGAGTGGAAATATGCATCTTCGTGGTCATGATATAAATTATTCTCCACGACATTTTTCAGCCGCAGGAACAAGGGATTTTGAATAATTTTTCCAATAAGTGCATCCATATTAAATCCTGCAAAATTCCATTGAGGGTTCAAGCCAAATCTTTCCATCTTTTTCTATTAACTCATCAGCTTCTTTTGGCCCCCATGAGTTGGCCTTATATATGTGGGGCTTGCCTCGAGCTTTAGCTAAGGGATCGATAAATGCCCACTGAGCTTCTACTTCCTCCGCATCATTAAAGAATGTCTGATCGCCTCTGATTGTATCAATCAGCAAACGTTCATACGGGTCGGGGATCTTGTGCGTATATGGATTGGGTCTGTAGCAATACTGCATATATTCCGGTTGCAATTTTGCATCATAGCCCGGTACTTTGGTTAAAATCTTAAGCACAATTCCCTCATTCGGCTGAATGCGGTAGATTAAAACATTTGGTTCATCCCCGCTATCTGCGCTTTTGAATAGTCTGTTAACATGATTTTTAAAGACAATAGAGATTTCAGTCACCGTTTGCTTTAACTTTTTCCCGGCTCTGATATAAATCGGGACATCCTTAAAACGTTCGTTGTTAATGTAAGTTTTTAAAGCATAGAATGTATCTGTATTGGACTGCAGAGAAACATTTTCTTCTTTTTGATAACCCTCATATTGACCATAAACTATCTTGTCAGGCATAGGTATCAGGTTTTTGAGAATCTTGATCCTCTCTTTGGTGACTGCTTCATTGGTAAATTCACTTGGTGCATCCATGGTGGCAAAAGCCAGCATCTGCAGTTGATGATTTTGACCGACATCTTTTAGCGCCCCTACCTGATCATAATACCCGCCCCGTTTGCCAATGCCAAAATCCTCGGAAGCAGTAATTTGGATGTGGTCAATATAATCTTTATTAATGAGGGGTTCAAAAATATCATTGGCAAATCTAAAGGTGAGAATGTTTTGCAGGGTTTCCTTACCTAAATAGTGATCCAGCCGGAAAATTTGATCCTCCGTAAAATATTTTAAAAGCAGCTTGTTTAGCTTCTTAGCTGAGGGGAGGTCGCAACCAATAGGTTTTTCAATCATTAACCTGATCCAACCTTTATTTTGTTTGTTCAAATTATTTTTTTGTAAATTCTCAAAAATTTGATGATAGAGTTCAGGGTAAGTAGCCAGGTAAAAAATTCTATTGCCATGTTTTAAGACATTACTCAGCTTTTCATATAAACTTTGATCTTGAATTTGGCCGCTTAGATATTTAAATTTCTTACAAAGCTTTTTAAAAACCTGGTCTTTAATCTCATGTTTATGGTGGATATTTTCCAGGTGCAAAACAGTGTGAATATAATGCTTTAATTCCTCATCAGACATTTCTTTTCTGGCAATACCGACAATAGTCATATCAGCTGGTAAAAGGTCTTTTTCCTCCATATCATAAAGAGCCGGAATCAGTTTGATCTGAGCGAGATTTCCGGTAATGCCAAAAATAATTAAGGTAAAAGAGTCCATGTTATAATGGATTATACTGTAAAAGTTATGACCAATCTAGATCCTAAGAATGTGTTTGGTTCTACAGCAATGCTTCCTGATCAATGCTCTTATATTTGGGAAATGGTAAAGAATATGGATTTTCCAGATAACTTAAAATCAGCTTCTGATATTACCCTTTGTGGTATGGGTGGATCTAGATACGGGGCTTATATTGTCCAAAGTCTCTACAACGATATGCTTAAAGTGCCCTTTTTTGGTTATGGAGACTATCATATCCCTGCATATCTTAGTAAAAAAAGCTTATTTATTCTTTCCAGCTATTCTGGCGGAACAGAAGAACCGATAAGTTCGGCAGAGGAAGTTTTAGAAAGAGGATATCCTGTAATTGGGATAACAAGTGGTGGAAAAGTATTGGAAATGTCTAAAAAACATAATTTCCCCTCAATCGTCTTTGATCAAAAATATAATCCCTCACATCAACCTCGTCTTGGCACAGGATATATGGTACTTGGCACAATAGCAATTTTGACCAGGTTAGGATATTTGCAAATTTCAGATGATGAAGTAAAAAAAGCTATTGAGGAACTGCAAATTGCCCAAGAAGAAATCAAAAATAAAGCTAAAGAGGAGGCTGAAAAATTACAAGGCTACATCCCGCTTATTTTTGCCGCTCAGCATTTAGCGGGAAATGCTCACATCATTAGGAATCAATTAAATGAGACTTCCAAAAGTTTTTCTGCTTTTGAAGATATTCCTGAACTTAATCATCATCTGATGGAGGGGTTAAAAAATCCGCAGGACAAAAAACTTATGGCAATTTTTTTGGTCTCGGATTTCTATGAAGATAAGCATAAAAAAAGAATTACTTTGACTGAGGATATAGTTTCTCAAAATGGCATTGAGTGTCTTGAGTATAAACCTACAGGTAGTTCAAAACTCTCACAATGTTTAAATGTCTTATCCTTTGGTGGATATTTGACCCTTTACCTTGCTTTTGCTTATGGTCAGGATCCGGGAGTGGTACCCTGGGTTGACTACTTCAAAGAGCAATTAGCAAAAACAAAACCCTAGGTGTAGCTTCACTCCTACCTCCGAGGTGGGATACTATTCGTATCTCAATGCTTGGATGGGGTCTAGGCGGGCAGCACGGATGGCCGGAGTAACTCCAAAGATTATTCCCACCAGAGTGGAGAATCCAAAAGAGAGCAATACCGACCACCAGGGGACTGTGGTGGTAAAAAACCTGCCGACAATCAAAGATATTCCTACTCCTAAAACAATACCGATAATTCCTCCAAAGCCGGATAAAATAATTGCTTCTACCAAAAATTGATTCCGAATATCGGAAGGTCTTGCTCCGACTGCCTTTCGCAACCCAATCTCCCGGGTTCTTTCTGTAACAGATACCAGCATGATGTTCATGATTCCGATGCCTCCTACCAATAGCGATATTGCCGCAATTCCCCCTAATGCTGCAGTTAATACTCCGGTAATTTGGGAAATAGTAGATAAAGTTTGCTCTTGACTTTGTACAGTAAAATCATCTTCAGTTAAGCGTTTTTTCAAAATCGCTATAGCCTTTTTTTGAACGCCAGCAACATTACCGGGATTATTGACCCCGATGTAAATGGTATTTAATCTGTCAATACCGAATTGCCTTTGTGCTGTAGTAATCGGTACATAGATTGAATTATCCTGGTCAATTCCAAAAATCGAACCTCTTGGTTCCAAAATACCTATTACGGTATACTTTTGGCCTGCCACATCAACTGATTGGTTTAATGGTTGGCCTTGGGCAAACAAATTATTCTTTACTGTTTGACCGATTACGGCAACACGCCTCGCAGCTTGTTGATCAACTTCCCGGAAAAACCTTCCGCCGGATAGCTTAATGGAGATAATTTTGGGATAAGTTGCCTCAACTCCAAAAACAGCCGCTCCTTTATCATTTTTATTTTTGAATTGTAATGTTGCATTCTTTTGGACAGCACCGGATATTTCTGCTTCACCTGCCAATTTCATTTTAAGATTTAGGGCATCTTGATATACCAGTTTGTTTTCCTGAATACCTCCTGGAGATCTTGCCCCTCCGACCCTGCCCGGAATAACAAACAACAAATTTGACCCTAAACCCTGGATTTGGGTTGTAATAAAGGTTTGAAGGCCGGAAACAACAGCTATCAGTAAAATTACCGAAGTTACTCCAATAACTATGCCGAGGGTTGTTAAAAATGACCGCACTTTGTTAGCTAAAATTGCAGTAAAAGCTGATTTTATAGTTTGAACAATTTCCATATTAAGTTATTTCTCCATCCATGATTTTGACAACTCTCTCAGCATTCTTAGCTATATCGGCTTCGTGGGTAATCATGACAATGGTTTTGCCTTGATTGTGTAGCTCCTGGAAAATTTTCATGATTTCCTGGCCCGATTTGGAGTCCAGATTCCCTGTGGGTTCATCTGCCAAAATAATTTCCGGGTTATTCACCAATGCCCTTGCAATTGCTACCCTTTGCTGTTGGCCTCCGGAAAGCTGACTTGGGCGGGAGTTAAGTTTATCGTCAAGTCCTACCTGCTCCAGGGCTTTTTTTGCCATATCTTTTCGCTCACTTTCCGAAACCCCTGCGTAAATTAAAGGCATGGCTACATTATCCAAAGCAGATGTTCTTGGAAGAAGATTAAATGATTGGAAAACAAAACCTATTTTTTTATTTCTGATCCTTGCCGAGTTATCTTCTTTCAAACGAGAGGTATTTTGTCCGTCAAGTTCATATAATCCTGTTGTAGGCTTATCCAGTAAACCAATGATATTCATAAGTGTTGATTTTCCCGAACCTGAAGCCCCGACAATTGCTGCGAATTCACCTTTTTTAATATCCAGGTTGATATTTTTCAAAGCCTGGAATTTTATTTCTCCTGAATTGTAGATTTTATTGATCTTTGAAAGTTTTACTAGAGTCATTTTACATTTGTTGGTAATTTAGCGCCCGGAGCAGGGGGGTTTAGTAAAACGGTTTCTCCCTCACTCAGTCCATCTTTGATTTCTACATCTGTATCCGAGCTGATTCCCGGAATAACTTTTTGGATAATTAATGTATTGCCTTTTTTCAAAACAACACTATTATCGTCACGTAAAGCTTCTTGCGGGATAGTTAAAGCACTGCCGGTTTCTTTCGTTATAATCGACACTTGTCCTGTTAAGCCGTTTACTAAAGATAAATTCTGATCATTCAGTTTAATCCTGATAGTTACCACATTGGCTCCCTGCGTGGTAGTCTTTGTCTGGGGAATTATCCGGTCAACAATGCCTGTTAGTGTTTTATTCGGGTACGCATCTAAAATTAGATCTGCTTTCATGCCCAAAGCAATGCTGCCATAATCCGCTTCATCAATATCAGCATCAAAAAAAATGGCCGAAGTATCAACAACCTGGGTGATTAAGTCGGTCTGAGAAACTATTTGGCCGGAAACTTCAATTGCCTGCGTTACTATTCCACTAATAGGGGAAGTGATTACCGCATCCTGGAAAGCTCTTTGGGCAGCCTTAACAGCGTCAAATGCAGAGTCTCTGGCAGCTTGGGCTGTAGTTCTGGTTACTTTTTGAGCAAATGATTCATCAGTTGAGTGATCTTTAACATCGTCTTCGGCCTTTAACGCAATTGCCTGTTTGTCTCTTAAAGTATTTAGTGCTTGCTGAAGGACAATAGCAAGATCCTGAGTATCCAATCCGGCAATAGCTTGACCGGCATAAACTTTATCTCCGGCTTTAACATTTGAGTAACTCAATTTTCCTGATGATTTAAACTTCAAATTGACAGTATTTTTACCTGTTAATGTACCGGAGGATGAAACAGTAGCTTTGATATCCTGTTTTTTAACATTTGCAAATTGTAAGGGTATTTCCTTCTTTTGGCCGAAAAAATAAAAGCCTGTTATCGTTGCTATGATTAAAAGAAGCGGTATAAAAATTTTCTTTTTATCGGGTTTTAAGATATCCGAAATTCGCATGATCCGTGTATTTTAATCATTTCCTGATTAAGTTGCAAACGCGGCTTACAGCTTCATCCAGTTTACCGGGGATATTTTCAACAACAAAATCATAGTTATTTTTAAACTCTTGCCAAAATTTGGCATCTTCGCTCATTCTTTTGGCAATTTCTTCTTCCCTTAAGCCGCGCTTTTTTAATCTTGTTAAAACAACATCATCATTGACAGTTAAATAGATTACCTTGACTTTTTTTAACAAATCTTCAGCCAAGTTAGGTTCAAAAGAGTCTTTTATAAATTTTCTAATTTGGCCAGCTCTAGATGGATCTATCCTCCAGATTAAATTTTTATGCAAATTGTTGGTAATTTGAGATTTCTCAGTACCATATAAATTTCCTCCGTACTCCACATATTCAATGAAGTTACCCTTGTCTATTTTTTCTCTAAAATCCGGCTCAGAGATAAAATTGTAGTCCACGCCATTTTTCTCCCCAGGTCTTAGATGCCTTGAAGTTGTGGTAATTACTCTTTTAAAATCGGGGAAGCAAGAAAGAATTCTCCCCATCACAGTATCTTTACCCGAAGCTGTTTTTCCGGTGAGAACTACCAGAAGTTTAGAAGATTGTTCCACTTCTTAATTATGGTCAATGGAGATTAATTTTTCAATAGTATGATCTTTATAGATAATCTTGCGGTGCTCTTTAGGCAAAGTCAATCCGTGGATGATTCCGCCCAAAAGAATGCCCTTGGTAACAATGTAGTCGACTACGCCGAGGGATACGAAAAATGAAACCAGGAGGATTACAGAAAAATATATCCAGTGGTGAAAATGTATCACCCTGCCAAATATTTTAACTCTTAGCACAGGAAAAACTTGGACTCTTTTTGTCTTAATGCTTGGCATTTTCCTTCTGATTCGTGAAGTTGGGTGAGTTACTGTTCTGGATGCTAAATAACCTAGTGCCGTAGCTGGTATTAATGATAAATATTCCATAAACTAACCATGTATATGTTACTAAAAACAGCTTCCCTATGCAAATTCTAAAGCGTGGTATAATAACTCCCGTGAACACGACGCAAGACTTTTTAAACATTATATTGATAATAGGATTTTTTGTCATAACAGTCTGTATAGTTTATGTCTCCTATTATTTGGTGCAGGCTCTAAAATCGGTTACCAACCTTTCGGATTCTCTGGAAGATACGGCTCAGGGTATAAAAGATAAAATTCAAATTAAGGCATTGGCTGCAATTCCTGCTCTCCTGGTAGCTATTGCCGGAAAAATAATCAAAAAGAAAAGGGGGTGAGTTTATGGCAGAAGAAAATAAAGGTCCAAATCCGCTGGCAACCGGTGTGGCTGGCGCAATTATTGGCGCCGCAGCCGCAGCCGCAGCTATCGCTCTTTCGGATGAGAAAAATCGGAAAAAAGCAGAAAAAGTTTTAGAGGGCTTACAAAAGGAAGGCAATAAAGTCTTAAAAGAAATCAGTAAAAAGGCGATGGAGATAAAAGATTCAGTCGGTCGGGCTCAAGAAGTGAAAGAATCCAAAAGATTAAAAGCTAAAGGAAAGTAAGACTATCTGGTATACTTAAAAATATATGTTTATTCAAAGTCGACCTAATGCTTTTTTCGTGGTAATTTTCCTGTCGATTATAGTTGTCTTTCTTTATAGTTTGGGTTTGCTTCATTCTTTTGCCTGCAGCAACCAAAACCCAACTCTTTTCTCTGTTTTGGGCTTCATTGAGAGCGTTTTAGGTATTTCGTATCCGCTGGGTACAAGAGTCATTAGCAGTTATACACCCTTAACAAATTGCAGTTTCTAATTCAACCTATCTCAAACAGTTTATTTTTTGATTTTTCTCCTCTTATTAAAGTTACTTTTCCTTTCTTGATTCCGAAAAAATTTGCTAATGCTTCGGTTATTGCCTTATTAGCCTTTCCTTTTAGTGGCGGTGCCTTTACCCAAACATGTAATACTTTCATTAAGTCTTCTTCAATCCTTGGATTTTTTGAATTTGGATGGGCTATCACTGATATTTTCATAATTTTATATTAATCAATTATACAGCCAATTAACTGTAATAAGACTAATTTGATATAAATAATCTCCCTTGTTTTAATGGCTTAAATCTATTACCATGAAATTTATGGATGAACATACTTTGAAAAAGCTCCTAGATGAAGCTCTTAAGCCTATCATAAAAAGACTTGATGATCCTAAAACAGGACTAGTAGCAATTAATCAAAGACTTGATGATCCTAAAACAGGACTAAAGAGGATTAACGAAAGGATGGAAGTGCTGTGGGATCAGGTAGAGAGAGTTACTTTGGGAGTTGAAGAAGTTAACCAAACATTAAATTCTCATTCAGTATCTCTTAAAAGAATAGAATCAAAAATGGAACAAATAACTGATAATACAAGCAAGCTAGATAAAAGAGTTAAAACTACTGAGGCTAAACTTGGAATCGTTTCTCCCCCTGAATTAACACTGTATGAATAAAGATTCCCTTTCAAAACTTTGCTTTGAAGAAAATGAGGTGAAAATTATGCCTACGGTATGTTTCCGTAAATATCCGACACTAACTTCTTTCTAAAGGTGGCTTCATACCTAAGCCAATATGTGGTCTATGGTAATGGTATCTGTTTAGGAATTCATCTACAACTAGTGTGAGCCGGGAAA
>JAQTPP010000004.1 GCA_028712705.1 Candidatus Daviesbacteria bacterium
TCCCGGCTCACACTAGTTGTAGATGAATTCCTAAACAGATACCATTACCATAGACCACATATTGGCTTAGGTATGAAGCCACCTTTAGAAAGAAGTTAGTGTCGGATATTTACGGAAACATACCGGAACTGATTATCCTTTTTAATTTTTGTTGATATTTGGAGAGGATTTCGTTCCTGCAATCTTGGGGATGGAAATAGACCGCCCCGTCTTCTATTCGTTCCATACCCTGCGGCTGTTTCATAATCTTAAGCTGCCATCTTTTCGCAAAATCTTCCAAATAATTAACAATAAGGGTAGCGAAGTCACGAGCAGTCAAAAAATGTTGAAGATTTTGGGCTGATTTTCTTAATGACTGAAGATAACGGTCTTCCACAAAATTCTCACAAGTGAGCAAGTCTCTACCGTGCGAGCGTTTTTTTGCGCCGCGACGAGCTACCATAACACCAATCCAGTTTGGTAAAAATTTAAAAGCCCATTCATTATCCTCTAGGTATTTAGAATAAATTCCACCCCTTTGCCATAAAACCTTCATTTGTAATACTTCATGTGCGACAAAGATATCTTTACTCTGTTGCTCCAATCTATCTTCTTCGAGTAAGATGTTAATACAAAGTTTCCCGGCAATTTTTCTCCCCTTTTCCCCAACTTTTCTCCGTTGTCCTGTCAAAGACAATAACCCCAATGCCAGTAACCTGCTGATCCATAAACGATTTTTACTGGTAACAATTAATAAATCTATATCATCGCTTTTCCCGGCGTTTTTCATAGCCAAAGCCCCGGATACTCCTACCAGTTTAATCCAGGGGATTAACTTTAAAATTTGACAAAGAATTTTTGCTTTCTGAAAGTAACTGGCAGATTGCTTTTCTCTTCTTTTTCTTTTACCTACCAACCCAGGTTTTCTGGGCAAAAAATAATATCCACCTTGCGCTTTGCACCTTGCGCTTTGCACTAACTCCCCAACTGCTTTCTCTATCTGCCTTAATGTCGCCTTCCTCCCAATTAACCATTTATGAATTTCCCGTAAACTCAGTGGGTAATCAAAAATGTCAGCATAAGCTAAAGTTTTTAGAATAGCCTTTTCCATGGTGCTAATTTATCACAAAATGTATAATATTGCCTTATGCTTAAATTTGAGGACAACTATCCGCTAAATAAAATTACCACCTTACAAATTGGTGGTCCTGCCAGAAAATTTGTCAAAGTTAAAACAGATGAAGAATTAATAAAAGCCATAAAATATGCCAAAGATCAATTAATGCCTTATCTGATAATTGGCGGCGGCAGCAACTTACTAGTTTCTGATGAAGGGTTCGACGGTTTAGTCATCAAAAATGAAATCACTGGTAGTATCTCCACCTCGAAGGTGGGCTTTGACTCCTTCGAGGTGAGTACTAAAAGCGGAACTCCTTTACAAGATCTTGTTGATTACACCATAGCTCACGGATTATCTGGCTTACAAAAACTCACTGGGATTCCGGGAACTATTGGTGGAGCAGTTTATGGTAATGCCGGGGCATACGGCCAAACCATCAGCGGCCATCTCTCAAACATTGTCATTCTGGCTTGTCCAGAATCTGATTCTGGATGCGCTTCGCTTACCAGAATGACACTGTCTAAAAGAGACTGTAACTTTAATTATCGGGACAGTATCTTTAAGAAAACCCATGACATTATTTTAGAAGTAATTTTCCAGCTTGAATTAGGTGATCCGAAAATCTTACAACAGGAAACTCAAGATATTTTAGCTAAGCGTTTAGTTAAATATCCGCCCGGCATAAAATGCCCCGGATCTTTTTTCAAAAATATTATAGCTACCAGCTTACCACAAGAAATCTTACAGAAAATTCCCCCAGAAAAAATTATCTATGGAAAATTACCTGCCGCAGCGCTCCTTGAACAAGTGGGCGCTAAAGGACAGAAACTTGACGGGATAGAAATCGCCACCTATCATGCCAATTTATTTATTAATAAGGGTCATGGATCAGCCAAAGCTTTTTATAATTTGGCCAAAAAATACGCCAAGAAGGTAAAAGAAAAATTCGGCATCACCTTAGAACCCGAAGTCCAGCTAATCAATTTACCAACCTTAATATAATTTTTCCTCATTAAATAGTGGCCAGATTTCTATGGGAACCTCTTCGTAAGGATGAACTCTTTTAATAGCTGCTACTACATCTTTTACTTTCTCTTTTTGGCAAATCACTTCAATCATTTCTTCCTCCACTTCCTCCGGTCTGCCAACTTCGCCAATGGCAGGATGAGCATTCTTACTGGCAGTAAACCTACCAACGCCTTTGACTGAAAAAGAAGTATGGTGATAATTTCCCAACATTCCTGCTCCGGCATCCCCCATAACTTGCCTTATTTTGGAAGCAGATTCAACTGGAACAAATGTCACAATTTTATACATTTTTATAACAACTTCTTTAATTCTTCCGGTTTAATTTTAGTCTGTCTTAAAATCGCTCTCAGCGTACCTGTTGGAATAGGCCTGGGATGAATGGAAACAGAAGTAAATCTGCCATCTGGATGTTTGAGATAAACATGACTTCCGGTTTGATGATCTTTCATAAATCCGTTTTTGAGAAGCGCTTTGAATAAATCTTTTGGTCTAATTTGTGGTAAATTACTCATCCCACCATTACTTGATAATTTTGTCCAGAACTTTCAATTGATACTTTTGTAGACATAATGAGCTCCTCAAAGGTGTTTTCCTGAGGAACATCTATACCATCTTTTAAAAGACATTCTATATGAAATTTAATTAAAGAACGGATGTTTTTAATAGCCTGATCAATAGAATCAGCGTAATCTGCTAAACCTAAGGTTGGACAATAGGCATTATAGACTAATTTTTTGCCCATTTTTTCTGGTTCAATAATAATTCTGTAATTTAAAACTTGTTTTTGCATATGAGTATTTTAACATATTTATTCATCTAATTTACGAGCTTCATTTAAGCCTTCTTCATTAAATTCAGTTGACAAGAAAGTATCTATCCATTTTTCAGAAGGTAAGTCGCCTAAAGTACCCAAAAGCACCAGTTGGTGTCCCTGGGATTTCAAGTAATCCACCACAAAATCAGTCAGTCTGTTCCTTTCGTCTGAGGCAACTACAAATTTTATCATTATCTTCCGCTCGGAGCAGGTGCAGGTTTTATATATTTATCCAATACTTGCTTTGCACCCTTATCGACTGTTTGTAAAGCTGTCTGAGGATCAATCCCTGCCAAAGTAGCATTAATCCCGTCTTCAAAATATTTAATCATCTCGTCATTAATCCCATTATCAAAGGTATTTGAAGCAAGATACCAGAATTTATAACTTGGGCCTTGAGAAACAAAAGCTCCAACTATCGGATCTTGAGACAATTCTGCCGACAAGCTTACTTGCGAGTACGGCTCACCAAATAATCTTATCTTTGCAGCTTCCTGGTAAACCAACTTCTCAGCTTCCGTAGAAGTTAAATATTTAACAAATTTCCAAGCCTCGGATGTGTTTTTGGATTTGGCAGATACTACAACGCCCCAAAATGTAGCCCAAGACACAACTTTTCCGGACAGCTGCGGCACCGGCACAACTTTAAATTTTAAGTTTGGATTTGCTACTCTTAACTCATGCGCCCTCCAGGAAGGCGCAAAGTAAAAACCTAACCTGCCTTGAGCAAACATATCCGTGGATTTCGGCAAATTCACATCCCATGTCTTTCTTCTCGGATCAGTTACAAAACCTGTGTAAAATCGCAATACTTCTGTCACCTGAGGCGTTACCAGGTTGTTTAAATCAACAGTTGGTTGCTGCAAAAGTAAAAGCCCTAAAATATCAGACCAATGATCAACATTGCCGGCTGTCCCTATGGCCGCACCGGCAGTTTGTATACCGCTTGCGTCCTTCACCGTCATTTTGGTTGCCGAATCTATGAATTCCTGCCAGTTTTTTGGAGGTTTACCTCCCACCCCATTTAATATATCTTCATTATAAAAAAGAGCCAATCCGTCTATCCCCATAGGCGCGCCATAAATCTGATTGCCGCTGACAAAGCTATCGCTGACTACCGGGTAAAACATATTTTTGTAATCTACCGGAGTGAACAATTCCGACGGAACAGAGGCTAAATCTGTTTGAAACATTGGCAACCAGGAGTTATGAATCATGAAAACATCCGGTCCAATGCCTTCCCTGATTTGTGTCTGGACCCTGGTTCTATAATTTATCGATGACTCTCGTTCGTACTTGACAGAAACATTCGGATGTTGTTTTTGATATTCGGCAATCAACGGTTTAATCAGATTCTCATCTTCCCAAAGCCCCCAAAAAGTAAGCGTAATTGGACCTTGGGTTTTGGGTTTATTAAAAAGTGTGATGCTCGGCCCGAATTTCCAAAATAAAAATCCTAAAACTATACTCAAGGAAAGGACAATAATTATAATTTTTTTCATAAATTAGTTCACCGTCTCCTTTTCAATTATACCCTAATCCGATACAATAGCGGGGTGGGCAAGCCTAAAAAAAATTCTCACTTCTGTTTTGCAAAATTCCGTCTTATAAATACAGATCTATTGCCTGTTTTTCTTTCTGTTATCCTATCGTCCTTAATTCTTGTAACCTACCACGTTAGTTTAGCGGATAAATTTTTACCGCTGACTTTCGTTGGAGATACTAATATTTCCCTGTTGACAAAAGGCCAGGCTATCAGAAAAGTGCAATCCGTTTTCCAGAAAAGAACCAACCAAAAGTTGCAATTTTCTTTCGCCCAGGGTTCGTTTACTGTCGATCTTGCAACCGCATCTGCCAGTATAGACTACTCCGTACTGGATGAAAATTTCAAAAACAGCCACAAAAATTCATTGATTCTTTTTACTTCGTCAAAGATGTTCCCCAACATTACCTTATCTTTAGATAAACAGCTGGATAATATCGCCAACGCCGTTTATCAAAAACCCCAAAACGCAGAACTCATTTTTGATGAAACATTAAATCCGGAAGGAAGCCCTTCTGCTCGCATTCAAATCAAAGAATCGGGAAATGGCATGGAACTAGACAAAGGTAAAATCCTGCAAGAAATACAGAATTTTCTACTAAACGGAAAGTACGAGCCTCAATTACCTATTCAGGTTGTCCCCCCAAAAATTACCACAGGTCATGTAATCCGCGCCAAAGAAATTTTGGAAGCTACCGTGAAAGAACCTATCAAATTAGTTTTTGATAGCAACACCTGGATATTAGACACCAAACAGCTTTTAACTTTATTGGACCTTCAAACAGGTGAGTTGCTTTTGGATAAGGATAAAACCTCCCTCTACCTTAATACAATTGCCCGGGATATTGACCAACAAGTCCAGGAAGGCTTGTTTGAATTTAATCCAAATACAAAAAGGGTGGTGGCTTTTCGTCCGTCCCAGCAAGGTCAAAAGCTTGATCAAGAAAAAACATACCAGATGATAACTGATGCTTTAAGTAATCCGACAGGAAGCGAATCAAAAACCATTCAATTGCCGGTTAATACTATCAAACCCAAAATCCAAACCCAGGATGTGAATAGTTTAGGTATCAAAGAACTCTTGGGAGAGGGCATTTCCAATTTTGCCGGTTCTATCCAAAATAGGATTTATAACATTAACTTAACCGCCTCAAAATTAAATGGGGTACTGGTTCCCCCCGGAGAAACTTTCTCTTTTAACGCCACTGTCGGAGACATTACCGCTGCCACCGGTTTTAAACAGGCCTATGTAATTAAAGAAGGCAGGACAGTTTTAGATGATGGAGGCGGAGTTTGTCAGGATTCAACCACCCTTTTCCGGGCAGCGTTAAATGCCGGACTGCCGGTAGTTAAAAGGACTGCCCATGCATACAGGGTGGGATACTATGAGCAGGGTTTCCCTCCGGGCCTGGATGCCACTGTTTTTTACCCGTCTGTTGATTTCCAGTTTAAAAATGATGCCCCTGCCCATATTTTAATCCAGGCATATACTTCAGGTTTAACTTTATATATTGATCTGTATGGAACATCTGACGGAAGAGTGGTCAGTTTAACAAAACCCGCAGTCACAAACCAGACTCCTCCACCGCCTGACCTTAGACAGGATGATCCGACATTACCCCGCGGCACTGTTAAACAAGTAGACTGGTCGGCCTGGGGAGCCAATGTTTCATTTAAAAGAACTGTGACAAGAGGCGGTGAAACCATTATCAATGAAACCTGGAAATCTTCCTTCAAACCCTGGCAAGCAGTATATCTTGTGGGAACTAAGGATTAAA
Organism: Candidatus Daviesbacteria bacterium; assembly: GCA_028712705.1. Lineage (GTDB taxonomy): Bacteria > Patescibacteriota > Microgenomatia > Daviesbacterales > UBA10151 > UBA10151. The sequence goes on from JAQTPP010000004.1 coordinate 6,264, forward strand.
CAGCCAAAAATGTTAGACTTTTGTGTACGAAACACAACCTCCAAAAATCAGGAAAGATAGAATAATTTATATATTTATAACTGATTAAAAATCAATAAATCATTGAAGCTTTTTAAGATCCACCCTATCTCCGCTAGCATTTATAGACAGTTTAAACAAATTATGTCTCAAATACCCATTATCTTTAAGGAGGTAAATATAATAACTAAATTCTTCTTCACCCATTGGTCCAGCTAAAATTATCCATTTAAAATCACATTTTTTTAGAAAATCTCTAATCTCATTTGGATTAAAATTGCCTACTGCGTTACAAAATATAAACAAGTAAGATCCTTCAGCGTAGCGATTGCCCTTCTTTTTACGTTTCAACGCGTCCTTGATTCCTTCTGTTACTTTCTCATCCCAGGTCTCCTCATATATGTAAACTTGTTCTATTCGGTAATAAGTTCTAGTTTTAATATTTACTACTACACCGTCATCGTATTCTTGATTAAGAATAGCTGGTGCATAAGAGGATTTGTGCAACTTACTAAAAAATAATGATAAAATTACTAAACCTAAATGCTCACGCAAGCTTAAGTTACCATCAATTTTTTTACTATTTTTCAATTGACCAATCCTTAATTTGGGAACAAGAAAATTAGCAAAGCAATCTTCCAATGAGGCTTTTGTCATCAAATAGAATTCTTCTTTCATAGAGGTTTTAAACTTAAATTTTAGCATCATTACCCCGAAAATTTTCGTATTCTGCAACTCCAAGAGTTTCAAATTATCAATCCGGTATTTTTTAACCCTCTTTTTTAATCTCTTCCGGAAGCTTTGCTTAAAACTGTCCACCCCGTTGACTTTTGGGTATTATTTGGTTTAGAGTAAAACTATGACAGGCGAAATTACTAAAATTGCAATCTTCAGGCAAAAAGAAATCCGGAAAATAATTCATAAAAATGAATGGTGGTTTTCAATCATTGATATAATTGAGGCACTCACGAGAACCGACCGTCCAAGAAAATATTGGAGCGACCTAAAGAAAAAACTTGTTAATGAAGGATATTCTGAGGTGTCCGAAAAAATCGGACAACTGAAATTAGAAGCACCAGATGGGAAAAAATATCTAACAGATTGTGCAAACACGGAAACTATGTTTCGAATAGTCCAATCAGTCCCCTCTCCTAAAACAGAACCTCTTAAGCGTTGGCTTGCAAGAGTGGGTTTTGAACGGATACAAGAGATCGAAGACCCAGAACTTGCCCAAAAAAGAGCCAGGGCATTATATAAAGCAAAAGGGTATCCGGATGAATGGATTGAAAGACGAATGAGGGGTATTGCCATTCGTGAAGAATTAACTAATCAGTGGCAGAAGCATGGGGTAGAAAAACCAAAGGAATACGAGATTCTTACTGCGGAAATATCCAAAGCCACATTTGGTGTTACTCCAACGGAATATAAGAAACTAAAGAGATTAAAGAGAGAAAACCTACGAGATCACATGAATGACTTAGAATTACTATTTTCTCAACTTGGTGAAGCTGCTACAACTGAAATTACCAAGACAGAACATCCTAAGGGTTTTGATGAGAATAAACCTGTTTCCAGACGCGGTGGGAAAATTGCCGGCGATGCAAGAAGAAAACTTGAAATTGAAACAGGACGAAAAGTTATCAGCCAATTAAATTATTTACCCGAAGAGCAAAAGAAATTAAAATAATGTTTCTTTGAAGGGTATTTTTATCCCTCTTTTTTAATCTCTTCCGGAATCTTTCTAAAGACAAACTTCCCTGTCTTTACGATATACGATAAACAATATACGATATACTAACTTAGATGATTACTGTTACCGGCTCTTTGGCTTTTGATCATATCATGGATTATCCGGGCAGATTTTCCGACCATATCATGCCGGATAAAATTCACCAGATCAATTTGTCTTTTTTAGTCACCACTTTAAAAAAACAAAAAGGCGGCACTGCCGGAAATATTGCCTACAATTTAGCCCTTTTAAAAAATCCTGTCTCTATTTTAGGAATAGCCGGTTCTGATTTTTCCGCTCCGACGGAGTCGGGTTGTTCTTATAAAGAATTCTTACAACAGGCAGGCGTGGATACCTCACTCATCAAGACTTCTCAATCTATAACTTCCACTTGTTACATTATGACTGATATTGCTGACAACCAAATCACCGCCTTTTATCCCGGAGCTATGAACGAGGCCGAGACGCTTTCGCTAGGTAGTACCAAAACTGATCTGGTGGTGATTTCACCGAATAATCCGAAAGCGATGGTGAAGTTTGTCAAAGAATGCCAAAGCTCCGGCACCGGCTATATGCTGGATCCGGGAATGCAACTGCCGGCACTAGATCCAGAAAACCTGAAAATGATGGTCGCCAACGCAACTATCCTAATTGGAAATGACTACGAAATCAGTTTATTAAAAGAAAAAACTGGATTAGATGAAACTCAACTCTTAAACCAGGTAAAAGTTTTGATTACCACTTTAGGAGAAAACGGATCAATCATCCAAACAAACGGTCTTCCTGACTCACCTTCCAGGAGTCAGAGCCCACCTGGAAGATGGTCAATAAAAGCTGGAAAACCAAATCAGGTGGTCGATCCCACAGGCGCGGGTGATGCCTACCGGGCCGGGTTTTTGGCAGGCTATTTAAAAGGCTTAGGCTTGCAAATTTGCGGGCAAATGGGAGCAGTTGCCGCTTGTTACACAGTAGAAAAATATGGTACAACTTCTCATGCATTTTCTCTTGAAGAGTTTAAAAGAAGATACAAGGAGAATTTTGGAGAAGATTTAATTTATGATATCTGATATCAAAGATAAACATTTAGCCCCTAAAGGCAAACTGCGCATTGAATGGGCCGGATCCCAAATGAAAGTGCTGAGTATTATAAAAGAGCGTTTCGGAAAAGAAAAACCTCTCAAAGGAATAACTTTGGGAGCTTGTCTGCATGTCACCTCAGAAACCGCCAATTTAATGATTGCTTTAAAAAATGGTGGTGCTTCCTTGGCTCTTTGTGCTTCAAACCCGCTTTCTACCCAAGATGAAGTGGCTGCATCTTTGGTAGAAGACTATAACATCCCAACTTTTGCCAAAAAAGGAGAGGATAAAGATACCTATTATAAACATCTAAACCAGGTTTTGGACTTTCATCCGCAAATTACCATGGATGACGGAGCGGATTTGGTAACTTTGCTACATACAGAGAGAAAATCACAGCTTAAAGATATCATCGGCTCGTCTGAGGAAACAACCACAGGGGTAATCAGACTTAGGGCCATGCTGAAAGACGGCACGCTAAATTTACCGGTGATGGCGGTAAATGACTCTAGTACCAAACACATGTTTGATAACCGTTATGGCACGGGCCAGTCAACTATTGATGGAGTGATCCGGGCCACCAATGTGCTTTTGGCCGGCAAAAAGTTTGTGGTTTGCGGTTATGGCTGGTGCGGCAGAGGTTTGGCGCAACGGGCCCGAGGTATGGGATCGCTGGTAATAATCACAGAAGTTGATCCGCTTAAAGCCTTGGAGGCTACCATGGATGGATATGAGGTAATGCCAATGGATCAAGCCATCAAAATTGCAGACATTATTTGTACGGCCACCGGTAATAAAACAGTCCTCTCTGTGGAGCATTTTAAAGAAATGAAAGACGGTGCCATTGTGGCCAATACCGGACACTTTAACATAGAGTTTGATTATGAAGGACTGGTAAAAATTGCCAAAAACAGAAGATTGTTGCGGGATAATTTGGAAGAAATTACTTTGGAGGATGGGAAAAAGGTCTTTGTGCTCGCAGAAGGCAGACTGATCAATTTAGCCTCGGCAGAAGGCCATCCGCCTGATGTAATGGATATGTCTTTTGCCAATCAAGCCTTGGCCGCAGAATTTTTGGTACAAAACCGCGGCAAACTTAAGGCAGATGTTTATACTGTGCCAAAAGAGCTGGATGAGATGATTGCCAAATTAAAACTGGAATCATTAGGCATTAAAATTGACTCTTTAACAGAAGAACAAAAAAAGTACCTAGCCTCCTGGAATGAAGGAACATAAATTTAATATGGCTTACTGGTAGCGCTTGTTGATGCTCATTGGATTGTGATATTAATTTTAGTATTAAGAGCGTGGGCTACCCTGGTCAAAAGAGAAATTGAGGGCTTGGCATTCATCCCTTCTAGGCGGGAAATAACCGCTTGTCCTGTCCCTACTTTTTTGGCTAAATCTTGCTGAGAAAGTTTTTGCTTCAACCTGGCTTCAATAATTTGCCTGGCAATTTGAAACTCCGGTTCCAGCTTTTGGTATTCTCGCTGATATTCCAAATCTTTCATCCATTCGTGATGCAGTTGTTGATGGGTATAAAATTTTTTTTGTTTCATACTAAATTTCCTTTATGCGTTTTATGGCCAGTTCTAAATCCATCTTAGGAGTCTTTTGAGACTTTTTATGAATACCATGTACAACATAAGCTTCATGACCTTTAAGAGTCAAAAATAATCTAACATTACCTGGTCTCAACTCCCAAACAACACTTTTCAACTTCTTCAAATATTTGCTTGGCAGAAATGTGCCATATTCTTCAAATAAATAATAAGCTCTGTCTACCCGTGCTTTTTCTTCCTTAGTCAATGACTCAATAAATTCTCTAGCTTTTGAATAGGTTATTATTGTATATCTAACCATATTTTATGATAAATTTATCATATTGTCAACTGTTAATTTTAAAGAATTAATTTAACAATAAGCCAAATAATTCCCGAAGTCAAGATAGCAAGTAGAAGAACAAAAAAATACCTGGCCTCCTGGACTGAAGGAATATAAAGAAAAATTAAGCAGCTTCCGGATCTTCCGGATATATTAAACCACCACCAACTAAGTTGAAGCAGCCTATTCCAACTTCAGGAAAAGCACATCGCGCACTTGTTAAAATTTCTCTCATTGCAGGAGGTGGGTCTCCGGATAGAAGAACGCCAATTACAGACCTATCGGGCATCATAACACCAACAGCATTAACACTCTCAGCAAAAGAGGTAACGCGTTTCATTAGTGCTCTAGTTTTTTTAGAAGAGCAATTGCATTGATAAGCCTCAGCAACAAGAGTTGCACCCCGACCAAACAACCAGGGTTTACCTGTAGCAATAGCTCTTCTTAAATCATATATAGCGCTTAAGATGCTATCGTCCGACGGGAGCTGATCTTGATTATTACTTGGCTCTAAATCATATCCAAAATCAAGAGCTACAACCTTAATTGGTGGAGGTGAACCCAATTCCTGAAAAGATAATACCTCTCTATGCTCTACTAGAGCGAGCCCTGGGAGCATGACATTACTGGGCTCAATACTACCAGCAAGGCTAGCAATTTCTGATGGTGATATGTTTTCACCCGAGGCTCGAACTGTAGCCCCAATAGCTGCTGCAATGTTAGAAGCGCTATTTCTCATACCTTTACTTCTTGAATTAGCACTCGTAACACTAATCTTAGCACTTAATCCAACTCTACCCAGATATCCTAGTGTTCTCGTAACTGCTTCTACTGTTTCAAGGCAATCTTCAGGACCAACAATAGTTGCTCCGTTGCCGTTGTTATTAGAGCTATCGTGATTGTTCTCAAAGAGGCTAACTGATACTCCACAAAAGGAATCTACCGGGCAGGGAATTGAAACATAATAACCACCTTTTTTAAGATCCCCCATAATACCATACACCAAGTTGCCGCACCTGCCAGGAACTTCAACTACTGCTTGTCCTATTAATACTCCTCGTTCTAGCGCACTTACCATATTTTATGGGCTAAATAATATCTTGAGGCTTTTCAAGAGGTTTTGTCAAGTTATAGGTTTATGAGATTTTATAGCTCTTGAAATTCCGAGTAAGAATTTAGCATCATTTCAAGCTATTCAGAGAAGTTTGCATACATTAATTCCTCAAATAAAATTAACTGCTGTTGATTTTAGGTAAATAGTAAATATCCTTTTTGTACCTAAAATCTGAGAATTGGAATTCACCTTTACCGTTAATTATAGCTTGATAATCCCTGCAATCGCGGCAAAGTTCCTTTTTAATACAAACCCAGTTGCCCTTTTCAATAGCTTTTTTAAGCTCTAGCGCTTTTCCTTTTAACCAATCCAGTTTGGGTTCTAACGGATCCAAAACAATCTCCCTTGGTGTATCTTCCCTATCCAAATACCAAAAAGAAGCCCTGGTAACAGGTTTCCCGAAATTTGCTTCAACCAGTATGGCATAAATGTAAAGCTGTAAGCTGTCATCTTTATCTGTAGCTCCGGTTTTAAAATCGATTATCTGCAAAGACCCGTCTGATCGCTCTCCCACAAAATCAAAGTTACCAATTAAAATCACATTATCCGTAAGCTGGTATTTCGGAAAAGCAACTTGAGGAGCGGCTTTTCCCAAAACTTTCCAGTTTTTATAAAAATTTCCTATCATTTCCAAACCACGCCTGCCAAAATTTCCTTCCTCCTCCTTTGAAGAAAATCCGCCTCTTTTACCCTGGTATTTCAGCCATAAATTCCTGAACTTTTGCTCTAATTGATCTTTGGTAACCTGACCTTGCAAGTCCAGCAGCCACTTGACGCTATCATGCACCACAGATCCTAGACTTAAGTAAGGTGAAGCGATTTGCAACCTAAAACCGGTCTTCGGATCCTTGTAGATGTTTTTTAAATAAAAGGCATTGGGGCACTTCAAAAAATCCTTTAAAGCCGTATAAGAAACCCACAAAGCATCTTTGATAAATTTATACTCTTGTTTAGGAATCATCCTCAAAAAATAATATGTTTTATTATCTCTTTATTTAACTTATCAAATGACTCAGGTAGCTTCATTCCTGTTTCTGTAATTTCTTCAATATACTCAATCATCTTGATTTCAAATTTATTGATTAAATCAAGACTATTAATCTTTTTCTCTTTTGCCTTCTTCTCTAAATATTTTTTAATTTTTTTACCTCTACCTGGACCATCCATAGTTTGTCTGTATTGAAAAGTAAGCCCAAATTCATTTTTTAACTTATCAAAAATATTTTTTATATATTCAGTTGAAATAACATCCTCAATATCAGACCAAGTAGAATCAATATCGTCTAAATAGATTTTTTCACTCGCTTCTAGGTTCGGGGTATTTACACTTTTCCAATCTCCATCAAAAACACCGAGCACTTTCCTACCATCCTGCTTTATTCCCTTGGCTCGCTCATCAATTAAACTTGCTCGACCAACTCCTCTAACTGCAACTCTACTAAAATCTATTTCTGGCACCCCAGACAAAATCACTTTTTGTTTTTCAGTACTCATTACAACTACATTATCTAATTTACCTTCCATTAAAACATTAAATTCTCCTACAGGAATAAAATCAGTCCAGTAAAAGCCGAGGGCAGTTGTTAGAAGGTCGCTCTGTCTTATATCTGTTTGTTTAATTTCATTATTAATCCTCGAACAACTTATTTGATCCCCTTTTTCGTCTGATTCTTTTGTAATAATCCTTACATTTCTACCTAATCTATTCTTAGAAATCATAAAGGGAGAATGAGTCGAATATATAATCTGATTATTTTTCCCAAGTGTCTCAAGAATTCTTACTAAATCCTTTTGTCCGCCTGGGAAGAGTTTATCGCCAGGCTGATCAAGTAGAATTACACTATTTGCTCTTTCGCCGATTCCTAGCCGCACAAAAAATGAAACTAGCCAATTTACACCATCGCTACTGAAAGCGGGTTCTATATTACCAGCTCTACCATGATTGAAATATACTTTTAATAAACCCTCTCTTGGAGAAATTTTTAATTTTATCTTTGGTTTAAAATTCCAGTTTTCCTTAAATATTTCGTTTACTGTTTCCGTAACATTATTGCAATATGTTTCTATTTCAGCGCTTGTACCGTTTGATAAGATTTCTCTAAAATCTCCATCTGATGGTTTCTTCTCAAAAGATTTTAAGAGTAACTTAGATAGTGGAAGTTCTAGATTGGAGATTATCTGATCTATCGGATTATCCTCTGCTATAAAATCCTCATCCTTTGGAGTCCAAACATTCATTACAATTGGTAATAAACCTTTTATAGTCTCATCTATCGCTGATTTAAGCGCATTATTTACCTCATCAGCAGACATTGGAGTCAATTGTAGTTTAATTTCTTCGCTAAGGTTAGCCTCGGCAATAATTCCACCAGACGGTAAAACCTCTTCCTGAATTAGAATCTCACTTCCGGTATCATTCCTGTAATAATCCTTACCAACATACAAGGATTCGGGGCTTGGGTTTTGCAAAATCCATTCTTTATCAGTTTTCTTAATTTCAATAATATCATCGGGAAATTTAAAATCTAATTTTGGATGTTTATAAGGAATAACGAATTCAAGTTTATACAGTAATTCCGGTCCAGTACCACTCGAATTTCTCCTTTTATCTCTATTTATATCTAAGGGGACATTGGGTGATAATAATTCTATCGCTCTTAAAATATTACTTTTGCCCGCATTATTAGGGCCTACAACAACAGTAACATCATCAATAAAAATCTCCTCATCCTCAAATGATCTGAAATTTATCAGCTTAATTGATTTTATTTTAATATTCATCGCACATATTTTAATCCTAGAATCCATAAAATGCTATAGTCTTAAATCTTTGTAAGGAGACCTCCACGGTGATGCTTAATATTGAGACTTCCGCAACGAAACCTTCCTTCGCTAAAACTACGAAAGACAAACAGCAGTTTTTTGTCAGTACATTGTCAGTACATTTATGGTATAATAATTACATGAGAAAAGTATTTAAAAACGGCAATTCTTTGGCTGTAACTGTGCCCAAAACTTACGCCCACCAGCTTTCTATCAGAGATGGGTCACAAATTGAGTGGAAAAAAACAAGCCAGGGTCTTGTTTTGATACATCAAAAAAAGGCTAAAATTGCAGGTGTGGATCAAAAATTTGCCAAAATGGTAGACAAGTTTGCTAATGAGCATCAAGACGTGCTCCAAGAACTTTCCCAAAGGTGACTACCCGAAAGATTGATTTCCTAATAATAAGCCAAGTCCTATTCATCCATGATCAAATGGTAAAAAGATTCGGTGGTTCTCATGGAATTCGGGATATAGGACTGATACAGTCAGCGGTAGCAAGACCGCAAGCTACTTTTGGCGGTAAATATCTTTATAGTTCCATATTTGATAAGACAGCAGCACTGCTCCAGTCTTTATTAAAAAATCACGCATTCTTGGATGGAAACAAACGCACAGCCTTAACCTCTGCGGGTCTATTCTTATGGAAAAATGGGTATAGGTTAGTTAATAATCATAAAGAAGAGGTGGACTTTACAATAAGAGTTGATAACGGGAATTTAACCATTGAACAAATCTCTAAATGGCTAAAAGAACATTCTGGTAAAATAACCAAATGATAATACTGGGGATTGAAACTAGTTGTGACGAAACTGCGGCTGCGATAGTACAAAAGACCGGAAATCGGATAAAAATTTTATCCAATGTAGTGGCATCATCAGCCAAATTACAAGAAAAATTCGGGGGTGTGATCCCCGAACAGGCTGCGCGGGAACAGTTAAAAACCATTATTCCAGTAATTGAAACTACGATTAACGATTCACGATTAACGATTAACGACATTAATGCCATTGCTGTAACCTACGGTCCAGGATTAATCGGCTCACTTTTGGTGGGAGTAGAAACTGCCAAAACACTAGCTTTTTTATGGAACAAACCGCTGATTCCTGTAAATCACCTGCTCGGACACTTTTATGCAAATTGGATCTCTTCATCGTCATTGCGAGCGTCAGCGAAGCAATCCTCTACACCAAATGAGGAGATTGCCACGTCAGTCGCTTCGCTCCTTCCTCGCAATGACAAGTTTAACGCTCCTACTTTTCCCTGCATAGGGCTTTTAGTTTCCGGAGGGCACACAGATCTGATTTTATTTAAAGATCATGGCAAATATGAGTATTTAGGCGGCACCAGAGATGATGCTGCCGGAGAGTGCTTTGATAAATGCGCCAGACTCTTGGGATTACCCTATCCTGGTGGTCCAGCCATAGCCCACTTAGCACGTACAGGTGACCCCAAAGCTTTTGACCTACCCCGGCCAATGCTGAAAGATTTTTCGTCCAAAGGACGACCAGCCTATGGCTGGGACTTTTCCTTTTCGGGACTAAAAACAGCCGTAGCAAACTTATTGCACACCTCCGAGGTGGAAAAAAGCAGTTACACCTCGGAGGTGAAATACAACCTGGCAGCTTCCATTGAAGCAGCTATTGTTGATGTTTTAGTTGCCAAAACTATTAAAGCCGCCCAATTCTATCACGTGAACCAAATCATGATTGCCGGAGGAGTAGCGGCGAACCAAACTTTGGTTCGCAATTTAAAATTAAAAATTAAAAATTTAAAATTAAATACAAAGCTTTTTGTGCCACCTCCTGAACTCTGCACTGACAATGCCGGCATGATTGCCACTGCCGCCTTTTTTAACTATCCCCCCACTGACCCTTTAAAACTACAAGCCAACCCCAATTTATCCTTATCCTAACTTGAATCTCTTAAAGCACAATGCTATACTTTATTCATAAAGCCCCATAAGGGCCTATTTTTATGGAGAGAGAATTGTCTGATGTAGTATTTTATCGTCCACCTAACAACTGGTCTAAAATACCAGAGGCTTCTGTTATTAGAGGCCAGAATAATGCATTTTTAAGAACCCCCGGGGCTTGTGTCCAACTTGATCCAGGAGACCGAATCTTAATAAGATACGGATTTTCTTCTGGGAAGAGAGCTACAATACAACAAGACGCCTACGCTTGTGGCGGTAGTCGACGCGAACCAACATTGACTAGACTTTACAATATTAAACTTGACATGGCCTCAATCAATTTTTAAAATTCCCTTACTGCTCCTTAGGCCTATTTTATGGGGATAGAAAACATCGGAGAAGAATCTCAAGAACATTTAGTAGGGAGTGAAGATCATATCTCGACCGACATTTTAGGTCGAAATCATATTTATTGTAGTCGCTATTGGATATTTACCGACAATGATGGTAACCGTTCCGTGGTGGTTCGTTTACTAACTGGGCGTCGTGAAACTTTTGATTTGGATGAAATCCCTGTTTCCTGTAATTACCTTGCCCGACGCCACTTCTGCTTTTTCCCTGATACTCCAGTCGATCCGCTTATCTCTAGTCCTGCTCATCTTATGGACCAATGGGAATGGGTGAAACTTGAAAAACTCCCTTATCCCTACTCTCTAATTGACCAAAACTAGGCTTACCTCTATACTTACTCCATGGACCCTTCGGTAAACTCAGGGTAAACTAAAATGGATAAAGTTTATAATCAAGAAAAAGTGGAATCTAAATGGTACAAATTTTGGGAAAAAGAAGGCTTTTTTAAACCCGAGATAAACCCCAAAGGCTCCCCTTACACCATTATCCTTCCTCCTCCCAATGCCAATGCCCCACTTCATTTTGGCCATGCCATGTATGTGGTAGAGGATATTTTAATCAGATTCCATCGGATGCTGGGCGATCAAACCCTTTGGCTGCCAGGTTCGGATCATGCCGGATTTGAAACACAAGTGGTGTTTGAAAAAGAGCTTGAGAAAAAAGGCAAATCCCGTTTTGATTTTGATAGGGAAACTTTATACCAGATGATCTGGGACTTTGTCCAAAACAATAAAGGCGAAATGGAAGGACAACTCCGGCGCCTAGGTTTTTCCCTGGATTGGTCCAGAGAAAAATTTACCCTGGATCCGGATATTATCAAAATAGTTTATAAAACCTTCAAAAAGATGTTTGATGAGGGATTAGTTTACCGGGGGCTACGGCTGGTTAACTACTGCACCAAACACGGGACCTCCTTTTCTGATTTGGAAGTAGTTTATGAAGATAGAATCACGCCTCTTTATTACATTAAATACGGCCCCTTAACTTTAGCGACCGTACGGCTAGAAACCAAATTTGGTGATACTGCTGTGGCAGTTCATCCTGATGATCCCCGTTACCAAAAATATATTGGCCAGACCTTAGAAATCGAGACAGTCTTAGGGAAAGCTAAAATCAAGGTGATCGCGGACAAAGCAGTTGATCCCAATTTTGGGACTGGCGTCATCAAAGTCACCCCAGCCCATGCCATGATTGATTTTGAGATCGGCCAAAGGCACAACTTAGAAATCCGGCGGGTGATTGGCTATGACGGCAGGTTAAATGAGAAAACCGGCAAATTTTCCGGCATGACTGTAAAAGAGGCCAGAACAGCTATTGCCAAAGAAATGCAGGAAAAGGGTCTGATTGAAAAAATTGATGAAAATTATCAAAACCGGGTGGGAGTTTGTTATAAATGTGGCACAGAGATTGAACCCTTACCCTTGGAGCAATGGTTTATTAAAATGGATGGGCTGGCCAAAAAAGCCATTGAGGTAGTTAAAAAGGGTGAAATTAAAATCTATCCTAAAAATTGGGAAACGACTTATTTTAATTGGCTCAAAAACATCAAAGATTGGAATATCTCCCGCCAAATCGTCTGGGGAATCCAAATCCCAGCTTGGTTTTGCAAAGATTGTAGTAACTGGACAGTGACAGCAGGCGGAACACCCAACAAGTGCTCAAATTGTCAAAATTCTAGCCTGGAAAGAGATCCTGATGTGTTTGATACCTGGTTTTCCTCAGGGCAGTGGCCATTTGCCACCTTACAAACTACCAAGGAGGGTGATTTTGAAAAATTTTACCCAACTTCTGTGATGGAAACCGGTCGTGATATTTTATTTTTCTGGGTAGCCAGGATGGTCATGTTAGGGATTTATGCCACCGGTAAAATTCCTTTCAAAAATATAGTTTTACATGGCATGGTTTTAGATCCATTAGGCAAAAAAATGAGCAAATCCAAAAATAATGTAGTTTCACCGATGGATATTGCCGACCAATACGGAGCAGACGCTGCCAGATTAGCTTTAGTTTATGGTACGGCTTTTGGCCATGATCAATCTCTCTCGCATCCAAAGCTACAGGCAATGCGCAATTTCACCAATAAACTTTGGAATATTGGCAGATTTATTATTGACTTTGCTCCGGATGACGCAAAACATCTAAACCCCTCTGTCATTCTGGCTTGTCCAGAATCAGATTCTGGAGTCGCTAACGCTCCCCAGAATGACAATATAAATCCGGACGATGAGGATATCCTGGAAAAATTATCCAAAACTATAGAAGTCACCTCAAAAGCTATCAATTCTTACCGGTTTCATGATGCAGCAGATACCCTTTATGAATTTATCTGGCATGAATTTGCCGATAAATACATTGAATCTACCAAAGATAGACGCACCGAGGCTCAACCGGTTTTGGAGTATGTTTTCAGAACCTCCTTGGAGCTTTTGCATCCATTTATGCCTTTTATCACAGAAGAGCTATGGCAGAAACTGCCTCATGAAGGTCAATCCATTATGCTAACCAAATGGCCAAAAGCCGCTGAGTAACAAGTACAAAGGAAATTTATACGACAAGATCAGTATCATGAAATAATGTTGCTTCATGAAGAAGCCGGTCGTATTATCTGGAAGCTTTTCCTCTCTCAAAAATAACTTGTTACTTAAAAACCTGTTACTTGTTACTTTTTGGATCCAATTCCCGCAAAATTAACGCAAATTATCCGCATCTCTAACACAATATAATTGATATATTCTATAAAAAGATTCACCTTTGTCATTAAATCTTGGCTGTTTGCTGGTAAATATTGTCGTAGTCGCACAAGAACCAGTTAATATCTCCTCAGGCCTAAATCCAAAAGGATCTGGATTAAAACGATAAGAGCCGCTAGTGTCTAGCCCACGCTGCCAACAGCCTAATAAATAGTAGCCGGTAGATATACATCTGGTGTATGTATCTGGGGCCAACTGTTCAGCACCATCATTCGTGTACATCATGACGGTAACTCTAATTCCAGGTTGCATTAAAGCTGCAAAAAGTTGTTGCCTGTCTGGTCCATCGCCTGCGCCAAACGGAGTGTTACCAATATCCGCCAATGTAAATGATTTATTAGGATGACAAAAGACCTCAAATAGATTTCCTTGCTCTGCGTGATGCATACAGGTGTGTATATTATTCTGCGGAAGGCTTTTCAGTTGATTCCTGCTCTCCAGCTTCAGTCTTTTGTTCAGCTACTTCACCTTCAGCAGGAGCTTCACCCTCCACAGCAGCCTCCTCACCCTCAACAGCTGCAGCTTCAACCGCCACAGCCGCAGCCTCAGCAGCCTGTTCTTCCAAAAGCTTCTCCATCTCTGCAGTCACAGCCGGAGCCAATTTAACAACAATCTCTTCTTCCGGAACCTGAACTGTTAACTTATCTTTATCAAATTGCAGCTGCCCAACAGTTATAGCATCATCAATGTTTTGCAAAGTGCTAATATCCACTTCAATTTTCTCCACCAAATCAGTAGGCAAAGCTTCCACCTCAATCTCGTTTAAGGTTTGCAAAACAATTGCCTCTCCTAATTTCACTGATTCCGGCTGCTCCCCGATTAAAACTAAGGGCACCGGAACCTTAACTTTTTCGCTTAAATTGACTTGATAAAAATCAATATGTATGGGCTCGTCCGAAACAGGATCATATTGTACTCCCCGCACCATCACCGGCCTAACCTTCTCAGCCCCAATCTTCAAATCAATTAAACCGGTTTCCCCTGCTTCTTTGAAAGTTTTTAGGAATGTTTTTCCGTCAACACAAACTGATTCACTTTCCACCCCTTTACCAAAGACGTGGCCCGGGAGTTGACCGTCTTCGCGTAACTTTTTAACTTTCTTACCTAAAATTTTTCTTTCTTCGGCTTTCAAACTTAATCTGTCCATGGCTGTTTAATTTAACACATTCGAGCCCACCCGGCAAGGGTCGCTTGGTTATCCGTGTTTAATCTTAAGAAATAGAATTGTCAGGTTAAAAATTTGAAAGATAACATTTGTAATGATTAATGCCATCTGCTGTGTCAAAAGACCATACACTAACCACAGAAACGTACCTATATTTAAAGCAATATACATGGGAAGCGAAATATCAGTTGTTCTTTTAGTCTTAATAATTTTTAAAATCTGGGGCAATGAGGCAAAAACCACAAACCCTCCTGCAATTAACCCTAAAGCTTCAACGGAAATCGTATTCATTTTTTAAATTCTACCTCAAAACTTCGATCTTTGGATAGATCTGTTTGAATAATTTGTTCCTGTGGGCCGATTTTACTCACTTGGGATGACACTAATTGGTAGTTAATCGGATAAGTGATGGTCCACTGTAAAGGATCTTTCAACGTACCTGCCTGTTTTATAATATCCAATCTATAAACACTCTTTCTGTCCTGAAACTCCAATTTCACAGGCACCGAGTAATCCAACACAAGAGTCTTTTGTTCTTTAGGCAAAAGCTCCAAAAGCATAGAATAGCCTGACCTGCCATAATCTACAAAACCGGTTACATCTTTGGTAATATCCCCTTCGCCCCAAAGCGCTCTTAAGAGCTTGCTGCCAAATGGCAAATATACCCGCATCCTATTTTTATATTTTCCACCGGGGAAAGCATCCGAAGGACTCCTGTTAATATAGTTTATACGCAACCGGTGTTGAATTTCCCCTTCTTTACCGACAACGGTTTCCAGCTTGTAGTTTTTATCAAGATAATAATTGGCTTTATTTGCCCCCAAATTTGCTTCAACTACGCTCAAAAAATCATTTTTCTGGGTTGATTGTCGCGGTAGATCATGTATCCAGCGCTGCGCTGCCAAATACGAAAACAGCTTTGTATCGTTAAGATAAATACTGATATGTTTTTCGTCCAAACCTTTACCCAGCGCCGAGATAATCCCGGGCCAGTCTGTTTGGGGTAAAAAGAATATTTTATTAAACAGTTGATTTGCTAAGGCCGTTAGAAAGCTTTTTTTGGCCTGTGATCCAGGAAAAAAACTGAGTTCCGAATGAGATATCGCTCTTTCAAACAGGTTATCGGCTGTGATTTTCTCGTTGTAATCCGGTAAATCCAGAGGCCCGACAATATCTAATAATCCCTCGATTGCCGAAACATCCAAAGCCACTACACCTTCAACTCTCTCCCCTGTTTCTTTGGTATAAAACCACTCGGCCTGCCGGGCGTTGGTAGGAAAATCCGGTTCCCAGTTGCAGTCTCGCAAAAACCAGTCTTTTTGACCCAAATCTTCCTTGATTTCTTTTGGCGGTTCAACATGAATAGCTAAATTGCCGTCTATTGCGTAGATATCATTAACATCTAAATTTTTTAGCTTGCCTCCCTCAAAGGAAACTTTGGCGAAAGACCCGATGAATCCCCCGCCCGGGCGAAGCTCCATATTATTTTGCAGCAGTATTAAATAAGTTTTACTGCCATCCAACCCTGTCAACTTCGGAAGAAGGATACTCATTGCCTGGGCCTTACCTACTAAGTTTGTGTAAAGCGAAATTTCCCCTGCCATATTTTCGATTCGCGGGGAAAAAATCTTTGGCAGTTGTTGCCTGAAGTCTTTATCTTTCAAAAGCGCATTTGCTTTTGCAAGATCCTCTGCTGCCAAGTTTAGCGCAATTTGCGCAGAATCAAAATACTCCGAAGGAGATTCTGTCTTTTCGCCTGTTACCGCCTTTAAACTTTGTAAAAGTGATTGGACCCCTAAGATTGTATTTTTAGCTGCATCAGCTGACAGAAATGATAAATCAAATAAATTTTCACCCGTCGCAAACCCGCTATCAAACCAGCCTGTTTTTTTGACCGGTTCCAGACTATCGAATATTGATTTCGCCGCCTTTACCCCGCTGGTGGCTGTATGAACATTCATAAGACTTTTTTCAAAATCCCCTTTTTGCAAATTCTTAAAGCCCTCATTTAATTGACTGCTGAAAGTAAAAATACCCCACCCGAAAATTAAACCGGGCCACAAAATCGCATAGGTCACCAGAGCAATCACTAAAAATAAGTATATTTTTGATCCTATCGCCTTTTTTGTTTTTGATTTTTCGCCGGATGTCCCGGCTGTTTGTTTGAGCGCCGCCAAATCCTCTTGTTTTTCTTCCCGCCATTCACCATCTTCTCTTTCATCCTCAAGTTTCAATCCTCCATCTTCCAATTTTGGTACTTGAATCTCGTTATCCTTAAAAAACTTTAAAGTCTCCTTTAAGCTCGTCACCAGTTTCGCTCGGGGATTCCAGTTTAAAGTTTTAATAGTTTTATCCAAATTAGGTGTTAGCCAGGGCGGGAGTTCAGAAGGGCTAAACCCGCGACTTTCATGCCAAATGGGGTCCAGCAGCACCTGTTTTGCTTCCGAAATCTTGATCGGAGTGGGCAGTACTCCGTCAAAGATTTTTTGCGAAGTGGCGCCGGAAAAAATAGTTTTGACTGCCAAATCAACTGCATCGGAAATGTAAAGCGCCCTTGAGGAAAATTCCAGTGAAACCTGTTTTTGTAAATCCCCTGTTAAACTCTGTTGAATTAATTTTATCAAAGGATCCCTGGTTTTAAAATTCATCCTTGGACCATAAACAGAACCCAGCCTTAAAATTCTTGCATTTAATTTATGCTCGCTGGCGTACTTTGCAATTTTTGTTTCCAACTCCTTTAATAATTTCGTTTCTTGATCTTCGTGTTCTTTTTCGTAAAGCAGAATTGATGAAACCAGCAAACATCTACACCTGGTTTCCTTAAATAGTTCTAAAATCTTTTGAAGGTTCCATTTATCTGAAGGGATAATAAATAAATAATCAAGTCGCGGTAAATCCAGATCAACTTTATCGGGAGATTCTATTACCAGGTGGAAATTTCTATTCTCAATCGCCTTTCTTAAATTACGCTTTTCGCCATTTTCTAAATCATCCAAACCAACAACCTGTATTCCTTTATCCAGCAGCTTATCCGATAAGCTAGATCCTATAAAGCTCCCCGCACCCACAACTAAGGCTACCGGGTTATTTCGCGAAAGCGAAATGCTAGTTTTTCTATTGATAGATTTATCTTTTTCGTCCACGCGTAAATCGTAACACTCATCCGGATAATTTCAATATGGATAAAAGGTGACATTCTATGTCATTTAGGAGAATCTAGGGCCAGATTGGCCAATCTATCCGCTACAGTGTTTTTGGATCTTAACACATGGACATACATGACTCCACCTAATTCTAAACTCAAAATTTTTATTTTTTCAATAATTGGTTTAAGATGTAGCGCTTTAACTTTAAATCGTCCAGATAGCTGCTCTGCCACCAATTTTGAATCAGCATAAAGTTCCACTTCCAGGCGGTGACGACCATATTTCTCTTTAACGTATTTTAAAGCCTCGAGAACTCCTGTATACTCGGCCACATTGTTTGTAGTAACACCAATATATTTACCTTCTTCATAAAGCGATTTACCGTTTCTTCCCAATACAGTAAATCCATAACTGGCAGGTCCGGGATTCCCTCGGGAAGCCCCATCCGTATAAATAACGAGTTTCATTTTAATTTAAAAAATAATACCATAATTTGCATTGCTAAAATTGCATATTCTGAAATTACCGTTATCCAGGAAGATGCGATATATGAATATTGAGGTATATAAATAAAATTTAAAATTAAATTCAAAATCAGGCCAGACGTGCAAATGAAAAACATCTTTTTATAGTTGCCTTTGGCAATCAAAATCCACATACACAGAGAAGAAAGAAAGTACGCCGGAAAGCCAAACGACAAAATCTGTAAAGATTTAATTGACTCTGAAAAACCGCCACCTGTTAATACCCAGATTACAAATGGTGATAAAACAATCGTCAAGATAGTGCCGGCGAGAGAAAACCCCAAAAAACTCAATGCAACTAATTTAGCACCGCCTAAAGACTTGAGCATTATTGGATAATATGAATTCATAATGAAAGTCGGCAAAACAAGCGCCGTCTGAAAAATGGAATATGCAATGTTATAAATTCCTACATCTGCAACAGATTTGAAATAAGCAATCATAAATGAATCGGCCCTGAAATATAACACGTTTAAAGTTAACGTCGCGCCGATTGGCCAGCTTTTTTTAAACAGCAATAAAGCATATTTAAAGTTAAAAATGGGCGTTAAATGATGCAAAAATTTCCTCATTATGAGAAGCGCGGACAGCGAAATAACAATCCAGCCGGCCAGGTGAACAATCAACAAAAAGGGGATCGAAAATTTATTAAAAATAAGCACAATAAAAATTACCAGGCTAAATAATGTTCCCGAAATCGACGCCAAAACAGAAAGATCATATCTTAATTTATTTTGAAAAATTAAATTACACGTAGTAAATATTGCAAAAGCAATGATTGCAAAACTGCCAAAAGACACAGCTTGAGTAAATTGGGGAGTGCTAAACGGCCAAAACGGCAAGAGCCCGACTGCCAGAATTACCAGAATCCCGGACCAGATAATTCTTGTTCCCAGCAATTTATTCCATTCTTTCTGTACCCTGTGCTCTATACCATGCGCGCTGGATAAAACATGGGCATTAAATCCAAAATCAGATATAAGATAAAATATCGCGAGGTACGTTAAAGCAAGTGTAAAAGTTCCTGTTCCTTCTTTTCCGTAGCTTCTCGCAACCAATCCCAGAATTATAAAAGTGGAAAGGGAAGTGGTAACCTTACCCAGCAGCTGCCAAAAAGTTTGTTTAAGAATTGTCTTAAAGATGATGTTCACCGGATTATTTTACCACGGAGAATGATAATCCCCAGACCAAAAAGAGTAACCGATAGCCTTGAGGCAAAGTTAAAAAGTAATGGTCAAACATGCCCAGGAAAAGAATTATAGCCCAAGGGTATAGGGTATAGGGTTTAGGGTTTAGTCGAAAAAGCCTTAAAAAAGGAAATCCTATTAGGCTTATTAGTCCTATCAAACCAATAATCCCTGTCTCAGACAAAGTCAGTAAAATTATGTTATGGACCGGTTGCAGAAACCTGTTTGGACCTACAATTAAATCGGAAGCTTGCGCCGGAATAAAATTATTCAAGCCTATACCAAAGATGGGCGATTTTGTAAACATCTGCCATGCGTTTCCCATTAATTCCTCACGCCGCAGCAGTGTCAAATTATCAAAGTTTAAAAGACTAGAAAACCTGGTAAAAAGAACGGGGGATAAAAATAGTCCAACCAAAATTAGTATAATTTTCCACTTTCTATTTAGGAGCATAAGCCCAAGCCCAAAACCTGCCAGAATAGCTGCCCGCGAAACCGCCAGGAGGATTGTCATTCCTGCGAATGCGCCACTTCGAAGAAGCAAGTACTCTTGGGGTGCAGGAATCCAATTAACCACCCTTCGGCGGAATGACAAAATAGCAATAACAATTAACATAAACCCCGCCAAAACATTCGGGTGGGGAAAAGTGGCATAAGGCCGCAAAAACTGTCTGCCATAAAAATCAAATTTGGCAATTGCGGGAGTGGAGATAGAAAATGTCCTTTCCCCCAAAATCCAAAGCCCCAAAGTTCCTCCTTTGACAAACTGCAAAGTAGCCAAAATTGCTTCAAATAAAACTGCCAGGATTAGCGGCCAATACAACTTGTTACTTATAACTTGTAACTTGTAACTTGCCAAATAAACCCCAAAAAAACCGGCTATCGTATATTGTTCAAGCCTAACTAAACCGGCTCCGATATTTGATGCGCCAAAAAGGGACAGCGCTTGACTAAACAAAAAGAGCAGGAATAAATTTAGGGCAATTTTGTTAATATGGGGTTTGCGCAGCGCCCAAACTATCAAAAGTCCTATTGCTAGGATATCCCAGAAATACAGTGTTGGGGACAGATAATCAATTTTTAAGGAATAAACATAACTAAATTCCGGCCAAAAATGTAAACCAAGTTGGGTTGGAAGAAAAAGTACAGTTAAAAAAAGTAAGATCTTTTCAAGCTTGAATAACATTTAAAGATAGCGAAGGCAGTAGCTAGTAAAAATGTGGCGAAGCTAATCGCACATCTTCGATTTATGTTTACCACTTTATTTGGCGATTAGCAAGCCTCAAGCGAGCCAGAGAGAAATTGTTGAAATAGTTAGGGCGAGCATTTTTTACAGCGCTGCCGAGCTAGCTCTTAACAACAGGCTTTATCACAATATGCCTATCGCGGCCCTCGCCGACACTCTCCGAGGAAAGACCCTTTATTTCTGAAATTGCCATATGTACAATTCTGCGCTGCCAGGGAACCATCGGTTCAAGATCCAAAGGTTTCTTACTTTCCAAAACCTGCTTACCCCAGCTTTCTGCGCTTACCCTCAGCTCGCTCTCTCTTTGTTTCCTCCAACCCATAACATCTGTAACAACTCTCTTAAATTCGCCGGCCGGCGAACCTTCCCCGACTTTTCTGGCAACCATCTGGTTAACCAGCAGCTGCAAAGCGTCTAAAGATTCGCCTCTTGCCCCGATAAGTCTTCCTGCGTCTTTTGTTTCAATGCTTACCAAAAAATTTTCATCCACTTCCTCTATCTCGTAACTCCCTTCCAAAAGAAGCATTCCTAATAAATTATCCAGTACTTCACCTAGTTGTTCTTCCATAAGTTCATTTTCTACTCATTCCGCCCCAGCCGGAAATCTTATACTGCTGAATGATCCCTAGTATTGTATATGTATTCCAATAAATTGCAAGCCCGACCGGGAACGAAAAAGCAAAATAGCCAATCATGATCGGCATCAGGTAAACCATCTGGGATTGTACTTGACCCATGCTTTCTTCCAGGCCTTCTTTTTCCTTTGATTCTTTCGGAGAATCCGACGGGTAGCTTTTAATCGGTTTTGGCAAAGTCATTTTAGATTGGATAAAAGTTAGACCGGCTGTCGCAACCGGTATTAAAAGCAGGAAAATTCCCTGGCTACCAAACTCTGAAGGTTTTACGCCTAAATTAAGCCCCAGAAAATTTGGGTCCAGAGCTGCTGGAAGTTTCAATTGAGGAAAGTATAAAAGAGAATTTATCTTATCAATTTGTCCGCCTGCTCCAGGTAAAATATTAATTATTGCCTGGTAAAGCGCAATGAATACCGGGATTTGTATCAAAGCAGGCAAGCAGCCGCCGGCAGGATTAACTCCATGTTCTTTATAAAGCGCCATCTGAGCCTCTGCAAAAGCTTTTTTATCATCTTTGTGCTTTTGTTTTAGCTCGTCCAGGTGTGGCTTTAAATCAGCCATTTTTTTGGTGGCCTTGATCTGAGAGGACATAAACGGCCAAACCAATAACCTAATTAAAATTGTCAAAATCAGTATGGAAAAACCCAATGCTCCTGGCACATGGATGGCTGAAAGACCCTGAAAAATCAAAACCAAAATATTAATGATTGGTCCAAAGAAAATTAAATTAAAAATATCACCAATATTCACCTGCACCTCCAAATTCTTTTCAAACCAAACCAGCTCCCTCTAAATACCCCGGATTCTCTGATTTTTTGCTTAGTATATTCAGAACAGCCGGGATTACCCTTACAAGCTCCGCCCGGAGCAAATACAGCTAACATTCCTTTATCAAAAGAGAGAAAAACTTGATAGAAATTTATTACGTTAATTGCCAAATTCTTCATATAATTATAGTGCTTCTGTCGCCGCGGCGACCTCGCAACGACGATCAAAGTATCTTTTCTTTCTTTAATCCTTCTTCCAAGTCCAAAGACAGATCTCCTGATTTTACCTCAATTGCCCCCGCTTTGGGAAGAGCTATTATATTTATGTTATTTGGAAGACTTGGATATAAAGACTCTATGGCAGAAGACACCAGTCTTCTGGCTCTATTCCGCTGAGTAGCTTTTGCGAATGTTTTAGAAGAAACCGCTATTCCAATTTTAGGGGTTTGGTTGTCTCCTGGTTTCATAAAGAGTTTCGCATATTTTGTTTCCAGTTTTTTCCCGGCAGCCACCCATTTGAAATCTTTTTTTAAATTCAATCTCTGAAGTTTGGGGAGCATTTAGATTGAGAGCTTAACTCTGCCGGCTGCTCTTCTCCGCTTTAACACTTTCCTGCCTCCACTGGTTGCAATTCTGGCCCGAAACCCGTGTTTTCTCACTCTTTTTAATTTCTTTGGTTGGTATGTGCGCTTTGGCATAAAAGAAAGTATATCATAACTTGATACACTTTTTAATAGTTTCTCTATATTGCCAAGACTTACCTTGTGGATTAGATTGTGGATAAGTTTTCCACTGCCCTCAAAATTCCTATGGATAATTTAAGACTGTGGCATCGATTTTTAAGCATCATCAAACCAAATACCAGTTCTGCGAACTTCAGGACATTTTTTTCTCAAACCTTTCTTAAATCAATTGACAACAATAAGATCACGCTAGCCACGCCATCCGCTTTTATTAAAGAAACGCTCAACCAAAGGCATTTACCTTTAATTGAAGACACCTTTGAAAAACTGCTGGACAAAAAAGTGTATATTGAATTCACTGTCAAAGAGGCTGCCATAGAGGATAAAAGTCAGACAGAGGAGGATTTTTTCAAACCAATTCAGTCTCCAACAAGCATCCTTAATCCCAAATATACCTTATCAAACTATGTAGTTGGCCCTTCGAATAATGTAGCTTACGCCGCCGCCCAAGCCATTGTCCAAAACCCGGGCACCTCTTATAATCCTTTATTCATTTATGGAGGGACTGGTGTGGGTAAAACCCACTTAATGTTGGGTATTGGCAATGCTATTTTGGATAAAAAAACACACGCCAAAATCATCTACTCTTCTTCCGAAAGGTTCATGAACGACTATGTTGGAGCGATCCAAACCCACAAAATGGGGGACTTGCGGATCAAATACCGCTCGCCGGATGTATTACTGGTTGATGATATCCAATTTTTCTCAGGCAGGGAAGGAACACAGGAAGAATTTTTTCATACATTTAACGAATTAGTCGGCAAAAACTCCCAAATAGTCATCACCTCAGACAGGCCCCCTCACGAAATTGCCAAACTTGAAGACAGGCTTAAATCTCGGTTCGCCGGAGGATTAATGATTGATATCCAGGCGCCTGACTTTGATACCAGAGTAGCAATCCTTAGATCAAAGTGTCTGGAACACGAAGTTATCCTGACAGAGGAAACCCTGAAACTCTTGGCAGCGTCTTTCGAAACCAACATCAGAGAGCTGGAAGGACAATTGGTTGGCATATTGCAACTGCTTCAAGCTCAAAATCTGCCTCTCACTAACGAAAACATTAGTAAGCACCTGCAAACTAAGATCGCCTCTAAGCAAAATATTAGAATTGAGCCTAAAAAAGTCCTGGAGGTTGTCTGTCAGTATTTCAATTTAAACCACAAAGACTTGATTGGAGTAAAAAGACAAAAGGAGCTGGTTTTACCAAGACATCTCACCATGTTTATCTTAAGCGAGCAGTTGAATTTAACTGTAGAAAAAATAGGATTGCTGTTGGGTAAAAGAGATCACACCACTGTCATGCACGGTAGGGATAAAATTAAAAAATTGGTGAGCCATGACAGAGAAATACAACGGATGCTGATTGAGATTAAACAAAAGCTGCAGGCTTTAAGCGCCTAATAGGACTTTCCCACAAAAAAGTTTCGTTATCCACAACTTATCCACTAATTCTAAACAACCTGCCAACACGAAAATTTACCAAAAACCAGCTTCAATTTTTTTAGTTACCAACATATCCACCAAACATATTAATACTACTAATGTTTATTAAATTATGTAGTATAATCGAACATACCTGTGGATAACTTTAACTGGGGTTTAATTGGCATATTAGTTCTTCTTTTAACAATAGCTTATTTAATCGGTAGGCTTCATGGCAGAAGACCAACAGACATTCCAACAGACCTGATAGATTTGTATAAAGGAGTTCAAGAATTGCCTGCACGAGTTTTACAGACCATCCAGGGATCAATTAATCCCCAAAAAGGAAAAATGGCAGAGCTTTTGGCTTATGCCGAACTGCGCTACGATTATGATCGGATTATTCCTCTTGGCTGGCCAATTGATTTTATTGGTATTAAAAATAATATGCGTATTGATTTTATTGAAGTTAAATCCGGCACAACTCACCTCTTGACAGACGAAGAAAAACACATTAAAAACCTAATTGCTGCCGGACGGGTTAATTTCCGTTTGATTAAAGTTACAGAAGAAGAAATTCAAAAGTTCACTACTGCCAGGAAAGGATAAGATGAAATTTTTTTGTTTACAACAAGACCTTTTGCCGTTTTTGCAGTCAGCTGCAAGATCAATAGGGATTAGATCAACTCTTCCTGTACTGGACAATATTTTATTATCAGCCGAAGGGCAAAAGCTCAAGATCGCTGCTACCAACCTGGAGATAGGAGTGATTAAGTATCTAAATGTTGAGGTGGAAATTCCCGGCAGTATTACAGTTCCTGCCAAAACTCTGGTTGAACTTGTTTCCGGTCTTGGTCAAAATAAAATCAGCTTAGAACTAAAAGGTGAAATTTTAACTGTAGAATCAGGCAAATTCAAAGCAATAATTAACGGTATTGCTGCGACGGAGTTTCCGGCCATTCCATTATCTTCTTCCTCAGGTATCAGTCTGCCTAAAGAGGCATTTTTAACTTCTTCCCAGATTCTGTTTGCTTCGGCTGTTGATGAAGGCAGACCGGTTTTAACCGGAATCTTAACAGATATCTCTGCCAACAAGCTGGATTTTGTGGCAACAGACGGTTTTAGGCTTGCCCACCGCCGGTTAGAATTGCCCAAAGGGAACGTTCAATTTAAAAGTTTAATACCGAGAAAAACTTTTGAAGAGGTATTGAGGTTGATGGCAGAGGAGCAAGACTTGGAAGAAGTAGGTATCGCCACCAGCGAGAACCAGAATCAGATCGTGTTTAGTTTAGGTTCCACTCAGGTCTCGTCAAGATTGATTGAAGGTCAATTTCCTGCCTGGAGCAAAATTATTCCTCAAAAAATTATTGCCAGAGCTGCGGTTACAAAAGAGGAATTCTTGAAAGCAATCAAGCTGGCAGCGATTTTTGCCAAAAATGAGGCCAATATAGTTATTTTGACCACAAAGAAAGGTTTTCTTAAACTGGAATCTCATGCTAAAGAAGTCGGCAGTCAGGAAAATGAGATTGAGGGCGATGTGGAGGGGGACGAACTTACGATCGCCTTTAATACTAAATTCTTAATGGACGCCATTTCAAATTCCCCTTCAACTCAAGTTTTGATGGAATTTTCAGGGCCCTTATCTGCTGCTTTGATTAAACCGATAGGGGTAGAGGGACTGGAATATATAGTAATGCCAGTAAGATTAAATTGACAATTTGCGTACAATATCTAAACGCAAATTGTCATCCTGATCCGGCTTTGCCGGAGAAGGATCTCGGTGGGAGTATTCGTTGAGTTAGTAATTAGATTCTTCGCTTCGCTCAGAGTGACAATTCTAGAGCTGTTTTACACACCAGTGTATTTGATGGTCCTAAAATGATAGATTTTTTCTTCTCCCCATCTGCCTATTCCATCAAATTTTGTTTCAGTGCCGATAAAAAGTGTATAAGTTGTGCCCAGAAGAAAGCTTTTAACAGGTTTGATCTTAGCTGTTTTCCGGTCACTTGAGAGTTCAACCTTATATTCCAGATTCGGTTCTAGCTTACTTTTGAATTCCCCCACGTTTTCCAAAGGCCTGTTAAAAGTAATCTCTATGGTATCTGTAGCAGCTACAATATTTTCCTCCAGCGGGTCCGGTTTAGTGGAAACAATTCTGGGAAATTCGGAGGATATTGGAGGGGGTGTTGATGGGGATTGAGTTGAGACAGGAGGAGCAGAAGACCTGCTTTTCCAGAGGAAAACTCCTGTAAAAACAACGATGATTAGAATGATTACTAATTTAAAACTTTTCATATACCCATGCGTGGTTCAGTTTGAAAAGAAAATTCATAATCTTTATCCAGAAACTGGTTGTCTTGCGCCCTAATGGATTTAGGTATTGTAATAGTATAGCTGGTATTATAATCCCAGGCATTGGCGGGCTTAATAGAGAGTTCTGTTAAACTTGAGTTGAACAAAATAACAACTTCTTCTTTGGGAGAAATTTCCAAGGCTAAGCCTTCATTGTCTACAGGTCGATCAAAGGTTATTTTAACGGCTTCATTTACTTCAACAGGTTGACTGGAAATGTTGGTGGAAACTATTTTAAATTTTGGAGGAGGGGTAAACTCTATTATCGGTTGCGGACTAACTTTGTTATTTGGATTTGGATTAGGTTTTTCGGAGAACTTTAATACTTGGACAAGCATGACTAAAACTACCAGGCCGATTAGAGCAAAAATTAGATAAATGGTTTTAGATTGATTCATGAAATCATTGTAACACTACCGCACACACATTCTGGTTTCCTGGATTGGTTCAACCCATCTGCCGTCTACAGATAGCCCGATGTGCAGATGGCCTATACCCGCAAAAACAGTTCCCACCTGCTCCCCAGACTTTAAGGTTTTAGCCGAGTTGATTTGCTGGTTAAGATGAGTAAGATCTAAAACTAATCTTCGTCCTTTATATTCAGCCTGATAATCAATTCTGTAGCCCCAACTACCCTCTCCGATCGGGATAGGCGCATCTTCAATTCTAGTCCATTCAACAGACTCATTGCCGTTTATATAGGGTAATGTCACTAAGTTGCTAGATCCTTTTACATCAATGGCATGATACAGGGCTTCGCTATATCTGGTCCCGTCGCAAACATAATAGAAAGGGTTGCATTTTGTTTCATACCCCACACCACCGTGTCCGCAGTTATTTACAGGACTAGCTGCAGTGCCGCAGCTAATTGTGACATTGTTGCCCAACGGACAACTGAGAGAAAAGCCGATAGAACCGGGAGGTAACGGGGCGGTACCAGGCATAGCTTGGCAATTCTCAAAATCCTGTTTGGCTTCAAGACCGTAATTATACGGTCCGTATTGGCAAGTGCCATAATATCCGCAAACTGCTTGATTTACCTCATCACCTGTAGTAGGAGGTACGCCACCGTTTTTACTAATTATTACCCCTGCTCCCAAATAAACACTAGTTTTAACATCGCAAAAGTCTTGTAGACTAAGGGAGTCAGCAGTTTTTCCAATAAATCTAGCTCCTCTTTCCACTCCGTCTGCGCTGTAAGCTCCCACACTTTCGAATGAAGGTATTTTACCGGAGGAAGCGACTATATCATGAATCCTTTTTGGCGGTTGGACTTGCATTAAACCTAGCGCGCCTGTCGAGGATGCGCCAATAGCTGTTAACCCGAAATACTTGCAACCTGTAGCAGTGGTAATATTGTTGCTGAAAGCGCTATGGTTATCATCAGCATTTGCGACAAACTCGGCAGATTCATGCATAGCCAGAGAGGCTAGAACTGATGCTGGGACACCGGTTTTATCAGCTGCTTCTGTAATATAAGAAATTAGGGTAGAGCTTCGGATTAGATTGGATACTCCGGATCTAGTGAACTTACAACTACTGATATCCCCACCGCCTGATGGTAATGATGCAGCTTTAAGGGATGAGGTGTTTTCTGTGGAGCCTCCGAGTGCAACCATGAAAAATATCAGGAAGAAAACTCCACCAAAGATTAAAAGCGCTCTTTTTGAACCTAGATTCTTTGGGGAAAAAGATTTGGAAGCGGCAGAGAACCTGGATCTGGTGTTTGATAAGTTGCTTAAAAAATCTCCGCCATGGTTTATGAATCCAAGACCCGCCCTTCCTCCGAGGTTTGCCGCACCGTTAAGTCCCTGCCCGGTAATTCCCCTGCCCATTCCTCCAATAATCCCTTTAAGGCCGTCAAACATCCTGCCCAAATTTGTTTTAAGGAAAGGATTTGCCCTGGCAACAAAATTTTGTACATTCTTGAAGCCGGAAGACATAGAAGATTTAAAAGAGGAAAAATTAAATCTTTGGGAAGCAGGTGAAGGTGTTGTAGATGCAGGCGGGATATTATGCTTTCTTATAATGTTGCCGCTGCTGTCTGTTAGAACTATTTGAGATGGCGGTTTTTCTACAACTGCTCCGCTTCGGGTTGCAGTAACTAGTTTTGAAGGTTCCGGAGCTTCTTTAATTGTTCCACTACTGGTCGCAGTGACTAATTTTGATGGTTCTGGTCCTTGGGCGGGAACAGATGGAGGTGGGGTGTAAACTGCGCGCCGTGGCATTGAAAAACGAGGGATGGAGGTGCCGGACATAGATGGTAGTCCTGCAGGCATAACAGTTCCTGCTGGCTGCGTTCCCTGACCGGTTAGAGGTACTGCTTGTCCGCTTGGTTGTCCGCTAACTACTTCTGTTGTAACAGGTTTCTCCGCTAACGATCTTTCCAGTTCGATCCGCTCCCCCGCAGTAAACTGAGCAAAGATACGGTTTGTGGTGTTTCTGGGATCAGACAGATATTTGATTAAATAAGCATCGTCTTTTCCTGTCAGGTCCGGGATTTTTTTGCGGAGTAAATCAAAACATTCAGTCCTGTCCACGGTTGTCCATTCCCCATTCATTGGGAATCTGGAACGCATACGCTCCGGGTGGAAATTAGTGTTTTTTAGTTCGAAAAAGAATGCTTTGAGTTTATCGAAATCTGAATAGGCCATAAGATTAAGGTACCACTAAATTTTCTGTCTTGCCAGTATTTCAGCAGGATTTGAAGTAATCAATTGATGTTCCTCCGGAGAAGCTACCACCCTCATTGCCACATGGGTATTGCCGGCAAAAAATATCCCTTCACCGATTCCTTCTGACATCAAAAGTCTCTGTTCTCCTTCTGACAGGTTAAAAACATGGGCCAAAAGGTCGATTGAAGCAGGAGCTTGTTTCAGGAGAATTTGGATTGATGAATTGGAAATAATTTCTTTACCCCGCTCGTTGCCTAAGAAATCCTCTACGTCTTGCGTAATGGTGGTTAAGCCTAAATAATATTTCCTGGCACGTTTGGCCATGTCTACCAAAAAATCCGCCGAATCCTGATTCCGCATTAAATACCATGCTTCATCAACAATTAAAAGTCTTTTTTTGAGCTTGCCTCTGATTTTGGTCCATATGTAATCTAAGATCATATGAATAGACAGCGGTCTTAACTGGTCCGGCAAATCGCGGACCGAAAATACTGTAAACGAGTTGGAAATATCAACATTGGATTGGGTGGAGAAAATACCGGCGAGCGATCCTTTAATAAATCGCTCCAGCCTGGCTGCGAGCTCCATGGCTACAGCTTCTTCCATCCCGATCAAAACTTTGTATAAGTCTTCCATTAAAGGAGGAGTCAGGTTTTGGGTTTTAGGGTCATCTGTGATTCCTTTGAGCTGGTATGTTTGTTTTAAGGCTCTATCCAGTATGGCGGCTTCTTGGGCATTTAGCGTTCCCAAAACCAATTTTAAAAAACCGGTTAAAGACAAAATTTTACGGCCCAGTTCATTTTCGCCCGGAGTTACTTCGGCTGACATATCAAACGGATTGATTTTTACCGGAGACGAAGGGGAGAAATTAATATATTCTCCACCAACAGCTTGGGCCAAAATTTTGTATTCCTGCTCCGGGTCAATGACAATTATTTCTGTCCCAAACATTAAAGATCTGAGGGCTTCAAGTTTAACTAAATACGATTTGCCGGCTCCGCTTTTGGCGAAAATAACCGAGTTTGCATTTTCTAAACTGAATCTGTCAAACAAAATCAGAGAACCGTTATGCTCGTTAATGCCGTACATGATTCCCTCGTTGGCAGTCAGTTCAGACGAGGCAAACGGGAAAGTTGTAGCTAGCGACGTGGTATCCATGTTATGAGCGAGATTTAGAAGATCTTTCCCTTGCGGCAAGGTGGATTTGAAGCCGTCCTCCATTTGCAGTGTTACCTGTTTGGCGGTTATAGAAAGGGAAGCAAGTGTTGATTCAACCAGCTTTGAAGTGCTTTGCAGCTCTTCCAAGCTCTCTGCCGGTACAGTAATATAGAGGGCAAATTGGAAGAATCGTTCAACCCCCCTGACAAGCTGGTCTTGTAAGCTCCTTGCATCTTCCAAGGCTACTTCGACCGCAGGATCCACTGCTCTGCCCCGTTCAAGATCGGTCTGGATCGTGGCTTCCATTTCAGCTACTTTGCGCTTTAGTTCGTCCAGCACCCCTTGTGATTGTGACGGGTAAATAAACATCGAAACAAGGAGCGAATGGTCAAAAGAAATTAGCGGTTCAAGCCAGTTAGGCTCAACAAATCTGGGGTAAGCCGATACAAAATAAGTCCGGAAAAAGCGGCTGTCTATCTTCAGATGACTAAACTCAACTTCTATTTCGCCCGGAGCAATCACATCCTCAACGGTTAATCGGGGTTGCAGTTGTTCCTGAGTTTTTATTTTTCTAAATAAATTTGGTAGCTTCATTCTCCTAACTCCTCCACTACAAAGGGATGTGTTTTTGTGCCTTGAGTGGTTATTGGTCCTGTCACAGGCGGGATTGATGGCGTTGGTTGTGGCGCTGCGGGATTAAAAGTTGGTTGTGCGGCCGAAGGCCCTGAGCGAGCGTCAGCGAGTCGAATGGGTTGTTTTAATTTAACTGCTAATTCTTGCGGATTGACGATTTGTCCCGGCGGTTTTTCTTCAACTTGACCATTATAGATATAATAAAAAACTTCAATCAATTTTTGTTTGGTCATCTGCATTGCTTTCAGATTGACTCTGCCTAGTTGTCTGATAATTTGATCCCGTCTTGGTATGAGTATTGTTTTAATTTTTCCCTCCAAACTTTCTTTGGATGGAGTTAGCCCCAGCTCTAGCGCGAAAAGCGGAATGACAATATAAAACCTTTTATCCAATACCTCATTTTCTTTGATTGTAGTTTGGATAAATTGTCTATACCCCGTAATCATTTGTGAAAGCAGCGGGTTGTTTTGGGCTTTTTTGGCGTCATCCAATATTTTCAGATAAGAGCTGATGTTGAGCCTTTCCGAATGAACAACAATTTGGATGCTGAATGATAAGGAATTAAGCATTTGGGCGAATGCGGAAATGATAGCCACTTGTTCCCTGTCTGAAAGCAAGCCAAAATTAACAGCGCTGACTTGCAGAACAAGCGCCCCGCCCCCGTCTTTCAGTAAAAGAATATCATCCTGAATATCTGAAATAGATAAATGCTCCTGTGTTGTATTCATGATTTTGCTGTAATCACTAAAGGCGGTAAAACTTCTCCGGTTAATTCAATCTGTAATACATCAAAAGTGTAATTGTCTTTTTCAAGCTCCAAAGTATAAGTTTTATTAGGCAGCGGCGTTGAACCGGTAAATTGACCGAGTTTATTTGTTTTTAGAGCTCTGACCGGCAGGCCCTCTTTGTCGTAGATAACTGCCACTACGCCTTCCAAATAATTATTGTTCCTGTCTTTGACAATGCCGTTTATGACATTTGGAAATGTGGTTAGCGCAACCTGCGCTTGTTTGGGTTTCACAGGTATTACTACTTTGACTTTTTCCCTGAATACAGGTTCAGAAATAGGAACTTGAGGTTGAGCTGTTGGTTCCTGGATAGATTTAATTTGCTGTTTCACTTCGGAAGCTTGATTAACCAGGTTTTTTAAATCCGTTAAGATCTTGCTGGCTTGTTGGCTATAGTCAACTGGTATAGGCGTGGGTTGCGTTGCTTGTTCCTTAATTTGCGATAAAGTCCGCTCCGACTGGATGATCCTCATTTGTAGCTGTTGCGCCTCTTGAGCCAGGTCTACTGTTTTTTGCAGCTCCTCCTGTGTTGGTAAAGGCGCAGGGCGCGTAATTTGAGGGGTAGTTACAGCAGACGGTTTGGTTTGAGGAACGTTTTGAGCGCCGGCAAGATACATTACCAGACGACTGCTAAACAACGGGTCTTCTTTGTAAGCTTTTCCGTTTTTCGCCCAGGTTCTTTTGGTAGGTGAATAAACAGCTTTCAAAAATGCTGCTAACCAGTGATCCAGCGCCCGTGATCCAATCGGCACAAAAGCAAAAGCAATACCTAAAATGGTCGAAGCAATAACAATCGGCCAGGCTATGATTGGATAATCGTGTGAGAAAAGGACAAAAACCAGATAAGCAAACCCTGCGCCGGCAGCCAGATAGCCGAATTGCTTTAGAGTCATATCCCCGACCAGCTTGAACTGGAAACTTGTCACATTTTGCGGGATTGGATGCACCTCTTCCATAGATACTATCTATATACATCGTGAAAAAAATGATGGCAAGGGTCACAAAACAGATCATTATGGGGCAATCCATATTAATCTCAAATCTTAGATCTCAAATCGCAAATCTGCATCTTAAATCTCAAAGGTTTTAAAATTTTAAGATTTTAAGTTTTAGTTTTGAGTTTTGACATTTGAGTTTTGAGTTGTTATTCTAACGTTGTGGTATTTCACCCCGCCTCTGGCGGGAGAAGAAATAAGCGGAGCTTGCGAGCTTCGCTCTTAAAAAGGGAATCAGGTGAGAATCCTGGACTGTGCCGCAACTGTAAGCTACAAGCATGTAAACTGCTTGTAGTAAAGTCAGGAGACCGACCACAAGCTAGTGACTAGTCGCTAGAGACTAGAGTCTAGTTAAAATCCCGAGCAGGAGCAATATGTCAGTAGAAACACTTTCACGTCGAGAACAAGCCGCAGAAGAACTGGCTTCTTCTATTCAGGAAACACATAGAATTCCTGACCCTTATCATTTTGAGATTACACCGTATGGTGAATTATTTTCTCCTAGTGCACGTTGTCTGGTTAAAGATAAAAGAGTTATTGATAAAACAAGCCCTCTGGGACGATTGGAATATCAAGCTTTGCTTTCTATAGAGCAATGGGCAGTCAGTCGTAATGAGGGAGTAATTGTCTGGGTTAGCCCTCCCTATCCTGGAGCATATTCTGTCTTAAAAATAATTGTCAGCGAGATAGAGTATGAGAATGGTCTCAAAAGATTATTTAACCGGGCTATTTTATTTGATTTTGATGAGAATCAGTCTCTGGAATTTACCCGTGGTTTGGCGCAGTTTAGCCAGAACCAGCCAAATTTTTTCAATCTTGATCAGGTCAGGGCAACCCCGCTGATTTTAAAGACCCATGGCAATTTTTGGATCCATGCCTTAGAAGAGTTAATTGATGCGCCTGCTGTATGGGAAATGGTCAGAATTGGAGAAGATAGAAGACTGAAAGAAGAGGCTCTTAGACAGGCTACAATGGTCCAAAAAGAGTTTTTCTCAATTCCAGGGCTATATTCTACAGATGAAGCGCAAATGGCTATTAAGCAAGTACTGGGGCCATACTCGGGTAGCTGCCCCCCTAAGACTGCTTTTCAGGTATTTTCAGAGAATTCTTTAGTAGTGGGTGATGGGGTAAATACTAAAGATCCTGATTTTTGTAGGAATTGTCCTGTTTGTGGTGAAGCAATAAATTGTATTGTCAGAGCCGGCCAGAGCTGTCCTAGCTGTAGGACAGTTAAAAGATGCGGATAGTATTGTAGGTTTTAATTACCTATTGACAAATTTAGTAATGTTTGGTATAAAATAATCATGATTAGTACTAAAGTATATACTCCCGAGCAAGTAGCTAATATTCTACAACTGAGCAAAAATACAATTTATGATTTAATTCAAAGGGGCGAGATAATAGCTAAAAAGATCGGTAAGGTTTATCGTGTCCCGGCAAGTTCCATCTCCTTTGTTTTCACCGGACTGGATTATGACCTTTATTTGGCTGAAAAGGAAGATCTGAAACAACTCCCCACCATACAAACAGAGATTAAAAAAATCAGGTCTAAGATTAACAGTAGTTAAATGTTTAAAAAGGTATTTATTGACTCAGATGTGGTCATCTCTTCGTTAATTTCTTCATCAGGGGCAGCTAATCTTTTGCTCAGTAGCATAACCAATCTTAAATTATATATTTCAAATGTATCTCAGAAAGAATTAATAGAAGTAGCTGATAGATTGGGGCTTGATCAGACTGAGCTTAAAAATCTTCTTAAAAGAAGCTTCAAAAAGGTATACCTAAAGCAACAGTTAAAAGAAATTAAAGTAAAATATTCAGAATATATTGTTGATCAAGATGATGCCCACATTATAGCGGGAGCAAAAAAAGCTAAAGTGAATTATCTAATTTCTTATAACACCAAACATTTTAAGATAGATAAAATAAAAGAGGATTTTAATATAATGGTGATGGCTCCTGCAAACTTTTTGCAATATCTAAGAAGTATAGATTTAAATAAGAGATTGTCCTGAACCTTTGAACTGAACCCCGTCAGGATTTTGTAAGGATTAAATCAAGCACTAAACTTTTGCAGCCGTTATTATATTCCACAGATTAGTCTGATAGCTGAAGACTGAAAGCTGACGACTATTTTTAGAAACATTGACAAAGGAGTTTGGGAAATTCTTTTTGAATGTCAATATAAATGTCAAGAAACTATTTGACAAATATGCAGACATAGGTTATTATGGATCTATTATGTTAAACATTATTACAGTAACTGCAAGAGATATACTAAGAAACTACAAAGGAATTTTTGATACAGTCAAGAAGACCAAACAACCCGCTGTAGTCGTTTCTCAAAAAGAGCCTCAAGTAGCGATAATATCCTTAGATGATTTGGAAAGACTCAAGATTTTGAAAAATATTCAATCTACCAAAGCTCTCTTGGATCTGGCTGGAATTATTCCTAAGGGGAGCGGATTACCTGCTGATTTATCCGAGAAACACGATGAATATACTTGGGACTAGCAAACCGCTAATTGTAGTAGGAGATACGGATGGTTTAATTGCTATCCTGCATGAAGAAGATATCCACCATAGAAAAGCTGTTGAAACTGTTACCAAGTTGCTTGCTCTCAGCGCCCAGACAGTCTTTCCATTAACAACTATTACAGAAACTATTACCACATTGATACGTAAACTTAATAAACCTGATTTGGCTGCCCTGGTTGTAAGACAAATAACGAGCGGAGCATTAACAATTGAAAATACCGACACTGGTATACTGAACGAAGCCTTAAAAGTATTTGACCCAAAAAGCAGTAAGAAAAAGACAATCTTTGATGCAATGGTTGTAGCATGCGCTAAGAAGTTAGATACCAATGTTATTTTTTCGGCGGATGACTGGTATACTAAGCTCGGTTTTACTCTGGCAATAAATTTAAAATAACCTCATTTTCATCAGGATTTTATCAGTTTTTAATCAAGCACAGAATTGGTTGATGGTTTATCGTAATGCTAATCACTCTTCGTATATCGAATATTAAATTTCCGATTAACGATAAACGATAAGCGATAAACAAATTTAGAAAGGATTTGACAGCTAAGTTACCAAAGCCCTAAACTGGAGTGAGTCCATAGGTTTTGGAAAGCTTATCTAAACCAAACTATGGCAATAGAAAGAAATATGACAGAGACAACAGAAGTAACATCAGAAGCAGGGGGACCAAGGACGTTATATGTAACAGATTATAGCGGGAACGTTAGAGAACGACGCTTGGTAGGTCAACCAGGTTATGAGGCCCTCGGACCAATAAGCCGACCTGAGGGAACTGAACGTCCTCGCCCAGTGGAACGTCGTGAAATGCCCCCTTCCCATTTTAAAACAGTTATAGATGAAATCAGGAGGTTGGAGTACCAGCCTCCATCCCCAGACAGAGATACCAGATTAGAGAATGCTAGAAATGAAAGAAATAGACTTCTTCAAGAAGCAAATGAACGTGGGATATTTGATGCTCCAAAAGGAGAATTATTTGACCTTTATTACGATTCCAGAGTCAAGGTAGACCGGGATGAGAAATTTGGAACCAAAGAATACAGAAGAAGAGTTGGGCCGAATGCGCCGGGAAGGTTAGAACTCTTAAGAGGCTTAGAACAGAGAGCAGGGATAGAATCCTGGGAAGGTAATTGGATTGATGAAGATCGGCGTATTCAAGGTTTTTGGCAAGATTCTGATAGAGCAGGTTTATATGCAACATATGGAGGCGCAGCGGATTACTTTTATGAAGAAAGTTTAAAGATGATTAGGGCGGCAGCGATTAACAGGAATATGTTTCAAAGAGAGGGTTTGGAAGCAGTTGGTAGAAAATATCATTTGATAAGTGACGAGCATTATCAAAATAATGGGTTAACTACTATGGATTCAGATGGTTATAGTATTTGGAATTATACGTGGGAATCAGATCATGAAAGAACGTATTACCTAAGAAATTTTGAAGATATTAGAGATGCTGTTGAGCACGAAAGGAGAAAAAAATATTTTATTCCCAATACTGGAGATTATGAATCATGGATTAAACTGGTGGCAGATGATGTGGAAGAAGTTGAAGAATGTATCCCCTATATTTTATCATTTATTAAATCGAAATTTGGTGTAGGAACGCCTCAAGAGATTAATCAGGAGCTTCAACAAGAAACAACCAAAATAAAAAAAGCTCTGGAAAAGTTTGGTTATGATTTAGGCTATGAGCGTGAATTGCCTGAATATCGTGCATTTAGACGCCTTCAGTCAAGACTTGCCCATGAATTAAAGCTTTTGCAAACATATGAATTTTCCAACCTAGCATATTTAGATTGGCAACCTTATTTGGAATCTGGGGGGGATTTAGCCCGGGGTTTCCATGATACTGAATATCAGGATAGTATTCCTGATTCCATTCTTTTGGATAGAGAAGGTCTGATGATGCTGGCGCTGCAAGAATTTGAAAGAAATGACGGAGAATATTGGCGCTATGGTTCGAATAATGCGGATACTCCTAAGTATTTCAAAGAAGGAGATGCCCGTGAGTGGCAGGAAAGAAGGAAAAGTCAAATTAAAGAAACTTTAGTTAATAAAGAATTACGATCCATGTATGACTTGTTGAATATGGATAGAGATGGTCATTCGCTAGGGGATCCTAACCATCCTGCTTTTCAAAGACTGAAAGCAAAGTTTGATGAATTAGATAGAAAAGATAGAGAGTTCGATGAAAATGAAAGAAGAGCTGGAAGGTCAGGCAAGCCACTGGTAGATTTTTACGGTAAGCCTATGACGCGTTGGGAGGAGTATTGTGAAAAGGCGCTGGCTTGGCAGAAAAATCAAACATTTACTGAAGAAATAACTGTTAAAGACAAAGAGGGACATGATGTAAAAGTAATCAGAAGAGTTCATCCGATTGGAGATGTTAGAGATTA
Source organism: Candidatus Daviesbacteria bacterium (assembly GCA_028712705.1). Lineage (GTDB taxonomy): Bacteria > Patescibacteriota > Microgenomatia > Daviesbacterales > UBA10151 > UBA10151. The sequence goes on from JAQTPP010000004.1 coordinate 44,358, forward strand.
CCGTCAAAGGGTTTTATTCCAGCATCCTCTAGCAAGAGCCTTAACAGAAGAAGAATTCAATCTGATGTATAAGGATGTTGATCGAAATGATCCTGCTTTTAAAAGAGGTTTGGCTGAAAAAGAACGCAGAGTTAATTCTATTGTTGGTTCTTCTGTGGATTCTGTGGGGTCTGCGGAGAGAATGGCAAGGGCATTTCAGGAAGATGCTGCTGCCGGGTTGGCAAGACATATTCTGAGTTTTGCCCAAATGCGTACCATAGGTCTGATCCCGCCGGGCACACCTACAACATTTACTTTTGATGCAGAAGGATTTCCAATGGATCAGAATGGCCAGCGTATTTCTCGGGAAATATTGCATTATGCTATAGACCTTGATGGAAAACCAATACGGGAAAATAACCAGCTGGTACCGGAAGCTGTGCCACACAATGTCTTACTTAAACACCTTTGCCAACTGGCTATGAATCATGATTGGCAAGGAGTAGAAAATAATCCTGATAAGCAGAGAAGAATGAGATTTAAATTAACTTATGTATTAAAGAAAATAGGGATACCTCGCTCTTTACCTCTTTTCTCAAACTGGTACTTAGGGGCGCATGATACCAAAAGACCGAATTGGCTGGCTGATATAGAACGGGAATTACCGGGGTTTAAGCAACTCATGATTGATAAAGGTAAGGTTAGGGCGCTTGATTCTGATGATGAATTTGGCGGAGATGAAAAAACTGTATTGACAAGAGTAGTAGAAGACGAAAGAGAGTTTGTCGAGATGATGGAGGTATATATTAGAGATCAATTCTCTTCTTATTTTAACTATCCTGGTCATGATACTAGAGGTGGAGGAAATAAAGAGGCTAGGAATTTGTTCTTATTGCCGTATGGCCAGTCCAGAGGTACTGTGGAAATGAATGCTATGATACCCCACATCTGGTTGGGAGAAACAGATTTTTTGAGCGCTTATGGTTGTTCCAACTGGCGTGAATTTATGGGTCTTTATAAACTTTCTGATGAAGTAAATTATAAAGAAAAAGGTAGCCTTTTCGAAACCCCCAGGGATGCAGAGTATTGGTTTAGAAGAGTGGGAGCTATTATTGAACAGCAAAGATTGTGGATTAGCGATACTGACAAAAATAAAGCAGTTTTAAATAGTGGTTGGGGTTCAGGGTTTTTCCTGTGGCGAGCTCTCAATCGAGTAGCGAGTTTCGTTCATCTTGAAAAAGAACATGAAATTAAAGACTCAGAAGGGCATAGTATTCGAGTAGATCAATTTACCACGATAACTGATCCTGATGCAGCTTACAAACAATTAGATCAGCAAACTTATGAAAATTATGTGAAGCTTGCTTTCCAGTTTTTAACGCCATTGATAGCTATTTTTGAGGCCAGACAAAAACTGGAAAATGTTTATGGTAGAAGCCCCGGCACAGCCAAGATTTTAAATACTATGACCATGCAAGCACTTTTCAGGTGGATGGACACTAATTATGAGGAATTCAGAGGTAAATACGGTAATGCATTGGATGTAAATTTGCATATGGCGAGAAAGTTTATCCATACAGCTTTATACGAAACAAGAATGATTTTCTCTGATGATGAAATGGATCAGAGAATGTTAGGTTATACAATACCACAGGCAGAATGGGAACGAATTCAAACTACAAACTGGAGCAATATGGCGGAAGAAGAAAAAGTAGAATTTAAACCTATTACAAAGAAGATTAGATATAAAGTAAATGATCAGGGAGAAACACTGGATTACAGTAAAGATGGAAATGGTAGGGTGGTTTTTAATGACAGAGTAGTAGCAGGAGAAAGGGTTCATGGTCTTTTAGATGCATTCCCTCCTGCCCTCCAAAAGATTATCTTGGAAAGACATAATAATTCTGATAGAAGTTGGATTTTACCGATGGGTATAAATTCAGAATATCCTGAAACGTTAGGAGTTATCAAACAATTGAGAAAACGCGGCGAACATCCTGGCATGAGTAAAATCTATATGGGTTTACTTGAACAACTACAGTTTAGAAGACAGACTCGTCAAAGAACACCTGTAACACGAGTTGCAGCATAGCGAATAATTATTGCAGTCCTTCTTCGGCAGAAGGTGTTTGAGCTCCTCCTTTTTCCACTGGAAGCTCTTTTTTATAGTTAAAGAATCCGGCTTTGGTTAATCCAGGATAGTACTTACCCGTTGTTGGATTATAGAGCATCCCACGTTCACCTAAAAGACTTTGTTGGGCAGCTTGTCCATATCCAACTCCTGCCATATAAGTTCGTCGGGCATAACCTTGACCTTGTCCAAAACCACCCATTATTTCTTGTCCAATCATTTGTCCAGCTTGGCCTCCTTTACCAATATTTCTTATAATTATATCAGGAATACTGGGTAATGCCATCAATGCTCCAAAAGCCAGCAATATTTTGATAAACCCCAGATCTAATCCTCCAAATAAAGGGAAAGTAGCGTTACTTGTAATATTAATCCCACTTTGGGCATATACCGGTGAAATAAAATCTCCGTTAGTCTTTTCATTTAAGCTGATAACTTTAAATGGACATTTGTTTGGATCTTTGTCAGGGCAATGTGCTGGGGCGTACTCGGATCCTAGGAGAAAGACGACAAAATACATAACTGCTACAACAGCCGGAAATATTAAAATATTCCCCAGCATATTTAACATCCACCCCGTTGCTATTCCCTGCCTTCCAGGTAAGGAGGCAAAAAGAAACTGGAATGGTGCGCTGATTGTTAAGAAAATAATAGTCAGCCAAGCCATAATTAAACGCAACAACAGTTTAATCATTTGATAAGTTAGGGCCAGAGCAGCAGCAAAACTAAGAAAGTAGCCTAAAAGAAACGGAAGACCAATATTTGCTAGTGCTCCGATTCCCAAACTGGCCAATGGCCCGATCAAGAGACCGAAAGGTGGCGGAATGATTCCTGCAAAAGGCATAACAAATTGAGCAGTCAGCCAAAAGACTACGATTCTAATAGGCGTTAAAGCATCCCCTAATTTACTGAGAATACTATTTGCAACATTTTCTGCTCTTTCGCGTGTGACAATTCCTGTCAAAGGCGCCATTATGCTTAATATATTATCTCCGGAGAGTTTTTGGGTAAGATCAAGTTGTTCTTTAAATGCAGTATCATCCAATTTTCCTTGTGCTGCTACAAAATAAAATCCCACCACATTTGTTCCCACAAAAGCCATATCAGAAATCAGTCCTGCCAAGAAATAACTAAAAGTAATCATGATTAAACCAATTACCAAACCCGGTAAAGCTGTCTGGGCAGTGATGACTGTTTGGGGGTTTATTTTATTCCTAAACATGATCATCAGCCCAATCACCACAAAAATAATGATCATGATGACATATGAAATATTTCTTGACACTTGCCATAAACTGATAATGGGTTTTAGCACATTGGCTCCGGATCCGGTTACTCCCTGGGCATGAACCTCTTTAACTATTCCCAGACCTTCTCCCACGCTGGCCAGATAATCAGCAGTTCGGACAGGCGGATTCATATATAAAGCTCCTATTACCGAAGTAACAGCGCCTAAAGTTCCTCCGGATAAATTAACTGAAGACAGTACAGGTACGCTTTGAATTACCCCCTGGGTATTTTTGGTAACTTGGTAAGTTAAACACGGCTGGCCAATTACAGATTGACCCACAGCCAGACAACTGAAAGTATGGAACATATTATTTACCAAAAGATCAGTATAAAGAGGAGAGGTGGGGGGAATAGTAGGAGGTAAAGAGGTTGTAGGTTGTAGGTTGTAGGTTGTAGTTGCAGAGGCGCTTGAGCTAGGGAGAGAAGATACAGCCAGTGCAGAGAGAGGTGCTAAAAATAAACTAATAACTAATAACGAACAACTAACAACTAACTTCCAGGCAGTCATACTTTAACAGTAAAACAAATCATCCCTGTTTTGCAAGTTTTAAGGGGTAGGCGATGGGCTGCAAAACGGAAAATTTGCTTGCGGGTCACCACACAAACTTTTAATATTAAATACTGTTACTGGTAATCCGGTAAAGCTGGCAATAAGCTGCAAAATTAGCCAGGCAATAGCCATAAAAACAATTCCTAAAATTGCCCAGGCAAATGTTAGACGGGCAACTTCCACAGCTTTGGGGTCTCCGCCGGAAAAAAGGAACTTAAACCCCGACCAAATTAACATCACCAGCATGGCAATAAGTCCAAGACCTACAATAACGGAAATAACATTACGGATAACTCCTTCAATTTCTGCTAAACCTGCAGGGTCTGGTGAATTCATACACTTTAAACTTATCACGAATATCTTTGCAGATCAAACCTTAGAAGTTTATTTTGGAGGCGGTGTTGGGATAGGCAGACCGCTTGTGATATCGGGGAAACCTAAAATTTGAGCACCAACAGTTGCTAAAGCAAAGGCTATTGCCAAAACAGCTAAACCTATGAGAGCATTGAGAATTCTGTTTCTGGCCTTACCTACAGCTTCTTTATCGCCTCCGGATACAATCCATTCAAAAGCCCCCCAGATAAGCATAACCAAAACTGTCAGGATAGCAACGCTAAAAGCAATAGTGATTAGATTAGTAACAAAGCCGCCAAGGCTTTTATAACCGTACGGGGGAGGACTGATATTTATCTTTTCGTCTGCAGCAAATGTCAGTACGGGCATTGATAAAGCAGTGATAGTAGAGGCCAAAGCTATTATTTTTTTCATCTACAATTTATTTTAGTCACACAAAAATTTATTTGTCAAGCGGTTGTGTAGGACCCCTAGATAACGTACACTTCTCCTTTCTGTAATTGCAGGTAATTTGTAACATATTCAGATGGAGTTTTGTAATGTAGGGCATGGTGGAATCTTCTGTTGTTGTATTTGTCATTAAA
>JAQTPP010000005.1 GCA_028712705.1 Candidatus Daviesbacteria bacterium
CTTTAGATAGTTTAAAGTCTCTAACCTTAATCTCTACTGGGAGTATCTTGTAGACTCTCATGTAGCAGCCATTATATGAACCTTTAATTGTTAATTAAACCGTTCTGGATGTATCGGGGCCTAAGCAGTTTTGTGCTTATTTTATAATTTATCCCTGAATTGGTTGTAACTGGTTAGTTTTGATGAATGTTCAACAATTTCATGCTCTTGCTTAACCATCACTCTGGTATTTTCTTTAACATCACTGCGCAATATTACTCCCGGGCCGATCAGGGAATTTGCTCCCACTTTTACTCCCGGCATGGTAGCAGCATTCACACCTATCCTCACACCTCTTCCGGCTATTAAACCAAGCTTATGTCTTCCTGTATCCAAACGATCTTCTCCTGCTGCAATCATCCGATCGTCTAATCTTAAATTAGCAATGACTGCTCCGGATCCCATTCCAAAATCCCCTTCCAAACATGAATCCCCCACATAATTTGTATGAAACCAGGAGTTTGCCCCGACATATGATCTGGTAATATCAGAGTTAAATCCTGTCACGCATCCTTCTTCCAGATTTGATTGTCTAACCATAGAATGATTTCCCACAATACAGTTTTTCCCTAAATAAGCAGGTCCTTTAACCACTGCTCCTTCAAAAACTTTTACACCATCTTCTATCATCACATTGCCTTCAATAATCGCTTTTTCCGACACTTTGGCAGTTGGAGAAATCTGCTGTTTAACTTGGGCCAAAAAGTAAGCCATCACATCTAAAATATGCCAGGGATATTTTAAAGGGATCCAAACCCCGCTATATCTGGAAAATCTCACATCCATCCCATCTTTAATCATCTGATCCAAAGCGATCTCATATTGGTCATCCTTTTCTGAAGATGCTTTCTCCAGATACGAAATCAGTTTTTCACCATCTTTAAAATAATCAACCACTAACTTAACCAGATCAGAGGGTTCCCTGTCTTTCTCTGGCTTTTCCACTACCCCCTTTACGCTTTCCCCTTCTACTTTTAAATACCCTCCGGGGAAATACTTATCAACCTGCAGTCCAGCCACCACCACATCTGCCGACACTCTTAAAACACCCTGATAAACCGATTGATCCAGTATATCTTCTGCATTAACCACTAAAATCTCCCCATCTAGCTTATCTTTAGCAGAAAGCAGAGCATCAGCCATGCCTGCAGGCTTATCTTGGATGGCAATTTTATAAGAAAGTCTTAAGTTTTTAGCAACGCTCTCTACCTCGTCCCGGCTCCCGGGGGATGCAATAATCACAAATTCCCCGTCTAAGTTTTCTTTGATCTTTTTTAAATTATGGTACAAGAGAGGCTTTCCTAAAAATGGGATCAGACATTTGTCGATCTGAACCGGCCACATTCTTTTACCTTTTCCTGCTGCCAGTATGACTATCTTCATATATTAACTATACATTAAAGTAGCAGCGGCTGGAATCGAACCAGCAACCTATCGCTTATGAAACGATCGCTCCACCATTGAGCTACGCTGCCATGTAGAAGAATTTTATCATAAAGTGGAATCATTTATGCTCACTTAACTCCTTGACGCAATCTCATAGACTAGTTTACTCTTAAACTACAATCAGTTTACATGATTGTAGTAAATTAATATGCTTTCTTCTGACAAGATATTGGAAAAAATGGCCGGGGCTCCGGCAGATATTTTAGACAAAAGCATTAATACCTCAAAAAAAATCACCGGGGTATTTGTTTCCAAGAAAAATATCGGACAAGCCAGAGAATACTGGAAAACTCTGGGACCGGGACTGACAACCGGAGCTGCCGATGATGATCCGTCCGGAATTACCACCTATTCTCAAACAGGAGCGCAATACGGCTTCAATCTTTTGTGGCTGGCTCCTTATACCTTTCCTTTAATGGCAATTATACAAGAAATGTGCGCCAGGATTGGTTTGATTACAGGCAGAGGTTTAGCAGCCAATATCAGGCAATACTTTCCCAAATGGGTATTGTATATTGCTACTTTGCTGCTGTTTTCAGCCAACACTCTAAACATCGGAGCAGATTTAGGCGCCATGGCCAAAGCCACCCAATTACTTTTTCCACACATCAGTTTTACTTCCCTGATTTTGGGCTTCACAATCGTAACTTTAGCCCTGCAGATATTCACAACGTATGAAAAATATGCCAAATATTTAAAGTGGCTGGCCCTGGTACTTTTATCCTATGTCTTTTCTGCTTTAACAGTGAACATCAACTGGAATGATGTGTTCCAAAAAACACTCATTCCTACGATCGTATTCTCAAAAGACCAGCTATTTTTAATTACAGGTATTTTGGGAACAACTATTTCTCCATACCTCTTTTTTTGGCAAACTTCCCAAGAGGTGGAGGAACAAATTTTGGGCGGTAAAACCACTTTAAAACTCCGCCAGGAAGAAACAACGATTCAGGAGGTCAGAAATATGCGGACAGATGTCTGGTCAGGCATGTTTTTATCTAATCTGGTGATGTTTTTTATCATTGCTGCCTGTGCAGCCACGCTTAATACTGCCGGAATCACCAGTATCACCACAGCTGCAGAAGCTGCGGAAGCTCTGCGGCCAATCGCCGGAGAACAGGTTTATTTGCTTTTCGCCTTGGGCATTATCGGAACAGGCATGTTGGCAGTGCCGATTCTGGCTGGATCGGCTTCGTATGCCTTATCTGAAAGCATGGGCTGGAAATTCGGGCTCTACAGAAAACTCAAGGAGGCTAATGCTTTTTATGGGGTTATTATTATCTCAACCGGTATAGGTTTAATCCTTAATTTTGTGGGATTTGATCCTATTAAAGCGTTAATTTATGCTGCTGTTGCCAATGGCTTAATAGCGCCTGTTGTTTTAGTTTTGATTATTTTGATAAGCGGTAATGTCAAAATCATGGGTAAATGGGTTAATGGCAGATTAACAACGCTCGTGGGATGGCTAACTATAGCTCTAATGACAGTGGCCGGAGTAGCTACCATTATCTCTTTATTTATGTAATCTGTGCCTGCACTGAGCGAGCGAAGCGAGTCGAAGTGTTGCGGGGGCGGAGATTGATTATATAGCTTCGCTTAATCCACTAATCCAACCCTTCATTTTATTTAATAATTCACTACTCTTTCGTACTCGAATCCTTAAAACACCAAAATAGTTATCCCTATTAGGGTGTTCCCTAAGCCAAGAGGAATAATGATAAAATGGTTTCTCGAATTGATTCAGAGGGATACCTGTAAATTTAGACCAAAAATGCTTAATTTCCTCTGTACGATCCTTATGAGTTTCGTTAAACTCAGTTCGCAAAATAAAATCTTCCCTCTGAACTTTTAATGCCTTCTCAAACCACTTAATAATAAACTTAATCATCCTCGGATCAGAATTACAAAATCCTAGTCTGCACTCTTTAACACTTTTAAAACCTTCTGCCCAATAAAGGGATAATCCTGTTAAAAAGAGCTCTTTGGAGGCCAAAGGCTTAATCTCTGCGTATGCATCTTTGAATAATTTTTTTACTCTTGTTATTTTCTCTAAATGACTTTGTTTTGCTAAACGTTTTAAGTGCCTGACGTTTACTTTCCTTCTTTTCAGCTTTTCCTTCTGTTGTTCTGTTAATTCCACTCCTCTACACCACACGCTTACAATACTCACACTCACGCCTAGAGTTGCCGCTATTTTCTTGATACTTTTACCAGCTTTCCGTAAAATTAAAGCTTTTTCGTATTCAACAGATTTACGTTTCATTAGAATTATTGATATATGGGATGTATTTCTACATTACAGTCTTTCTAAATGTGCTGTCAAGCCTATTTTGATTGACATATCATAATGAGGAAGTTACAATATGCTCGCGGGGAAGTGTAACGGCTGCACACAAGGCTCAAAATTGGGCTCTCTAATGAGTAATTATTGGAGATAACCTAGCTATATCGGTGGAATCCTGAGCTTGTCGAAGGACAATACCGAGGGAAGTCCGCTTTTGGCGGACCCCGTAGAGACTACACGCTGGGCCCCTGACGACGAATGTCGGGGTGATGATATAGTCCTACCCCTACAGTAATGTGGGAAGGTGCATAATCTTGAGGCAGGGAGTTCAACTCTCCCCCCCGCAACACAAATTATTTTAGCCCAATCCAAGCTTTTTTGCACAATCATCACAGAAGATAAATGTTTTAGTGATAAGTTGTGGAGCACCTGCGAATCTGGGTTTGGTGGATTCTTTATATTGCCTACATGATGGGCACTGTGTTTTCATTCCTGAACGATACCACTTATTGCGAAGCAAGACTAACGAAGTGTCATTTTAGTCCTTGAAAAGTCCTGAAATTGGTGATATCATAGCTTCATGATTACACAACAAGCTCAGATAAAAATAAATCTTCCTTTGGCTTTAAAAGAATTTTTAGAAAGTAAAGCCAATAAATTCGGTATACCTTTGGCAGGCTATATTAAACATCTAATGCTTAAAGATGTGGAGAATATGGAATATCCTGTGTTCGAAGCATCTGATAAGACTATCAAGGCATATAAAAAAGCCATGAGGCAAAAAGACAAAGCAGTTACTTTCAGTAATATAGGTGAGCTAGATAAGTACCTTAAGAATTTGTGAAATCTCTAAACTTCAGCCCAGATATTCTCAAGCAGTTAAATGAAACCCAAAAGAGGGATAATAAACTTTATCAAAGAATTCTCAAACAATTAAACCTATTGCAATAAAATCCTAAACTCAAATCCTTAAGGCTTCATAAGATAACTAGAGAAGTTAAAAATACCTGGAGCGTATCTATTACTAAAAGTTTCAGAATGCTCTATACAGAAACTGATAAAGAGTATTATTTTTATAAAATGGGTTCCCATGATGAAGTTTATCGGAAAAGATAAATTTACTTAAAAAATACTTTCAACCAGCCTAACCAGTTGGGGAGACGGACTGAAGCAGCTTGACTGGCACCCAGCACTGCTTTTAGTTTTTCCTCTGGAATAACCACCACAGTCTCCCCTTTTCTTGAAAAACCCAGCTTATCTCTGATTTCCTCTTCTATAAATTCCTGTGACTGAATTTGGGCAAGCTCACTCTTTAACTGCTTATTTTTAGCCTCCAGCTTATAAACAACATCCGCGGCCTCTGATAATCTTTCCCCTGATCTGGTAGCCTCAATTATCTGATTCACAAGATTATAGACAATAAATAAAATTACTAAAATAATCAAACCTGACGTGATTTTTCTAATCATAGTTAATTAAATTTAATCATTCTGCATATCCTCGCCCTTGACAAAGTCAGCCTATAACATTAAAATGTATCATTATGGTTTCTCTGCATGATGCACACCAACAATTTATAGATCACCTTAAAGGTAGATCCAGAGCTTCAGCTACTATCTTAGCTTATGGCAAAGATATTGATCAACTGGTGAGTTTTTTGGAAAACATAGGCAAAACCGATCCCAACCAAGTTGAAACTACAGATTTACAGGCATTTATGCAAAAATTGGCTGATGAACATTATACTGCCAAATCAATCTCACGAAAAACCAATTCCACCAAAACATTTTTCAAGTTTTTAAAAAGTTCTAATTTAATAAATTCTGATCCGACAACGGCTTTAGAGCATCCCAAATTCGAAAATAAACCGCCCAGGATTTTAACAAAATTGGAATATCGAAGCTTGCGTGATGCAGCCAGATCCGATACCAGAATATCGGCAGTCATAGAATTACTCCTTCAAACCGGTATCAGAATCGGCGAACTTGCCAAACTGCGGGTTGAAGATATTGATTTGAATAATTTAACTCTCCATGTTCCCCCGTTTGAAGACACCCGCGAAAGAATGATACCGCTCAATAAATCAGCAGCAGAAGCAGTCAAAAGCTATCTTCCGATAAGAGCAAAAACCCCAAACCATGCTTTATTTGTTACCAAAACCGGCCGCCCCTTACTTATTAGAAATATCAGGACTGCGATTGACAGATACTTCAGAATTGCCGGTATCAAAGATGCCAAACTAAATGATCTTCGGCATACCTGGGTGACATTTCAGCTTCAAGCAGGAGTACCGATGACACTAGTGTCAAAGTTGGCTGGTCACAAAAGACTTTCAACGACTGAAAAATACCTCCAATTCATCCAAGGCCCAACTGCGGAGGGAAAAGTGAAATTAGAAGAGCTGTAAAATAGTGAACGGACCAGAATTAAAGTAGGCCCGGAAGGAAAATACACCCAATTCCTCGCATTCGCTCGAAATTGCCGAACCCTCATCAAGTGTGTAAATACGCCCAATCAAAATTTGGTGGAACTGCCTGGATTCGAACCAGGAACCAAATGTGTATAAGACATTCGCTCTACCGTTGAGCTACAGTTCCAAATTTTGATTGCAAGACACCCGTTTTACCACTAAGCTACGGGCCTGAGTGTTGCTAATTGTACCAAAATTTATCACTTTTTGCTTCGCAGTATTTTCTTTAATCGGTATTGGTGCAGAGAGTGTTAAAAAATTTTCAATTAGGCAACAGGGGGAACCGGAAACTGCAGATCGAAACTCCGACCTCGAAGAATAATATAGATTGCCACAGTCGCCTCTGGCGACCTCGCAATGACAAAGAGAGTTTACAACCTTGCTCTTGATGCTATCTCTCCCTCGACTTGGGTCACATCCCGGCCATATTTCAACCTGGATAATTCTCTGATAGCCTGGCCTATTTGAGGATTTAGCATGGCCTTCCATTTTTTCATATCTTTAGTTGTATCCAAGGAAAAAGGCACCACCGGCTCACCATTAACAATGGTTTTAATATAAGTATGGGGAGCTTCAATATTTACCAGATCTGCCTCTGTAAAAGTGGGTGAAAATTCATGCTGCAGGTAATTGGCATCAGTTACACCCACCCTAAACCCGATAATTGTACCAACATTTCCAAAAACAGCGTTTTTCAAATCCTCACCTATCTGACCAATAAATTGATTAGCCACAATCAAGTTTAATCTATATTTTCTGGCTTCAGAAAGAATATCCGCAAAAGTATCGGTAGCGAAATTTTGAAACTCATCAACATAAAGGTAAAAATCACGTCTTTGTTCCATTGTTATATCGGAACGAGACATGGCAGCGGCTAAAATTTTGGGGACTAAAATTAACCCCAGGAAATTGGAGTTCTCTTCCCCTATCCGCCCTTTTGAAAGATTCATAATTAAAATCTTTCCTTCGTCCATAACTTTCCGCAGGTCAAACGAGGATTTTGATTGACCAATAATATTCCTCATCATTTTATTGGTAACAAACCGGCCGAATTTAGACACTGTATAATCCAAAACTTCCGATTTATGGAAATCCGTAGTTTGAGCAATCTGGTCTGTCCAATAACGTCTCACAACCGGATCGGAAACTTTCGGCAGAAGTTCTTTAACAAAGTTGGCATCAGTCATAATTCTAACCACCTCCACAAAAGTAGCGCCCGGATCACTCATGGCAGTAAGCATCGCATTCCTAACACCATGTTCAAAACGAGGACCAATAATTCCTGTTTTATTAGGATCAAAAAGTTTGTACATGAGTCCTATTATTGAGGCTACGACAAAATGTTTTTGCTCTTCGGCATAAGCTTCCAGCATGTTTAATCCAAATGGCCGGGTCATATCGGAGGGATCAAAATAAATTACATCTTCCGCTCTCTGGGGCGGGATCAGTTGCAACATCTCCTCAGCCGCATCTCCGTGGGGATCAATAAAACAGAGTCCTTTGCCGGCCATAACGTCTTGCAACATTAAAGTTTTAAGTAATTCCGACTTTCCTGTGCCGGTCCGGCCAATGATATACATATGCCTTCGCCTGTCGTCTTCCGAAAGATAGACCGGCCTATCTACGCCGCGGAAAACAGACCTGCCTAAGAATAAACCGCTGACGGGAATCTTTTCCGGAGCCGGAGCCCGTTTTGATGAAAGCCAGCTGATGTAAGGCGTTTCAATGGACTTGTTCGGAAAATGAAAAATAGAGGCCAGTTCGTCAGGTGCTAGAACCGAAAGCTTAGTAAATCTGGGCATATAACGATAAATAAAATCGGTTAAAAACCCTTTTTGGGAATACACTTTGGCGCTGGTGAATGAGTTATATGGTCCGCTAAATTGCTCGAAAGCTGTTTTGATATTGGCCAGATGGGCTTTGGCAGCTGCTTCGGAAGTGCTGGAAGTGACAATCCGCAAACTGATGTCAAATCCTGATTTGGAAAGCTTACCTTCAACTGCTTCCAACTCCTTGGCGTCGGGAGGAGCTTTCGGATTTTTTTCATCCCCCGGCTCTTTTTGTTTTTTCAGCCATTTTTTACCTAAATCCTTCCAGGTATTACCCGAAGGCGAGATCATAAGCTGTATAGCTATTCCTTCGTTCGTTTGCATCTTGGCAAAAGCCGAAGTTAGGGCTGAAAGAGGGTCTGTGGGTAAATCGCGGAAGGTTTTAATTGGGAAATAATCCGCATTCTTCAGTTTCAACTGAGTATAAGCTACTTCCCCGGTCTCGGAAAAGATATTGTATTCCGGAACCTCTTTAATTTCGGCATCAGGATAAGCGCCATGAATTTGTTTCTCAATTAAATCCTGGTGTGATTTATCACAAGCCACAAAAAATCTGATTGATTCGTGCAAAGCTACAACCTCAAAAGACAAATGCGGTTGCGGGTTCAAAACACCTAACATCCCTCCGGATTTCCGCAGAGACGAAAGGGTGGCAAAGAGCTGTTCAATTGCATCTATTTTAACTTCATTCCCTCTCGGAACTTTAATTTGTAAAAGCACAAACTGCAATGACAACTTTTCCCTACCCCTGTACTTAATCCAATCCACCAGGTATTTACGCAAAAAAAGAAAAATACCCGCCAGCAAAAGCAGCAGTCCTAAAACTGCAATCATAGCTATGATTAAACCTGTAAAATCTATCCCGCTTGCTTGAGTAACTTCCATATTATGCTGCTTTTTTCATTAACCTCCTCCTGATAAAGTCTATTGCTCTCGGAATTTTGCTTTGTGCAGTACGTATACGGGCATTATCGCCTGCGCCTCCAACCTGTTCATCAACTGCGCTTCCTACAACATGTACAGTGTCCCCCCATGCCTCTTCAATCCCTTTCAGCGGGGAGTTATCGTCTGGATTCACATCAGCCGCAGTAGTCGGATGACCAGCCTTAGTTAAGTTATCGGCAACGTTTTCATGCCAGTTATTATCTTGAGCTTTTATATGCTGTAAAACTCCTGTAGGAGCAGGTCCTGCCATAAATGTATTATCTCATATTTACCAGATATTCTTCGGCGTCAAAAGCGGCTTTACAACCGACACCGGCTGCAGTAATAGCTTGTCTGTATTTATAATCTGAAACATCACCCGCCGCAAAAACTCCAGAAACGCTCGTTTGGGTTTCATCTTTAACCACAATATAACCTTTTTGATCCAGATCCAGTTGACCTTTCAGAAAATCAGTATTGGGCTTATGACCAATTGCAACAAACAATCCGTCTACTGCCAGCTCGCTAATCTTACCTGTTTGGGTATTTTTTAACCTCAAACCAGTAACTTTATCGTTTCCCAATACTTCTTCTACTACTGAATTCCAGATAAAATTGACGTTCGGCTTTAACTTAACTAATTCCTGTAAGGCCACTTGGGCCCTTAAGCTTTCTCTCCTGTGTATGACAATAACCTCTGAGCATAGTTTGGATAAATAGTTTGCTTCACGCAAAGCTGTATCTCCTCCTCCCACAATTGCCACACTTTTTCCTTTAAAGAAAAAGCCGTCGCAAACCGCACAGGCTGATACTCCCTTCCCTTTTAGTCTTTCCTCAGATGGCAATCCCAGCCATATTGCCGACGCTCCTGTGGCAATAATTAAGCTATCAGTCGTCAAACGCCGGTTGTCAACCTGAACTACAAATGGTTTTCCCTTAAGATCCACAGAAATCACATCCTCGTTGATAAAACGAGTGCCGAACCGTTCGGCCTGCTTGCGCATTTTTGCCATTAATTCAGGACCTTGAATACCTGTTTCAAATCCCGGATAATCATCTACATCTGTTGTCTTGATTAACTGTCCCCCGGCCTCCTTTCCAGCAATAACCAGCGGCTTTAAATTACCTCTGGCAGCATAGATAGCAGCTGTTAATCCTGCGGGTCCGGAACCGATAATAATTACTTTCTCTACTGGAGACTGTTCCATATAAAAGTATTAAGTAGCAGGTAGCATGTATTATGGGGAAACAAACCACTTAATACTTAATACATGATACTAGATGCAAGCCCTATCTTCCAGTTGAGCTGGAAGTAGCGCTTTTTGCCTTAGTTGACCCTGTTGCTTCTTCCGTCTTTGGTGTAGCAGACGGGCTGGCTACCGCAGCAGACGTTGGTACAGGTGTAACTTGTACTTGCTGTTCTGCCTCAGGAGAAACAATCGATGTAGTCTTACTGCGAAGCCATACTAAATAACCTGCAATAACCACCAATACCAGTATAACTATGACTATTGAAGTGTTTCTGTTCATGAACTCACCTCCCCCGGGCAACTGTTCTTTATCTTAAACCTTTTGTTTCTGTAAAATCAATACTGAAGCAAAAAATCCTACTGCCATACCCAGCAAAGTTCCCCCGATTACATCTGACAACCAGTGTTCACCCAGATATACTCTGGTTAATGCCATCAGAAATGCAAGTACAGCAAGTGAGCAAAAAGCAAGAAACCTATAATGAAAATTTCTTGAGGAAAAGACCATCACAGAAGCAAACACAGTAATAATAAAAATTGTTCTGGTCATATGGCCTGAAGGATAAGAAAAATTGGTATGTACATAAAAACTTGGCAAACTGGTAGATAAAATGCTTCTGTGAAACAGAACCGGCGGCCCCGGGTGAAAAACCACTAATTTACCGAAGATTTCTCCGAATGAGGCAGGGACAATCATTAGCCAACCGACAATTGCTAGCCATCTTTTTCGCAAAAAAGCCAGAAAAGCAAACACCAAACAAAGACCAATCGTCACTTCGACAGAGCCGAGTAAACTAAAATAGGAAAAAGTTTCATCAAAACGACGCGAGATATGATCCTGCAACTTAACAGTCGTGTCAAAATCTGTTTTTTGCCAACATTCCTTGGCTACAGTATAGGAAAAATAAGTAAAAAGCAGCGTAAATACCAATGAAAGAAGAAATAATTTAATTTTCACACACAAATTATTGTACAGCAATTGAGCCGATTAAAGAAGATGTGGAATAGCTGCCGATAGTTTTTGTCACGAATTTTAATTTTGCTCCGGCCAATTGAGCTGCCCTTCTATAATGACGGATATTCTTTATTTTGGAGGTTGCTGCGATGACACCGGGTTTTATTTTTGATATGAGCCGATCATATTCTAAATCTTTTTTAAAGTAAGGCAATTTAACGATGTAGTCTATCGGAGCCAATGCAGATAAAACTTTGGCCCGCTCGGACTGAGTATGAACCGGGCGATTAACACCTTTTATAGTCTTAATTTTCTCATCGCTTTCCAGAAGTACTACCAAAATATCCCCTGCCTTCTTAGCCTTCTCCAAGAATGTCACATGACCAGGATGCAAAACATCAAAACACCCTCCTGCCAGGACAACTACCCTATCTTGTTTTTTCAACCTGTCACAAAGACTGTTAATTTTATTGATGGATATAATTTCTGCCATATTTTTGATAGTTATGTTACACTTTTGTTGATGGATAATCCAGAAAAAATTACAACCATTAAAGAACTTAGAAAGACTTCTGCACCTATTAAGAATCCTAATGCTGTTCATCGAAGCCGTATGTCAAAGTTGGATGAAGCGGCATTATTTGTTACCAACAAAGTAGGCTCTATGGGTTTCTTTTTTGTCTGTGTTATTTTAGTAACAATTCCACTTATCTTCACTCAAGCAATATCAATAGTCCAATATATCTCATCAGGTATCCTGCAACTAATACTCCTGCCGCTTATTATAATTGGCCAGAATTTACAAGGCCGCCATGCCGAAATCAGAGCACAACATGACTTTGATACCAACGTCAAAGCTGAGAAAGAAATCGAAACTATCCTTCTGCACTTGGAGAAACAAGATAAAATAATGTTAGAGATTTTGCAAAGGATCGAAAAAATAGAAAGAAGTAAAACTAGTTTAACTCGCCGCAAGTAATTTTTCCCTGGCTAACTTGGCTTCTTCTTTTGCCTTAAGCAAAGACGCGGTTTTAGCTTTCCTCTCGGCAATACCTTTATCAACAATCTTTTGACATTCCGGATCGGGACAAATTGTTATAGTGTATGTTACGCTGGAAGCGCCAACCTTGCCAACCCAGGTTTTACCGTCTATCCGCTCCTTACCGCATTTAACACAAGGGTTGCTCATTAGAGGTGCAGTATAACAGAATACAACCTGTAAATCAACCTTCATCAGGCTATTTTTTAAAAATATGTTTTTCCCTTGAAGCTTGGCTTTGCCATTTAGGGTTTTGGCGGGTGGCGATTTCTATTTTATGAGCGGCAATTTCTGCCTTTTCTTTGGCTTTTTGAACATCCGCGTCTATTGCCAAAACAACTCCCAGGCGCCTATTGATATGCGCTTCATTTTTACCAAATAGCAAAACTGTCACACCGCCCTCTTCAAAAACCTCTGACAAATTATTGTACCCTGGGTCAAATCCCTCTGTCGGAGCAAGAATGACATGGGATGCAGCAGGAGTGATAATAGGCACGACATCAAAACCTAGACGTTTTTTAGTCGGGATCGGCAAACCAGTAATGGCGCGGACATGCAGCGCAGCTTGCGAAAAACCAAGTTGATGGGAAGCAAAAGTAACCATACCGGTATCATGAGGCCTGGCACTGCATTCATTTGCCCAAACACAATCGGCCTTAACAAACAACTCGCAACCAAATACACCTACTCCACCAAGAGCGTCTGTAACTTTTTTGGCAATCTCGTAAACCTTTTTCTCGGCTGACTCGCTTATTTCCGCCATCTGCCAGCTGGAGTGATAATCCCCTCCTCTGGTTTGGTATTGCCCCACAGGCAGACAAAATGAAGTCTTGATCACCCCACTCTCCCAATGCCTAATTACCAGCTCTGTCACTTCTAGATCAAAATCAATGTTTTTCTCAACTATTAACTTATCAGCCGACCCCCGGGCTTCTAAATGAGCTTTCTCGTATGCCTTCTCAATATCTCTTTCACTCATCACTTTACTTGAACCGCTGCCGGAAGAATCCTGAATGGCCTTAACCCAACAAGGAAATCCGGCCTTTTTACAAGCTTTCCTTAACTCCTGCAAAGAAGCGACATAAGCATATTCCGAAACCGGCACACCGGTTTTTACAATCATCTCGCGGATCCGCTCGCGCTGCATCGCTGTATATGTAGCTTTAGCATTGGGGATGATATTAAATCCTTCTTTTTCCAGATCAAACAGGAGATCCAAATTAATAGCCTCAATTTCCGGCACAATATAATCCGGCCGCTCCCTTTCTATCGCGCTTCGCAGAAAACCTGCATCTTTTAAGTTCCCTGTGCAAGCACGGTGTGCCACCTGTTGACCCGGGGCTCCTTCGTAACGGTCAACTGCAATGGTGAAAAAACCAAGACGCATGGCTTCGATAATCACTTCTTTGCCAAGTTCTCCGGCACCAAGTAGCATTATTTTTGTGGCTTTCCCTGATAGAGGTGAAAAAAGAATATTCCGCTTCATGAAATAATTAGGGCAAGTTATCTCAACATCATAAAGGCTACTCTCAAAATTCGCAAGTATATCTTTATAATGTAGCTTACATCTTTAGCAGTAGAAGAGCCTGATAAACCAATATGGCTGGCCAGACAATAGCTTTGAGTATGCCCAGAAACCCCATCCCAAAGGTGGTGGCGTGCTGGAGGAAATAGATTAGAGCTCCAATAAAACCTAAGCCGTATATAGCACCTGATGTACCGTTACCTTTCATCTTTGACCTCCTTTTAAAGCAGTTTTCCTCGGTTGTAGATAATATTCCTTTTTAGTTACAAGTAGAGCTCCCAATCCAATAAGGGCTGCCAATAGTCCCGTAAGCCATCCTAGCACCGGAATAAGTGTAATTAGGTAATAAACCAAAAGCCCTAAGCTAAAAGTAAGATAAACATTCCATCTTTGTTTAAAATATTTCATCATCCACCTCCCTAAAGCCAGGGATATAAATATTTTAGCCAGCCACAAACCAAAACCTATAAAGAATATCCATAAAACAGCCAGCGGCAGGCCGATGACTGTAATCAAAAGTAAAATTATCAGGATTGGCGTAACTGCTACTACCAGCAATCCAAGACCTAAATTTAATAACCAATGATCCACCACTACCTCGCTCATCTGGTTAGTAAACCTCGGCACCAGTTTAAGTACTAAAAAACCAATCAGCAGAGCAGACAGAAAACTAAAAAACTTAAAAGCGGCTCCAAATCCAACCATAGCTTTTCCGGTTCCTGAATATTGCTGGGTTTTGGGGATATTTTGGGTTATTTTCCCGGATACGGAAGCTTCAGGGTTAATATTGGCTTTATTTTCGCTCCAGTAAATTAAATTGCCTTGGAGCTTAGCTGTTGGCGCCAAGCTTAATTGATTCACCCCGGCATTAACATCACCACCCATCTCATTTCCAATGTTAACCATACCTCCAGCCAAATTAGCCCCTTTGCCAATTGGGCTAAGCAGATTGATATTTCCTCCGGCTGAAGTTAAACTGCCGGCCACCTGGGCTTGTGGAGATAAAGTAAGACTACCTCCAGCAATAGTGACACTGCGGCCGACATTGCCGTTTAAATTGATATTACCTCCAACTGCACGGATATTGCCAGAAACAGTACCATTAATATTTAAATTTCCTCCGACCACTAAAAGATCGCCGTTAACAGCACCATTTAAGATCACAGAACCGCCGGCAAGATATGCATCGCCGTTAACCGTGCCATCAACCAAGACATTGCTTCCGGAGGCAAAATAATCTTGGTTAATAACTTCATTTGAAAATAGAGTAGAATTTTGACCTGAACGGAAATTATTTTGGGCAAAAGTGGTCCTGGGAGTAATAATGAGCAGGAACGCAATAATTAAAACTACGAACCAGCTTTTCATAGTTTTAATTTATACCTCTCTAAGTATTTTTTCAATGATCTAGATCACTATCAGTTAAAAACAGCGGCTATCCAAACACCGACAAAATTAATGTTAAGATAAATATATGGAGGAGTTGATTGATTTAAATAGCCGATGGAAACATTGGCATTACAAGAATACTGCTTTGCTCGTTCTTAGCTTGATTGTCTTCTTTCTCTTTGCTGAGTATCCTGCTGTACGCAATGCAATCGATTTAATTGGTAGCTTTGGATATATTGGAGCTTTTATTACAGGAATACTCTTTGTTTCCATCTTTACTGTAGCTCCAGCAGCAGTGGTACTCTATTTTCTTGCAGACAATCTTAATCCCCTGCTGGTAGCTTTGTTTGCCGGAATGGGTGCGGTAGCTGGTGATTATCTAATCTTTAGGTTTTTAAAAGATCGTGTATTTGATGAACTTACACCATTATTTATGAAGAATGGTGGTAATAAGATAGTAAAACTTTTTAAAACACCATATTTTGGATGGTTGCTCCCCTTGCTGGGAGCACTTATTATTGCTTCTCCCTTTCCGGATGAAGTAGGCATAGGATTACTTGGAGCGTCTAAGTTAAGAAACTGGCAGTTTCTTATTCTATCTTTCATATTAAACTCAATCGGGATATTTATAGTTATTATTACAGCAAGATCTTTTTAGCTCGGGTGAATCTTTTATCGACTTCTCCCCAGTTGATGATATTCCAAAAAGCATCAATAAATTTAGATCTTTCATTTTGGTAGTCAAGATAATAAGCGTGTTCCCAAACATCCAGAACTAACAAAATCTTAAAACCTGGATAAAGGTTAACATTATGCTTCTCAATTTGCATCACTAAAAGCCTTTTTGTTTGCTGACAATAAGCAAGCGCTCCCCAGCCTGAACCCTCTACCGTCGAGGCTGTTTGAGAGAACTCTTGCTTAAAGCGTTTGGTACTACCAAACTCTAATTTTATAACGTTTGCTAAAACACCTTTTGGTTCACCGCCTCCACCTTTTTCAACCGGGGCCATATTTTCCCAAAAAAGTGAATGGAGAACATGTCCGCCAATGTTAAAAGACAACTCTTTTAAGATTGCTTTCATGTCCAAATTACTGCCTTCTTTTCTTGATTTTTCTATTCTTTCTAAAATCGCATTTGTACCATTGACATATCCTTGATGGTGTTTTTGATGATGAATCATCAATTGTCTCTCTGAAATATAAGGCTCAAGATCATGATAGCCGTAGGGCAGTTTTGGTAATTGATAAAATTTAGCTATCCTCTTTCACCTCCTTTTAGTTTGTAATTAGCAAATCTTTTTCTACTCTTTTCAGAGACACAGCATTTACTGCCACAATAATTGAGGAAGCTGACATTAAAAGCGCAGAAACTTCAGGCCTTAGAGTGATTCCGTAACTGGGATAGAAAACTCCGGCAGCAACAGGAATAGCTAAAATATTATAAACACTTGCCCAGACAAGATTTTGTTTCATTTTTCTCACTGTAGCCTTACTAAGACGTATGGCCCGCAATATATCGACTGGATCAGATTTCATGAGAACTATATCGGCAGTCTCAATTGCCACATCAGTTCCGGCTCCTATCGCTATTCCAATATCGGCTTGCGCCAAAGCCGGAGCATCATTCACCCCATCTCCCACCATTGCCACAAATTTACCCTCACTTTGAAGTTGTTTAATATACTTAGCCTTATCCTCAGGTAAAACTTCGGCAAACACCCGATCGATGCCAAGTTTCTTACCAATCACCTCAGCTGTTTTTTTATTGTCTCCAGTAACCATAACCACCTCTAAGCCAAGTTCTTCTATCCGCTTTATGGCCACAAAAGTACTTTTTTTGACGGTATCGGCTGCTGCCGCAACCCCTCTTACTTTACCGTCAACCGCTAAAATCATCAGCGTCTTACCCTCGCGCAGCAGACGTTCAACATCTTTTTGTACAGAATCAAGGTTAACTTTTCGATCCTGCATAAGTTTAATTGCGCCAACTAGAACATGCTGACCTCCAACTACCGCTTCAACTCCGTGACCGGCAATTGAGGAAAATTTGTCTACACTTTGCAGGGTTAATTTTCGCCTTTTTGCTTCTTCTAAAACTGCTTTGCTCAAGGGATGAGCAGATTTAGCTTCAACCGCAGCAGTAAGGCGCAAAACTGTATTGGCACTAAATCCCTTAACTGCTACCACATCGGTAATTTTGGGTTTACCTTCTGTCAAAGTGCCGGTTTTATCCAATACCACTGTCTGGATCTTTGAGGTTTGTTCAAGAGTAGTCGCGTCCTTGATAAGGATATTGTGTTTAGCGCCCAGGCCAGTACCAACTGCTACGGCCGTGGGAGTAGCCAAACCCAGGGCATCAGGACAGGCAATGACGATTGCAGAAACCGCAAAGGTTAACGCCAGCAACAACCCCTCTCCGGCAATAAAAAACCAGAATATAAAAGTTAACAAACCTGCGCCAATTGCCAATATGACTAAATATTGTGCAGCACGATCTGCAATCCTTTGCCCCGGTGCTTTGGAATTTTGGGCAGTCTCAACCATCTTCACAATCTGTGCAAGAACAGTATCCATACCTATTTTAGTTGCCTTAAATTTCACTGATCCTGATTGATTGATCGAGCCCCCAATCACCTGATCCCCCACCTTCTTAAAAACAGGCAATGATTCGCCGGTGACCAAAGACTCATCAACCGACGTTTTCCCTTCCAAAACTTGCCCATCAACCGGCACTTTATCGCCTGGTTTAAGCAGTAAAATGTCGTTGATTTTAACTTCAGACGTAGGTACAATAATCTCTTTGCCATTCCTGATTACTCTGGCTTGAGGTGGTACAAGATCAAAAAGCGCCCGCAGCGCCTCAGAGGTACCTTTTCTTGATTTCATTTCCATCCAATGGCCAAAAAGGACAAAGGTAACAAGAAGCGCTGCTGCTTCAAAAAAAGTTTCCCCACCCACAAAAACAGTGATAAAAACGCTAAAAAGATAGGCAGCAAACACGCCTGTGGCAATTAAAACCATCATGTTAAGAGTTTTATTTTTTAAAGCCTGATAAGCACCGATTGAAAAAATAGAACCAAACTTAAATACAACAGGGGTTGTTAACAAAAACAGCAACCAATTATGAGGAATGGGAGTTGGTAATTCAATTCCTAAAAACTCAGTAAAAACAGGCGAATAAAGAAAAATAGGAATGGAAAACAGCAGCGACCACAAAAAACGATTACGCATATCCTTTTCCATAAAAGCGGCCATTCGAGGGTCAACCATCGCTTGTTCATGATCACCATGGTTCATCTGACTCATATCATGCTCAGCCGGTCTATGCTTTGCATGGGAATGATTCATTGAATGGTGATTCATTTTCATAAATTATTCCTAGCTCTTTTTTGATAAAGCTAATTCGGAAGTCCAGGCAACCAAAGCCTCCAGTAACTCCTTTATTTTATTTCTCGTATAATCATCTATTAAGTTACCTTGTTTATCAAACTTCTCCGGGGCATTAGGTATCATTACTTCCGGCCGATTTAAGGGAAACATATTTAAGAAAACAAATATCTGTCTTAAATGATATTGAGCCCTGGAAGTTCCCAACATCCCGGGAGATGCTCCCATAATACCTGCAGGCTTGCCTTCCCAGCTGTTATCTGCATACGGACGAGATGCCCAATCAATGGCATTTTTCAAAACCCCCGGAACGGAGTAATTATATTCGGGGGTTACAAACAAAATTGCATCTGCTGCTCTGATTGCCTTCTTTAGCTTTTTTACTACTTCGGGAGGGTTATTTTCCTGATCTTGATTAAATGGAGGAATTTTTCCCAAAGAGTCAAAAATCCCAAGGGTAGCATTTTTAGGTACCAAACCCTGAGCAGCTTTAAGCGCTGCTTTATTAAATGAGTCTTTCCGTAAACTCCCTGCCATTGCTAAGATTTTGATCATAGTCTTAGCTTCTCCAACGCGCTTGACGCGCAACTGCTTTATTATACTATTTTTGAAAATGGTAATGCTAGAGTAATTCAAAATTACTTCGTGTTGTATACCAGCTTTCATCAATTCCTCCTTTCAGCAGTAAAAAATGCTGGCGGAAGAAAAGTTTCCATCACTCACACGCTAATTATCTGGACAGGCATTCTTCTGGCCATTTTTGGTGCCCTGGTAGCAGCTCTGGGACTGGGAGGAGTAACTACTTTTACTTTCAAATGGAAAGACATTATTGAACTAAATAGTACCAGTGTGGGAATAATTATTATGATTGCGGGTGCAGCACAATTTTTGCTATATTCTAAAAAATTCGGCTCCTTAAATCCTTAAGGTTATTTAAAACTCTGGTATTCAGGATTATAAATGTTATAATTAAGCTGATGACTAAGAAAAATCTTTTAATAGTCTTCATTGTCATTATCATTCTAGTTTTTTTAATTATCTTATTTATAAAAAATAACAGCTATACTAGTACGCCAAGTTCCTCTTTTCCCCAACAAACAATTACTCCCCAACCAACAGCTTCTTCAGGACAAGAAATAGCTACTAAAAATCAGGTTATTATTGAAAAAAATTCCTTTAACCCACAAGAGATTTCCATCAAAGCTGGAGATACAGTTACTTGGGTTAACAATGATTCCTATAATCATACAGTTACAGGTTCTAATGGAGCATTTGATAGTGGAAAC
Organism: Candidatus Daviesbacteria bacterium; assembly: GCA_028712705.1. Taxonomy (GTDB): domain Bacteria; phylum Patescibacteriota; class Microgenomatia; order Daviesbacterales; family UBA10151; genus UBA10151. The sequence goes on from JAQTPP010000005.1 coordinate 19,824, forward strand.
GTGGCTAGCGGAGCTAAATTTAGTTTTACTTTTCCCAAAGCCGGAACTTTCTCCTATGCCTGCGGCATCCACCCATTTATGCAAGGAAGGGTTGTTGTTAACGAATAGTGATTATGAATTATAAAGCTATTGCTTTAGTTACCCTTTTTTTATTAGTTCTTTTTGGTATCTATTATAGTAATAGCAGTAAAAAAATATCATTATCGCAACCTGCAAAAGTAAACTTAAGCGAATGGCCAAGCGCCAATCAGAATTTTTCCAACACCAGAAGTGCTTTAAATGCCACAATTGACTTGACAAATATTTCTAATTTAAAACCTTTTTGGTCATTTCCCATCAAAGGCATCAGTGAATGGGGTGCAGCCACCACCAACCCTATTATTATTGATAACATCGTTTATTTCCAGGATCTAAAAAGCAATATTTATGCAGTGGATTTTGAATCAGGCAAACAAATTTGGGAAAAAGAGTATAACCTGGATATTGCTGGTCCAGCCGGAGTATCTATTGAAAATGGCATGATTTTTGGCATTAAGGGGCATTTTGAAATAGTTGGACTGGATTTACAAGGGAAAGAGCTTTGGGCAACAAACTTATCAGAAAATCAAAATATTGGAATTGATATTCAAACAACTGCCCAGGGTGGAAAAGTTTATGTTTCCACTGTACCTGGAGTAAGCAATGAAAATTTTTATAAAGGAGGAGCTATAGGCATTCTTTATGCTCTTGATCAAAAAACAGGTAAAATTTTGTGGAGTTTTAACACTGTTGATTCAAAAGATATTTGGGGCAATAAAGATGTTAACAGCGGTGGTGGTGCCTGGTATCCACCAGCTATAGATACAGAAAAAGGAATTTTATATTGGGGATTGGGTAATCCAGCCCCTTGGCCTGGCACAAAAGATTTTCCCAATGGCAGCAGCAGATTGGGTCCTAACCTCTATACCAACAGCTTAGTTGCTTTGAATCAACAAGATGGAAAATTGCTCTGGTACAATCAGGTTTTGCCACACGATCTGTTTGATTATGATCTGCAAGTATCCCCCATTCTTACCACTTTAGATATCAGTGGCAGTAAAAAAGAGGTAATTATTGGAGCAGGTAAAATGGGAAAAGTATATTTGTTTGATAGAGAAAACGGAAAAACTATCTGGGAAACAAGTGTTGGGCAGCACTTAAATGATAATTTAAAAATATTGCCGGTGGGAGTTACTAAAGTTTCTCCCGGACCGCTGGGTGGAGTAGAGACCAACATGGCCTATTCTGATAACATGATTTTTGTGCCCATTGTTAATATGGTGGTTGAATATACTCCTTCTGAACTTGTGGCTAAATCATTCGATCTGGGAACTGGGAAAGGAGAACTGGTAGCTTTAGATGCTGTAAGCGGAAAAATTCTTTGGAGCAATCAATTCGATTCAATAAATGTTGGAGCTGCGACTGTGGTAAATGATTTAGTGTTTACTGCCACTTTTAATGGTAAAATTTATGCCTTCAATAAAAAAACAGGTGAGAAAGTTTGGGAATATCAAGCTCCGGGCGGAATAAATGGCTGGCCAGCAGTTAAAGATAATACCATTATTTTTCCTGTAGGAATGGGCAAAAATCCAATACTTTTGGCTTTTAAAATAGGAGCAAATGGAATCATTCCTTCAAGTTCTCCACTACCCCCAGCAGGAGCTGGAAAAGGTTTTGGACAATAAAAAAGCAATTTTTCAATATGCTCCGTATTCCTAGTCTTAATCGAACTAAAATTTATCCAATTTATATACACTTTTAGAATTATCTCATTTACTAATAATTATAAAAATTCCACCCGTAACATTATTTCCGGTTGGTTGCCAAAATTCCATAAATTGCTGAGTTTTCCATTTCCTGTAAGGGCCGCCTTTTTCTCTATGTGGGTCATGAAGATAAACTACATTCTTATTTATGCCTAAAACAATTCTAAAGTGACCAATTAAAGGTTGGTCCTCTGTAAATTTTTGGCAAACGATTATGGGCAAGTGCAAATCTTCTATGAAAGTTTTTAAAAGATTCATAGAGTTTTCTACATTAGAATAATCGACTCTTCCCCAAAAAGAACGAAAACCTCTTTTTCTTGCATCTAACACAAGACTATCCGTAGTAATTCTAATATTCCCTGATCCATGAGGTTCTAGCTCTTGGTACCGCTTAAGAATATCCTCTTGAGAAACATCTTTTATACCATAATGCTTATAAATCATCTCCAAAACAGCTGCTCCGCAGGCATTTTCATTAATTTGGGCAATATAGGAGACTTTTAGTTTTCTACCAGATAAGTTATGACTAGTTTTGTTCATACCAACAAATGAGCAAATGGTTAGATTAAGAACAGTTCAGCTCCCCCGAGTTCAAGCACTTAGGACAATATCTTATCACTACTGAAGAGGAATTTGAGCCAATATTTATTTAACAGCTCTTACTTAACAGAAAACTCCGCTATTTTTTTTAAAGAATGTTTTGTATACTACACAACATAACTAAGTATTCTCCTGCTCTTAATTTTTGTTATATTTAATATATGGCCAAAGTTCCTTTTAATTCTATTTTTAATGTAAACAGGGATGGCTCAGTCGAGCCAAGACAAACTATTAGGATTGGTGGAGTTACATTAGGATCGGGCATAAAAATGACTCCGGGCGTTTCTATTGCAGGCATAGATATAGCTGCATATAAAGATCGCGAATTAGAAATTACTACAGACGACGGAACCATCGTAATTACTGGCATCTACTAAATTATGGCTTCTTCTAATCCCCAAATTAAGATCCCCGATCTTCAGCTCGAAATAAGAGCTTTTTTTAAAGAATTTAGAGAAAAGGTGGAGGGACTACAAAGCTCTTTTAACACATACAACAGCATTGTAATTGGTGTTTTATTACTAGGATTTATGGTGCTTCTATTCGCCTTGGCAACATTGCTTGTGCAATCCTGGCAGTTTAATACTACTTTTCAGAATGAATCAAATCAATTAAGAATACAGCAAGACTTAATTAAAAACACAGTTGATGTACAGAAAACTCTACTTCAGTCACAACAAGAAATAAAAAACAATCTTGACGAAATCAAATCCGATCTACAAAATAGGTAATCAAACTCCACGACTACCTGCTACTTGAATCAGAAGATAGTTTTTATCATTGGAGTCATTTAACACTTAGTCCACCTAGTATAGGTATTGGCAGCTTTTCTCCTTGCGTAGTAATATCTGCTTGGCTTTTTTCTACCATCCCGTGATTAACTTTAAGTAAGAATATAGCCATTGTGCAGTTTACTTCTCTCCCCCCATAGAGTCCATCATTTATCAGTTTCTCTTTTTGAATAGTTTTTAATCTTTTTATTGCTCTGCAAAACTCCGGATGTAACAGCTTTTTTGTCTTATTCCCCTGCTCATCTTTTACCCTTGCCTTAACCCAATTATTAACAGTATCTGCATCTATCCCGAGATGAATGGCAAATCCTTCTACTGTAGGCAAACAACGTTTTCCATTGCTAAGTTTTGCTAGGTATTTATCCAGCTCTTCAACAAACGAAGGGTTGTATTTAGTAGGCCGACCGCCTGTGCTATTTTCCATACCCAAAGGCTACCACTCAAACCAGTTACCTTGCAAATCCTCTTTTTTATTGTACCGAAAAACCTCAATAAAACTTAATATGCTGGAAGCTAACAAAAGGTTAATAAAAGTTAGTATATTGAGATAGAATTTCTCTTAGAAACTGCTTCAAATCGTTTCAATAATACGCGTATACGTCCCTAAAAATTCAGGAAGCCTTTTTATCGTGTCAAAAAACTCTTACAGAAGTAGTATATACACGCGCGTATATGTTGTAGAAAACTCCGATGAGAGAGCTGAAATTATTTTTTATTAATTTTCTTAGCCTCTCCGCTTTTTTTCCTTAAATTCTTAAAATACTCAAGCCCATATTTTGCTTTGGTGGCATTACCGCCCTTTCTGGCAACTTCACTTCTTTGTTGCGGAGTCATCTTGACAAGTCTGGCTTTACCAGCAATATGTGTTAATTCCCTTACTGTCATTTCTGCCATATTTCCTCCTTTCTAAAATTAAAATATTCGCCTCCAACGCTTAAACGCTTTAACATCAGAGGAATTTAATTTAAACCATTCACCAGTAAACATCTTGGAGGCAAATCTTTTATGCCAGTAATCTTCAATGTTGACTGGGTCATCTGTTTTGATTACGTGTATATATTCAAAATACTCTGGTTGGTTTAGATTATGATCATTACGACGTTGATCTAAATCTTTCGCTCTACCGATTCGGTAATGCTTCCCCCTCTTACCTAAATAAACATATCCAAAAGATTCATTTTCCAGAGTATCTTCTTCTCCAATTTCAACGGTTTTAACTTTTTTAAGGTAAGCTCTACATAACTTAACTATATCCATATAGTTTTTATTTTCTGCATATTTCAGTAACTCAGTTAAGAATTTACGTTTTCCTCCTAATCGACTAAAAAGACGTTGGAAAACAGCAACAGAGGAGAAATTTGAATCTTGAGTATGTTTTACTATCAACTCTCCTGCTACTGGTACTCTCTCTAATTCTCGGGTAAGCAAAATAAATTGTTCAAATACACGCTCGTCACTAAAGGCTGGTCTTATAAAAGGGGTTGCTTTGACCCCAGCTTCACGTTTGGCATCATTAAATCTAGGCCAATGCCTCTGCCATTCTGTATCATTAATACCTGTTTCATCTTTAAACCTGGATATGCCTAGAGGAGTACCTCCATTTTCCTTTGTAGTTCGACGTATTTCTTTTAAAATATCTTCTTTAGTCAGCATAATCTATTAACAAGCAAGCTCTTGCTTCTGAACCTATTCTATCACAACCCTACCATTCTAGTGCGTACCACTTCTGTGGTAGTTCCTATGTAATTAGAGTTATGAAACCAAAAACTTTAGACATAGGTGATTCAAAAGGGAGAAGATCAGAAAAGAAAGAATTTGCAGCAAAAATAGGTAAGCATTTGAGGGTTATCCGAAAAAGTAAAAAGATAAGCCAAGAGGATCTCTCGGAAAAAGCCGGATATTACAGAACGTATGTTGGAAAAATTGAACAAGGTTTATATTCCCCTAGCACTCATACTATTTGGAGGCTATCTCATGCTTTGGGTATGTCTTTATCAGATTTCTTCAGAGGTTTTTAACCTTATTATTTTACCAGTTGACAGTTTTGTGGTTTGCCTTTTAAAGTCATAATTAACAACTGAATAGTTTGGAATCTAAGGTTGGATTTTATCCAATCCCCAAACCCCTTAAATAAGGACGGGACAAATTAGGTTTTACGATTTTCGTATTACTTAACTTGCCCCGTTTTTTGTTGGAAAAATCAATCGGAAGTAGAAACCTGAGTTTTATCTTCCGATTGAGCTCAGGTTTTTTTGTGAAACGTGGGCTCCGTTTCTAAATAAGATAAAAGTGGACCAAGTTGGGTTGAAGTCCAGAAAAACTCATACCCGCGGTGGCCTGATAAATGAGTGGGCTAGTGAATGGCTTAACACCCACAAACTCATGACTAAGGGTCGCAATAACAGAGTAAGTAGGTGTGGCAGGGATTAATAACGGCCAAGTGGCGGCCGCGATTGAAAGCTCTCTTTTATCTACTTATATTTTTTTGAGAACCCATGAGGGAAATAAGCCAATAAGAAATATGAAAAGTCGACAAAGTGACAAAAAGAAAACAAAACAAGTCCGTATAGATGCCGGACTACATAAGCAACTCAAAATTAAAGCAGCAACCGAAAACACCCGTATTAAAACGCTTATAGAGGGATGTTTGGCGGATTTACTGGAGGTCAAAAATGACTAGACTTACAAAAGAATCCGCCTTTAAGTTGCAGAGAATATTATCAAAACGTTTCGGCAGAGAGCTTTCTGAAACTGAACTTGAGCAAGCTTACGAAGCTTTAATGGGTTTTGCTGAAGCATTAATAGATTTAGATACTCCGGAGACAGAACCAACACCAAAACCATCTATAAAACTCCGCACAAGATTAAATCACCCTATTGCAAACAGTAAAGAAAGTGTTTTACAGTATGTATAGACTTGATAATGGTTCTCGTATGAAAAAAGGATTAATAACAATTAAAGAAGCTGCTGAATTATTCGGAGTAAGTATACAAACTATCAGAAGATGGGATAAATCAGGCAAGCTAAAAGCAGTCCGCCACCCCATGAATAACTACCGCCTTTACCGATTAGTTGATATTAAAAAGATTGCAGAAAAGATAGGAGAAAAATGAACGACTTTATTGCTCTAACATACGAGAGAGTTTCAACTGATGACCAAGTACAAACTAAATCCTGTGATGACCAGCAGTCAGTTAATAATAAATTTATTGCTTCACAGGGCTGGAAACTGGCAGAAAACGGCGATTATAGGGACGAAGGCATATCTGGCTCTTCTCTGGAAAGACCCGGCTTACAAGAATTGCTTATTAGATGCCAAGAAGATAAAACAATCAAAGCTGTAATTATTACTGAATCTGATCGTATCGCTAGAGGTAATCTTGCTTATATCTTTATCAGGGAAGCATTAAAGAAATGCGGGGTCAAAATGATAGCTGTTACCCAGCCTATGATTGACGACTCTGACGAAGGTGAAATGATCGGAGAAATTATGGGGGCGGTTAATGGCTTTCTATCCAGAATAACAAGGCGTAAATCCATGCGTGCTGCTGATGAAAAAGCAGGCCGTGGTTGGTATCCGACTAAAGCGCCAACGGGCTATATAAACGTTAATATAGGTTCAGAAGAAGAACCAAACAGAGTAATTCAGATTGATGAAGAAAAAGCACCTTATATCAAACAAATACCTAGGCTATATAACCAAGGCTTATCTTATGATGAAATTTCAGATAAATTAGCAGAGCAAGGATTAAAAGGAAATGCCGGAGGTCAGGTCTCGCACGAACACATAAGAAAAATCCTATTCAACGACTTTTATCTAGGCGAGTTTGCTTGGAGAGGAAAAAGATACCGAGGCAACCACCCTCCTCTATTTAATTACCTTGAAGTACAAAAAGCTAGAAATAGATCAAAAGAAAAAGGTCATATTCATACCTCTAATCAAGATTTCAAAGATAAACTTATTTACAAGAAATTAAACTTTTATTGTGCTACTTGCCTAGATTGCAGAATTACAGGTGAGTGCAAAACGAAACTATATAAAAGAAAAGCGAGGTTAGCAGAGTATATTTTTTATCACTGCACTAAATCAAAAGGCGGCTGGAAACAATGCACTCAACCCTGCATAAACCGCGATGATCTAATAACAGAGTTTGCAAATAAGGCAGTTAAACCTATTGAGATTGATGAGGAGCTGACAGAATTTATGCTGGAAGAGATGGATAAAGAATATGTTCAAAAGAAGGAGGAAAGACAGAAGCTACTTGATTCTATCGATAGGCGTTTAGGGCAAGTAGATACCGAGCTAAAGAATCTTTTTGAGATGAGAATTTCCGGCAAGATTTATGCCACAGAAGATAAAACACAGGATGAAATTTATGAAGAATACAGACTTGATAAAGAAATGGAACGTAAGAGACTTTTATCAACTAAGGTTAAACTCGAAAAAGACAGCTTGGATTGGAAGAAAAAAGCTTCGAACTTCTTTTTAGATTGTCAAAACAGTGTAAATAAGTTTTTGAAATCCACAGATGAAAAAAGATACCGATTTTTAAGGCGGATAACTTCGAACGTGTTGCTAGATAACAAACAGCTTGTTGTAACGCACCAATTCCCATTTAATTTACTCTCAGAATCTGACCATATCCAACTTGGCTCCCCCGCGTGGATTCGAACCACGAACCTTCTTCTTAACAGGAAGCCGCTCTACCATTGAGCTACAGGGGAATATTACATTAATTTAAAATTTACAATGTACAATTTACAATTAATTTTTAAAGTGCTAACTATTAATTTTAGTTTTCTTAATAATTGCAGTCAAAATTTTAATGATCTCTTTATTTTCTTCTAAGAGAACTTCTAATCTTGACTTGGAGATTATACCTACTTCTGCAATCATTCTCAACCAATATTCAGTTTCTCTGGCTTCCTTGAGTGCTACAGTCAAACCATAAATAAATTCTTTTCTTGAACCTGCATTTTGGGCTTCTTCAGTATTAGCTCCAATACTGGTACCACATCTAATCAATTGGTTTCCTGTAGCAATTCCGGCAGAATTTCTAGGTAAGGACATCACCAATTTAACAACCCTTACTCCAAAATCAAATGTTCTCTCTCGAATGTCAAAAACCTTGTCCTCCGAGCCTGAATTGTACATTTTACATTATACATTGTACATTATCTTTAGGAGGTGATAACCGTGTACAAACAAATCAGTCAGTATTTCAAAAATCATGTTTATTATAACTCTGCTGTTCATATCTTGGTTGGGATAGGTGTAGGCATACTTTTAACTTACCCTTTGGCAGGCGCTCACCCTGTCCGCTGGGGACTGGGATTTTTGGCTTTGGGAATCTTAGGACACCTTTGTCCTTTGGTTAAAAAATAATCGGGAACATATTTAACTTAAGAAAGGAGGTGAAAAATATGAATCCTAATAAAACAGGCCTTGCCTTAGGTGGTCTTATGGGATTGTGGCATTTTGTCTGGGGACTGTTTGTTGCTTTTGGGATGGCCCAGGTATTGCTGGATTGGATCTATTCTTTGCATTTTTTGAATAATCCATTCATAGTCCAAAGCTTTAATGCAGTAGTGTGGCTTACTTTGGTAGTAGTAACAGCAGTAGTAGGTTATATCTTTGGCTATGTTTTTGCCGTAATTTGGAATAAGCTTCATTAATAAAGCTTGCGAGCTAATCGCTCTAAAAATCAACAAATAGAGGTTTTATTCTAAATAGTTTCTTAACTTTTAAGCTAGAGGATTTAATACCTTATCTAAATGAACCTTTAAAAGTTCTCTGGTGGCTTTAGAGCATTTAAAAAATTTTTATCTTACAGTTGACGGATATTTGATTTAACGGTATAATACGCAACGCAAGGTAAGTGATGCTAGAACTCTTCTGAGTACGCCGCTGAAAATTCGGAGGGCTATGAAGGGAATTCTTCTTTATCGGCTACTTGTCGTTTAAGTTTTCCCTTTTAATATTCATGGTAGAAAGAAGATTCAGATTAATAGTACCTACTGCTTTGTTGGCGCTTTTGCTGCTGAGCAGTGGCGGCAAACCATCAGAGATTGATGCTGCTGAAACAGAAGTTATCAGTGAAATTACTCCAGAAAGTTTGGTTAAACGTTACCATGAAGTTCTAGATTCAATACCTGAATTAACATCCAACCCCGAGCCAGATCCAATAGAAAAAAATCCAGCTTTAGTTATGGAAGGTCCAGCTAGTACTTATTCAGTAGAAGGATGCCTTGGTTGCAGACCAGATAGAATAATGGCTAACGGAGATCTCCTAGATGACAGCAAGCTTACTTTAGCTGCTCCGGAAGAATTTCCCCTCAATACCTATGTTCTGATAGAGAATATTACAGATAATGATAATGAATCCCCTGATAATAGGGGCGGGGTAGTAGCTATGGTGACTGACAGGAGCGGATTCCCAAAAGGGAGAATAGCAGATCTAACATTAACCACAAATCATTTTGTACTTGGGGGCCAACCATTGCCTCAAGGAAAAACACTCATAGTAAGGCTGACTGGTTTAGGACCAGTCGGATCTGTTTCAAATAATTCTATTCCAAATAATCCCTGAGTTTTTTAGCCCGGGTGGGGTGTTTTAGTTTTCTAATGGCTTTTGCCTCTATTTGCCTAATACGCTCCCTGGTTACTCCAAACTCTTTCCCAACTTCTTCCAAAGTCCGCTGTTTCCCATCTTCCAATCCAAAACGAAGTTGTAGAACTCTTTTTTCCCTGGGAGAAAGACTATTCAACACTTCATCAAGGTGAACCTTCAAAAGTTCCCGGGTGGCTTGCTCGTCCGGTTGCAATCCCTGATCGGCAATAAAATCCCCTAAATGAGAGTCTTCTTCATCTCCCACCGGCGTTTCCAGAGAGGTTGGCTCCTGTGAAACCTTAATAATTTCCCGGGCTTTACTCTCGTCAATTCCCAGCGCTTTAGCAACTTCTTCCGGGGCCGGCTCCCTGCCCAACTCCTGCATGAGTCTCCTTTGAGTTCTATTAAATCTGTTTATTGTTTCAACCATATGTACAGGAATACGGATAGTCCTGGCCTGGTCAGCGATTGCCCTGGTGATAGCTTGCCTGATCCACCAAGTGGCATAGGTTGAAAATTTATAGCCTCTTCTCCAGTCATACTTATCAACCGCCCTCATCAAACCGATATTGCCTTCTTCTATTAAATCCAAAAGACTCATTCCGCGCCCCACATATTTCTTGGCAATAGATACAACCAACCTTAAATTGGCGCTGATTAACTTATCCCGGGCTCTCTGCTCATTTTTTTCGGCTCTTTTTGCTAAATCTATCTCGTCTTGCGCTGTGAGAAGCGGAATCTTGCCTATGTCGCGTAGATACTGCCGGACAGGATCGGTAACCGAACCGCCTTCCAGAGTTGATAATACTTCCAACTCTTTTTCCAGCTCTGTAGCAGTCTTAGTATCTGCTTCAAGCTCTTCTGCTGTATTTTCAAATACATCAATATTTTCATTGATTAATTTGACATAAAATTCATCCAGCTGCTCTATTACTTCTTCAGGCTTAGGGAAAACTACCAGAATCTCTTCCTGGGTCACAAATCCCCGGTTTTCCCCTAGTTTAATAAGCTTCTTTATATCCAGCGGTGTTTGTTTTTTGATTTTAGCCATATTTTTTATAATCGCTTCGCTTCTTGTAGCGCGTTGCGTTATAAATTCTTCAATTTTACCGATAAATCTCTGGCTTTTTTACTAAGAGATTCTACTACTTCCAGTTTACCAAACTCCTGCGCATTTTTAATTTCCAAAGATAATTTCTCCAGAGATGCCTTGATTAAAGCTTTTTTAAGTTCCGATACAACCCCGTCAAGCTCTTTTCTCCAAAATCCCTCATCAACCAGCCTTCTGTCGAGTTCTACTAAGTATAATCTATCTATCTCTGATAGCAATTCTTTTGGCAAATTTATAACAAATTCATTAATATTAAAAGCCTTGCTTTTAAAAGATATTGAATCTAAATACAATACCAAAAGTACATAAAGTTGGCGCCATTTCTCTGCCAGGAATAATGTCTCCGGAAAACTTGGGATAAAAACTAAATCTTTTGGCGGATGCAAAAGCAGGGCGATTAAATATTCTTCCAACAGTTCCCTTCTTGATTTGGATGGTACGATATCATCCTCGGCAGCTGTTTTTTGGAAAATTGCGGTATAGCTTTGTGAGGTCGATTTGCGGATTTTTTCAACGCCGTCTCGTACAATTTTCTCTTCTGTTTTTAGGAAAGCTGACAATCTTTGAATATAACGTTCCCTAACCAGGTCATCGGTGATTTTAGCCCAAATAGGCATCAGCTCTTCTCCGATCTTTTTCAAATCGCTCGGATTTTTGCTGTCATATCTTTTAGCAATAGACGTTAGGTAATAATCGTAAATTGGCACCGCCTCTATTATAGCTTTCTGCCAGATAGCCGGATCGGCCTTGACTGCCTGCGCAGCATCTTTGTCTCCTTCAAGCTGGATCACTTTGATATTTAATCCTGCCTTATCCGCCATCTCAATCCCGCGACGGCTGGCACTATCCCCTGCCAGATCCATATCAAAACCCAACAGCAAGCTTTCCGTATACTTTTTAATTAGATCAATTTGTCCTTCTGTCAACGCAGTACCTTTGGAAGCAACTATATTTTTGAATCCTGCCTGAAAAGATAAAATCGTGTCCATTTCCCCTTCTACCAGAATCGCTTCTTTTTTGTTTCTGATTTCTCCTTTGGCCAAATTAAGGCCAAATAAAAAACTGCCTTTGTCAAAAATCGGGGTCTGAGGAGTATTTATGTATTTTGGTTCGGCATGATACAGGACCCGACCCGAAAATCCTCTTAATTTATCTTTGCTATCAAACAGCGGATAGGTAATCCTGCCTCTAAACCGGTCATAACTGTCGGATTTTGAGGCAACCCCGAGACCCGATATCACGATTTCCTGGGTGCTAAATCCTCTCTTAAGTAAAAATTTAGTCAGGGATTCCCAGGAATTAGGAGCATATCCTATGCCAAATTGGGAAATTGTTTCAAGACTCACACCTCTATCTTGCAAGTACTCCAAAGCCTTTTTGCCTAATGGGTGTTTAGTTAAAATATAGTGGAAAAATTCCTGGGCTTTAAGATTGACTTCAAATAGTCTTTCTTTAAAATCTTTTTTGTCAGGGGATTTTTTTAAGGCCACTCCGGCTTTATTAGCCAGTATTTCCAGCGCCTCCTTGAATTCCATACCTTCTTTTTCCATCAAGAAAGTAAAGACATCTCCACTTTTTTGACAGCCAAAACATTTGAAAATCTGGCGCTCTGGTGAAACTATAAATGAAGGTGTTTTCTCGTTATGAAAAGGGCAATTTGCTTTAAAATTAACACCGGCTTTTTTTAAAGGAAGATATTCCGAGATTAAATCTACAATATTAATTTTTTCTTTAATCAGTTCGGTGTCATCCATAGATTTGCAATAATCCCAAAGGTCCCACGTTCAGTTTACATGAACGTGGAAGGCTTTCAGGTATTGTTTGGCGCAATTCTACTCCAAAAATATCCCGAAAACAAGGGGTAGGTAGTATAATACCTGTTAAGGAGGAGTCACATAGTGGCCCATTGTACGTACTTGGAAAGTACGCGAGCGAAAGCTCACGTGGGTTCGAATCCCACCTCCTCCGCCTTCGCCTCGCCGAATCCCGATGTCTCATCGGGAGAAGGCGGGCTTCGCCCTAATTCGGCTAGGCTTCGGCGTGACGAAGTCCGCCAAGAAGAAAACAAAAAATGATATAATAATTTTATGTTTGATTGGAATATCGCAAATCCAAACTTAAGTATCTTCTTGCTGATAGTTTGGGAAGCTTCTTGGAAAGGAGTTGCTCTTTGGAAATCTGCCAAAAGAGGAGACAGGCTTTGGTTTGTTGCCATGTTTTTAATCAACTTTTTTGGACTCATCCCCATCTTTTACCTTTGGAGAACTAAACAATTAGAGGACGTTTTAAAAGATTTTCAAGATTTCTTTAAATTAAGATTTAAGAGGAAATAAACAAGTTTGTTACTTCGTAATAAGCAACAGATATTCTTTGTTCCCTGCTCCGCCTAAAATTGGTGACTCCATGCAATCGTTTATCGTGAATTGCAGATCGTTAATTGTTTTAATTACCTGATCTTTTACTTTTTCAGCGATCTCAGGAGACAAAACACCCTTTACTAAATCTTTTTTCTCAGCTTCGTAATGTGGCTTAAGTAAAGCGATAATAAACCCACTTGGTTTAAGGAATTTTTTAACAACAGGTAAAATCAGTTCCAGCTTAGTCCAACCAGCGTCAATGGTGATCAGATCCACTTGATCCACCTCGGGGGAGTCAAAGCCCACCCCCGAGGTATCTTTAGCTTTCCCACCTTCCAGGTGGGCTTTGACTCCTGGAAGATGTACCAAATACAAAATATTGGTCCGCTCCATGACCACTACCCTGGGATCATTTCTAAGTTTCCAAGCCAGTTCCCCATAAGAAGTATCCACGGCATATACTTTTTTAGCTCCATTTTGCAACAGACAATCCACAAATCCTCCTGTGGAAGAACCAACATCCAAAACTATTTTATCTTTGACGTCAATTTTAAATTGATCTAAGGCTGCTTGAAGTTTAATTCCTCCTCTGGAAACAAACACCGCTTCGTCATTGCGAGGAGCCTGCGACGAAGCAATCCGGGTAGGATTTTTACCTTGACTAGATTGCTTCGCTAGCGCTCGCAATGACAATTTATTTGCCCTTTCTTATTTCTAAAGCTTTTTTGAAAAGTTCCTTATCCTGAGAAAAAGTTAACTGTTTTAAAGCATCCCCAGGCTTATACCAACCGGACTCCTCTACCTCGAAGTCATGATCGGCAATATCACCTGAGACATATTTCATTAAAAAATAAGTGACCACTTTAAATATTTTTTCCCCGCCTGCATCGCTTTGCGAAGCATTGCGGGCAGGTCCTTTCAGGGTATAGACATATTTGGAATAGCCAACTTTGCCGATAATTTCAGCCTTTACTCCACCTTCTTCTTTAACTTCTCTTATGGCTGCTTCTTCACTGGTCTGCCCAGGATCAATTAGTCCTTTGGGGAAGCTCCAGTGTTTATTTTGGGAATGTTGGGTTACCAAAACCTGGCCTTTATTATTAAATACTATTCCACCTGCACTAAATTCTCGTTTCACGTTTTTAATTCTACCTTTCTCTAATTGTGCGCCCTTGGCGGGACTCGAACCCACATATCAGGATCCGGAATCCTGTGGTCTGTCCATTAGCCTACAAGGGCTTAAGCGGAGGGTGCAGGAGTCGAACCTGCTAGGGCTTTCACCCGATGGTTTTCGAAACCATTACCTTACCGTTCGGCCAACCCTCCGTGGCGTCCCCGGTGGGATTCGAACCCACATTACGAGATCCGCAATCTCGAGGTTTATCCGTTAGCCTACAGGGACTTACTTGGGAATTATACTTTAGATAACGCTTGAGTACAATTTTTCTGAAGCAACTTTTTTCCACCCATAAACTTCAAGAAAAGCTTTATATCGGAATAAATGCTTTGAATTACTAAATCCTATCTCATTAATATATCTTTTTATCTGCTTTTCACCACACAAATAGATCGTACGTCCTGAAATAGCAGGCTTAAATCCTAATTTATCCAAAAGTTGCATAAATGACTTCTGTAAAGGCTTTGAAGCAGAGCAAAAAGTGATACCTATCGATCGATATTCAAACCCATTTCTTTCTTTCCGCACTTTTCTGTGTACACAACCATCAGTATCAATTAAACCTCTAACGCAACTTCTTATATAATCGTCACTTTGTTGAATCCAAACAGGAATATCAAATTGTTGCTTTATTTTATTTCCTTGTACCAAACCGAGTGCTAGTAAATTTTTAACCAGATTTACTCCTGAAGCACGTATTCTTATTACATCTTTTCTCTTAGCCCGATATGTGCTTGTTTTTGCTTGAAAAAGTCTACCAATCAATTTTCTGATATATGGCACATACTTTCTATCGGTTGTATAACCTAAAGTTACAGAGATTTGATTCTGTGACATTCCACCATCGCCTAACATAATTCCTACAAATTCAGCTAAATCTCTAGAAAAACTGGGGATCGGAAATTTCTTAGCCAAACTGATGCCATCCTTGCCATAACCGGGATTTTTATTAATAGGTCGTCTACCGTAACGCGACCATACCATCTTCCCACCTTTCACCCTCCCCCAATTATCATTTAGTAATTTGGGGTTACTAATTGAAATATTAGTAATCTTTACGAGATTTGAGAATATCTCTAGTGGAAGCAATCGTTCGCATTTATACCAATTTGCTAACGTACTTGGTGAGATTTGAAAGTATCTAGCAAGTCCTGCCCAATTAACACCTAATTTCTCCCGAGCAGTGAAACATAGCTGATATTGAATTTCTTTTGATAACAATACCCTAGCCAAAATATACCCCTATATCCTAATATAACCCGAATATTATTTATCCGTCAAGCCTTATCTATGGATATTTTCCAGAGGAAAGTGTTTTTGCAGGGATTCTGACCATTTTTCCATCCATGATTTATAAGGCACCTCCACAAAGGGCAAAAAACGGGCAACAGTTTTTTTGACTTTTTCCTCATCTTCGCTGCCCAGCACCAACATCAGTTGAGCAGGAAAACGGAGTCTTGTTTGGATATGCAGCACTTTTGAACCATCTTTTTCCTTAAACCAGAATGCATCTAAAAAATGCCAGAAGTAGAAATCTTCGCCGATGGTAATTCCCTGGGTGGAAATCCGGTATTCTATATTATGCGGCGGTACAAAAGCCAACACATAAGCCACAAAGGCAAAAGATAAGATAGTGGCGATCAGTAAAAATTCTTTAGCTAAAAATAGTATTAAAACCAGCAAAATGACAATAATTGCTAAAGTGGTATAGTAAGACCTGTCTTTTTTTCTAAAAGGACGGGCCGGCGCTTTCCAGGAAAGTAAAGTTTTAATCTCTTCCGCCTCCATCATTTTAGGGGTAAAGAATTCCGGTCCGGCAGCCTGTTCTGATTGATCTTTTTTAGGGGAATGCTGTTTAGTTTCTTTGGGCATGGTTCTAGTTTAACTTTTAAAACGTACCATGTAAAGTGCGGAGGCGGCAGGATTCGAACCTGCGAGCCCTTTCGAGCCAATGGTTTTCAAGACCATCTCCATAAGCCGCTCGGACACGCCTCCTTGTCCCGCTAAGCGGGATAAAGGGTGGGTACAGGATGTTCGCCTTCGGCGAGAAGTATAGTCGCTTCGCTGTACTATGAACGAACCTGTGCCTACCGGGCGGAGGAGGTGGGATTCGAACCCACGATACCCTTACGGGTATAGCGCATTAGCACTGCGCGGCACTCGGCCTCTATGCGACTCCTCCAAACGTTGTAATTTTAACAGAAAATTAGATCCTTCGCTAATCTCTCAGGATGACATTATGATGTCACCTAGCCAAAGTTAGTGCCCAGACTTTTTTGGCTCCAGCTCTTTTCAGCTCGTAACAGCATTCCCGAAGGGTTGAACCGGTAGTCCAGACATCATCAATCAGTAAAACATAGGGGCTAGGGTTAAGAGTGTAGGGTTTAGAAATCTCAAAAGCGTTACGGATATTTTTGTGTCGATCGTAACCTTTTAACTTAACTTGAGGCTTAGTATAGCGAATGCGTTTTATACCGTCGCAATAAGCTAAACCTAATTTTTTGGATAACATTTGTCCTATAAGAGAGGACTGGTTAAAACCCCTGCTGTTTTCTCTCCAGAAATGCAGCGGCACCGGAATTACTACCCAACCCTCTCCCCTGTTTTTCTTAATCTGGTCAAAAACAAACGGCTGGAATTTTGCCCAATATTCAATAGTAATATCCACAAGAGTCTCTGCCAATCCCTTGACTTTGCCATATTTAAGTTGCTTGATAACTTCCCGAAGAGAACCTTGGTAAATCCCCAGACTCCAAAGTCCGTCTAGACCATATTTCCTTTTGCAGATCGGGTGAGTTTGTCCGCCAACAGCCAGTCTTTCGCATTTCGGACAGACAAGATCGGTTTGTAAAATATCTAAAATACAATTTTTACAAAAATATGTATCAAATTCTCCGCAGCCGACGCATTTTTTGGGAAATAAAAGATCCAAAATTAGATTCACAAACCCATTCTAACAAAAAACCACGTTCAGTTAATATGAACGTGGCTATTTGGTGGAGATGTCGGCTGTGAGCCGAGTCCAAAATTGTAACTTAAAAAACCTCTACAAGCTTAGCTAATTAATTTTTATTCAATAGTTGTAACCAATTAGCAGGAAAACTATTGAATGACCAGACTTTCTTTTGTTAATACTGATCGATCAAAATTGTATTAACAGCATTCTGACTTTGTACGTACCTTAGTGTTCCGTCAGAAAGAGAACAATTTCTAAAGTAACCTTTAGCTATAAGCTACTCGGAAAGCGAGTTGCTGACCCACGAATGGGTTAGTAGCGCCTGCGATCTTAGCAGCAAACTGCTTCAGGTAACGAGCAATATCATTGCCGTTTGTGTTTTGAAACCATATTTTACGCTTAAGATTTCTTTAGCGGCTTGCAGTTTTTAAAGAGCAATCCTGTCGAGACTATACATCCCCAGGACTGTATATTATCACAAAATAAGACTAAAAACAACAATTAGATCCTTCGCTAATCGCTCAGGATGACAGGGGGGTTATTCTTTTCCTCTTAGTTCCTGTTCCACCCTTCTTCTATGATCCCGCTCTTTGAGTGCTTTTCTGTGATCAAATTCTTTTTTACTTTTCGCCAAACCAACCTCTACCTTAAACCTGTTATTTTTTTCATACATAGAAACAGGCACTAAAGTCACAGATTTCCCTGAAGTTTTTCCTATCAAAGAATTAATTTGATCCTTATGAAGCAGTAATTTCCTGCTTCTTCCCGCATCATATTCCTTATCTGAGGCTTGAATATACAGCGGGATATTGGCATTAATCAAGTAAGCCTCGCCGTTTAGAACCCTGACATGGCTTTCTCCCAAATCTATCCTGCCGGCTCTGATAGATTTCACCTCAGCGCCGGATAAAACAATCCCCGCTTCAAAATGCTCCAGAATGTGATAATTATGAAGGGCTTTACGGTTGATAATTCTCATAGCGACAATGGATTATAGAAAATGGAAGATAGTGTTTTGAAAATAGATTATCGAAGATAGAGAATAATCTAACCTCTACTTTCCACCTTCTACCACTATTTTCTACATTCTACCATCTATCGTCCTATTTTAAATCTGCAGTATATATCTTGCTCCCATCAAGCAAATAAACTTTTTTATTTTTCTCGTCTACCGCCAAATCCGTGGATATTCCGAATTTGGCTCCGGTAATTTGTCCTTTATAACTGCCTGTTTTAGTTAGAATCAAAAGCCGGGAATTGCCGGAATCCAAAAGATAAAGATTGTCGGTATCGGATGAGGTAAATATGCTTTTCGGATCTTTAACTCCGGAGGGTAGCCCGGAATAGGAAAAATTATCTTTATTACCTTTGGTAAACCTCAAAATTTCTCCTCCGTTTTTAAGAACATAAACCGAGGATTCAATCTGCATCCTCAAAGTACCGCTTAAATCAACCTTGGTCTCTTTGCTTAGATATTCCCTTTTGTCCGAATATCCTTCAGCGGCGGGCAAGTATTTCCAGATCATATTTTTACCGGAGTCCAAAAGATAAACATTGCCGGCAAAACCGTAAATATCTTTAATAT
Organism: Candidatus Daviesbacteria bacterium; assembly: GCA_028712705.1. GTDB lineage: Bacteria > Patescibacteriota > Microgenomatia > Daviesbacterales > UBA10151 > UBA10151. The sequence continues at coordinate 38,797 of JAQTPP010000005.1, forward strand.
CTCCCCAATCACTATCCTTTTTGGCAACAGTAGTTAGTTTTGAATTTGCTATATCCACCTTCAAAATGCCTTTATCCTGTGAATAGACAAACGAGAACTCTCCGTTGATCGAAGCAAAAGAAGCTTCGCCTAATTTTTCGCTCCCTGCCAGGATTTGATTGCTCTTTTTTGCCAAGTCTACCACCGCCAGTGTTTTAACTCCCGGATCCAGCAATAATAATTTGCCTCCTGACAAACTCATTTGGGTAGCCTGAAAGTTTTTCTTGACTAAATCCATATCCAGAAATACCGGAAAATCAAAAACGCTTGATTGTTGCAAAATTCCAGCAGAATCCTGCTCAATCTGGTTCTTAAAGCTCAAGGCTTCCTGGTCTTTCGGTTTAAGAACCAGCGCTTTATTGACTTTATCCTGAGCCGTATCCAGTTTATTTTTGGCATCAGTCGGATTTAAACTGGCAATACCTTTGGCAGAGTTAAAATCATCTTTTGCCTGCTGCAAAAGCTCGCTAAACTGCGTTTGCTTTTCGCGGTCGCGACTCAACTTATATTTGTAGCCTATACCTGAAGCGATAATTAAAAGCAGCACAACTGCCAAAATCAACCTGCCTCTGTCGCTTTTTGGGAAATATGTCTTTAACCATTTGGATAAACGGAAAGCGTAACTCGCAATAGCTTTAACTGGCAACGATATTTTCTTTGCAGAATCTTCGCTAGTGTTTTGTTCTACCAGACTCACTTCTTCTCGGGGAGACAGAGGTGAAATTTCCGTATCTTCTTCCGTAATAGCTACTGTCAAAGCAGCCAATCCCTGGTTGTCTAACTCGGAGGCGCCAATTTTACTTTCAATTTCTTCTTCAAAACTTTCAATTGGCAAATCCAAAGATTTTTCCAACTCCGATCCCAAAAAAGTGATAAAACTTTTCGTGGAAATAAGCAGTTTGTCGCCGTCTTCCAAAAATCCGGAAATGAGACAAGCTTGCTGCTTTGCAGTAGACTGCGAGGGAGTACCGACCGATAAAAGCGATAATAGCTTGTCTTTACGTTTTAAGTTAACTTCAACCTGACCTTTACCAATCAGATACAGTATCTTGCCGGAAATAACTGCTAAACCTAAACTAAAATCTTCTTCCCCTGAAAATTTTTCCTCAAACTCCTTAAAGGTGGCAGTTAATTTCTCTCCTGCTCCGCCTTCTGACTCAAAATAAAAATCTTCAATTTCGGAAAGCGTGGCTCTGCCTTTGGTAAAAGCATCGTCGGAAATCAGTTCCAAAACTGCCAAAAAAGTACTATCATCCCGTACCGCCGAGGCTGCTTGAGCAGCTTTTTGGTCAGTATTTAATCCAATAACCTGCGCTATTTTTAATTTCATCAGAGTATCCCCCAAGCCAAAATTATGAATCCGATAGCCAGTCCAGCATGCACGATAGCTATCGCTCTGAGTAAAGGCGAAATTCTTGTTATAAGAGTCTTACTCATTAAATCAACTTGTCTAACAATGATCAAGGAAAATATAGCGTAAAATATCAAAATTAGCAAAATTGCACCTTTGGTAAAGATCAAAATATAATCATTGCTTATTAAGCTTTGTGTTGCAGTTGTAGGCATTGTTTCCCTATTCCGGAACCACATGAGTGGATGGTTTTCCGATTAAATCCAGGATCATATCTGCAACCGTTGCCGGATGCGGAATATTGTGCATCTCTATAGCGACAGTCGCACCGGCTGTTTGAACTTTGACATTGCCGAAATTAAATAAAGTCCCTAGTATGCCGGCAGTGACAGAATCGGTTTCTTCTATTTTTGGTAGCGGCGCCAAATCAACCGCTTTATAAAGCAAATATTCAAACTCCATATCAATAATTTTTTCATTAGTGACAATAGAGACATTAAAATACCAATTCAAAAATCCTTCAAAAACAACTATTAGGATAAAAAGGTAATTGATGATTATCCCTGCCAACTGATAGGTTTCCGGAAACAAGGCCAGATCAAAACCTATCAGAGGAACTATCTTAAACACTGCAAAAGGAATAAAAAAAATAAATATCGAAAGAGCGATCCAGGACAAATTGGTAATCTGGTGAGCGCGTAACAAAAGCAGTATCTTCTCATCAGGGTCCTGTCCTTCGAAACGGCAATTTTGGGGCCGTTCAATATATGCGGAAAACATTAAACTGAGTATAGCATATCGTTATCTCTTTTCCACATTAAATAACGGGCCAACGATGTTTATATTAGACGGAGCTCTTAAATTGAAGTAATTTTTAAACTCACTCCCGTTAAACGATACTGACTTGCCGTCTCCGGATACTGTGACAGTATTTGTTCTGCCTGAGCCAAAATCAGCAGAAACAGATACATCGGAAATGGAATTAAAAGCCTGAGAACCGAGTTCCCTTTTTACCCTATCCGCATCCCAGGTTTCCTGACCATCAGGGTTTGGCTTATCAGTTTGGGAAAGATGAACCTGAGTACCGGAATCCTTCTTGGCCAACATTAAAACATTTACTATATCAGCCAGCTCTTCCGGTTTTAACCAGGCAGTTTTATTATACTGGGCACGTGACCCCCAATCACAGTAAAACCAGGGTGACTCTTTATCATAAGCACTGCTGCTTAAATCGGAAAAACTATTGACTGATCCGGAGAAATCATTGGCGTGTTTTGTCCAAGACGTTCCCGACCAGCCAATTTCTCCTGATGAAAAAACATAACCCCCGTGGGTAGAAGAAAACCAGGCCTTAATGGCATTACCCCCCTGCACCATTACCTGTCCGGAGGTAGCATTAACAGCCTGTTCCCAATTTCCACCTTTAGGGTCAGGCTTAAACACCTGACATTGCTCAGTTGTACAAATTGAACCACTGCCGCCCCCGGTATAGGCAAGAGCATAAGATCTGGCTGCAATAGCTTGAGCTTTCAGCGCAGCCGAACCATTATCAGTCCAGGAGTCAGGCACTTCGTAAATTCTTTTGACATAGTCATCCAGCGAATAAGTACCGTATCCTTGAACATTTATCCGGGCATCTTTTCTTTCTACAGAGTCAAAATTATAGTAGGCTCGAAGAATTTCTTCATAACCTTGTCCGGCTTTGGCTCTTCCCAGGGCTCCATATTGATTCATGCCAACGCGGTTGGGAACACCATAAGTAAAAGCAGCAAATTTTGGGCTGAACCCGGGATCCCGGCCATTAGTTAAGTCACTATCACACCTTCCCATTGAATAGGCCGACCTGGAAATATTCAAACTACCGAGCTTAGCAGCTAAAAGTTCCTGCTGTTTAGCAGATAGTTGGGCAATTTGTTTACCGAGGTCTGTCTGGTAAGCTTTGGCTTTTTTAATTTCACTGCCTAAAAATTTTGCATTTTTGTCAACGTCTGCTTGAATCAAAGCTAATCTGGCTTTATCTTTTTCCAGTTTTTCTTTTTCAGTCAGGAGACTTACAACTTCAGCCGTGATTGAAGAGATAATCTGACGGTCTTCTTTGGTGACAGATTGGCGGTATGAGAGTTCCCTGAATAAATCCCCTGCTTGAATAGATGAAAGAATAACCAGCAGAGGATCTGTCAGATATGAACGGATATAGTAAGCCTTAACTCTTTGTTCCAAAAGGGCTTGCTGCAGGGCTAATTTATCTTCCCTTGTATCCAGATCTTTTTGTTTTTGGGCAATTCCTGTCACTAAATTATCAATAGTGGCTTGAATTTGGGCCAGTTGCCGCTGCAAGGATTCAAGTTGACCTTCCAAGGGTTTAGTGGCATTGACAGATAGCTCTCTGGCGTGATTTAGAGAATCAATCTGTTTTTGCAAATCCTCTATTTCATCAGCATGGACAGGATATAAGGTATAGGGTATAGCCAATAGGGTAAAAATTAGGAAAAATGAAAGAAGCAGTATTTTTCTCATTGAGAGACTCAATTTTAACATAATTATTGATGATAGACGCTGGAAGCTCGAAGATAGATCTTGAGGTTAGAGGATAGAGACTAGAAAGTTTTCCAATTCTTTTGAAGATTAGCCAATTTTTCCTCCTAAGTGTTTATATTTTATGCAGTCTCTGTATGAACCTCCATCTCGTTAGCTGAACCAATCGCTACGTCTAAGTGTCTTTTAAATTCTTTTTCAAATCTTCTTTTTGCCCACCCTTCGGCGATATTTGCAGGACATGATTTAGATGCTCTACGCATTTGTGATGCCAAATCATTACGTTCATAAACTGGAAGTTTTTTAACAGCTTGATGGATCAACAACATTAATTGATAAGATTCTTGATAAACTTCAAGGTCTCTAAATGTCTTGATCATTCTTCTATCGTATCAGTCTATCTTCAAACTATTCAAGCTTCAAATTCTAGCTTCTAATCTCTAGTGTCTAGCCTCAAAAAGGATTTCCTACCCTAAACCCTAGCCCCTATCCCCTAGACCCTAGTTTCAAGTTGTGCTAAGCTAAAATTAATGTCCAAACTTTCTTTTTTTCTTTGGTTATTGTTTTTATTCCTTTTCACTCTCATGCCCCAAAACGCCTTGGCTCAAGAAATTAATATCGAAGTATTGAATCCAGCGTTTTATGGCAGAATACTGAATGTTACTATTACCGGATGCCTAAATAATCCTGCTATACACGCTCAGTGCGAAGTCAAACTTTACCATGGTGATAATCAATTTAAAACATCTAAATACTGTTACCGCGAAAACGCTTCTGAGTCTTGCCAACTCTCTTTTGAATTACCCAAACAGGAACCCAGTCAGGCAACTATCAGTGTTTTAAGTGACCATACAGAACTTGAAGATAGAGAAAGAATTCTTAAAGAACAAACGATTAATTTAAGCTATCAAACAATCGTTTTCGATAATATACCGGATGAAACTGATTATGGAAGTCATATAAGTGGAGCTGTTGTAAGGGGGTGTCAAAATCACCCCAAAATAATCAACAACTGTGAGATTTGGCTTTATCATGGTGATGTTCAATTCAAAAAACTGGCTACATGCTCTAAAAACAACGGCGAGTGTTTTCTTGATAAATTTAAACTCCCCGGAGAGGAACCTAATCAAGCCTCTATTACTGTTCTGAGCGACCAATCTGGAACAGCCGAACAAAGACGTCTTGGGGAACAAGATATTACTCTAACTGATAAACCCGCTTGTGTTGAATATTATGGGGGGGTACTTACTGACGAAGAAAGCCCGGAGATAAGTTTTATATCAGAATGCGGACGCAAACAGTATGAAGTCTGCTATGACCAATCGAATAAACTTCGTGGTTGTTGTCAAGCAAAGAAAGACTGCACACCAATTGTTAATAAATTAAGCGGCAGCAGTGGCTGCAAACCAGGAGATAAAGATTGTACCTCCGGAGGAGGAAAAGAAGTTCCTGGCTGCACTGACGTTAAAGGTAATCCTGGTGTTGCCACTGCCATTGGATGTATTCATACTAACCCGACAGAATTAACCAAAGATGTGTTAACCTTTACTATTGGAATTTCCGGTGGCTTGGCATTTTTAATGATGCTACTCGGAGCATTTCAGATGTTAACTTCTGCCGGAAACCCTGAAACTCTAAACGCAGGTAAAGATAGATTAACCAGCGCAATCATTGGACTTTTGTTTATTGTTTTTGCAGTGCTACTACTACAAATTATTGGAGTTGGTATACTAAGCATACCAGGATTTGGCAAAGGTTTACCAAATAAATTTATATGAATAAGTTGGCATTAACATTACCCGGAACCGGAAATATTATAGACAGCCCTGTTCAAGACAGGTTTCCCGATCTTGGGAGTGTCCTTTCGGGTCTTCTAAATATTGCTTTCTATATTGCCGTATTCATAACTTTTTACTTTTTAATTTGGGGAGCTTTTGCTTATATCGTGGCTCAAGGCAAAAAAGAAGATTTAGCCAAAGCCAGAAATAGAATTACCTGGTCATTAATTGGACTGATAATAATACTTCTGTCATATTTTATAGCCAAGTTTGTTGCCGAAATTCTTGAGCCTAACCTGAAAGGATGGTTGCCATTTTGAAAAAATTTCCGATTCTGCTTACCCAGGTTAACATTGATGAAGAATTTGGCTTTGGAGGAATCGCTTCATTAGGGAAAGCAACCAGTGATTTGGTCCCCCCTATATTTTCTATTGCAACAGCGCTGGTAGTTATGTATTTTCTGTGGGGAGCTTTGAAATTTTTAATGTCCGGAGCAAACAAAGAAGAAACAGCCGAGGCAAGACAAATGATTACCCATGCCATAATAGGGTTTATAATATTAATATTCGCATTTTTTATTTTGCAGTTCTTATTGAACAGTTTATTTGATATAAAGGATTTTCAAATAATCAAATGAAAATTTTACCTTTACTCATAATATTTTTTGCATTTTTGCTTTTAACAAATAACGTTTATGCTCTTGACTGTTCCGGGGCAGATAAAGATAGCGTCGAGTGTAGATTTGGCACGATTACACCTCCTTTGCCCATAGCTGGTTTTATTAGCGGTGACCAAACAGGCACGGCAGGAATCAGTAAATTTTTATCAAATGGTGTGGCCCTCATTTACTCTATTGCGGTAGTAATTTTAGTTTTTATGCTCCTTTGGGGAGCATTTGAATGGATAATCTCCGAGGGTGATAAGGAAAAAATCGCTGCCGCCCAAAAAAGAATCCTTAATGCCGTTATTGGCATAATTCTTTTTGCCGTTGCTTTTGCCGTTATAAAACTTTTGGGCCAATTTACCGGTTTTGAATTTTTTGTCGGCCAAAATCTACCTTCTTTCTCGCCTGATGAAAGTGTTCCAAAAAATTTCCTTCCTCATTAACATCAAAATGGCAACAAATAACCGACCGCTGTCTAGGATCCGATACATTCCGTACACCTAAGACATTTAATTGAACGGCAGATATAATGGCTCCTACATGCGGGCCTTTAAGATACTTCCGGTAGAGATTAAGGTTAGGGATTTCAAACTA
>JAQTPP010000006.1 GCA_028712705.1 Candidatus Daviesbacteria bacterium
AGAGCTGGAATTGTATCTGAAATTATTGTTGAAAGATAATATATCAAAGTATCATTTAAGATATCTATATATAAAAAAGTACTACTTTTTTTACTATTTTTTATCAGCACCACGGTCTTTTTTGTCTGGATGAAGCTTACCAAATACTTTAATAGAGGATTAGACAGTTACTTTCTCGGGAATAGGAGCCGACAGCGGGAATAAGTCTACTTCTTGCTTCGCTCGAAGATCTTGTTCCCGCTTTGTCTCCTCACTTCGTTCGGAGCCGACAGGGGGAATCGAACCCCCGACCTAGTCCTTACCATGGACTTGCTCTACCGCTGAGCCATGTCGGCATGCTACTGTTTACCCGCCTGCCAAAGCTATTTGAGCCAACGGTGGGAATTGAACCCACGACATCTTGTTTACAAAACAAGTGTTCTGCCACTGAACTACGTTGGCATAGCGGGTAGGCAAAACAGTTGCTCTACCACTGAGCCATGTCGGCATGCGAGTATATTATAGCGATTTTTTATATTGATTACGAGATGAAAGGTAGAATGAACAAATTCGCAGAATTATTGAATCTGCGAATAGAGGTACGTCGAAATTTGTCCAAAACAAAAAAATATACTTCTTTCGGAAGACTATTTTTTCGCTAATGCTCAAAAATAATTTCTCCCTACTATAGTCGTCAGCCAAATTTTCTCCTCAGAAAATCTAAGGTGGGTGTTCTGTCACGTTCAGTTTATATGGACGTGAACTTTGAACTCCCGTAAAGTATCAAATCAGTGAAGAAAAATATATTGGCTTTAAACGTGCTAGGTAGGGATGCCTTTTGGGCAGTCCTTCAGGCCATCTACTAAATGTCCTTTAGGATAATTTAATCGTAGTATTAAAAGCTTAATTTGTCAAGATAGTATGTGCCTGGCTTGGCTTCAAAATCTTAGGATTGAAGAAAAAAATTCTACCAGAAATCCCAATATCGCTTGAATGATTGAAGTGTCCCCAAAAGGTATCATCATTAAGATCAAAAGAATTAAAATCCCATATGGTTCGATCCTGGCATACGACCGCGCTAATTTATAAGGCAGTTGGGACATAAGTATTCTGGATCCATCCAGAGGGGGGACAGGAAATAGATTAAAAATGCCTAAGACCAGATTTATCGTAACAGTAAAGCGAAGAAGCACTCCGATCATGGCCGGAAAAGTTTGAGGAAGGGCATTTAAAAGATGATAAATCAAAGCTGCGGCAATGGCTAATCCGAAATTGGCAAGGATTCCGGCCGCTGAAACAAAAAATTCGCCTCTTTTTAAATTAGAAAAATTTAGAGGATTTACAGGTACTGGTTTGGCCCAGCCAAAAAGAATTGGTGAACCGGTCAGGATTAGAAGCCCGGGTAAAAGAATTGTTCCAAAAAGATCAATATGAGGGAGAGGGTTTAAGGTGAGTCTGCCGGCTCTTTCTGCTGTATGGTCCCCAAATTTTAAGGCTACCAAACCATGCATGACCTCGTGAATGATTACTGAAAAAAGCAAGATTATGATAGATAATGCAAAAAATTCAGGCATGTGTTATAGTTTACCACATGTTAAGTTGTAGCAGATGTGGGAAAAATAAAAATATTTTAAATTTCTCAAGACATAAAAAGGGTTCATCCGGTGCCGGAGGCACCTGGGCTCTTAGAGCGCCAATTCACAAAAGAGTACAAAGGCCGAATCTTCATGTCTTTAAGGGTCAAAAATATTGCACAAAGTGTTTGCGGGCAGTTAAAGCTTCTTTAAAGGAAAATCAGGGTAGCCGTTTAGAAAATCCGGCAGCGGTATAACTTTTTTCCCTTCCATTTGGATTACACCCTTGGGGTGTAACTTGACAATTTTGCCATTCCATTTAGTCCAAACTCCCGGCCAGGGATGATATGCCCGAATCATTCTGTCTAGGATCTCAGGAGGTGGGGGATTACTGATATCAAAATAGCCGCTTTTTCTGGTTAATCTTTGACAAGATGATGCTTTAGCGTGATTTTGTTCATGCGGTTCTATTTTTCCTGCTATAAAATCCTCAATAATTTTGGATAAAACTTCAGCAGCCCGATGAAACATTTTTTTACTCAATGTATCAAAATTATCCATATCAGAAAGCTCCATTTCCTCTTGATAAATTATCGGTCCATGATCCACTTCCTCATCCATTTTGATAACCGTTATTCCGGAAATCCGATCACCTTTTAATATGGCTTCCTGGATAGGGGAAGGGCCTCTGTATTTTGGCAAAAGTGATGGGTGGACATTTATACAGCCATATTTTGGGGTATTAAGTTCATCTTTTGTTAAAATCTTTCCATAAGCTGCCACTACCCCCAAATCAGCCTCATTTAAGGAATCCACCAGAGTAAAATGTTTGGTTAGTTCCTGCCTTATGGGCTGTACAAAATCCGGAGTACCAAGAAAAATAATTTTAAATTTTAAATTTTTAATTTTTAATGAATTCATTAGAAATTTTAAATTAGAAATTAGAAATTAAATTGTTATTTCTTCAAATAAATCTGTGCCTGTTTTATCTTTGCCGGTAAAGCGATAAAATTTGCCTTTTTGTTCCAAAACTCTGTCGGAAAATAAAATTCCGTTTAGATGATCTGTTTCATGCTGGAATATCCAGGCCGGTATTCCTTTTAGAGTTCTTGTCACTTGCTCGCCATCGCTATTTTGGTAGTAAACTTTAATGTTGGTATGCCTTTTAACCTGTCCCCAGGTATTCGGAATAGACAGGCAGCCTTCAAAATAAGTTCTGGTGTGCTTCCCATAGGATAAAATTTTAGGGTTAATAATTGCAGAAAATTCCTTATCATAGCCTGCCCATCTGTTTTTTCTTTGACCAGGCTTTGAAAGAGGGGTAGTCTTGGAATCGTGTAGCCTGCCTACAAAGTAACTTTCATCTCTGCCAATCTGGGTGGCAGCCAGCCCTACCCCCTCAGGATCTTTAAAAGTTTTGGTCAGCTTGATCATCTCCTTTAAGGTGTTTTTTAATGCTTGACCTACTTTTTTAACAGGTTTGGTTTTGACTCTGAGCTTTGGATTCGGTGCTTTTACTACTTCCATACCAGGAATTCTATCAGACTTTGAGACAACTTGCCAAATTTGACAGAGAACTAGTTTTAGCAAGATCTAGTGTTTTTTAATTCTGTTAACTTCCACATAAGGACCTTCTCGCTCGCAGTATGATTTATTTTACTGCTTGCTTCGAAGAACCTTGCCTTTTTTGCTTCGCAAAAAACGTAAACACTTTATTATCTAATTGTTTTAAACGCCACATGAAGACCTGAGCTTTATTTCTTGCACGATAATAGTCTTTGGTAAAATTTAAAGCTTCCTCCAGTATTTTGCGGTCTATTTCTTTTGCCAGTTTGATATAAAGTGAGTAGTGTTTGGTATCTCCTAAACTTTCAGCCAGATAAACTCCGTACATCTGAAATTCACGGGAAATATTTTTTGGTCGGTTTTTGAATTTTGTTTCTCCGATAATCTTTTTTATGGATTTCATTACTTTGCCGAAGCAGTAGCTTCTTTTAGTTGGGTTAGCGCCTCCAGATAATTTGGTTTTAATTTTATAGCTTCCTGCAAAGTACTAACCTCTTCCTCTTTCCTGCCCATTGTGTCCAAAACAAGAGCTTTATTGTAATAGAGTTTCGGGTCGGTTGGAGCCAACTTAATTGCCGAATCCAGTGTTTGCAAGGTTTTATCTGCATAGGTTTGATCAAAGCTGGAAAGCTCAAAATAGGTTCTGACTGCCGCACGGAGAAATGAAACATTTTTAGGGCTTGATCGCAAAACCTCTTCTGTTTGAAATATAGCTTCATTTTTTAACTCTGCAGAAAGAGTGGCATCCATATATTGTAAGCTGGCTGCAGCCTGGGCTGTGGCAAAACCAAGCTCGGATTTGTAAAAAGGCTCACTTTTGTTTAACTCGGAAGCGGTAGAAAGCAAATTATATGCTCTGCCTGGATTACCTGCTTCAGAGGCTCTTTGGCCTTCAGCAAAAAGGGTATCTGCATACCAAAGCTGGAATATAGAATACAGGAAATATACAGTAAGGATAACCACGATACCTTTAGTAATTTTTGTATACAAAGGCCGATGATAAATAGTCCGGAAAATGGAAGATAGAAAATGGAAGGTGGAAGAAATCTTAAGCGGTTTGGTGGATTCAGTGGCTACAAAGGTAAGGGCCGGGAAAAGATAGAAAAAGACGGCAATAATGACAACAGAAAAAAGAAAGAAATTGTAGATGAGGTAGGAGATATATGAAGCAAGGAGGCTCAAAATCAGCAGATTTCCCGTTTTGAGCTTTTTTAGTATTATGGTTATAAAAGTTATAATAATTATACTGTAAGCCCCAAAACCAACAATTCCAGTAGTGGCTAAATAGTTGAGGTACTCATTATGAGCCTTGTTGTATAAGAAATCCCACTCACTGGTGAGATTATGTTCGATGGGACGATACCTATAATAGGAGTAGGCAAAGGTTTCCAAGCCTGAACCAAAAATTGGATAATTTAAAAAAATATCCAAAGCCCCGCGCCAGACAATAAATCTGATTTGGCCTGATTCGGTGCCGCCGTTTTCCAGTTGGGTACCGGAGGAAGCTGTTGGAAGGGAGATCTCTGGTCTTGCCGGTGCTGCAAATTTGGAAACTAGCCTGAAGCCGGTTAAGGCTGATCCAAAAAGGAGGTTGATAATTAGAAAAGATACAAGAATGAGAAGTACCGCTTGGGGTCCTGCTATGATTGGCTCGCCAGTGCGCAAAAAACCGCTCGCGCCACCAGTTCGCTCGCTTAAGGTTTGTTTCGCGCCGGACAATTTCTGAACCATTAAATATAATGTGCGCTCAACTGCACCATATTTTTTGGCTGCATCCGGCTTCGCCATCATTAATGTCTTTTTGAAATAGAACAATAGAAATACTATCATTCCTCCAATCAGCCCTAATGTTGGTCCTCTAGAATAGGTAAAGGTAAAAGCCAGATAGAAAATAATTAACAATGTAAAATGTAAAATGTACAATGATTTTTTAGTAGCAGTCAGAAAGAAATAAAAGGCTGGAAAGATCAGCATGGAAAGATAGGCTGCCAGCCAGTTTGGTTGACCTAAGCTGGCAAAAACCCGGGCTTGTACATCTTGTATCCAGCAAGCATCATTAAACTCTCCACGTAAAATCAGACAAGAAGGAGATGCTCCAAAATGCTCTGAAATTGCCCACAGAGAAATGATCAGACCTGAAGCCAGCCCGAATTTCAGCACTTTTTTTACCTGGGGTATGCCCATATTTGAAACAAAAGCCCAATATAAGAAAAGATAAGAGATTAAAGATAAGAGTCCGCCGTTTGAGCGGGAATAATAGCCCCAAATAGAGGTATGGGGGTCAATGGAAAAGATGGTGGAGAGGATGTTAGCAGCTAAAAATAGCAGCAGAGGGATATCAAGCGGCGTACGTTTAATCGTTAATCGTTGATCATTGATCATTTTAAGGATCCAGGTACCAACAATAATGACAGTAAAGCCATAAACTAAAATCATCTTGTTGTATTCAAAGAGCTCGTAATTGAAAGATGTCCAAAAAAGAGGGACTAGAAAAAAAAGCAAATAAAAAGAATAAGAAATAATTTTATCCAGCATTTCAAGATTATGCTAACAGAAGTAACTTTTTAGGGCAAGATTGAGGATTTTTAAATTAAAATTTTTATTTTCTTGGTATAATATATCTAAATACAAAAGCCTACTACAGATGAAAATTGCTTTGAATGAGGATTATTTTAGAAGTGTGATATTCGGGTTGCAGGATGGGCTGGTTTCCACCACCGGTGTGGTGATAGGGATTTCTGCCGGTGTTTCCGATCAGGCAATTATTATTTTGGCTTCTTTTGTGACAGTATCGGTAGAGGCTTCCTCCATGGCTGCAGGCCAATATTCTTCAGAAAAGGCAGTTCATCAGATGGGTAAATCCGGCAAGCATAGGGATGACTTGATAATAGGGGCTGGTTTAATGTTTTTTGCTTATCTTGCGGCGGGTTTAATTCCCATTGCGCCATTTTTACTCTTCGTCCCTGATACTGCCAGGATTATCAGTATTTCCGTGGCACTCCTTGCTCTTTTTGCAATCGGCTATTTAAAGGGTAAAATTGTGAAATGCAGGGCTCTCCGGAGCGCGATCGAGATGCTCTTTATTGGAGGAATGGCAACAATTGTTGGTTTGATAGTAGGTAATTTCTTAAAAGTTTAAGAACCCTTTCATTATTGTTATCCAAAGATTCAATATGTTAAACTCCTCTCATGTTTGGTCGTATCTGGCAACTGTTATCTCATGATATAGGTATAGATTTAGGGACTGTTAATACTCTTGTTTTAGTTAAAGGTAAAGGAGTTTTGATCCGTGAACCAACCGTTGTGGCACTTCATAAAAAAACCAGACAGATTTTAGCAATAGGAACCGAAGCCAAAAGAATGCTGGGTAGAACTCCTGCCGCCATAGAAGCAGTCAGACCGTTAAGGGGTGGAGTTATTTCTGATTTTGATACCACTGAGGCAATGCTTAAATTTTTTATTCGTAAGGTTCACGAAACCCCCGGGAAAGGCATTTTCTCGCTGCCAAAAATTCCAAGGCCCAGAATAGTAGTTGGTATTCCCTCCGGCGTAACTCCAGTGGAAAGACGGGCAGTGCAGGATGCATGTCTTTCGGCCGGAGCCAGGGAAGCATATTTAATTGAGGAGCCGATGGCAGCGGCAATTGGGAGTAAGCTTCCGGTTGAAGATCCGGAAGGAGTAATGATTATCGATATCGGCGGCGGTACCGCCGAAATAGCAGTCATATCTATGGGAGGAATGGTGATTAATAAATCGCTGCGTGTGGCAGGCGATGAAATGGATGCGGAAATTGTTAATTATATGCGGGTGCGTTATGGAATGTTGATCGGTGAACGTAGCGCTGAAGAGGCAAAAATAGAAATCGGTTCCGCATATCCTACAGACAGTAAAGATGACGGCGCAACTGTAATCAGGGGCAGGGATCTCTCGAATGGACTGCCAAAATCCATAAAAATCTCGGCAGCTGAAATTAGAGAAGCGCTAACCCCGGTTATTTCACAAATTATTTCTTCGATCCAGGATATTTTAGAAGAAACGCCGCCGGAACTTTTAACAGATATAGTAGAGCGGGGTATTTTTTTGGCAGGTGGTGGAGCTCTGCTCCGCGGTCTGGATAAAAAAATTGCCGAAGAAACAAAACTGCCTGTTTATGTAACCAATGATCCTTTAACAGCAGTGGTGAGGGGTTGTGGTGAGGTTCTGGACAATTTGGATTTACTTTCAAAAGTCAAAGTTACGGGAGGTTTACGTTAAACCGACCGTAATCCTGAGCGGAGTCGAAGGATGACAGGAGGACTCAAATAATTCCTGGTATAGAAACTGTGGCTAATTTAAATATGCTAATATATCACTGTAATATTTTATGAAAAGTAAATATGAATTATTTGGAAAGAAAATTAGTGGAATTTTTACTATTCCAGCGGGAATTGTTAATACGGAGGCAGAGGTACTTGAAAAAATCGGAAATGAAATTCCGGAAATCGGTATTTTAACTACAAAAAGTATTGGTCCTATACCTCGGGCAGGATACAAAGAACCAATCGTTGCTCAGTATGCTCAATCTTCATTTATTAATGCTGTTGGTTTGACCAATCCGGGAGTAGATGAATTTGTTAGGAAACTCTCGAAAGTAAAAATTCCAAAGAATAAATTTCTATTAATCTCAATTTTTGGAAGTAATGAAGATGAATTTTTTGAAGTAGCTAAAAAATTAGTCAGCTTCGCAGACGGTTTTGAATTGAATATCTCCTGTCCTCATTCCGGTAAATATGGCCAATCTGTCGGCGCAGACAACGAGCTTGTGGAAAAGGTAACAAGGAGGGTGGTTTCATTGGGAAAACCAACACTTGTTAAAATTTCACCAAATATTGATGTAGAAAAAACTGTGGAATATGCGCTACGGGGAGGGGCTTCCGGGATGGTGGCTATCAACACAAAAGGTCCCGTACCTTATTTACATGATGGTTATCCAGTTCTTTCCAATAAAGTGGGAGGAATATCCGGCAAAGCGATTTTAGAGCTAGGGTTAAGTTGCGTAAGGAAAATCCGGCAAATGACCAACTTACCGATTATTGCTTGCGGCGGAATATCAACTGCCAAAGATCTTAAAAGATACAAAGAAGCTGGCGCAAATTATTTTGGAATTGGCTCAGCGCTTACCGGTTTTAAAACAGATGAAATAAAAAAATATTTTTATGAATTGTCAAAAGACCTGGAGAAAGATACAAACAATGCCGCAAAGATTCTAAAAGAAAAGGCCAATATGGATTACAAGAAATATAAAATGAAAGAAAATAAGAAACTGGCGGACGACTTGTTTTTATTGGAATTTGACGGTGATATAAAAATAAAACCAGGGCAGTTTATTTTTGCTTGGTTGCCGGAAAAAGGAGAAAAGCCGTTTTCTGTATTTGATGATAAACCAATGAGCTTACTTATTCAAAAAAGAGGATGTTTCACTAATGAGTTATCAAAATTAAAAAAAGGGAATACTGTTTATATTAGAGGGCCCTATGGAAATTCACCAAAAATTTCTGGAAAAACATTATTGGTTGGAGGCGGAACAGGTATGGCTTCTCTTTACCTTTTTGCCAAAAGAAATAAAAAGACAGTAGCATTGTTAGGAGCAAGAGATAAAAACCATTTAATTTACGAAAAATTTAAAAACGTATGCAAAGAAATATATTTGACTACTGATAATGGGGAAATAGGTCAAAAAGGCTTAATAACCGACAATTTAGGAAAGATGATAAAAGATATTAAACCTCAATATTGTATAAATTGTGGTCCGGAGCCAATGATAAGAAAGGCTATCCAAATAGAAAAAAGAAAAATAAGTTCTGAAAAAATTTATTCTTCAATAGATTTTCTGACCAAATGCGGAGTTGGTTTGTGTGGAAGTTGTACCAGTTCCAAAGGTTTTAGAAGTTGTGTTGACGGAACTTTTTTAAAGCCCAATCAAATTTATTAACAAAAATTATTGCTATCCCGCTTGCAACTACCACTTATAGATTCTTTGTTGACATTAATATTACGGCCGTGATATTAATGTTGTAATGAATGTTAAGAGAAGGATTACGGATTTTGTACTTTTGGCTTTGGAAAAATCTATTGATGGCTACATCAGATTTGAAGATTTTGCTTATCACCACTATAGTTACCATTATGGTATTCCAGAACTTAAAAAATCTGCTCTTTCCCAAGCCTTAAAAAGGTTAAGGAAAGATGGTCTGATCGAGCTGGTGAGTGACGAGAAGCTTGCCTACAGAATTACCGATAAGGGTAAAGAAAAAGCAGTTTTAGCCAGTTTAAAATTCGATGATAATAAGTGGGATGGAAAATGGAGATTGGTAATATTTGATGTGCCTGAAAAAAGAAGGCGAGCCAGAGATTTACTTCGATCCAAATTGAAACAATGGGGATTTGTTTATTTTCAACAAAGTGTTTGGGGGACTAAGAAAAACTGCACAAAAGCCTTGAGGGATTTTATTAAAAGTGTGGGGATAGAGGATTGGGTAATGGTAGTAGAATCAGATAATTTGAGTCGTTCACATTAAACCCTTCGGTATTGCTCAGGGTTATAACATACGGTCGTAGACTTAATGTGAACAGGAGATAGAAAAGTGGATATTAAGTTATGTTTGACATGATTATTTTTGATTGGAAAAGAACTTTGTATGATCCTGACAGAAAAGTTTTACTTTCTGGAGCCGTGGAACTTTTAAAATTTCTAAGAAGCAAACATATCCCGATGGTTTTGATTGGTAAAGGCGGGCAGGATATGAAACAGGAAGTTAAGCGATTGGGGGTGGCAAAGTATTTTCAGGAAATTGTTTTTAGCGATAAAGAAAAAGATCTTCAAACTTTCCAAAAATTCATCAAAAATCATCAAGAGGTTTTGGTGATTGGGGACAGAGTCAGGTCAGAATTGGAAATCGGCAAAAAATTAGGAGCAGTTACCATTTGGGTTAAACAAGGCAAATTCGTAAATGAACTGCCGGAGAATCCAAACCAAAAACCAGATTATACAGCGGCTAATTTAGATGAGTTAGCTTTCTTACTCAAAACCCATTTGTTTACCCCAAGAGACAGGGTCTTTGGTCCAATCTAGAATCATCTGTACCTCTTCTTTGCTTATATAGTTCATCTTCTGGGCCTGCTCCACCACCTCCTTAAAAGTGGTCAGAGTGATTAATTTAAGTTTATTTTGGTTAAAATTTTGTTCAGCTTTTTTAAGACCATAAGTGATAATGGCAAAGACATGATTTACTTCTCCGCCGGCAGCCCTAACAACATTAACACTATTGATGGCGCTTTCCCCGGTAGAGATTAAATCTTCAATTATAACTGCTTTTTGCCCCTTTTTGATTATTCCTTCCATCATGTTTTCTTTACCATGGTCTTTGGCTTTGCCTCGGACATAAACCATTGGCAAATTGCGTTTATCAGCAATCCAAGCCGCATGGGGGATTCCTGCTGTGGCTGTGCCTGCTACAACTTCAAAATCTACGCCTGATTTTTCGATCACTTCAATATAAAAATCTCGAATAAGGCGGCGTTTATCCGGATAAGCCATCAACACCCGACAATCAGTATAAACCGGCGATAATATACCAGAAGCATAACGGAATGGTTTTTTGGAATTTAAAGTTACTGCATCAAGTTCCAGTAGAATTTTAGCAACAGCTTCGCTAGTTTGGTTCATGGTTTTAGAAAGTCTACTATTTCTTGATGAATTTTTAAAGTAGCTTCTTTTGGGTCTGGAGCATAAATGATGCTGCGGGATAAACTTATGATTAGTCCTTGATTGTTGGAATCCAGGCCGTTTTCCAAA
This sequence comes from Candidatus Daviesbacteria bacterium, assembly GCA_028712705.1. Lineage (GTDB taxonomy): Bacteria > Patescibacteriota > Microgenomatia > Daviesbacterales > UBA10151 > UBA10151. The sequence goes on from JAQTPP010000006.1 coordinate 10,954, forward strand.
ACAGCTTTTAAGTCCCCGCCTTGCGCTCCAATGCCGGGAACTAAAATTGGCATATCGTCTACAATTTCCCTAACTTTTTTTAATTCCTCAGGATACGTGGCTCCAACTACCAGACCACAATTTTTATTGGTATTCCAATCTTTGGCCACATGTTCTGCTACAATTTGATAAAGCGGAACTTTGGCGGATCCTACTTCTAGGTCCTGGAATTCACCTGCACCCGGATTAGAAGTTCGGAGCAACACAAAAATTCCTTTATCAACTCTTTTTAAAAATGGTTCAAGAGACGCTTTCCCTAAATACGGATGAACTGTCACTGCATCAACTTGCAGGTTATCAAAGATAGCTTTTGTATATGCCTCATTAGTGTTGCCAATATCTCCCCGTTTTGCATCCAGGATAACCGGAATATCAGGGGATTTTTCTTTTATATAATCAATTGTTTCTTTTAAGGCCTGCAAGCCGTTAGTCCCTGCAGCTTCATAAAAGGCAATGTTCGGTTTATAAGCAACTACCAGATTAAAAGTCTGATCAATAATAGTTTTGTTAAACTGCAAATCTGCATTGTCCAAACCCACGCAGACAAATTTTCCCTCACTCCATCCGGCCTTAAGTTTATCTAGAAAGGTTTGGTCTGTCATAACTTTAGGATAATTATATAGAGGTTTGTAGGCGCTGGCAAGCTATGGTATATTGATCCAAAGTGAGTAAGGTTATCCCTGACTTGAAAATTTTATTAATACTGCTATTTTTAAGTCTAACAATTTTTATCTTAGACAAAATCAGTCTGTTAAACTTACCAAAGCAGTTGGCGTCTTATATTACCAACCCCATCTCTTTTGGGATTTATAATACAAATAGGAATATAAGCAAACAATTTTATTTTGTTTTCCAAGCCCGTTTTGCCGCTCAGGAAAACAAAGCTTTAAAAGAACAGGTGGGGCAGTTACTCTCGGAGAATGCTAACTTGCGCAAAAATATTGCAGAAATTACGGCCCAGCTTTCTCAAGAAAAATACCTTGATCCGGGTACTTATAATTTATTGCCGGCAAGATTGATCGGGCTTTCCAGATACTTAAAAATTGATAAGGGTTCCTCATCCGGAGTGAAAGTGGGTCAGCCGGTAGTTTTTGAAGACAGCTTCATAGGCAAGATAGTTTTGGTTTCGCCTTCGGCTTCAAATGTAGAGCTTCTGACAGATCCCGATTCAAAAGTGGCTGCATTTTCGCAAAACAAAGATGGTCAGGCAAAAGGGGTATTGGTTGGGCAATTTGGCACAGCAATTTTAATGGATAAAATTCTGCATGAGGAAAAAATCGCCCAGGGAAACTTGGTTTATTCGGAAGGATTGGAGGGTTTTTTACCCAGAGGATTGATTTTAGGGAAAGTTACAGAGGTGCTGGAGCGGGAAAATGAGGTTTTTAAGCAGGCAAAAGTTTCTCCGATTTTTGATATTAGGGACTTGGAACTTGTGTTTGTAATACAAGAATAAAGCGATGAAAACTTTAATTATTATTTTAATTATTGCATCATTTATGCAGACAACTATCCTTCCAATAGATCTAGTGCTGCTTATATTAATATGCAGGTCATATATAAAATCCGACTCAGCAAATCTTTATCTTGCTTTTTTCTTTGGCATCTTTACTTCGCATTTAAATCTGGCGAGTATTGGTTTTCAGAGTTTAATATACTTAAGTTTGGTTGAGGTAACAGAAATCTTATCGAAGCTCCGGCTGGCCGGCAACCCACTGCTTATCGTACCGCTTACCTTTTCCCTTATAACTATCAGTCAGTTCGCTAATTCGATATTAGATCACAGTTCTTTTGAGTTTTCAAAAGTAATCCTTGCTTGTATTTTATCTTTGCCAATTCTTTTTTTAGTAAGGCTTTGGGAAGAAAGATTCGTTATTCAAAAAGAAATCAAGTTAAAAATGTAAATGGCGCAAAAAAAACGTAATTTAGGTCCAGGTTTTTCGGAAGAGATAACAAAAGTCATCGCTAAAGTTGGTCCGCCGGCCGGCGGACTCAAAAAAGGGGAAGAGAGCAGCTGGATAGATTTCCTCTTGCCAAATTTTCATCCGGAAAACCAGGAGTTGCCGAAGATAAGAATATGGAGGATCGTATTTTTTTTGAGTTTGTGCTTGGTGCTGTTCTTTATTATCTTTTTAAGACTTTTCCATCTCCAGATAGTTGAGGGTAAATCAAATAGAGCTCTTGCAGATGGTAATCGTATCCAAGTCAAGGTAGTTCATGCTCCCCGCGGAGTCATTTTTGATCGCAGTGGCAAAATTTTGGCTGCCAATTCCCCGGCTTTCCGGTTGAATTTTAGCTCCGAAGATAAACTTAAAACTAAGTATGTGACAAGAGAAGAGGCATTGGAGTGGGAAGTGAAAAATGATCCCAGAGTGCTTAATTTGGAAGTTGACAATGTCAGGACCTATCCGCTAGGAGCTGAATTTGCACATGTTGTGGGGTTTTTGGGGGAGATTACGGAAAACCAACTTAAAAGTCAAGAATTTAAGGATTATCATCAGGGAGATGTTATCGGTCAAATCGGGATAGAGGCGCAGTATGAAAAAATACTGCGTGGAACAGATGGAGGAGAAATTATTGAAGTTGATTCAGTTGGTCGGAAACTGCGGACTTTAAGGCATCAGGCTCCGATTCCCGGACAAAATATCTACCTCTCGATTGATGCATCTTTGCAGGAAAAGCTTTTCGAGCTAATGAAAGAAGCGCTATCTAAATCCGGCAGTTGTTGTGGCGCTGCAGTAGCAGAAGATCCGACAAGCGGCAAGATCTTAGCGTTGGTATCTTTGCCTTCTTTTGATCCGAATATGTTTTCGCAAAACGACAATGATGGGATTATCAGTGAAATTCTTTCCCGCTCAGATTCTCCGATCTTAAACAGGGTTATAGGCGGTACTTATCCTCCCGGGTCAACTTTTAAGATTATTCCCGCTCTTGCTGCCCTTGCCTCCGGCAAAATTAGCCCAGATACAGTTTTTGAAGATACCGGCGTGATGTATTTGGGGCCGTATCGATTTTCCAATTGGTATTTTAACCAATACGGTAAGACCGAAGGTTTCTTAAATCTAACAAAAGCTATTGAGCGGTCAAACGATACTTACTTTTACAAAATTGCGCAAATCATTGGTGAGGAAAGCCTGGTTAATTGGGCCGGGAAGTTGAATCTGGGCGGGAAACTGGGGATAGATTTACCCGGCGAGGAGACAGGGCTCATTCCTACGAATGAATGGAAACAAAATAATTTCGGGCAACCCTGGTATCCTGGAGATACTTTGCATATGGCGATTGGCCAGGGGTTTGTTTTGACTACACCGCTTCAAATTTTGGGGATTACCTCCTATATTGCAGGTGAGGGTATGGTCTATAAACCAGAGCTTCTTTTAAATGATTCGCCTAAAATTATAGCCTCCAATTTATTACCAAAAGAACACGTAGCGAAGGTTAAAGAAGGAATGAAACTGGTCCCGCAAGCAGGCGGGACAGCCTGGCCATTCTTTAGCTTCCCAATTCCGACAGCGGGTAAAACCGGCACAGCGGAATATGGCGACCCAAAAGGTAAAACTCATGCCTGGTATACTTCATTTGCACCCGCCGATAATCCCAAAATAGCTTTAACTGTTTTGGTGGAAGGCGGAGGAGAAGGGTCAAGCGTTGCAGCTCCAATTGCCAAAGAGGTCTACCGCTGGTATTTTTCTCCTGATAAAAATAAACTTATTAAAGATGTTAATATAACTGCCACAGAATCAGGTAGAAGTTTGGGGGAATAGTAGAGTTCTATGAAGAATTTCTCTCAATTACTTTTCTTCGATAACATCTAAAACTTCATTCCAGCTTCTAAACATAAAAGGGGTCACTTCTTGGAGTCGTTGTTGCCAATCTTCAGCTACTCTTAAGGTTCGTTCTCTTTCTTCCTTTCTTTCTACCAATGTTGTCTCTACGGTGATTATTCTTCCTGGTAATACTTGTTTAACCCTAAGAAAGTCAATGACTTGGAAGCCAACTGTATTAACATGAATACCGGTGGGAAAGGAATCTAGAGGTGGAATTGCAGGCTCAATGGAATATCCCCGAAGATCATTAAGATGCAAACCTAGCAAAGCAGTTACCGTGTTGGGACCATAAATAAAACAAGGCCAGTCCCAGGGTGGTGCCTTAGAGTCAGATTTCATTGAGTAAAACAAAGAGTGGGCAGTGAGCCTATGCTCTGTTACCTCTAGCTTCTCACCAACATGATATTGAAACCCATCTATATTTTTTGATGAAGTATGACCTTCATTTATGGTAGAAGGATCAGGATGAGGAATAAACTCAAAAACAATTATTCCTTCTCGGGTTCCGCCATTTTCATGAAGCCGACTGAAGTCTTCTTGAGTTAAGTTTGGTCGTTCAGATGGATGAGTAATCGCAGAAGTTCTAGGTGGAAATTCTTGGCTGGGATTACTTGTCATTTAAATTACCTTTAGCAATTATTTAAATTCTACCACAATTCTTCTCGGATCTTATAACTTATAATTGTAATATGGTTATTGACAAAATGTTCTCGGCCGAGGATAGCTCGATTACTGTCATCCTGATCCGGCTTTGCCGGAGAAGGATATAATTAAATTATGACGAAGAGTTATTTTGTTTATATACTGACTACGAAAAATAATAAAATGCTCTATGTAGGGGTGACAAATAATTTACAACGGAGAGTATTTGAACATCAACAAAAATTGATTTCAGGCTACACAGAAAAATATAATTTAAATAAATTAGTTCATTACCAGGAATTTTCCGATATTAATGAAGCTATTATAGCTGAGAAGAAAATTAAAGGATGGTTGAGGGTTAAGAAGAATCAGTTAATCAGTTCTTTTAACCCCGAATGGAAAGATTTATCATGAGGTTATACCCTTCGCTGATCACTCAGGGTGACACTAAAGATGTCAGGATGACAAGCGACTTATGAATAACATTCCTTATCTTTTAGCCCTACATTCTATAGATGGCCTGGGGCCGGTCAGGCTCAAAGCAGTTTTGGATTATTTTAAGGATCCAAAGGTAGCCTGGGAAGCAGACGCAGAAGAGATTAGAAAAATTGGAATACCTCAGAGTGTGGTTGATCTTTTAGTGGAGATAAGGAAAAAATTAGACCCGGAAATTTATGCCGAAGAAATTGCTCAGAGCGGCATCAAATGGATCATTATTTTTGATGAGAATTATCCCAAACTACTTGCGGAAATTTATGATCCGCCGATAGTTATTTATTACAAGGGAAAGCTGGATTTTGATGAAAAAGCTATTGGAGTTGTAGGGACTAGGAAAATAACAGGTTACGGTAAGGTAGTGACTGAACAATTTACCAGAGGGTTGGTTCAAGCAGGGTTCACTATTGTCTCAGGGTTGGCCCGGGGAGTAGATAGCCAGGCGCATTTGACTACTATTTCTGAGGGCGGACAGACAATTGCGGTTTTGGGAGGCGGGTTAAATAATATCTTCCCTTCGGAAAACAGAGGACTGGCTGCGAAAATCGCCGGAGGCTTTGGGGCAGTTATCTCGGAATTCCCTCCGGATAGTCCATCCTTACCGGGGAATTTTCCTGCCAGGAATAGGATTATTTCCGGTTTATCCCTGGGGGTTTTGGTGATTGAAGCAGCGGAAGATTCAGGGTCGCTTATTACAGCAAGATCGGCTTTGGAGCAGGGTCGGGAAGTTTTCGCCGTGCCTGGTCCGGTTACCTCAAATTTATCCAAAGGCCCGATTGGGCTTATACAAAACGGTGCTATGGCTGTATTTAGCGTAGATGAAGTTTTGGAACAGTTAGGGATTAATCAAGTTCAAAATGTAAAGTTCAAAGTGCAAACTGAGAATCTTTCAGAAGAAGAAAAGAAGATTTTGGGTGTCCTGGAGAATGAAGATATGCATATTGATGAAATCGGAAGATTAGTAAATTTTGATTCGCCAAAAATTTCAGCACTTCTTTTAAGAATGGAAATCTCGGGACTTGTTCAAAACATGGGTGCTGGGATATACTGCAAGAAGTGACCAACCTTAAGTTAACCCTATTTGTTACTACATTAATTGTTATAGTTTTAACAGGTTTCGCGACTATCTATTTTTTTAACGGTTTCGAACAGAAGGTGACTCCTAAAAGCGAAATTGATACTGCTATAAATCAAGCAAATTTTTTGTATCGTCAAAGAAAAGCATCGAGCGAAGATTTTTCAACCGGTCCTTGCCTTTCAAATGCCTTAATGCCCGGTTGGGTTGTAGATATTGTTCACAGCCCCAGACTATCAATCGACGATTTGCCGGAGAATCAGTGTCCCGCATACATCGAGGGTAAAGCTTCGCACTTTGTTGAATTGGATACGGAGGGGAATTTAGTAAGAGTCAGATGAGTTATGAAATATTTATCAGCGCCAATCCAAATATTTAAATTCTGGTATCCGGAAAGCATCGCTTTTTTTATTAGAACATGGAAAAATTTAATACTTTTCCTGGAGGAAGATTTAGCAGTGGGACTAATGTGGAGATTGCTCTTTGCCCCGCTTTTTCATGATACATCAGTTGTTGGTAGAATTTTGAGTTTTATCTTTCGGGTGGGGCGGATTTTGATTGGACTGTTTGCCTTTTTAATTGCCACAATAAGTTTACTTGCAGTTGGCGGATACTGGTTGATTCTGCCTGTGTTGGCTGTTTTTGATACCCCGCAGATTTTAAGCAGATGTTTATTTTTGAGCGGGTTGGGGCTTTTTGCGATAAATATAGTTTCTCACCCCCATAAGAAAATTTGGCAAGTTCAGGAAAAAGATCTCTGGCAAGCTTCCAGAATAAAAAAGAAAGACTTAAATTTTAAAAAGCTTCTGACAGACCGGGAAGTTATAGATTTGTTGTCGAACTTAGAGATTCAATTTAATAGTCTGCCTTCTTTTGAAATAACCGATATAAATACGGTAGTAAAGAAAGCATACGAGCTCGGAAGAGAAAGTGAAAGTTTGTATTTAGGCCCCCGCCATTTTTTTGTAGCCACCCTCGGGGAAATTCCCAATATCGATGCCAGTTTAGCTAGGTTAGAGTTAACGATTGATGATTTTAAACAGGCGCTGATTTATTTGGAAAAGAAAAAGAACATCTGGAGACGGGTATATATTTGGGATGAAGATTTCACTGTTCATCATCTGAAAGGCATAAACAGAGGATGGTTAGGAGCGCCGACGCCTAATTTGGATTTGGTAGGTGAGGATTTAACAAAGCAGGCGGCTTCAAAATTTTTCCCTGATTTAATTCGGGAGAATGGCGCGCTGAATGATATAGTTAATATTTTATCTCAACAGACCGGCATGAATGTTATCTTAGTCGGTGCTCCCGGTTCCGGCAAAACAACGACGCTTCGGCATTTAGCTAAACAGATAGCCACAGGAGATGCGCCAAGCGCTTTGGCTACAAAAAGGATAGTTTTGCTGGATCTCCCAAAACTTTTATCAGGGATTAAGTCGCAGGGTGATTTGGCAGATCGGGTGAAGGTAATTTTTGAGGAGGTAGGATTTGCTCAGAATGTCATTATTGCTATAGAAGAAATTCATGAACTGGGTATGGGTGAGGCAGGCGGCAGTCTGAATTTGTATTCCCTGATGCAACCATATTTGGAATCGGATACCTTTCAGTTTATCGGTACAACAGAGGCGGGAAATTACAGCCGGATTTTAGAAAAAAATGGTTCTTTTGCCAGGCTTTTTAGAAAAATTGAACTTTCTCCTGCCACTGATCAGGACACTTTAGCCATTCTGGAATACCGCGCTATAGAGGCTGAAAGAAAAGACAAAGTGAAAGTTACTTTTATAGCCATTAAGACTGCAGTGGCGCTTTCCCAAAAATTAATTCATGACAGGGTTTTACCTGATTCCGCTATTGCTGTTTTAAAGGAGGCGCTGACCCAATCTATTAATAAATGGGTGACAAAAGAAGTTATCAGAAGGGTTATTTCTTCAAGGGTAAAAGTGCCTTTGACAGAAGTTGGCAATGCCGATAAGACTAAATTGTTGAATTTAGAAGAGGAAATTCACGAAAGAATGATAGACCAGGAGCCGGCAGTTAAAGCTGTAGCTGATACTTTGAGGCGGTCTGTTACCGGTCTCAGGGAAGAAGCCAGGCCAATCGGGTCATTCCTTTTTGTCGGTCCTACCGGGGTTGGTAAAACTGAGTTGGCTAAAACTTTGGCCCGGATATATTTTAAAACAGAGGGGGCATATGTACGGTTTGATATGTCGGAGTACCAAACTCAGCAGTCAGTAAACAGGTTAATCGGCGGATCGGGAGAGGAAGGGCAGTTGACAGAAGCTATAAGGCAAAGACCCTATTCTTTGCTGCTTTTGGATGAATTTGAAAAAGCAGATCCCAAAATTTTAACTTTATTCTTACAAGTTTTGGAGGATGGTAGGCTAACTGATGCAAGCGGACTGACAGTGGATTTTACCAATACCATTATTATTGCTACCTCAAATGCCGGTAGTTTAATTATTGCAGAAGGTTTGAAATTGGGAAAAAGTTTGGAGGAAATCAACAAGCAAGTTAACAATGAATTGCTGACAATTTTTAAGCCGGAACTCGTCAATCGTTTTGATAAAGTTGTTTTATTTAAACCGCTCTCTCCGGAGGATTTGCAAAAAATTGTAACAATAAAGCTGACCGGCTTGCAAGCTCAGATGAAGGAAAAAGGATATTTGGTAGAATTTGATCCAGGCTTGGTGGTGGAATTTGCCAAGAGAGGATTTGACCCCGTACTGGGAGCAAGACCCTTACGTCGTCTGCTCCAGGATACCTTGGAAGCCAAACTTTCCAGATTAATTTTGGAAAATAAACTGATTAAAGGCCAGCCATTTAGGGCAGGAATTGATTTACTGGCCTAGACAATTATTGTATGTCAACTTGACATACATATTTGATAAATGTATAATACAAATATATGTTTAACACAGTATCGGCAAGACAGATTCAAAGAGAATATAAAAAGATTCTGCAAAGAGCTAATAAATCTGAAGAACCTATTATTGTAATGGCCAACAATAAGCCGCTTGGTGCGGTAGTGGGATTGGATATCTTAGAGAGATTGCAAATTGAAGCAGTACTAAATCAAGCCCTAGAAGATTATAAAGCAGGAAAAACAAAGACCATCTCTACAAAGGAAGAGCTTGAGGCAGATTTTGAGGAGATGAGAAAAGAAGCAGGCTTTTAATCCATGGTTACAATCTCGTATTCCCCAGGCTATTTTGCCGCGAGAAAGAAGTTTTTAAAAAATAATAGTAAGCTGCTTGGTAAAACAATTAAAGCAATATCCTTATTTGTAAAAAATCCTAAGCATCCAAGTCTTAATCTAGAGAAACTTAAAGGAACCAAAATTTGGACAATCAGAATTGATAAAGGTAATAGAGTTTTCTTTTACTGGATTGATGAGTCAAGAGCACTTTTTATTGATATTGGTAAACATGATAAATATCGAAGATATTAATTCTAAAACGATTTAGAGATTCATTTTGTTCACGATCGTGAAGATTTTGAATAGTGTATGATTAAATAGTCTTATGAGGAAATGGATTTTTATTTTTTTGGTAATGTTATTAATCCCGGCAAATGTTTATGCTACTGCTACATTAAATGACATAAATCAAAAAGTTTGTAGCAGGTTTGAGGGGGATATGGTGAAGTTGGCGGCAATTATGGAAGAGCTGCGAAGAAGGAACGGAATTACAGAAACCAGAGTGGCATTCGGAGGAGTAGATACGCAAATAAAATCTGCTGATTATCAGGTTACTTATGCTGCAGAAGCGCTAGCCTTTCAGCGGGCCCAAAAATATTCATCAAAAAATCAGTTAAGAAACAGTTTAGAAGTTTTAAAAAATAAAATCTTAAGAGCTAAAAATGAGGTAGGAAAAGCACTAAACAATGCGCAGTAAAAATAAAAGCATACTTATTACAATTGGGTTAATTCTGTTGCTGATAGTTATATCATTTGTGATTTTTAAATATGCAACTAAAAAAGATCTTTCTTTGGCAGATCCCCGGGCGAAAAATATAACTGGTCAGTCAACTCCTGTGCCCTTAACCCCTTCATATAACCCTCCTCAAGAGGTTAAATATGACAGCGCTACCGATTTAAAAAAAGAATTGGATTCAATTGATCCGCAACTTTTGGAAAGCGACTTCGAATAACTCAAAATTGACAACCACCATATAATAGTTCTTGCAAATGCATTAGATTCTTCGTTACACTCAGAACGACAGTAAAGGAAAATTTATGAACAATCTTGTTGTAGTAGAAAGTCCGACTAAAGCCAGGACTCTGCAGAAGTTTTTGGGTAGCAAATATCAAATTGAGGCTTCAATGGGACATGTCAGGGATTTGCCTAAAAGCGAGCTAGGTGTAGATGTGGACAAGGATTTTGAGCCTCAATATATTATTCCAAGAGATAAGAAAAAAAGGGTTAATGAATTAAAAAAAGCGGCTAAAGGTATAAATACTCTTTGGCTGGCCACAGATCCGGATCGCGAGGGTGAAGCCATTGCTTGGCATTTGGCCGGTGTTCTGGGTGAAGATAAATCCACTAAACGCGTAGTTTTTCATGAAATTACTGAAAGCGCTATCAAAGAAGCTTTTGAAAATCCTAAGGAAATAGATATTAAACTGGTGGATGCCCAACAGGCAAGAAGGGTCCTGGATAGGTTGGTAGGTTATAAACTTTCCCCTTTGCTTTGGGAAAAGGTGAAGAAAGGGTTATCTGCCGGTCGGGTCCAATCGGTGGCTCTCCGGCTGATAGTTGAGAGAGAAAGAGAAGTACTGGCTTTTAAGAATGAGGAATATTGGGTTATCGAGGCAGAATTATCTGCCGCGGATCCTGCCAGACGTCATCCTGGAGAGACACAAAGTGTCTCGATAGGATCTGAAAGGAAAGATTCTATCGCGGAGTTTACCCTCGAGCGTAGCGAAGGGCTCCAGAATGACAAAAAAACTTTTGTAGCAGCTTTAATAGAAAAAGACGGTAAAAAGTTGGCTATCAAGAATAAAGAAGATACAGATGGGCATGTTAAAAATCTAAAGACTTGTGAATATGTAGTTTCCAAAGTTACCCAAAGAGAGGTTCGCCGTTTCCCTTATCCGCCTTTTACCACCTCCACTTTGCAGCAGGCAGCAGCCAACAGACTTGGAATGTCAGCTAAAAAGACCATGATGCTCTCCCAGGCTTTGTATGAACATGGCTTAATTACTTATATGAGAACGGATTCGGTTAATTTGTCTGCTCAGGCGATTACGGCAGTGCGAAGCTACATTGAGAGCTCCATTGGCAAAGCTTATTTGCCAAAAGTTCCCAGAATTTTCAAATCCAAATCAAGAAACGCCCAGGAGGCCCATGAAGCGATTAGGCCGACAGATGTACGCACACAAGGCCTGGCCTTGCGAGGCAAAGGAGATTTCAACAAAGATCATATCCGGCTTTATGAGTTGATTTGGAAAAGATTTGTGGCTTGCCAAATGAATGAGGCAGTCATGGATCAAACTGCGGTGGATGTTAAGGCATTTCAGTCCACCTCGGAGGAGTCTCCCTCGGCTACGCCCGGGACAAGAAAGCCCACCTCCGGGGTGTATACGCTTCGTGCAACCGGCAGTATTGTCAAATTTGACGGGTGGTTAAAACTTTATGGCAAAGATATAGAGGAAGACGGTGATGAGGCAAAACAAGCATTGCCTAAAATGTCGGAAAATCAACAATTACATCTTATTGAGCTTTTGCCAAGTCAGCATTTTACGCAGCCGCCCCCGAGATATACAGAAGCTTCCCTGATCAAGAAATTAGAAGAACTGGGAATTGGTCGCCCTTCAACCTATGCACCTATTTTATCGACTATACAAGAGCGATTTTATGTGGAAAAAATAGAGCGAAAGTTTATCCCAACTACTTTGGGAATAACAGTAACTGATTTTTTGATGAAATATTTTGCTGATATCATTGATTATGCTTTTACCGCCAGGATGGAAGATGAGCTGGACGAGATAGCAAGGGGGGAAAGGGAGTGGAAACCGACAATCAGGACTTTTTACGAACCATTTGAGAAAAAACTTGAGCTGGTTGAAAGAACTGCCCAGAAAGTTAAAATGGAAGTGCAATTTGCAGGAAAGAAGTGTCCCGAATGTGGTAAAGAATTGATTGTGAGAATAGGTAAGTTTGGCAAGTTTTTGGCTTGCAGCGGGTTTCCAGATTGTAAACATACGGAAGGCTTGGAAGAGAAAGTTAATGCTAAGTGTTCCCTGGATGGAGGCGATATTGTCATAAGACACACCCGCCGCGGCAAGACTTTTTACGGTTGTAAAAACTGGCCTGTATGCAAATTTGCTTCCTGGACAAAACCCAAGTCTTCAGTTCCAGAATTGATTAAATAGTAAACAGCTCGTCACATTACAAAAAATCGTTCGCACGCTAGTGTCGTTGCTCGCTTGTGAGAATTTTGTGGTTACCAGATTCAATGTTATTTGAGTAATCCTGCACAAAATCCTCAACATTTTTTGTTTACTTGTGACTTCGCTGTTTTGCATTCCGTAATACTTGCTACTTGATACATAATACAAATTTTGGTATTATATTGAGGGCCTCAAAAATACCTCATATTTAGACGGATTCCCCAATAAAATGAAGTACATATTTATTAGCGGTGGTGTTATTTCGGGAATTGGAAAAGGGATTGCTACATCCTCGATTGCGCTACTCTTAAAATCTGCCGGCTACAAAGTTACCCCTATAAAGATGGATCCATATTTGAATGTTGATGCCGGAACTATGAATCCGATCGAACACGGAGAGGTGTTTGTTTTGGATGATGGTACTGAAACAGATCAGGATCTGGGTCACTATGAGAGGTTTTTAGGGGAGTCTCTAGACAAAAACAGCATCGCCACTCAAGGCTCAATATATTTATCTGTAATTTCCCGGGAGCGCAATTTGGAATATGACGGAGAATGCGTTGATGTTGTGACATATGTAACAGAGGAGATCATCAAAAGAATTAAAGATGCAGGCAGAGCAAGCAACGCCGATGTTGTGGTTATAGAAATCGGCGGAACAACAGGCGAATACCAAAATATCCTGTTTTTAGAAGCAAACAGGTTGATGAGATTAAAAAATCCGGAAGATGTTATCCATGTTCATATAACATATTTACCAATACCTGCCTCAATTGGGGAGATGAAAAGCAAGCCTGCCCAAATGTCTGTGCGGGATTTGAATGCTGTTGGGATTCAACCGGACATAATTTTAGCAAGAAGCGAGAAACCGCTGGACCTTTCAAGAATTAGAAAATTATCTATTACCACAGGGCTTGAACCGGAAAATATAATTTCCGCGCCAGATATGGACAGTATTTATAAAGTGCCAATCGGGTTTGAAAATCAGAATTTGACTGAAAGATTGCTTGATAAGTTAGGTTTGAAAAGGGAAGGAAAAGATTTAAAAGAATGGAGAGAATTCGTTGAAAAGATAGATTCGGTAAAAGATACGGTCAAGATTGCAATTGTCGGTAAATATTTTGCAACAGGCGCTTTTACGCTGGTCGATTCGTATATTTCTGTTATTGAAGCGGTTAAACATGCATCCTGGAATTTGGGTTTAAAGCCGGAGATAACATGGCTTGATTCCGGGAAAGTTTTGGATAATGTTGAAATTTTGCGAAAGTTCCAGGGAGTAATTGTGCCGGGAGGATTTGGATCTCGTGATATTGAAGGTAAAATTGCCGCCATTAAAATGGCAAGAGAAAATAATATTCCGTATTTTGGCCTCTGTTATGGTATGCAGCTGGCTATTGTTGAATATGCCAGAAATGTTTTAGGTTTAGCAGGGGCGCATACCACAGAGGTGGATCCTGATACTAAATATCCTGTGATTCATATCATGCCTGATCAGAAGAAAAAAATGCTGGAGCGGGCTTATGGTGGGACAATGAGGTTGGGTGCCTGGGATTGTAAATTAAAAGCTGGTACGCTGGTGCGCAGTTTATATGGAAAAGAGGAAATTTCAGAGCGTCACAGGCACAGATTTGAATTTAATAATGACTATTTGGAGAAATTTATGAAGAGCGGTTTGGTAATTGCGGGGACTACGCTTGATGGTCAGTTAGTAGAAATTATAGAGCTAAAAGATCATCCGTTTTTTGTGGGAACTCAATTTCATCCGGAGCTAAAATCCAGACCGCTTTCTCCACATCCGCTGTTTGTCGGCTTCATCAAAGCTGCAAGTAATGTTACTTAGAATAGAGTTGAATATACCCTATAATGATGGTATAATTTCCTGTATGAACAATGGATCGGAATTAGAACCTCGATATTATGAGCTTTCCGAATTTCGATGGCCGGAAAGGTCTCAGCCTGACGATCTTTTAAAAATAGATACATGTCTAGCTGAAGGAAAGAACCTGGCATTTAGTGTAGCTGAAGTAATTATTTCTGGAGTTGATGAATTACTGCCTACACAAAGAGTTATCACTAGGCACAGAGGTCTTTTTAATGATGTTGGCGATGCTCTCTTTCTGTACATTCAACCAGCAATTGCATTTTTGGATGCTCAGTCTGGTCAAGCTACAATGTTAGATAGAGTACCTCCAAAACTTCAGAGTATCTTAGACGCACGACGTCAGCTTTATGAGATTATGAGGCGAATTGATCATAAAGCCTGGGTTCAGGCGGCACTAGCCGTATGGGAAGAAGAGGAGAAACCGAAGGTTTTGGCTGTTGAGGAGTGGTGGCGTCTTGAACAAATCACTCTGGATAAACTTAAAGATACGAAAGATGATCCTCTAAGGTTTATAAATCGATATACTGTTGCAAGAGTCAGGTTTTTAACTAGATCAGGTATTCCCCAAATCAAAATTCAGGCTTTAGAGCGAGGGTGTTTTCGATTTCGTCAAGATTTAACAAATAATTTAACAAGAACTACTACGAGTAAATAATAAATACCCTCTTGAATATTTTTCCATTTGATTTACAGTAAGTTTAGCATGAAAAAGCGAGAAAAAATCTATGCTTTTATTGATAGCCAGAATTTAAACCTTGGTGTAAGGAGCCAGGGGTGGATTCTCGATTGGCGTAAATTCAGGCAATACTTACGTAATAAATATAACATCACTAATACCTATTTGTTTATTGGTTATAAACCAGGCAACGAATCTCTTTATACTCATTTGCAGCAGATGGGTTATCTTTTAATTCTTAAGCCCACCATGGAATTACCTGATAAATCAGTAAAGGGTAATGTTGATGCAGAATTGGTACTACACACCATGATTCAGTATAAAAATTATAACAAGGCTATTATTGTTTCAGGTGATGGAGATTTTTTCTGTCTTGTAGAATATCTTGAAAATAAGAATAAATTACTTCATATCCTGACGCCAAATAAACAATACTCAAAACTTTTTAAGAAATATTCAAGCTTTGTTATACGGGTAGATCAATTAAGAGGTAGTTTAGAATATAAAAAGACTGGCATCGGCGGTCGGTCGAAACCTTAGGCCTATCCAGTCATCGTGATAGTGTAATTATAACACAATATGGATAAAAAACAAGGTAGATTAATTGTCATAGATGGGATTGATGGGTCCGGCAAAACAATCCAGATTGAACTTTTAAAGCAAGTTTTAGCTTCGCAAGGCGTCCCCCTGGAGACTATTAGCTTTCCCAGATATGAAGATAATTTGTACGGGAAACTGGTTAAGAAGTATCTGGAGGGGGCATTTGGCTTTATTGACGAGGTCAATCCATATCTGATAGCTTTAGCCTATGCTTGTGATAGGACTTTGGCAAAAACCCAAATTGAAAAGTGGCTTGCTGAGGGAAAACTTGTGATTACGAATAGATATGTTTCTGCCAGCAAGGCCCACTTGGGAGCAAATTTGCCGGAGGAAAAAAGGGAAGAGTTTTTCAAATGGCTCAACGTCTTGGAATATCAAACCAACGGTATGCCCAAAGAAGATTTGACAATACTTTTAGCCGTTAATCCAAAAATTGGCCAAAGCAATATTTTGGATAAACATCAACCTGACATTCATGAAGGAAATTTAAGACATCTGGAAGAGGCAAATAAAATTTATTTGGATCTTGCAAAAAAACAAAAGAATTGGTATGTTGTCAACTGCATGGGTGCGCATCAAATGAGGTCTCCGGAGGAGATCCATCAGGAAGTTTTAAGAATTTTAGTTGCCCAGGCAAGAATTTATTCATATGACAAAATTTAGAATACAACTCGGGCTAATAATTTTATTGGGGATTTTCGTTCTTTCGCTTCTTCTTTCCATGGGAGCGAGTCCTGATATGCCGCCTTTTTTTGCATTAAAAAGGGTACAGGAAAATTTGTTTCTGAAGTTTAAATCCAATCCAGGAGAAAGGGTTGATTATATGAGCAATCTTTTAAATTCTCGTTTGGAAGAGCTTCAAAATGTTGTCAAAAATAAAAATTATGATTATGTGCTAAAAGCTTCACTACGGTATTCTACTTTGGTAGGCCGGATTACGGAACTAATAGAAGCCAATAATTTGACTGATAAAGTTGAGGCTATAAAAAGCCAATTCCTGGAGCATCAAAAAATCCTTGATACATTGTATGTGGCATATCCTAAAAACATTCCAGATAATGTGGAATGGAAATATATCCAGGATGATTTTAACTACCTAAAACTTTACTTAGATCAATTAAAAAAAGTTAAATAATTATATCTTCATTTCTTCTTAATTTCTTCTCCGAAGGTTGAATTTTTATATAATTTATGTATAATCCTAAGTCAAATGCAAACAAATCCAGAAAACTCAAAAGACCGCCCTTTGGAAAAATCAGATGAGGCAAAGATAGCTGATGCTTTGGATGAGTTTCTTTCAGGAGGAGGATCTCTAAGAGATCTTTTTCCACAAAAAGATCCACTTCTTGTTTACGAAAGACTTAGTGTAAACACAGATAGACGAGTCGTTGTTATAGAGCAATTTGTAACACAGCTTGGTCATTTTGGAGTATGGAATAATACCTTAAAAGAAGCGGCTAAGTATATCCCCCTAGGTTTAGAAAGTTATCGCAGTAATACTTCTTTACGCCTAAGAAATCAAAATGCCTCAGAAACGGATATAGCTTTAGTTGATGGTTTAACACTACAAGACGTTGCCTTATACGCTAATCAACAATATAGAGAGTTTAGTGACAGACTATCTACAATGTCTGCAGGTAGTCCTGAACACAGAGAGGTTCTGGAAAAGGCTTCCTTTTGGTCTAAGATCGATGAGAGGATTAACCGAGCTGCAAATTTAAGTTTGTAAATCTTAATTAAACCTGTGTTTACACTAAAAACTTTTTCCGCTTATTTGAGTTTAGGCTGTTATATTTGTATAATTTGCTGAATTTAATGCACATATGATTATTGCAAAATTCGGGGGAACATCGGTTGCTACTGCTGAGAGGGTTTCGACTCTTTGTAATATTATAGGCGCGGAGCTTCTAAAGAAGCCGGTTGTAGTGGTGTCGGCTTTATCTGGCGTAACTGATTTACTATTGTCCGGGGGAAACATAAGCAAGATTAGAAAACTACACAAAAAATTAATAGAAGGCTTATGGAACGACAGGAAATTACAGAAAAAAACCCTGGATTTTATCGATAATCAGCTTAAGCAGGTGTCTGCGCTCAGGACGGTTGAAGAGTTTAATCTTAACCAGGAATCCCTTGACAAAATAGCTTCATACGGGGAGATTATGTCATCTTATATTATTGCTCAAACTTTACAAAATAAAGGAATAAAGGCTACCCAAGTTATTGCCACAGATTTAATTATTACCAATAACAATTTCGGATCTGCAGAATTTTTACCTGGTCAGACAAAGAAGAATTGCAAAAAGATTTTGCTGCCCATCGTTAAAGCAGGTGTTGTTCCGGTGGTAACAGGTTTTGTCGGCTCCACAAACAGCGGCAAGGTAACTACTCTGGGAAGAGGCGGGTCGGATTACTCAGCTTCTATTATTGGGTTTTGTTTAAAAGCTTCCGAGATCCAAATTTGGACTGATGTTGACGGGATATTTACTGCAGATCCTAAGGTTGTAAAAAATGCGAAGTACCTACCGGCTGTTTCATTTAAAGAAGCATCAGAGCTGGCTGCATTTGGGGCCAGGATTTTGCATCCCCGAACCATCCGCCCGGCTATCAAAGCAGGTATTCCTGTTAAAGTCTTAAATACCCTGAACCCCAAAAATCACGGTACTTTAATCGAAGAAAAAAGCAGTAGGATGAGTGCAATTAAGGCAATCTCTTTTAAACGGCGAATAGTCCTTATAAATATTTATGCAACTGAGATGCTTTTTCAGAAAGGTTTTTTGGCGCGGATTTTTAAAGTGTTTGCGAATCATAATATCTCGGTGGATCTGGTTAGCGTATCCGAGGTGAGCGTTTCGGTAACTTTAGACAATAAAGAAAATTTGGAAAATGCGGTAAAAGAGATAAGTAAATTTGCCGCCGTAACAATTTTTAAAGATTTAGGAACGGTGTCTTTGATTGGTGAAGGGATAACACTATCCAGCCGGACCATAAAGCAGGTTTTTGAGATTTTGGATAAAGAGAAGATTCTTATTAAGATGATTTCTTTGAGCGCTGCAAATATCAATATTTCCATTGTTGTAGAGTCAGACAAAGTAGAAAATGCCGTAAAAACCCTTCATAATAAATTATTGCTCAAACAAATTATTCAAAATTTGCCAAAAAATGATACAATTGCCCCGAAAGAAACCAAATGAAGATAGCGCTAATAGGTTATGGAAAGATGGGGCATGAAATTGAGAATCTGATTAAAGAGACAGGTACTCACGAAATTATCTCAATTAGTTATAGAAACCCGGCAGATAAATTGGATAAAGATGGAATTGTTAAAGCTGATGTCGTGATTGATTTTACTTCTCCTGAAATTATCGTTAACACGATAAAAAAAATTGCCGGAACGGGTAAAAATATGGTTGTAGGAACGACCGGCTGGTACGGCGAGCTTCGCAAAATAAAGGAAATTATTAGAAAATCAAAAACCGGATTAATTTATGCCCGGAATTTTTCCATTGGAGCAAATATCTTTTTTCAATTAACTAATTTTGCAAGTGCCCTTTGTAATAAATATGGTTATGATGTAGCTGGATTTGAAATTCATCATGCTGGTAAAAAAGACAGCCCTTCCGGTACTGCTAAAAAGTTAGCAAGTATCATTATGAAAAACTTTTCTAAAAAGAAAACACTGGAAACAGGAAGATTAGATAGACAAATTAGAGAAGATGAATTACATTTTGCGTCTTTGCGAGCCGGCCGCAATCCAGGTTTCCATGAAATTATTTTTGACAGCAGTGCAGATGAGATAAAATTAAGTCATAGTGCACACGGAAGAAGAGGTTTTGCAGTTGGCGCAATTAAAGCCGCAGAATTTATTAAAGGTAAAAAGGGAATTTTTGAGTTTGAGGAAATTTTTACAAAACTATGAAAAAATTTAAAGGGGCAATTACTGCCATAGTAACACCATTTTTAGAAAATGGTGAACTGGATTTAGAATCTTTAGAGCTCTTAGTAGAGTTCCAGATTAAAAATGGGATTTTTGGTTTAGTTCCTTGCGGTTCAACCGGCGAGGCAGCTACTTTAAGTGATGAAGAAAAAGATTTAGTCATAAAAACTGTAGTTAAAAAGGCCAGAAAAAGAGTTCCTGTTATTGCCGGAGCCGGCAGTAATGATACAGTAAAAGCTGTAAAATTATCTCAAATCGCCGAAAAAGCCGGCGCAGATGCTCTGCTTCATGTAACCCCTTTTTACAACAAACCTACCCCAAAAGGGCTGATAGCACATTTTAAGGCAATTGCCGAAGCTTGTGATTTACCAATTATTTTGTATAATGTCCCCGGCAGAACAGGACAAAATGTTTCTGCAGAAACTACCTTAAAAGTTGCCAAAGAAGTGCCATCTGTTATCGGAGTCAAAGAAGCATCAGGTAATATTTTGCAAATGGCGGATATTATTCAGGGTGCATCTAAAAATTTCTGTGTTCTTTCCGGGGAAGATTCCTTAACTTTTCCTTTTATGGCGCTTGGCGGAGACGGAGTTATTTCCGTTGTTTCTAATGAGATCCCAAAAGAAATATCCAAAATGACCAGGTTAGCGCTTGAAGGGAACTGGGAAAAAGCCAGAAAGCTTCACTATGAGTGGCTGGATTTGATGAATGCAAATTTTTTTGAAACCAATCCTCAACCTGTTAAAACTGCTTTGGCTATGATGGGAAAAATTCAAGAGGTTTTCAGGCTGCCATTAGTTCCAATGGAAGAGAAAAATAAAGAAAAACTCCGTGAAGTTTTAACCTCACATAAACTCGTATGAACAGAGATCCTTTGCTAATCACTCAGGACGACAGGGGTGTGTTGACATGAAAAAAATTCCTGTAGGGATTTTAGGTGCCACCGGTATGGTTGGCCAGCGTTTTATCACGCTTTTGCAAAATCATCCATGGTTTGAGATTAGTGTTGTTGCCGCATCGCCCAAATCAGCCGGCAAAAAATACAAGGAGGCAGTTAAAGGCAGATGGATAATAAAAGAGACGATTCCGTCGAGAATTGCCAATCTTAATGTAGATTCCGTAGAAGATGATTTAGATAAAATTGCCAAAAAAGTTTCTTTTGTATTTTCGGCTCTGGATCTGGAAAAAGAAAAAATTAGGGAAATAGAAAACAACTTTGCAAGCCGCGGCATTCCGGTTGTTTCCAACAATTCCGCACATAGATGGAGCAAAGATGTGCCGGTGATTATCCCTGAGATCAATCCGGGTCATCTCAGTATCATAAAACAGCAGCAAAAAAACCGCGGATGGAAACAAGGATTTATAGCAGTAAAACCAAACTGTTCCATCCAATCGTATGTGCCTTTACTTACCCCGCTTCTTAAATTCCAACCTAAAAAGGTGATTGTGACAACGTTGCAGGCAGTTTCCGGCGCAGGAAAAACTCTTAAAGGTTGGCCCCAAATGCAGGAAAATGTTATCCCTTATATTGATGGGGAAGAGGAAAAAAGCGAGCGGGAACCGATGAAAATTTGGGGTAAGGTAGCTGGAGGGGTAATTGAGTCGGTAATAGAACCAAACATCAGCGCAACATGTATACGAGTGCCGGCTGAAGACGGACATATGGCATCTGTCAGCGTTTCATTTGCAAAAAAGCCAACAAAAAAACAAATCATAAATGCCTGGAAAAATTTTGATCCATTAAAGAAATTAAATTTGCCTTCAAGCCCTAATCAATTTATAACTGTTTTTGAAGTTCTAGACAGGCCGCAAACCCGGTTAGATTGCAATATCGAGAGTGGTATGGGAATTAGTGTCGGAAGATTACAAGAAGATAAAATATTCGACTTTAAGTTTATCGGGCTTTCCCATAATACCATCCGCGGCGCTGCTGGAGGAGCAATTTTAACAGCAGAACTTTTGAAAACGAAAGGATATCTGTAAAAATGGCAAAGATTAATACAAATTATAACAAGCTTTCTCCCTCCTATGTCTTTTCAGAAATAGGGAAAAGAGTAAAAGTTTTTTCAGAAAAAAATCCTGGTGTAGAAATCTTAAAGTTGGGTGTTGGTAATACTACCGAGGCTTTAACGTCAACAGTTGTCAAAGGTCTTCTGGAAGGAGTTAAGAAGCTTTCAAATATTAAAACTTATACCGGTTACGGAGACGAACAAGGAGATACGAGACTACGAAAAGCATTAGCAGAGCTTTACCAAAAAAGAGGCATTTCTCTTTTACCTGAAGAAATTTTTATTAGTGATGGAGCCAAACCGGATTGTGCCAATATCTCTTCTATTTTTGACGAAAGTAGCATTGTAGCAGTAGCCGATCCGGTTTATCCGGTATATGTAGATAGTAATGTTATTGCAGGAAAAAAATTAGTTTATATTGAGTGTACCGAAGAAAATAATTTTATCCCAAGTCCTCCTAAAGAAAAGGCAGACTTAATTTTTATTTGTAGTCCTAATAATCCCACTGGATCGGTAGTTACTAAAAAACAACTAAAAGCTTTTGTTGATTATGCTTTGAAAAACAAGGCCGTGATTGTTTTTGACGGCGCTTATGTAGAATATATTACTGATAAGTCTCTTCCCAAAAGCATTTATGAAATTCCCGGAGCAAAAAAATGCGCCATAGAAATAAACAGTTTTTCCAAATGGGCAGGCTTTACGGGGGTTAGATTAGGTTGGACTGTGGTACCTATGGATTTAACTGTGGAGGAAGCAGGAAGAGGAAAGATTAATAGCCTCTGGAATCGGCGCCAAACGACCATGTTTAACGGAGCTTCAAATATTGCGCAGGAAGGCGGTTTGGCAGTTTTGTCGGACAAAGGACAAAAGGAATGCAAAAAACTGGTTGACTACTATATGAATAATGCAAAAATAATAAAATCCGGCCTTTCTAAAATGGGTTTAAAAGTATTTGGCGGGGATAATGCTCCATATATTTGGTTGAAAGTGCCTAATAATTTAAGTTCGTGGGAATTTTTTGATAAGTTACTTAAAGAAGCTCATGTGGTAGGGACACCTGGTTCTGGTTTTGGTGGGAAAGGGGAAGGTTATTTTAGATTAAGTGCTTTTGGACACAAAGAAAACATCGAAAAAGCAGTTAAAAGCATACAGGAGAATTTGAAATTATGACGAAAAAAACATTGCCTTTTACTAAATCATTTGTTGAGAAAATAACAAAAAAATATCCTACACCTTTCCATATTTATGATGAAAAAGGAATTAGGGAAACAGCGGGTAAATTCTACAAAGCATTTGATTGGGTTGAAGGTGGTGGTTTTAAGAATTATTTTGCCGTAAAGGCTTTGCCGAACCCTTATATTTTAAAAATTTTAAAAGAAGAGGGAATGGGAGCTGACTGTTCGTCTTTGCCGGAACTGATACTGGCAGACAAAACAGGCATTAAAGGAGAAAATATTATGTTTACCTCAAACAATACACCAGCTGTAGAATTTAAAAAGGCAATGGAGTTGGGGGCAATTATAAATCTTGATGATATCAGCCATATTCCTTTTTTGGAAAAAGCTGCAGGAATACCTGAAATCATTTGTTTTAGGTATAACCCCGGGCCTTTGAGAAAAAGCGGTGTAAATACAATAATCGGTAAACCAGAGGAAGCAAAATACGGCTTAACTAAAAGTCAGTTGTTTGAGGCTTACAAGATTATGCGAGACAAGGGAGTCAAGCGTTTTGGTCTGCATACCATGGTGGTTTCCAATGAACTGGATATTAATGCTTTGGCTGAAACCGCGGCAATGCTTTTTGACCTGGTAGTAGAAATTTCAAAAGAATTAGGAATTAGATTTGAATTTGTAAATCTGGGCGGAGGAATTGGGATTGCGTACAAGCCAGACCAGAAAGCGGTTGATTTGGAGGAATTATCAAAAAGAATAAAGAAATTATATGAGGAAAAAATTATTAAAAACAACTTGCATCCGTTAAGAGTAATTTATGAATGCGGTAGAATGGTTACCGGGCCTTATGGATATTTAATAACTACAGTTATTCACGAAAAACACACTTATAAAGATTACATTGGAGTAGATGCTTGCATGGCAAATTTGATGAGGCCGGCTTTGTATGGTGCTTATCATCACATTACAGTTTTGGGAAAAGAAAATAAACCAAAAACACATATTTACGATGTGACAGGGTCTTTATGTGAGAATAATGATAAGTTTGCAATCGATCGGAAACTGCCAAAAATAGATATTGGGGATATTATTGTTATTCATGATACAGGGGCGCACGGCTTTGCCATGGGATTTAACTACAACGGGAAACTTCGTTCTGCAGAACTTTTGTTAAAACCTGACGGGAAAGTTGAAATGATTAGGCGCGCAGAAACAATAGATGATTATTTTGCCACCTTGAAAAAAATGAGATAACCAATTAGGATCTCACTATGCCGAAAAGAAATAAAAAATCCACAGTAGGAGATATTTTTGGAACCCTACCTGATTGGGTTTTAAAAGAGTACATCAAAAAAGGCATTATAAAAATTGATCCTTTGCCAAAAGATTGGGAGACTGCAGTTGATGAAGTAACTATTGATTTTCATTTGGGATCTAACTTGCGGGTTTTTACCGATGAGGGATTAAATACCATAGATACCAGGTATGCTTCAAAAGAAGATATGGAATCAATGATGAGGTTGGTAGAATTAAAACCAGGTCAGCCTTTTATTCTAACCGAACACGATTTTGTCATTGCTACAACTAAAGAGCGATTAACGCTCCCTGATAATATTGTGGGGCATTTGCATGGTAAAAGCTCTCTAGCCAGACTTGGGGTGGTAGTTCACTCTACAGCAGCCAGGTTTGATCCGGGCTGGGATGGGCATCCGGTTTTGGAATTCGGCACTTTCTTAAAGGGAAAAAAGTTAGTAATTTATGAAGGCAGCCCGATTTGTGCATTTTCTTTTGAAAAGTTGTCTGCTTCTGTTGAAAGGTCATATAAAAGTAGTCCTAATAATAGGTATGGGGGAAGTAGGTTGCCCCAGGTTTCAAATTTAATGGGAAGAAGGATGGTTCGTCGTGGTCACAAAGCACCGCTCGGCTAGTATACCTGTAACATCTAGTTTATCTCTAGCCTCGCTATGTGAAGATTTTGCGCTTTAGACCTGCACACAAAATCTTCAGATTGCTTTGGTTGACTCACGACTCGCCCTGCAAAATATTATGAGCGTATTAGGAATAGATGAAGTGCGAAGGAGAATCAAGAAGCACGGATTGATTAAAGATCTGGGGCAAAGAGATTTAAAAAATCCCGAAGGAGTGGGGATTGATCTAAGACTTGGCTCAGTCCACAAAATCATCAAAGGTGGGGCTTTTATTGAAGCTGATGGTGGTATTCTACTGGGTAGTAGAAAAGGAGTGGAAACAAAATTGGTGGCAGAATATGTGGAAGGGAAAGTTTCGGAAGTTACAATTAAACCAGGAGAATATTATTTGGTACAAACTCATGAGGAGATCAATACCCCGTTAGATTTGATGCCGATAATACACACCAGAACCTCTCTTTTTAGGGCAGGACTTTTGCTTTTAAATTCTAAAACAGATCCGGGTTACACTGGAAAACTGACAATGGGACTTGCTAATTTAGGACCCTTTCCTGTTAAGTTGCAACTGGGCGCAAGGATTTGTAATATAATTTTTTTTAAAATAAAAGGGAAAACAGTTTCCTATAGAGGACAGCATCAGGGCGGGAGAGTCTCGCCCAAAAGAAAAGAGAGACAGGTATAATAAGGGCAGTTATATGGCAAGACCTAGACACCAAGAGTATCAATACTTAGATCTTTTGAGAGACATTCTAAAAAATGGGGTGGACAAACCCGTATTTAATAACCCCGGAGTAACTATTAAATCGGTTTTTGGAAGACAATGCCGCTATGATTTATCAAAAGGCTTTCCGCTTTTAACTACCAAGAAAGTATTTTTAAGAGGGATTATTCATGAACTTTTATGGTTTATTAAGGGGGATTCCAATATTAAATATCTGCTGGATTGTGACGTCCATATTTGGGATGAATGGGCATATAGAAAGTTTAAAATTCAAAGTGAAAAGTTAAAAGTTAAGAAAATAATGGCACAGGAAGAATTTGTTCAGAAAATAAAAGATTTACCGGCGAGTGACCCGTTTGTTAAAAAATGGGGGGATTTGGGAAATGTTTACGGGGTACAGTGGAGGAAGTGGAAAACTTCGGACGGCAGGGTGATTGATCAGCTGAAGTGGGCAATAAAAGAGCTAAAAACTACCCCGTTTAGAAAATCAATTGTAGTATCTGCCTGGAATCCGGAGTTTATTTATGAGATGGCACTTCCTGGAAAGTCCATGGCGTTGCCACCTTGCCATACTCTTTATCAGTTTAATGTAAGTAATGGAAAATTATCACTTCAGCTTTATCAACGTTCAGCTGATGTTTTTTTGGGAGTGCCGTTTAATATTGCATCATATGCTCTGTTTACAATGATGATTGCACAAATAGTAGGACTAAAACCCGGGGAATTTGTTCATACTTTTGGGGATGTGCATATTTATAGCAATCATATAGCCCAGGTGAGGGAACAGCTGAAAAGAAAACCAAGACCTTTTCCTAAGATGAAAATAAACCCAAAAGTTAAAAATATTGATGATTTCAAATTTGCAGATTTTACCTTGGAAGATTATAATCCTTATCCATCCATAAAAGCAGAAGTAACAGTGGTCGGAGGATTCTAAATTATGAAAGTAAGCATAATTGCAGCAATTGCTTCCGGAAATAGGGCTATCGGCAAAAATAATAAACTTATTTACAAGATTCCGGAAGATTTAAAGAGATTTAAAAGATTGACTTCTGGACATGTAGTAATTATGGGGAGGAAAACTTTTGAATCAATTGGTAAGCCATTACCCGATCGAACAAATATTGTGATCAGTCGTAATTTAAACTATTCTCCAGCGGGTATAATAGTTACTCATTCATTTGAAGAAGCCCTTCGACTCTCCGCCAGCGGGCGGATCGCTCAGGGTAAACCGGCAGATGAAGTCTTTATAATTGGTGGTGGACAGATTTATCAAGAAGCCTTGCCTAAAGCTGATAAGTTGTATTTAACAATTGTGGAAGGTAGTCCTAAAGCCGATACTTTTTTCCCGGATTATTCGGAGTTTAAAAGAGTGGTTTGGAAATCAGAGGAACAGCAATCCGAAGGGTTAAAATATAGATTTCTAGAGTTGGAGAGGTAAGAAAACCCTACGTGTCATCGTACTCCTGCCTCCGAGGTAGGATATTAATATATTTGTCTACGAAATGTACGAAAATTTTCCAAAGCTCTTTGTGTATTGAAACAAGTTAATGGTGGCAGAGTGTTTTTGTCTGAAGATCGGTAATACACGTATAGGTGTAGCATACCATTACCTAGGCCTAGTGAAACATGATCCTTCATATCGTCACAATAATTCACAGCAAGAAGAGTAGTTTGGCCAAGAATTATTCTGGCAATAAGTCCAGTCGTAGGGATTAATCTTACTGCAAAACTTTCACGATCGTTATCCCCATAAGTTCTATAGTGAAATCTAGCTAATTCAGCGTCTAATGTTACTGGTTTCTCTCTATGATCACCAATAACAATTAATGGCATATAATCATGGGCGAGCTGTTGTAGTAGTGTTCCGTCATCGATAATCCCTGAGGTTATACCTGCTACAAGCGCTGGACGTCTCTGCCAATCTTGAGTATCTTCCCCTAATTTTTCTGGAGTGATTAATTCCCCCCCAAAAGTAATACCCGCGCAATGTTCTAGTAATAGCGCCCGGCTACCGTTTCCAGCTTCTAAGAACAGACTCATAGATGCACAAACTATATCACTATTGATTTATGGAGTCAAACCTTATAAAATACCTTCATTACACACCCGTAGTTTAAAGTCTCTGACCACAATACTGCGGGGAGGGGAAAGAGACAATGTATAAATTACCAACACTACAAGAGTTGCTTGAAGCAGGTGTTCATTTTGGACACCAGGTTAGAAGGAATAACCCGCGAATGCGCCCGTATATTTACGGAGCTAAAGAGGGTGTTTCTGTTATTGATTTGACTCAGTCTGAAAAATACCTAAAAGAAGCCTGTGAATTTGTTTATGAGCTTGGAAAATCCGGAAAAGTATTACTTTTTGTCGGAACAAAAAAGCAAGCAAGACCGATTATTGAGGAATTGGCAGGGGAACTTGAGGCTCCATTTCTTGTAGAAAGATGGATGGGAGGTTTTTTAACGAATTTTTCGGAAATACAAAAAAATATTAAAAAACTGAAAACTTATTTAGAGCAGAAATCCAAAGGCGAACTTTCCAAATATACTAAAAAAGAACAGCTTTTGCTGGAGCGGAAAATGGGTAAGCTGCAAAGAGATTTTGCCGGGGTAATGGATCTTGCGGTTTCACCTGATGCAATTTTTGTGGTGGATGCAGTTTCGGATAATATCGCTGTCAGGGAAGCTAACAGGTTAGGTATTAAAGTTGTGGCAATTGCCGATTCAAATTGTGATCCGACACAAATTGATTATCCTGTGCCGGGTAATGATGATGCTATAAAATCTATTAAAATATTAGTAGGGGCGATAGCTCAAGCTTTCGGAGAAGGTAAAAAAGAGGCAGGAAGAGAAGCTATCAAAGAAGCCAAGAAGTTAGTGAAGAAAGAAAAAGAATCGGAGAAGAAGGAGAAAACAGAAGAAAATGTTTTAGAAGAAGAAGTTGCAGAAGTCGAAGAAAAAATTGAAAAGGAAACAGTAAAGGAGTTTGAAAGAAAGGTAGAATAATTAGAGACTAGCTCGTCACAGTACAAAAAATCGTTCGCACGCTAGTGTCGTTGCTCACTTGTGTTTGTTTTGTGTCTACCTTAGAATAAATCATTAAGTCTAAGCAGCACAAAACCAACAACATTTTTTGTTTACTTGTGACTTCGCTATTCTAAATGGAGAAATTTATGAATATAGAAGATATTAAAAAACTAAGGCAGGATTCAGGAGCAGGGATTGCAGATTGTAAGGAGGCCCTTAAAGAATCTAATGGGGATATGGAAAAAGCCAAACAGTGGTTAAAGAAAAAAGGTTTTGATAAGGCTAAATCAAAAGCAGGGAGAGAAGTAAAAGCAGGATTGGTGGAAACTTATTCCCATGGAGGTAAAGTTGGGGTAATGGTAGAACTTCTCTGTGAAACAGATTTTGTGGCCAGGACGCCTGATTTTAAAAATTTAGCCCATGAACTTTGTCTGCAGATAGCTTCCATGGCGCCGAAAAATGTAGCAGACCTTTTAAAACAAGTGTATATTAGAGATGAAAAAATGACAGTAGAGGATCTAGTCAAATCTGTCATTGGTAAACTTGGAGAAAATATTATAGTGAAAAGATTTGAGAGAATAGTATTAGGAGAATAATGATGGAGACAGAGATACCACCAGAAACAAATAGCGCAATTTGCAGTTTAATTACCCAAGGACAAGAGCGCATTGCAAGAGAAGTTCTTCAGCTTAGAGATAATTATCCCAGCTCATTACTATCTCAGCGAATTGCTAGAATCATACTTAATTTACTGTTTCCAAAACTAGAGGCTAATCGGTATGATAATGCTCTTACGATGATAGGAGCATATGGGATGGCAATAGCCCGAGAAGAGACTCGCGGAATCAATAATATAGAACATATGAGAAGACAGAGAAATCGTTTCCTTGCATGCTTGCCTCGTGATCTACAAA
>JAQTPP010000007.1 GCA_028712705.1 Candidatus Daviesbacteria bacterium
AGACAAAAAAGACCGTGGTGCTGATAAAAAATAGTAAAAAAAGTAGTACTTTTTTATATATAGATATCTTAAATGATACTTTGATATATTATCTTTCAACAATAATTTCAGATACAATTCCAGCTCTTGCAGTTTAGCTACAATCTAAGATATAATCCATAAATCGCCCTTGTCAAAAACTGTCATTTAGACACTTTTTGCAAGCGATCTCGCGCCAGAAGAAAGGAGGGCGCTCCGATTGGCCAAAAAGGGTAATCGAAATTTATTCATATTTCAGTGTTCTTCCTGTAAAAACAGAAATTACACTGCTACCAGAAATACGGTAAACATTAAGGAAAAACTCGCTTTAAACAAATTTTGTAAACATTGCCGGAAAACCACTCTACACAACGAAGTAAAACTTTAATCTCCCTTCTCTATTGTCATTGCGAAGGTCGCCGCGGCGATCGAAGCAATCCTGGTAGGGCTAAACACTCCAAACTAGATTGCTTTGCCACTTCGTGGTCTCGCAATGACGAGTCTGGTATACTTTAATGAGTATCTAGGGGCGTCCGTTAATTGGTAAACGATCGGACTCCAAATCCGACCCTGGAGGTTCGATTCCTCCCGCCCCTGCCACAACTAGCTCGTTATCACTCGTAGTTGTGGTAAACCACTTCTATAAACTTAGTTTGGGAAAAAATCTAACTAATATATAATGTATAAGGGAGCATGAACTGTGGCCTGCCATCAATACTGCAAATTGGACAATAATCCGATATAATCAATTCATGAGCACTACTCCATATTCTCCCAGCGCAACAACATAATTGCTTATAAAGACTAACCCCCTATCTGCCAAAAATTCCCAATCCCAAAAGGCCTATTATAATAAGATAAAATGCCACAAAATAATTCAAAAAACTGGGAAATATCAAAATTAAAATTCCAAATAATAATGCCGATAAGGCTGACATATTACCTAGCGTAATAAGATTCATTTTTCTCACCTCCTTAATATAAAAATTAGGGCGGCTCATGTTGCACCGAAGTCAACCCAAGCCACCCCTAATTTAGGAAACCTACATACCACCATATGAAGACCTATTCGCGCTTCCCTCCTTCTTTTCTTCTTCCTCTTCCGTGCCTTTAGTTCTTGTCCCCTCTTCTCCTTCCTCTTGTTTCATTCTTTCTTTTTCCTCGGATTCCTTACCTTCTCCTTTATCATCATTTCCTTTGTCTGTTGGCATAATTTTCACCCCCTTTCTAATATACTGATGGAGCCTTAGCGCCTTTTGATCTAGCTTCTGAAAGTCCAATTGCGATTGCCTGCTTTCTGCTCTTAACAGTTTTACCAGATCTGCCTGATTTAAGAGATCCACTTTTCATTTTGTGCATTACCTCTTCCAAAAATTTATACCATGACCACTCCATTAAATCAGTGATAGTTATTACATCTGTAAAGATGGGGAACAATTTGTATGAAGAAACGGATCCTAAAAATTCACCTTAATCCTGGCTGATTGGACAAACAAAATCTTTGCCTCAGAACTCTTAACCTGAATGGTGTATGTTTTTTGACCGCTAGCTAACTTAAAAGTTCCTGAAGTTTTTACACCAAAGTTGGTTGAAGTAGTATCCAGCTGTGATGATATTGAACTCCCGTCCGTCACATTATACAACCTTATAGACCCTGTACCAGATGGCTCTGACAGCCGGAAATTTGCTTCCAACTGCATGCTGGAATAACCCTCGTAATTATCGGGATTTATTACTGCCTGATATTCATTTAATGTAGTCCAAACCTGATCAATCCAGGGTCCGCCTCCTGCGCCAAGAGGTATGTATAATGGAGATTTAGAAGTCGAACCAGGGGTCGGGCTTGATTTTTCTAAGGCGCTGATCCGGGCTTTTAACTCTGTAGCAGATGCTTCCAAATCTGAAATCCTTGAATCCGAAGAAGTTGAATTGGCGGTTTGAGGAGTCTGAGCTTTTAAGGAATTTAGCTGGGTAGCAAGTTTAGTTGCCAGATCCTCCAAAGCCTTAACTCTATCTTCCAGACTTGCTCCCGGCAAAGTGCTTGGCACCTCTATTGGTGTCTGATCTTGTTGACTTGTCTCAGAAGTGGTTAAACTTTCTTTAGTAGAAACATACCGCCAATAGCCTAAACCCCCTAAAATCAAGACAGGTATTAATATAAAGGGCAGGAACCTAATCACAATTACATCATACCATAACCCCAATAGCTTGACTTTAGGCTCATAGTATGCTAAACTACACAGCTTATGATAAAAAAGCCTTTTCAGGCTCTAGCTATTCTCCCTTTTGCTTTTGGTTCGCTCTTAGGGAATGGTGGCAGTCAACAATTTGTCAGTCCTTTCACAGGCCAGTATTTGCTGGCTCAAAAAGAGATGTCTCTTACTAACCGCTATGCAGATAAATTTGTCAACAATGTTTTTAAAGACAATATCTTATTAAATCTGGCCTACCTTGGCGATAAGGTAACCTCTTCTAAAGATATTAAATGGGACGAGATTGCCAAGCCGTTTCAATATGAATTTAAGCTGGAACCAAAGAAAACCTTTGCTTTTCACAGCGATGTCCAGGCTAAATTCCAGGGTAGT
Organism: Candidatus Daviesbacteria bacterium; assembly: GCA_028712705.1. Lineage (GTDB taxonomy): Bacteria > Patescibacteriota > Microgenomatia > Daviesbacterales > UBA10151 > UBA10151. The sequence continues at coordinate 2,604 of JAQTPP010000007.1, forward strand.
TTAGTCAAAACCACCAATGCTCATTTCAATGCTCAAGAAGGCTTTAAAACAGACGGATATTTATTCGGGGACGGAGTTTGCCATTTGGCATCATTAATTAACTGGGCAGCCAAGGAAGCAGGGTTAGATGTAGAAGCCCCCACCAACCACAATTTTGCCAATATTCCTGATGTTCCCAAAGAATATGGAGTATCTATTTATTCAAACCCGTGGTCTCGAGGTTCAAACGCGCTTCAAAACCTTTATATTACTAATAACAAAAATAAACCAATAGCTTTTAAGTTCGCGTACCAGGATAATAAAGTTAAAGTATCTGTAGTTGAGTTAAATTAAGCTTTACAAATACATATCCCCTATCTTAATATGAGATTATGTCTCAAGATAAAGCTGTGCCGCAGGAACACCCCAAAGAACATCACGATCATGCAATTTTAAAATTCCCGGAAGGATTTTTGTGGGGCACAGCCACTTCTGCTCACCAGGTAGAGGGAAATAATATTCACAGCGACTGGTGGGAGTGGGAGGAGAATCATCAACCGCCCCATTTGCGCTCAGGAAAGAGTTGTGACCAGTACCATTTATATGAACAGGATTTTGAACTGGCCAAAGAGTTAAATCATAATGCTCACCGCTTATCTATTGAATGGTCCAGGATTGAACCTAAAGAGGGCGAATTTGATGCAGCTGAAATTGAACACTACAAAAAAGTCTTAAAAGCTTTAAAAGACCGCGGTCTGACAGTCATGTTAACTCTCTGGCACTGGACTTTACCGAAGTGGGTGGCTGATAAAGGCGGTTGGGAAAATGGGGCAACTGTTAAATATTTTGAAAGGTTTGTCAGAAGAATCGTTCCCGAGATCTCGGAATTCGTTGATTTATGGGTGACCTTGAATGAACCAGGAGTTTATGTTTATGAAACTTACATTGAGAGGATTTGGCCTCACTCAAAAAAAAGTTTGTTTGGACAAATCAAAGCTTATTTAAACCTGGTTAATGCCCATAAAAGAGTTTACAAATATCTACATTCCGCTTTCCCGGCAGGTAAACCGGTCGGCATTGCCAATAATATACTTTCTTTTGAAGTCTATCATAAACATTCCATCATCGAACAAATGGCAGCTGCTTTAAACGATCTTTTTGTTAACCATTTGTTTTATTTCTTAACCTCGGGGACCCATGATTTCCTGGGAATTAATTACTATTTTAATATCCGTCTCAAAGGTAATAATTTGATATCTCAGAATGTGGGTCTGGCACAGCAAACTCATGAAGCTTCTGATTTAGGTTGGGAGATTCATCCCGAAGGCATCTTTGAAGTTTTAACCGACCTGTCTGATGATTTACCTATCTATATTACCGAATGCGGTATTGCTTCTACCAATGACGACAGAAGAAATCGCTTTCTAATTTCTTATTTACAAGAAGTAGCCAGAGCCATTAAAGCCGGAGTTAATGTCCGAGGATTTTTCTATTGGTCTTTAATTGATAATTTTGAATGGCATTTGGGTTTTGAACCCAGGTTTGGTTTGGTGGAAGTAGATTATACCAGCTTAGAGCGCCATATCCGACCTTCGGCACTGGTTTATACAGACATCATCCAACACAATGGCATCCCTCACTCTCTCCTTCGGTTCATTGGACACACAGTCCAGGCAGAAGAAGTTTTGGAAAAAAGACAGAAAGAAATAGAAAAAGAAATAGAACTAAAATCAAAATAAAATTGTCATTCTGAGCGTAGCGAAGAATATATATCCTTCGGCTTTCAGCCTCAGGATGACAGAACTATGTCACATCTACCTTTTACCATAACCGCCTATTTTTTCAATGCCTTGTCAGTTTTAGCCAACAAATTTTTGCTTAATAAAACCATTCCTGATCCGCTAATTTACGTATTTTATATTAGCCTGATCTCTTTACTGGCAATTCTAGCTTTACCTTTTACTCGTGTTCCTAATATAGAAGTTTTTACCCAGGCTTCAGCGTCCACCATTCTTTGGACCGCTGGAGCGTATTTTATGTTTAAAGCCTTAAAAATCGGCCAGGTTTCCCGGGTCATACCGATTATCGGCACGCTTATTCCCCTGATTCTTTTGATCTTTGCCTCGCAAACTTATGCCATCTCACAAACCCAAACCTGGGCGGTTTTGATCCTAACAGCAGGCATGATTTTTTTAACCATGCAGGATATTTTACAAAAAATCTTAAATAAACGGGAAATTGTCTTTGAAGTTTTATCTGCTGTCAGCTTTGCCATATCCTACATTATTCTACGGCAGGCATATTTAAACTTAGACTTTTTTTCTGTGTTGGTCTGGTCAAGATTAATCCTGCTTCCATTTATTGTCATTGTGCTTCTGATCCCGACTTTGCGCAGCAAAATTATCACCCCTGCCGGTTTACAAATTAATTTCTTCTCTAAAGAAGGCCTGGTATTTTTGGGAGGGCAAGCCAGCGGGGCCATTTCGGAATTTTTGCTTCTTTTTTCAATTTCTCTGGCTAACCCGGCTTTGGTAAATTCTTTGCAAGGAACTCAGTATGTATTTTTGTTTATCCTGGCCATATTTTTATCCAAAAAATTCCCGGCTATTTTTGCAGAAAAGTATGATGTCTTGAATCTATCTTTTAAATTTATGGGAATATGTGCGGTTGCGGTGGGGTTATATTTATTAACCCAATAGAGTCTACTAAACCCTGTAAGGCCTCAGGGTCTTTGAGTGGACCACCTAGAAATGACTCTGTAACTTTACCATTTCTTCCCGTTCCCAATCTAAACCATCTACTATGTATTCTATTGCCTAATACATAGTGTCCACCCAAACCATAATATTCAGCATTACCGTTATTGGAATCTGTAATCTGAACTAGAGCATAAAGAGAAAAACTATTTCCTCCATCAATACCTGGAATACCATCAATAACGGAAACTGAATTAAATCTTGAATCAGAAGTTGGATAACATCGAGAGAAAAGACCTTCTGCACCCGCTACTAGAGACATATTATTGGCTATAGGCTGAGATGGACTCACCCTGTATCCGACTTCCGCCATTTTCTGTATGAAACTTTTTTCTCCAAAATTAGAATCTGGATTCATTAAATGGGCTTCTGCTATTTCTACTACATTAACGCGCCAATGGGTCAAACCATAATCCGGGACTTGACCCAGTTCAGTGGGACCGATTGCATCAACAGGACCTATTCCTAACCCAAACCCACCAATATTTTGTTCTCCTCTTCCAGAAAATATAACAGCAGCCAATAGTGAAACTGAAGCTAATCCTGCTATAACTTTAGGGTGAGACCTTAGTCTATTTTCTAATGTTGCGGTAAGATAAGCTAATTTTTCACTCACTTTTCCAAACAGAGGTCTATCTCTATTTATATATCCCCAAGGCAGACCATCTGTAGGATGAGGGCGGGGTTTCAGAGATCCAACAACTCTTCTTTTTATCTGTGAAGCTTCTATACATGGCTCACATTCACGAATACTAGATTGCATATTAAACAATATTCTACACTATGGGACTTGGTTTGTCAACTAAACTTCCCTCTTGTGGGCAGAGTTTAAATCTTTTAGAATGCAATGGATATATTTTCTGTCCCAAGAGCTAAAGTTTATGCCCACAGGGCCAAAGAAAAAGAATCATTTAAAGCCTTCCCCCAAAAATCTTGCTCTCCTTTTGGTCAAAATTATCCTGATAAAAATAGGAGATATGCCGCTTCGCTTGCTTCAATGTACAATGTACAATGTACAATGTACAATTCGAATCTTTCCAAAAATTATACATTCTACATTTTCAATTCTGCATTTTGCGCGGCTTCACCGCGCAAGAGGCCGGCCTAAGAAACTACGCTTCTCCAAAAAATCCAAAATCATATTTGTTTTTTCAGTCTTTGTGGTCTTTATTATTTCATATACCATTTTTATCTTAACCGCAGCTTACCAGCTCCCGACACCTAACAGGCTTATCTATTCTAACGAACCTCTCACCACTGAATTTTATGACAGGAACGGTAGTCTGCTCTACAGACTCTATGGGGACAAAAACCGCACTCTTGTTCAACTTCCGGAAATCCCTAAAAATCTGATCCAAGCCACCATTGCTATCGAAGATCAAAATTTCTATCACCACATAGGCGTTGATCCTTTTGCCATTATCCGTGCGCTTTATCAAAATCTCAAAAATGGTAACTACGAGGGAGCCTCCACCATTACCCAACAACTTATTAAAAATTCCCTGCTCACCCCTGAGCGAACCTATAGCCGTAAATTGCGCGAGATTATTTTGGCTTTGTGGGCAGAGAGGATTTATTCAAAAGATCAGATTTTACAAATGTATTTTAATGAAGCGCCCTACGGGGGAGCCATTGTGGGAATTGCCGCAGCCTCGCAAACCTATTTTGGTAAATCTCCCACTCAGCTTAATCTGGCAGAAAGCGCCTATCTGGCCGGACTCCCTGCCTCTCCCACCCAGTTTTCTCCTTATGGATCCCGGCCTAATCTTGCTAGAGAGCGGCAGAAAGATGTTTTAGATCGGATGGTTAAAGAAAAATATATCACTCAAGCGCAAGCTAACGAAGCTTTTGCAGAAAATCTTAATCTTAAGCCGCCAATAAATGATATTCATGCCCCACATTTTGTCATGTATGTCAGGAATCTGCTCTCAGAAAAATATGGCCCACGGGTTGTCTCTCAGGGAGGTCTTAAAATTTACACCAGCCTGGACCTTGAATTACAAGAAGAGGTGGAACAAATTGTCAAAGAAGAGGTGGAAAAATTAGCCTCCCTCAATGTCCAAAACGGAGCAGCCATGATTACAGATAAAAACGGCCAGATTTTGGCCATGGTTGGCTCAAAAGATTATCATGAGCCACGCTTTGGCAATTTTAATGTAACACTCTCAGCGCGTCAACCAGGCTCCTCCATCAAAGTTATCACTTATGCAACAGCTTTTAAAAAAGGTTTTACTCCGGGAAATACTATTTTGGACGCCCCTGTTACATTCAAAGACGGGGCGAGAACTTATTCACCGGTCAATTATGACGGCAGCTTTCATGGACCAATTTCAATCAGGACAGCTCTGGGTTCCTCTTGCAATATTCCGGCAGTTAAAATGCTCTCCGTCGTGGGTATAGATGACATGATCAAAACTGCCAAAGATTTAGGTATCACCACCTTCAATGATCCTGCCAGATTCGGTCTGTCTCTAACTTTAGGCGGCGGAGAAATTAAAATGGTTGATATGATGTCAGTTTATGGCACTCTGGCAAATCTTGGAATTAGAAAACCTCCGACTCCGTTTTTGAAAGTAACTGATTCAAGCGGCAATGTTTTGGAAGAATATAACAATTCAGGAACAAGGGTCTTACAATCGGAAATTGCCTATCTTCTCACCGACATTTTAAAGGATAACAAAGCCAGAACCCCTGCCTTTGGACCAAATTCCCTTCTTCAAATTCCCGGCTTTGAGGTAGCGGTCAAAACAGGCACTTCTGACAATAAAAGGGATAATTGGACTTTTGGATATACTCCACAATTTGTGGTAGGTGTGTGGGTAGGCAATCCGGATAACTCCCCCATGAATCCTATTTTAACTTCCGGTGTTACAGGAGCAGCCCCAATTTGGAACAAAATCATGCATACACTTTTGGATAACACTCAACCTCTTGCATTCCAAAAACCAGCTGGATTGCTCGAGGCCACCATTGATGGAAGAAAAGATTTAACTCTGGCAGGATTAATCCCCAAAGCCATGGTGAGGGTAACCAGAAATGAAGATAAAATTACTTTTTCTGACAGCTTCTCATCCTATGCTACATCTTCTGCCCAGGCTACTCCAACACAACCCAACCTCTAAGATCTTTTTTGGGAAATTTGACCGGGGATGTAATGAAACGTGAGGAGTCCCCTATAAAAATTAGAGTTCCATATTTACTATTTGTCTTATTGATCCAATAGGCCTTGTCTGCTACCAAATCTTTCTCGTATTCTTTTCTAATCCTGGCTATATCTTCCGGAGAAATACCATCAAAAAAAATCACTTTTTTGACCCGAAATTCACCAATTATTTCTTTACCGGAAGGTTTTATATAAACCAAATCTCCGCTTGAAATCATCCCAAATGGCACTGTTTTGACCTTTGAAAAACGGGATTCGACCCTCTTTTGCCCGGAAAGTATCAATTCCCCTGCTTTCCCTTTAAAAATAGCCAAATGCTTTTTCATCAGGGAAATTATAACATCTCTTAAAGTTTTAGTTTTTTTCTGGCAAGACTCATGGTTTGATCCTGAAAGAATTTTTTAATTTCTTCCCAAGAGACAGGGATTAACATTTCAGGTGAGTCTTGAAAATCAGCATCCGTAAAATAACTAAGACTTTTTGTAATGTGATAAATATTATTTGAAAGTTTATTATATTTTTGATCATAAAACTTAAGGATTTTTTCCAGAGGAAATCTCATCTTAATTAGGAAGTAAAGGTCAATAAAATCTCGTTTTGTACCTCTGTCGCAGATAGCTGCTATTTTCATGGCTGCAATATCTTCAAGTGAAGCAATGTTAACTTGAGAAAAAAAAGAGGTTTTCTTAATAAGAGGATACGGATAATAAAAATAGCTGAATTTTACTTTTGGAAAACTACCCAAAATAGTCCATTTTGCTGTTTCATCCAGCTTAAATCCAGACAATTGTTCTAATTGTTTCAAGACAATTTCGGCGGGAAATTCTTTCTCTATGAAAAAATCAAGATCTAAAGATATGCGATGGCCAAGCTGAAGAGCACATGCTGTTCCGCCGGCAAGATAGGCATCCTTTAAAACACCGGATTTGCCTAATAAGGCCAAAGCTGCTGCCGCATTTTGAGATAAGGTTTTTGTAAACATACCACCTTTCTTTTGTCTATCCCCAGAACAAGAGCCCAAAAATTAGCGGTCCTTGGGGAGAGTCCTCTGCGAGTAGTCACCACCTCTTTAATAAGGTCTTTAGGGAAGTTTTCAAAGAGCCAGCGGATCGCTTTATCGTTACCGCAATCTATTAGTCTGGTTATGACATACTGGGCAGACTTTTTGGGATCAATACTGTCAAACTTTACATCCCAGAAGTATTTTTTTAAAAAACCTGGAAGTTTTTTCATAAAACGACCTGCTTCTATACACTATATTTTACCATAAATGGAGTAGATATTAAGTGCCACTTGATGCTTGCTTATTAATTTGTTATACTTGACTTGACAAATGGGGTCTAAATATAGACCCTTTTTTTATGCCCAATATAAATATATTTGGTTTTCTTAAAGAGGTGAAAGAGGAATTAGTAAAAGTTGCCTGGCCTAGTCAGGAACAAACTATCCGGTATACTGTTTTAGTTATACTTGTAGCTGCAGTAGTGGGACTGTTTTTGGGAGGTTTGGATTATATTTTAACTGCTATTACAGCTTTTCTCTTAAATAAATAATTATGGACAATAAAAAACAGAAAACTAGTGAGTCGGAAGATCAGAATTCCGAAACACCGACTCCTGCTGGAACCTCTGAAGAGGAGGCGAAATCCGAAGAAACTTCACCTGATGTCATTGCGAACGAAGTGAAACAATCTAATCAGGATCAAGACTCAACCCAGATTGCCACGTCGTCCGCGACTAAAGTCGGGACTCCTCGCAATGACAATGAAATAAGCGAGGCGAGCGGTGCTTTGCAGCCAGACGGGCAAATTGATACCGGGTCCAAATCTGACAATCCTGATGCCCGCTGGTATGTAGTTCACACCTATTCCGGCCATGAGAACAAAGTTGCCTTAACCTTGAAACAGCGGGTTGAATCAGAGCATCTGGAAGAGAAAATTTTAGATGTTTTGGTGCCTACACAGGAAAAAATCGAGATCAAAGGCGGCAAAAAGGTCAATGTTAAAGAGAAAATTTTCCCTGGTTACATCTTAGTAAAAATGGTGTTAGATGATGCTTCCTGGCTGGCGGTCCGGACTACCCAGGGCGTAACCAGCTTTGTAGGTATGGGCAACAAGCCAACTCCAATCTCTGATGCGGAAGTTGCAACCATCGTCAAATTTACCCAAACAGAAGCTCCGATGTATAAACAGGTTTTTGCAGTTTCCGATGCGGTCAAGATTGTGGATGGACCTTTTGCCGACTTTATCGGTAAAATTGACTCTGTTGACGGCGAAAAAGGCAAAGTGAGAGTTTTGGTGTCCATATTCGGGCGCGAAACTCCGGTAGAACTGGACTTTTTACAGATAAAGAAGATTTAAACAGAGGGTTGATATGGCTAAAAAGATTAAAACATTGATAAAACTAAATATCCCTGCAGGAGAAGCTACTCCCGCTCCTCCGGTTGGCCCGGCCTTGGGTCAGCATGGTTTACCTATTATGGAGTTTGTCAAAGCTTTTAATGATAGAACCCAGGATAAAAAAGGTAATATCTTGCCGGTCGTTATTACGGTTTACGAAGACCGCACTTTTTCCTTTATTACTAAAGAACCGCCGGTTGCAGAAATGATTAAAAAGACGCTGGGTTTGGAAAAAGGATCCGGAACTGCGCTTAAAGCTCCTGTAGGCTCACTCACGACAGCTCAAATAAAAGCTATTGCCGAAGCTAAATTGCCTGATCTAAATACTAAAAATGTGGAAGCTGCGGAAAAAATAGTTGAAGGAACTGCCAAAAGTATGGGGGTAAAAATCAGTGGGTAGACCAAGAATTAAAACAATTGATGATTCGGTGCCGGAAGCTGAAGAAAAAAAGCAAAAAACTAAACCCAGTAAGGCGGAGCGAGCGAAGGTTGAAACTGACAAAGCAAGTGGCGAAGTCGAAACCACAGAACTGGAAGCGAGGGGTGACAGTGAGAAAAAATCTACGCCTCCTGTCATTCTGGAGGGAGCACAGCAACCGATAGAATCTGATCAGAAAGATGCTATCGCTTCGCTCCAGCATGACAAAACAAAGAAACCTCAAAAACCAGGCAAAGCTAAACCCAGAAGCAAAAAATACCAGGAAGCAGTTAAATATCTGGACCGAACCAAAATATATCCACTTCCAGAAGCAGTTGACATGGTTAAAAAAATGTCCTATTCTAAAATTAATGCCACCTTAGAAGCGCATATTACGACCTTGCAAACGGGTATTCGTGGTTACGTCTCCTTACCCTATGCGAAAGGTCGTCAGTTACGCATCTTATGTTTTGGGCCCTCGACCGCCTCGCAACTTGAGGGAGTAATTTTTGGTACCGATTCCACTATTGAAGAAATCAACAAAGGAAAAATTGATTTTGATCTGATCATTAGTACACCCGATTGGATGCCTAAACTAGCCAAGATAGCAAGAATTTTAGGGCCAAGAAACTTAATGCCCAATCCAAAAAACGGCACAATCGTAGGCGATATAAAAAAAGCAGTAGAGAGTTTCCAGGCAGGCAAAACAGAGTATAAAACCGAAGCCAAAGCTCCTGTTATCCATATTGCTTTAGGAAAAATAGATCAGCCAGGCGAGGAACTTACCGCAAACATAAAAACCCTTATCCAAACAGTCGGCAAAACCAGGATCAAAAAAATATCCCTTTCCCCAACCATGGGACCGGGAGTAAAAGTAGATTTAGCTTCTCTTTAATGCTTTTTTCAAAATAGCTCCTACCTCAATTTTTAAACTATAAACAGAAATCAGGCCAAAAATTAACACAAAAATAGCTGAAAGTATATGAAACAACACTATCATAGCTGAGGCCAGATTTGGCAAAATTCCAAAAACCCCTGAAAGTATTAAAAGCCCTGATGCTTCAGCCGAGCCTACATACCCGGGAGCTGCAGGTACAAGATAAGTCAGGGCAGATAACAGTTGGCCCAAATACATCTTAAGATAATTCTGGTTTGCACCAAGCGCAATGAAGGTAAAATACCAAATCGCTGCATCTGCCGCGTAAGCCAGAATTGTTATACCGATCATAAGACATAAATCTTTTGGATGCCTGTCCAGGATCGAAAAGGATTCTAAAATGAATGCACTAAACTTATCAAAGTATATCTTAATACGATTAACTATTAAAATATATCGCAAAATTTTAAACAGTTTCTTGGTAAAATCTATTCTAAATACTGCAAGATAAGTTAAAAACAGGGCTGTAATTAGCATAATCGTTATAATAATTATAAAAGTTATATTAAGAGCGGTCGGAACAAGAAAAAACAAGACTGAAGCCAAAAGCAATACTGCCAAAAAATCTACAAACCTATCAATAAATATCCAGATTACGGATTTCCCAAGAGGTAATTTATAGTGAGTATTAAGATAAATACCTTTAACAATCTCCCCTGCTCTAACGGGTACAAAAAAATTAAGCATCATCGCTACTCCATTCAAATAAATTAAATCTGATACCTTAAGTTTCATTGTTTCGGATAAGAATACTTTAAGCCTAATAGCGCGCAATACAGGGGAAGCCAGCATAAAAAAAAGAATTGGCGCCAGATAGGCTAAATTTACCCCTGAAATCACGGAGAAAACCTGGCCTATATCAACAAAACGGGACCAGATAAAAATTAAAATTATGCCTAAAATGGTGTTAAAAAAAATTTTAAACATATTAGTTGCCAATTCTACAGTATAAATATACACTATAATTGATATATTGTGTCATCCGTCACTTAACAAGGTAGAAATCATGTTTTCAACTTTTAAACAAAAATTATTTTTAGGAATATATATTTTTCTTCTGCTAACGATCCCTGTCGGATCATATCTTGTTTCACAATACCAAACTATTCAAAGCAGCGCAAAGGAGCAAAAAAGCACCAAATCAATAGCCAGGGTTACACCAAAACCTACAACTTCACCCTCCAAAGAACTGCTAAGCGCTTCTCAAACCAGTATCTCTCAGGGCGATTCCGCCTCACCTGCCCCGTCTCCCGCTGCTGATCCGACAATAGCCACCTCGTACGGCCCTACACTATCTTTCAAAGCGACTTTGGAAGGCAGTCCCAAAGATAATCAAACAACCAGGATGTTTGTAGGGATTGCGGAAGGAACGCTCTCATCAAACCCCAAGTTCTTGCTTAGTTTTAACGTGAATTTACCTGCTTCCGGGGAATACGGCAATATCTCCCTGGCCGGTTTGAATTCCGGAATACAATATACGGCACTCTTAAAGGGTGCTTCCCAGATTGCCGCCTCTTCTGTATTTACTATGTCACCTTCGGTTTCTACCTTAAACAACAATGAACCTTTAAACCTAATCAGCGGAGATTTAAATGATGATAATGTCATAAACAGTGCTGATTATTCTATTGCTCAAAAAGCGCTGGGAGCTACTGCAAGATCTTCCAACTGGAATGAAAATGCCGATTTCAATAAAGATGGAGTGATAAATACTTTTGATCTGGCGATAATTGTCAAAAACATGGGCCAAACCGGCGCTTCCGGCGCCTGGACCTCACCTTTGCCTCAAGGCGCAACACCTTCTGCAAATCTTACTTCCCCTTCTATTGGTGGACCAGAAAGTAATGGTGGCTATTGGATCTGGGTACCAAAGTAATTTAAGCCAGTTTGGCTCGGTATAGCTGAATCCTGAGGGGTTGACTCATAAGAAAGATTATAATACAATACTTTTTGCTTAAGACAGTGAGCGTATATATAAGACTCACCGAGGCGAAAGAAGGGCGCCTTATGGCGCTTTTTAAATGGCTAAAACAAGACAACAGAAACAAGAATCAGTTGCAAAATTATCAGAACAGCTAAGCAAGGCCAAATCTGTAGTTTTTGCAGATTACAAAGGTTTAACAATGAAGCAGTTGTCCGATTTAAGGGATAAGCTGCGAGATGTCAACGCAGAGTTTGCAATCACCAAGAACACTCTACTTGAGAGGGCTTTAGCGACTACCGACTACCAACTACCGCCGCAATCGGAAGACATTCTCAATGGTCCAACTGCCACACTTTTTGCATACGATGACGAAATTTCTCCTATTAAAATATTAGTTAAGACCTTAAAAGATATTGCTTTGGGCAAAGTAAAAAGCGGTTTCTTTGGAGGTGCCGCATTAGATGAAGGAAAAATACTTCAACTTGCCGCTCTTCCTACAAAGTTAGAATTAAGAGGCCAGATCGTTGGAGTCCTGGCTACTCCCCTGCAAGGCATGGTTTCTGTGCTGCAGGGAAATTTAAGAAATTTAGTTTATGCACTTGAACAAATTAAGGAGAAACAATCCGCCATCGCGTAAAGCTATAGCGGACAAGGAGGGAGGTGTTTAAATTATGGCAGACGATCAAAAACAAGATCAAGCAGCAGAAGAGACGGCGAAGTCGAGCGAGCCAGAAGCAACTGTAGACTCCTCCAAGGTGAATGCAGCAGAAGCTCCAAAAGAAGCTGAACCTGTAAAAGAAGAAAAAGTAGAAGAGTCTAAAAAAACTTCTAAGTCAGTTTCAGCTAATCTAGAAAAAATCATAGAACAGATTGAAAAACTATCTGTTTTAGAGTTGGCTGATTTAGTTCATACCTTGGAAGAGCGATTTGGTGTTAGCGCTTCAGCTCCGGTAGCAGTAGCAGCAGCCGCAAATGGCGGAGCCGCTGCAGGAGAACCACAGGAGGAAAAAACAACATTTAATGTTATCCTCTCGGGGGCAGGAGCAAATAAAATTGCAGTTATTAAAGCTGTCAGGGAACTCGTCCAAACTTTGGGTCTTAAAGAAGCCAAAGATTTGGTAGAAGCAGCTCCAAAACCTGTTTTGGAAGGAGTCAACAAAGCTACAGCAGAAGAGGCCAAGACCAAACTAACAGCCGCAGGAGCAACAGTAGAGCTACAATAATCTTTCTAAGAGCGGCGAAGTCGCAAGTAGTCAAAAAATGTTGTTAGTTTTGCGTAACTAACTTCGATGATTCGAGATCATTAGTAGACGCAAAACTAACACAAGTAAGCAAGTCTCTACTGTGCGAACGATTTTTTGCACTGCGACGAACCGCTCAAATACCACCCCTTGACACCCTCTGTTTTGTTATGATATACAAAGAGTTAGTATGGCAGACAAATTATCACTTGAGAATTTACCCGATCTTTTAACCGTCAGAGAAGTTGCAGAAGTCTTACGCGTTTCCGCCTTAACTATCAAACGCTGGGGCAAAAGAGGAAAACTACCTGCAATAAGGATAAATAGCCGTGGTGACCGCAGGTATAAAAAGGAGGCCGTCCTCTGGTTATTGGGCATCACTCAGAAGAGCAACCCTGCCGATTCTCCTTCTTCTAGCTCATACTAACTTCCTTTTATTAAGCACTCTACTTACATCTTTGCTAATCGGGAATGAATATGTTGTCGGAATAATAAAAAGTATCACTCTGTCGTAATTTGGGGGCGGACACGATAGTAAGGATTTGGTTCAAAGGCAATTTCCCCTCTTTTATCAACTACATAATATGCAAATCCTCTTTTATCCAAAATCGACTTTGGGACTTTGTATTTCTCGTCTAAGCAGCTACTCCTTAAAACTATCAAAAAACTATTTCCCGTATTAACCAGGCAAACAAGCCAGCTTGCCGGAACATTAACTCGTCTGTACGGATTTAATCTGACCATCTTAAATTCCTTCGCTTCTTCAGATTCGTCATTCCTCTGCATTAGTAAAATTCCAGAACCATAAAGACATTGGTATGTTTGTACGCCGGGGAAATTGTTAACATAGCCTGAAGTTTTGTTAAATTCTCCTCCATTAAACCCCGGGGAAATTACAAATATCACCTGATCGTTATCCGCTAATATATAGTACGGCGTTTTAACGCCCTTATTCGCTTTCTCCATCAAGACAGGCTGTAGATCCTTATGTGTTTTAAATTTGATCATAAAATAATATTAACCTTAAATACTTAAATAATACTAGCTGTCTTTTAATCCTCCATGGCTGAATGACTAATCTAAATAGCCATTCAAACCCTGATTCTCTTATTCTCTTAGGCGCTCTGCGCACTCTACCGGAGAAATAATCGAACGCTCCCCCAACCCCCATGGCAACACGCACAGGAATCTTATCTAAATTTTTGGCAATCCATTTTTCCTGTTTTATATGTCCAAAAGCCACAAATAATAAATCAGTAGCTGGTAGTATGTAGCTGGTAGTACCATCTTTATCGACGACTCCTCCAGAAGAAACATAACTAACCTTAAGGTTTGGATATTTCCGCATTAAGCAATCTGCAGTTTCCTTTGCTACCTCACCATTACCTCCTAAAAAGCCTGTTGTAAGGCCTTTTTCTGCTGACAGCTTACAAAGCGCTTCCATAAAATCTGTTCCAGTCACTACATCAAACTGCATCATAGGCTTTATTGGAAAAAAGAACAGCGGCCAAAGCAGTAATCTTTCCAACCTAGTTTTTCTAAGTAACCAATCAGACAAACCAAGGCTGGAACTATCTGGAATAGCCAAATCTGCCTTATTTAGAATCTCCCTAAATTCTTTATCTTTTTGGGCTGCCAAAATAAATTCCAAATTAGGAGTCACAATGTAATGCTTTCCAGGATTCCGGATCCACTTCTCCACAACAACAAGAGCTTCGGTTAAATTAACCTTATCAATTTTGACTCCTAAAATATCTATTTTCATAATTATTCAAAGCGCTTCCAGCGCTTTAAGTGTTTCCCTGGCGCAACCTTCCCACGAAAACTTCTTGATATTTAAAAATCCTGCCTCAATTATTCTTCTCTTCGTATCTTTATTCATAATTTCTACCATCCCCTTTACTATATCACTAGTAGAATACGGGTCTACAAAAATTGCACCCTTACCGGCAACTTCCGGCATAGATGATATATTAGAGGTTAAAACCGGACATCCGCAGGCTTGAGCTTCTAAAATCGGCAAACCAAATCCTTCAAAAAGCGAAGGAAAAGTTAAAACTACTGCTCCGGAGTACAAAACAGGTAAATCTTTCACAGGCACATACCCCAAAAACTTAACCCTATCTTCAATTCCCAGTTGCTTTGGCAGTTTATAGATCTGCTCACTCATCCACCCCTTCTGACCAACTATAACTAGCTTATAATGGCGAGGGGTGACGGCGAGAAGGGTATCCCGACGCGTAGCCGGAGCGAACGTCAGTGAGCGAGGATGCACGGCGGTCCGCCAGTGGCGGAGAGCCGGCAGGACCCCGAGCCATTTGCCAAATGCTTTTATTAACCTTTCCAGATTCTTCCTTGGCTGTACTGTACCTACAAACAAAAAGTATTCCCCGGGTTTTAACCCATACTGGCTCAAACTATTAACTAATAGATCAAATTTTACCGGTTTAAACAGATTTTGATCATACCCCTCATAAATCACTTCTATTCTCCCCGAATCTATTCCTATCTTTTTAACAAGATTATTTTTTGTAGCCTTTGATACGGCAATTATTTTGGTGGCGATTTTAAGTTGATACTTTTGCATAAAACCCAAATAGACTCTTTGTTTAATCTGATGCATTGAAGATAGGTATTCGGAACCTAAATCATGTACCGTTACCACAGTTTTTAACCCGGGATATCTAACTACCGGCAAAGTATGCGCCGGCACAAACAATACATCCAGATTGTCCCTGAATGTTTGTATTGCCAGTCCACCCTGAGTCCAAAGTCTTAGCCAATTAATAGTTCTAAATCGGAAATTATCTGGCCAGCCTTGCAAGGGGACGCCTTGCGTGCCTAACGGACGTAAATACACAATGTATTGATTGATTCGATCAACTTTGGCTAGATTTTTTAATAGCTGATAGGAGTAATTTTCCGTTCCTGTCCGCCGAGCTGCAAACGCCCTTGACCCGTCAAAACCTATGATCATATAGGGTTTATTATCGTTTACTAACGCTTCTCTTGTACAGATCCAGATTCTCAAGCGCAAGTCCTGTTCCAAGAGCTACGCAAAGGAGCGGGTTTTCTGCCAGAGCTGCCGGCACGCCCAAAGATTCGGTTAAAAGCTTATCCAGATTCCGCAAGAGCGACGTCCCTCCGGACATCACAATGCCTTTGTCAATAATATCCGATGCAAGTTCCGGCGGAATTTGTTCCAATACACCTTTTGCCGCTATAATAATCTTGTGGGTAATATCTGCAATAGCTTCTGTCACCTCATCGGATGTAATCTCAATAGTCTTGGGTAAGCCTGAAAAAGCATCCCTGCCTCTGACCTCCATCTTTTGCGCCTCGGAAGACTTCAGCTTAGTTGCAGAACCTATTTTAATCTTAACTTCTTCTGCCATCCTTTCTCCAATAATTAAATTATGCTTTTTGCGCACATAGCTTTGAATTGCTTCATCAATTTTGTTACCGCCAACCCGCACAGACGAATGGACTACCACTCCTCCCAGACAAACAACTGCCGCTTCTGTTGTTCCCCCGCCAATATCAATAATCATGTTGCCGGAAGGATTAGCAATGGGAATTTTGGCTCCAATAGCTGCGGCTAATGGCTCATCAATTAGAAAAGCCGTCCTTGCTCCGGCAGAAATCGTTGCGTCCAGAATTGCCCTTTTCTCAACAGAAGTCACTCCGGCAGGCGCACAAACCATAACTTCCGGCTTAAAAAGCCTGCTCGGACCGCAAACTCTATCCAGGAAGTAACGGATCATCGCTTCGGTAATCACATAATCTGCGATTACCCCATCTTTCATAGGACGCGAAGCAACAATATTTCCCGGGGTTCTTCCCAACATTTCTTTGGCTTCATTGCCAACTGCCAAAACACGATAGTCATCGGTTGTGACTGCAACCACGGTTGGCTCGTTTAAAACGATACCGGCCCCTGCAAGATAAACCAGAGAGTTGGCAGTACCCAGATCTATTCCGATCCTTTTGGAAAAATTAAACATAAGCTAATAATTAATTGTGATTCTACCAGCCAAAAAACCTGATCACAAGATACACTAAATGCATCAATAGCTATCAGTTCATTTGAGGTTTACACCAAATAGGTTTGGTTCCGAAGCAGTCGGGGTTGGAAAAGAACTAATAATCACCAGCCTTGATGAATCAAGCCACGGAAAAACAAAATCATCCTGGAAACTACCGGCATAAATAACAGCTTTATTTGTCCCGTCAAAATCCACAATTGATATTATCCCTTCTTCAATCAAGATAACATGCATTGAATTGGGCAACCAGATATGAGCTCTAGCAGTAGGCAGTGAATATTCTGTTCTAAGATCGCCAGATCGCAAGCTTTGCTTATCTTCCAAGTTATAGACTTTAAGATCTGCTTCGGTCTTACCGGCCATAAATTTAGTTTCATCCGGGGACCAGCGCACGATAGCTGCGGAAGAGGCAATTTGACGGAAAGTTGTATTTTTAATTGCCAATACCCTTACCTCGTTTTTTAAACGGGTGTCTTCTTCCCAGGATTTTAAGGTAGCTTGCAATAGAGGCGTAATATCGCGGGGATCGGAATTTAATCTGTCGGATTCCAAAAGGTAATTGTTATCCCCTGCTGTTGCCAAAACTTGCTTGGAGTCGGCAGACCAGCGCAATGCAGCTTTCGAAAAATCTATACTTGTGCTTTGAACAATCTGATGAGGCTCGCTAGAACGGGCAAAAGAAATAGGTTGATTGCGGGTTTGTGTCCAAACCCAAACTCCCGCCTTTTTATTAGCAATACCGGCAGATGTTGATAACGGTACGATGTAGGCAAGCTTGCTTCCATCAGGACTCAAAGTCGGATTTTCCACCCCATTGAAAGTCAACGGATAAATAGTGGGGATGGCAGGAAAAAGAGTTACCTTGACAGCTGTCACCAGCCCTTCTTTGACGCTCACTTGTTTCTCCCAGGAAATAAATCCTTCCTTGACGATCCTGACAGAATAATTTTTGGGAGAAAGCGAAGAAACTGTGGCATTTGTGGCAGTAGTAAGGTGACCATCTATAAAAACTGAGGCTGCATCAGGTTCCGAAGTTATAGTAATAATTCCGGTCCCAACAATCCTCTTTTCTTTTGGTGAAAAGGTGTAACCTTTTGCCAAAAAAATTGCAATAGCGGCAATAACACCAATTGCTATTAAGGTTGCGATAGAAATAATAAATTTTTTAGACATTCAAGTTATTTTACCCTATTTATTAACTACTTACCAGCCTTGCCCTCACAATTAACCTATTAAGCAGTGTCCCCGGAGGATCACAAGTCTGCAGAGTTACAACCGGAGCATTGTACCTGTTTGTTAAAAAAGAAATATCGTCCGGACTGGCAATAGTTTTATCGAACACCACATAATCATACCTCCTATTCTTGTAAAAGATAATTATTCCATCCCCAGGTTCAAGTTCCTTCAATAAATAAAATACGGCATTGTAACGGATAATATTCCAGGGGGCGTCTGTTGAATGGGAAAAAAGATATAAATTACCCGGCACTCCCGGAGGCGTTGAGCCTAACGCTTCTGCAACCCCCTGAGCCAACACCTGCACATATTGCTCCTCATCTCCCGGATTCACATTTGGAATAATCCTGGCATTGGCATTGATCTTTTCAATAACTACTCCGTATTCTGTTGATACCGGAATAATGTTGTTACCCCCGGAGCTAACATTGCTGAAATCAACAGGCCCGCCTGCATCACTTTCTGTTGCTTCTGCTTGTGCGAACTGCTCAAAGGAGGCAATAACCGGCACAGTTTTCTTAATACCCAAAATCCTTGAAATCCTGTAGCCGGCTTCTGTCTGTACAACAGGACCTAACATAAAAGTTAAACCCATAAGTCCGGCAAAAAATAAAAAGTAGCCGCTAAACCTAACAAATAAAATAATTTTGAAACGTTTAGACATAATACGTTAATAAGTTATTCCCAGTATGCGGCCCCGGAGGGAATTGCACCCCCGACATCAGACTTAGGACGTCCGCGTTCTATCTACTGAACTACGGGGCCAACTTAGGTTACTTACATTTTAACACTAGGAGGGGTAAAATACTAAGGAAGAATGCTTCGGGGACTAGGTCATCGGTAGACCGCTCGCTTCGGGTGCGAGAAGCAGAGAGTTCAATTCTCTCGTCCCCGACATGACCCAAACCAAAGTTGAATTTCTTTTTTAGCTTCTTCAGGAGAAGCGGAAGCATGAATTAGATTCCAAACCGGTCTTTCTTCCCGATTAGCATCCAGAATATTATCTGTTCCCAAATCCCCCCTGATTGTGCCTTTTTCAGCTGTAGCCGGATCTGTAAAGCCTGTCACCTTCCGGGCAACACTCACCGCATTTTTCCCTTCTAAAACTATGGCCACAATTGGGCCGGAGGTAATAAACTTTCTAAGCCAGGTCACTACTTTTCTTCCCTGATCTTCTGCGCTTTTAACTTTTTGGCCTGCAGCAATAGTTTTTTCCCCAATTGAACGAAGATAATCCGGTTCCATCGGATAGTGTTTCTTTACAATGTCAAGCGGCGCCATCATGTCTTTTCTTTTGACCACTTTCAGTCCGGCAGTTTGATAACGCCTAATAATTTCCTCAGTCAGCCCTCGGCTAACCCCATCAGGCTTAATAATGATTAAAGTTTGCTGCAACATAATCAAAGTATCCTATCTCACTATAAACAGCGAAGTCAAGTGCAACTAAAAAATGTTGTGCAGTTGAGCACACTACTTTTTCCATGCGAGCGATCTGGACGCGCGAGCGGTTTTTTATGCACTGACGAGCTGTTTACTTAATCCCCACATCCTCGACTATCGTTGAACCATCATTAAATACGGATACAACCGCGAATCTGGGAGCTTGAGCGTTTCTTTCAATCGTGACAGCTCCGATTGTAACCAGAGACAAATTTGTTTTAGGTTCACTGTACTCTGAAAAATAATGAATATCTCCGGCAAAAATCTTTGTTGCTCCCACTTCTTTTAGTTGAAAAATCAACCCGCCTGCCTGTAATTTCAAGCTTTTCTCCACCCATCCCATGACATGGTCTGAAGAAGGATGATAAAGCGGTTCATGCATAAATACAAAAAGTCCTTTTGCTCCGATTTTCTTAGGTTTCTCCAATTCCATCGCAATCCATGCAGCCTGTTTAGCATCGAAACCCGTGTAGTTATCACTATTGTCCAGAAGCAAGAACTCAAAATTTTCAAGTTCAAAAGATTGATACGACGGACCAAAAACCTGACTGAAACAAGAACTCGGCAACAAAGACCTGTTTCGACAATCCCAAAGATCATGATCGCCCGGTATTAAAAAATAGCGCAGGGCGGAGTTATCAAATTCTTTTTTTGCATTTTCCAACTCTGCAATTGTCCCGACTTCGGTATAATCTCCCAAACCAATGATAAATTTTAAGTCCGGATACTTATGCCTACCTTGTTTAATAGCCTTCCCCAAATCAGCATTATCGTTGTGAGAATCTGCGACAATCAAAAATCGAAAAGCCAAATTTGAATTTAGCGGCTTCGAAGTTTCCGCAGACACACTTGATTGATTAACTAATACTTTTTGACTTAAGTTAAGTTTAGATAGAGCTGTATTAAAAACTGCCTGCGGGTCAAGCTTTAACGGATCTAAACCGGAAAAATGCTTGTAAGCTGTGTACGCGCCGAGTAGTAAAACCGTAAACATCACCAAACTCAAAACCAGTCTGAAGAAAATAAACACTACATTTGAGGATCTTCTTTTATAATGTCTTTTAAACATAATCATTATCCTTTTAACTCTCCGGCTTCCGCCGGATCGCTCAGGATGACCTCGCCAAAGGCAGATCACATCCTCTCCGGTGCTTCTATTCCCAAAAGAAAAAGACCTTTCTTTAAAACCTTACTCACTTCCAAAGATAATTTTAATCTAAAATCTTGTTTTTCTGATTCCAAAATTCTGCATTCCTGATAAAAAAGATTGTAGAGCCTGGAGAGCTCAATCAGATATGAAGCTATGAGGTTTGGGTGACCCAATTTCAACGCTTCTTCCACAGTTTCAGAAAAATAAAGAAGCTGTCTTAATAGCGCTCTCTCCTGTTTATCTAACGTAACACTCTCCATTGGTATTTCCGGAAGTTTGCTGGAATTTCGGAGAACCGATTGGATCCTGGCAAACGTATATTGGACATAAGGCCCGCTATCCCCATCCAGTGAAACTGATTGCGCAAGATCAAATATCATATTCGGTCTTGGGGAGAATTTTAGATAAGAAAATTTGATTGCGCCCAAAGCTACAATCCGGACAACTTCCTGGTCAATTCCCAGACTACCTTTTTTCATAACTTCCCTGACTTTTTCAGATACTACATGATACAAATCATCAACAGTTACAACATTGCCAGTCCGCGATGACATTTTACCTTCACTTAAATCAACAACACCATAAGACAAATGGTATTTTTTTTGCTTTAGATACGGAAAAATGAGCTCTATTGCCTTAATCACAACCTGGAAATAACCCTCTTGCTCGCTTGCAACAACATGGATTGATTTCTCGTAATTAAAAGCATCATATTCCGCTTCTGCCAAACCGATTTCTTTACCTTCATATGTCGGATTGCCGGCTGAAGTAACAAAAACACGGTTATGCAAGCCGTATTTTTCTCCAGGAAAAATAATTGCTCCATCGCTTTCCTCAAAAACTTTGCCCAGGTTTTTAAGTACTATTTGCTTTCCTCTCTCAAAAACTTCACTTTCAAAAAAACACCGGTCGTATTTGATTCCCAAGAGCCGATAAATAGGTTCAAAGTATTCCAGGCTCCAGGATCTTGTCAATTGATAGATTTCTTGAAATTCTTTTCTTTTTTGGTAAAGACCGATGTTAATTTTGTCTATTTCTTCTTTGAAAGCGGAATCTTCTTCGTACGATTTATTGCCTTCAGCATATGCCCTGCCTAAAAAATCGGCCTTTTCTTCCAAACTTAACTCCTTTGAGGGTAAGCTTAAGCTTCGTATCCCCCAAATAGCCTTGGCAATATGCAAACCAATATCGCCCTGATAATTAGCTCTAAATACGGTGTGACCCAGCGATTCATAAATTCTGCAAAGACTCTCTCCTAAGATAAAAGTCCGGAGATGTCCGATGTGTACTTCTTTCAAAGGATTGACATGGCCATATTCAATAAGCACTTTTGAGGTTTCGGTCGATTTTTGCAACAGATCCAAGTCATTCGTATTTTTGACAAGTTCGGAGTCTTTAATGAAAAAATTAATAAAACCCCCGCCGGCTACTTCTATTTTCTCCAGATAGTCCACTTTTCCAAATTTCTCTAAAATTTCATTAGCAATTTCTGTTGGGGACTGCTTACCTTTAGGTAATTCTAGTTTAGCAAGCTGTAAGGCCATATTCGAAGTATAATCTCCAAATGAAGAATTTTGAGGAATAGATAAAACTATATCAGTTGATGGATAGCCCAGGGATGATACCGCCAATTCTAGATCTGTTTTTAATCTTTGTTTTAACATATTTCTATAATAACATAATTTCTAATGAAATTAGAATGTTTAAATGTTTAAAAATTAAGAATTAAAAATTAAAAATTATTTTTCAGCCTTAGATAATCCTAACAATACCCCACCCAAAATCATATAGTATCCCACCCAAACTATCCATACTTGCTCCCCCACATATTCCCAGGCAAACGGCAAACTGGCGAAAAATTTAATTACATAAATAAAATAAGTAAGCAACACATTAACCCCAATACCAATCAATTGTCCGAGTAAACCTGAAATTGTTCCTAAAACGAGCATAACTGATCCTCCAATCATCATAAACGGTATTGTCCATAAAACCAACGCATTGGCAGCCAAAGAAACAAACGAAATTTGATGAAAACTCTGGACTATAACAGGTGTTACCATAAGTTGCGCCGCTAGAGTTACAGCTAAATCCTGACCGATGATAGGGATTTTGTCTAAATACCCAACCAGAATCGGAGATACCACCACTACCCCAAATGTAGCCAGGAAACTAAGCTGGAAGCTTAAATCAGTTATCCACTCGGGATTTACGAGGAGCATTAAGGCAGCTGTCAGCATTAAAACCCACCAACCCTCCCTTTGTCTACCAAAGATCTGAGCCAAAGAGGCTAAACTAAACATAATAGCTGCCCTCAAAACCGGCACCGCAACACCGGTTAGCAAAGTGTACAACACAACTGCCAGCAAACTGAATGCAATAGCGTACTTTCTTTTTATTAATCCTGACAGGCTTAAGAAAAATGCTGCTACCAGGCTCAAATTTTGCCCTGAAGCCACCACTATATGCAAGGTAGAAGTATCCCTAAGTCCAAGTTTCAAAGTTACCGGTAAAGTTTTGTTTTGTCCAAGCAGCACTCCGGAAAGTAATTCTGCTTGAGGAGAAGGCAAAAATTGACTAATTCTTTGATCCAAGCTGTTTCGAATCTGCGGAAATAAATCTAATTCTATATCCCAACCTCCCTGTTGGTATCTGACAAAAAAGATAAGAAGATACAAAATTAGGGATAAAATTAAAGGTAATTTTTTCAATATACTACTATTTGATCTTTTATTTTCTCAAACACAGCTTTACCGGCAATCTTTTTATTAAACAAATCTTCAATTGCCTGATATGGCCTATCTGAAATTATTTTTGAGGCAGTAACCGGACCAATACCTGGTAAAGCTTCTAACTCTGCCTGGGTAGCAGTATTGATATTTACTTTAGAAATCGCTGCAGTTGTTCCAGCAACTGCCCCAGCCTGAGGCCCACTGACTTGCTCCCCTGTAAAAGGTACATAAACTTTGCTGCCGTCTGATAATTTTTGTGCCATATTGAGATATTTTGATACATATTCTGTATTGGTTGTTTCAACAAATCCACCTGAGGCGACAACCGCATCTTCAATTCTGGAACCGTCCTTCAATTGATAAACACCAGGGGTCTTAACAGCTCCGGATACATCAACAGAGATCATCTTTTGATTTTCAATTAAACTTTCTTTAGGAAATTCTTTGGTCCGTCCGCCAGCCGGCGGAGCGGATTGGTTTAAACCGGAAGCAAATATTCCACCGGTAATTAAAACTAATCCCAGAAAGCTTAAGGCTATAGGAATTTTAAATTGATTTAACTTCTCTCTCCAATTTATACTGTCCATTTTAGGCAAGTTACCGGTTAGCCAAAATCTGTTTCCGGTATTCTTTCATCCAAATTTTATAAGCATTAAAAAAATACTCCATTCCTCTTTCTTTCATTTCCTTTCTCACCACCCCACCCGCATGAGGGTATTTGTGCAACCTGGGGTGGGTTGATGAGAAACCATGAGCATAATGAACTAACTCATGACCAATGGTATGATCTATCACCTCTTGAGGGATCTTTGGATCCTTAAACATCGAAGTAATAGTGATATAGCTAGCCTTTATCTGTTTATCAAGTCTGATCGAACCTAATCTAAATTTGGCATTTCTTCCAAACTTAATAAATACTTTATTCGTTTGGGGTATATCAGAAAAATATTTTGTCCAGATTAAATCCAAGCGCGATAAAAGCCAATTATCTGAGCGTAGCGATAATAATAGTCTACGTCTATTATTATCTCTATTTATAGCAATTTTTGATTTGCTTGTCATAACAATCTAAATTATCTATATAACTTTATTAGCAATTTTAATTATTAACTGCTAGTCCGAATTAACAACAAAGTTGATTACTTTACCGGATATATACACGGTTTTTTTCATGGATTTTCCCTCTAAAAATTTTTGGACTTTTTTGCTCTCCAAAGCCCTCGTTTCTACGACCTCTTTATCACTTATTACATCTTTCTGTATCACTAATATATCCCGAACCTTTCCGTTAACCTGAACTACAACAGAAACTTCCTCTTCTTCTAGAAATTTACTGTCACTCTTTGGCCAGGACTGCTGATGAATAGACCAATTATTTGTCATTCTGGCTTGCCCAGAATCCTCTTTTGATTCTGGAGTCGCTTCGCTCCCCAGAATGACATTTTCCCAAAGCTCTTCTGTAATGTGCGGAGCAAACGGAGCCAGAAGCAGCAGGAATACTTTATATTCTTCTACTTCAATCCTATCTTTTCTGGACAAATGATTTAACCATTCCATCAAAGAAGCAATAGCGGTGTTAAACTTCAATTGCTCAATGTCTTCTGTGACTTTTTTAATAGTCTTGTGCATTATTCTTAGATCAATCTGCGTCATTCTGGCTTGCCCAGAATCCTCTTTTGATTCTGGAGTCGCTTCGCTCCCCAGAATGACACTATTAGTAGTAACTTTCTCTTGCAACCCCCAAACCCTTTGCAGGAAATGGTAGACACCGTTTACCCCATCCGGATTCCATGAAGTCACAATATCAAAAGGGCCCAGGAACATCAGGTACAGCCTGATTGCATCAGCGCCATAATTTTTGACCTCCATATCGGGATTAACTACATTCCCCCGGGATTTACTCATTCTGGAGCCGTCAGGACCCAAAATTGTACCATGATGAATCCTTTTTTTGGCATATTCATCAAAACTAACTAATCCTAAATCTTTAAAAACCATAGTAAAAAATCTTGAATAAAGAGCATGACCTAATGTGTGCTCCGGGCCTCCGATATAAATATCCAGCGGCATCCAAGCCTTGGCAATTTTCTTATCAAAAATTTCAGCATCATTTTCAGGATCCAGATAGCGGAAAAAATACCAGGCTGAATCTACAAAAGTATCCATAGTCTCTACCTCACGCTTGGCCGGACCGCTGCATTTCGGACATTCCGTATTTACCCAATCTTCTGCCGTAGCCAGAGGAGGCTTTCCTTTTGGTGCATAATCAACTTCATACGGCAGTTCAACCGGCAAATCTTTTTCAGGCACCGGTACAGTGCCACATTTCTCACAGTAGATAATAGGAATCGGCGTCCCCCAATATCTCTGCCTGGAAATTGACCAATCATGCAGGTGATATTGAACCTGCCTTTTTCCCCAACCTTTTTCCTCCAACCAGTCTTTAATTTTTTCCCTAGCCTCCTCCGGAGTTTTCAAACCGCTAAATTGTTCCGAATTAACCAGTATCCCTTCTTCTAAAACATCATCCATTAGCAGAACTTTTGATTGATCGCTAGCGCTTTTACCAATCACTCTGATAATTTCCAGACCGTACTTCCTGGCAAATTCAAAATCGCGATGATCTGAGCTTGGCACACCCATAACTGCACCGGTTCCATAGTCTGCTAAAACATAATCGGCAATCCAGATTGGTACTTTCTTACCGTTAACAGAGTTAATACAATAAGCGCCGGTAAACACCCCTGTTTTCTCCCTTCCTTCAGCTTTACGCTCCAGCTCTGATTTTTTTTGGGATACCCTGATATATTCCTCAACTTCTTTTTCTCTATCTTTGACAACCAGTTTCCTGACCAAGGAATGCTCCGGAGCTAAAACCATATATGTCACCCCAAATATAGTTTCCGGAAAAACCGTATAGGCCTTCAATTTCGAGGTGTCTTGTACTACGGGAAACTCTATTTCCATTCCTTCGCTTTTGCCAATCCAATCGTTCTGGCCTTCGCGAAGCGACTTGGGCCAATCAGCTTGAGGTGGATCGCTCCAGAGAAGCCTATCCGCATATGAAGTAATCCTAAAAAGCCACTGATCAACTTCTTTCTGCTCTACCTCGTTCCCGCATCTCCAGCATTTTCCGTTTTCAACATTTTCATTAGCCAATACAGTCTGGCAGGATGGACACCAATTTGACATTAATTTCCCTCGGTAAGCCAAATCTCGCTCGAGCATCTTCAAAAAAATCCATTGATTCCACTTGTAATATTTAGGATCACAAGCCACCATGGTTTTAGTCCAATCAATTGAGGCGCCCAAAGTTTCAAATTGAACTCTCATCCGCTCCATATTTTGATAGGTCCAGTCACGAGGATGAATCCCTTTTTTGATGGCTGCATTCTCAGCAGGCAAACCAAAAGCATCAAACCCGTTAGGAAAAAGGACATTGAAACCTTGCCGAGCCTTAAACCTGGCTAAAATATCACCCATTGTGAATGTAAACCAGTGACCCATATGAAGGTCGCCTGAGGTATACGGAAGCTCTACTAAAACATAGTATTTGTTTTTGGTCTCTGACAGATCGGTTAGATAAACACCATTCTCTGCCCACTTTTTTTGCCATTTGGGCTCAATTTGAGAAGGGATATATTTATTCATAAAATGATTGTAGCATCTGGCTGCAAAAATGTCATTCTGATTTTCATTCACCTCCGAGGTGTAATCCCTCCACCTCCGAGAAGTCAAAGCCCACCTCGGAGGTATGTGTTTTAATCAAAAGTTTCACGGATATTTTCACATATATAAAGCAGGTCTTTGTTGCTTCTTCTTGATATAGTTAGTATGTATTCTGATCTATCCTATACCCTATACCCTAAACCCTATACCATATCTCGTGCCTATGCGGTAATTATCTTGATATATTTTGATATGAATAGACTCACCTCCGAGGTGTAATCGTGATTCTTCACCTCGGAGGTGTTTTAACAGGACCCCGAGCGCCCTTTTGACCTTTCCAAAAGTATGTTGTATTGTGTATTTAGAATGAAAAAGCTATTCACTACTTTTCTATTTACTCTGCTAATGGCAACTTATGTTACCTCCTCTGTCCGCGGCCAAGCTACCCAAACTCAAGGACAAGGCATTGAAGTCACTTCTGTTTACGAAATAGCCGACGCTGATGCTGTCGAGGGAGATATTGTCACAGCAACAGATAAAGGTTTGGTGCGGGCAAATATCGGTTTTGATAATAAAATGTTTGGAGTAATTCAAGAACAGCCGCTTCTGGTATACCGCACGGAGACCAAAGGCAAGCCGGTTATACGATCCGGCATAGCCCAGGTCAATGTCACCATCTTAAATGGTCCAATCCAATACGGCGACTATCTCACCTCCTCCGCGATTGCCGGCAAAGCACAAAAAGCAACAGAATCAGGCTACACTTTTGGGATTGCGCTCGCTGCTTTCACAGGAGAAGGAGCCGAGCAAATAGACGGTCCCAAAGGTAAAATAGCTTCAGGGAAAATTCCGGTGGCTATTAGAATCGAATATACTGAATTAACTAATCCCAGATTTGCCGGAAGGTTGTTTGGCTTTATTGGCACTGCTTTGCTGGAAAATGTCAGTGATCCCAAACAAATTGGCAATATAGTACGATTTATTGCAGCAGGATTGGTAATCCTTTTAAGTTTCACTTTCGGCTTTTTAACTTTTTCCAGGTCTATCGCAAAAAGCATTGAAGCGCTGGGCAGAAACCCCCTAGCGCGATCTACAATCCAGTTATCAATTCTTATCAACATCGCTCTTTTAATTGTTACCGGTGTAATCGGAATTGTAGCCTCAATCCTTATTATCAAATTGTAAATTTCTTTATTCTATCGTATTATCTACCTATGCCAAATCTGCCTTTGGATCTTACAAATTTAGCGCTGATCGTTACTCTAATTATTATCCTCTTGCTATACCTTCGTGAATACAACAAGCGAAAGAAACTGGAATCCGAGGGAGATAAATTCCTGCAAGGCATTAAAGAAAAAGGCTGGGAGAACTTGCATCAATCTATTAAAAAATCACAGGAGATCCTGGGAGAAGCGGAATTAGAAGGAATTAAGGTTGTTGCAGGCAGCGAGGTCGAGTTATCCAAACTGGAGAATGAGTATTCAAAGAGGCTTTCTCAAAGTTTAGAAACATCCCAGCGCAATATCGATAAGGCGCAAGAGAAACTTATGCAGTTTATGACAGACTTGCAAAAGTCAAGCGCACAGTTTGAAGAAGCAAGCAAAGTCTCCGGCCAAGAACGTATCAATCAACTTTTTGACAATATTGAAAACAGGTTATCCGACTTTCTGGTGCAAACAGCGCAAAAAACTTCCTCCTCTATTGAACTGGAGCTTAAAAGCTCCAGACAGTTAATTGATACCTACAAAAACGAACAATTAAAATTGATTGATGAAAACATTATTGCCATGATGGAACAAACTTTAAGCCTGGTTTTGGGGAAAAAACTATCTTTAAGCGACCAGCTTGATCTTATTTATGAAGCGCTGGAAAAAGCAAAGGTGGAAAAATTTATTGTATAGCATCAGAATGACAGAAAAAGTTATGGATCAAGAAATACTAAACATTATCCTGAAAGACACTTATTCTCTTACCAGCCTTAAACACAGACTGAGGATCTTAAAGTCTAATTTGCTAAAAACTTTTTTCGGAGGCGAAAACAATCAAACTTTAAGTTTCACTGCCCAGGATCTAAACTGGCTACAGTTCCTGCCCGAGGGCTTTTACCGAAAATTTAACAAGGATAATGTCTATCAGATTCTTACCGGCCTGGAAAAAGGGATTTCCGGGTTACCTACTCTTACGATCTATCTTACATTTGAACCGGATGATACAACCTTAAGTCGAATCGGCTCTGTTGCAAGAAAAACATTTAATTCCCCTTTCTTAATTTTAGACATTAAACTTGATCCAAATTTAATTGCCGGAGCGGCCTTAGTCTGGAAAGGGGTATACAGAGATTATTCGCTTAGAGCAAAGGTCGAAAACAGAAAACTCGAAATTATCGGGGAGTTTAAGAAGTTTTTAAGATAACACAAGGTGTCGCCCCGCCGGAGGGCGGGATCCATACAATAATTATATGAGCACAAATCAACAAAATGAGGTTGGATATGTTGTATCTTCAAGGAATTTTCTGGTCCAGCTCGATGGGCTACCTTCAATCAAAATCAATGATATGGTGCAATCCGAAACTAATCTCCGGGGATGGGTTAACTCTGTTTCCGAAACCCAAGTCGAAGTGTTGATGGTTGACGAAGGAACAATTAAACCCAGGCAGCAATTTAAACGTCTCCGTTCCCGCCTGGGAGTAATGGTAGGAGATTATTTAATGGGGCGGGCAATAAACCCCCTGGGGGTACCAATCGATGGCAAAGGCTTGCTTTCTAAAACTCAAGTCAGTCCTATTATGGAGCTTGATGCTGAAGCTCCCGGAATCGAGTCTCGTGAATTCATCAAGACGCAATTTCTAACAGGTATTACTTTAATTGATGCCTTAATTCCTCTTGGCCGGGGACAGCGGGAACTTGTCTTAGGCGATGCCCATTCCGGCAAAACAGGATTTTTAACCGATATTATCATTAACCAGAAAAATACAGGCACCATTTGCATTTTGGCCCTGGTAGGAAAACCGGCAGTTACAGTCAGAGATTTGATTGATACTCTGCGGCTCAATAAAGCTCTTGATTACACTGTTATAATCGCTACCTCCTCTTCTGAACCTGCGCCGCTGATTTTTTTGACCCCAAAAACTGCCTTTACGGTTGCGGAATACTTTCAGAAAAAAGGCAAAGATGTTCTCTTGATCCTGGATGACTTGGGTTCTCATGCCAAGATTTACAGAGAGATTGCGCTTCTTGGGAATAAATCACCCGGGAGGGAATCTTATCCGGGAGACATCTTTTACCAGCATGCCCATCTTTTAGAACGAGCCGGTAATTTTACTCCAAAATATGGCGGAGGTTCTATAACCGCTCTCCCTGTGATAGAGCTAAACTTAACCGACTTCACGACCTTAATTCCTACAAACCTTATGTCAATGACAGACGGACATCTTCTTTTTAAAGCGGGTTTACGGTCGCAGGGACAAATTCCGGCTGTAGACATTTCATTATCTGTTTCAAGAGTAGGCAGACAAACACAAGACCATGTCAGCAACCTGCTTTCTACAAGAGTCAGACAGGTGCTATCCGCCGCAGCGGACTTGGAAACGATTTCAAGATTCAGCAGTGAACTGCCGCTCGCAACACAGTTAATCCTTCGGCGACGGGAGTTAATTATGGAAATCTTGAAGCAGGAACCACTAACCGCAGTACCAAAACAAATCCAGTTAATACTCCTGGCGCTTCCTTTCACAACCTTTTTACAGGATAAAAACAGAGGATTTGTCGAGAAATACAAACAAATTATCATTGAAGCTTTTCTAAAAAATCCTGCTTTGTTGCCAATCACTAAAACTATTGCTACTCTTAAAACAGACGAGGAACTCGTTAAACTGCTGGAAGGAGCGGGACCTGTACTTTCTAAGTTGTGCCCGGCTTAAACCTATGGCTATTAAACAAATTGACGAAAGTATAGAAGAAGGAGAGTCTTTAAAAGCAATTGCCCAAGCCTATTCTGAAATTTCCAACCTTAAAATCAAAAGGATCAGAACCCAGGTGGAAAGAAACCGCGTATTTTTTGATGAAATCCTGCAAGTTTACGCTATAGTCCGGGCTTTTGCCCTTTATAAAAAAGTGTCCGTAGTTAAGCCTAAAAAAAGGCTCTGTATATTGCTTACTTCAAATTATAGATTCTACGGCGCTATCAATTCTTCCTTAACCAACTATTTCACCGGCTCAACCAGAGAACTTCAGGATGTAGACAAACTAATCATAGGCAAAGGCGGCATTAACTATTTCAGAAGTAGCAAACTGCTGCCGTCTTATCAGGAAATGCTTTTAAAAGACGATATGCCAACAGGAGAAGAACTCACCAGTTTGGCTAATTTAAGCGCCAATTACAACCAGGTGCTGGTATTCCATGCCAAGATGAAAAGTCTGCTCATCCAAGTGGCCACCTTCACCGACGTTACAGCCACATCTCTTTATACCAGGGAATTTTATATCAAAGCTTTTGATACCAGGAAAAAAGAAAATATGATGCGCTTTATTTTTGAGCCGGAACTGCCCAAAATATTGAATTTTTTTGAAACCCAGATCATCACCCTGCTCTTGGAACAAACCTTTCTGGAATCAGAGCTGTCAAGAACTGCCTCGCGTTTTATTGCCATGGATTCTGCTGAAACCGAGGCTAATAAATTTATTAAAGAATACCAAAAAATGAAAGCGCTGGCTAAACGAAACCTGGATAATAACGCAATTTTGGAAAACTTTGCCGCTATGACAGCGATAAGAAAGGAGAAATCAGACAATATATGAACCAATGTCAAGGCATTATTACCTCCATCAACGGCCAGATTGCCAAAGTTGAAATTGAAGGAGAAGCTTTTCCGGAATTATTTGAAATACTGACCAGTCCTGAGGATTCCGGGGTGATTTTAGAAGTTTTTTCACAATCGGAGGAGTCTATTTTTGTGCAAATCTTAAGTAATCCCGATAAGCTATACCGCGGCATGAAAGTTTCCGGCACCGGTTCGGACTTAAAAATACCTGTAGGACAGGGTGTGTTAAGCCGGGTAATTGATCTATTCGGAATCCCAAAAGATAATGCCGGACCAATAAATCAGGAGAAAAAAATGTCCATTTATTCCAAAGCTCCTCCTTTAAACATTGTACAGAGCTGTTACCAAATCCTGGAAACCGGAATAAAAGCCATTGATTTCCTGACACCCATCCAGCGGGGCGGTAAAGTAGGCTTTATAGGAGGAGCAGGAGTCGGAAAAACCATTCTTTTAACAGAGCTCATGCACAACATCACTCTTCAGCAAACCAGCAAAAACACGGGAACTAAATCGGTCTATTCCGTATTTGCCGGTGTCGGTGAGCGTATCCGGGAAGGTCAGGAACTTTATGAACGGTTAAAGCAGTCAGGAGTCTTATCAAAAACAATCCTGGTGTTGGGTCAGATGAATGAAAATGCGGCAGTGCGTTTTCGAGTCGCCATGGCAGCAGTGGCGGAAGCGGAATATTTTAGAGATCAACTCAAAAGCGATGTTTTATTTTTCATCGATAATATGTTCAGGTTTGTCCAGGCAGGAGCGGAAGTAGCAACGCTTCTTGGCACAATCCCTTCTGAACAAGCTTACCAGGCAACCCTGCAAACAGAGGTTTCAACGCTGGAAGACCGCCTGATCCCTACAGCAAACGGATCAATAACATCTTTCCAGAATGTTTATGTGCCGGCTGACGAAATTACAGACGCCGGCGTTGTTGCAGTAATGTCTTTTTTGGACAATGCCATTGTTTTATCCAGGTCTGTTGCTCAAAAAGGTATTTATCCCCCGATAGATTTATTCCAATCATCTTCTTCGACCTCGTCTAAGTCATTTTTGGGCGAGGTACATTTTAAAGCCCTTACTGAATTCCAAAAACTATTGGAAAACTATAACAAACTATCACATATTGTAGCAATAGTCGGTGAAGAAGAATTGTCTGCCGAGAATAGAATACTTTATAGCCGGACAAAAAAGATTATAAATTACCTGACACAACCTTTCTTTATGACAGAGAAACAAAGCGGGAAAAAAGGTGTATATGTACCAAAAGATACTGCTGTAAACGATATCGAAGTGATACTTTCTGGTAAGTTAGATAACATCCCTGCTGACAAATTTATGTACTTGGGATCTTTGGCTGATGCCAAAATCATTTAAAAAATTATGCCTAACCCTACCTTACATGTCCGGATCGTCTCTCCTCAACAGCTAATCCTCAATGCTGAGGCTGTCTCGGTCAGTTCTAAAAATGCACAGGGTAACTTTGATATCCTGGCCCAGCATGCAAATTTTATTACCCTGGTTGAAAATTCCCCTATTGTGATCCGGCAAGCCGGACAAAAACCCCTGGTCTTTAAATTCCCATTAGCTATAATTATGACAACAGAAAACAAAGTCAATATTTATACATACATACAACCCCAAACTGAGAAGAAGTAACTTAACAACAATCACCTCGGATGGTGGCCCGAAGGGACTCCTCCGAGGTGGAAAGCCTATTTGCAGTCCTTTCACCTCCGAGGAGTCAAAGCCCACCTCGGAGGTGTTTTATCCAATGAATCCCTGATCTATTGTGATATTCTTCATGATCTGGTTTGTTACATTTGCCGTTAGGCAAAAGTACGCTTCTTTATCTTTACCTTTTTTTTCTTAATATAGTAATTACTATAATAATAACCCTTGACAAATCTATGTAAACCTATGTACGATGGATTAAGAATCTATGCAGCATAAGCAGATTTGCATAGATTTCAGGTTTAGACGGAACCGCCAAGTATCAAAATGAGCAATCCGTCTACGATTAAACCTTTATTAAAGATCGGCCAAGCAGCCAAACTCCTAGGCGTTTCCATTGACACACTCCGCAGATGGGAAAAGGCAGGAAAAATTACTGCAATCAGAACTCCGGGAGGAACAAGACTTTATTCCCTGACAGCTCTAAAGAAAGTTAATCCGTCCGCCAGCTGGCGGATTGCAGATTTCCAAGCTAAAGACAAAACTACTGAAGAGCTTTTAGCTTCACAAGGCCAGGCCTTGCAAAACCCTTTCTCTGTCATTGCGAGGAACGAAGTGACGTGGCAATCTTCTCCGACCATGAAAGATTCTTCTCCGGCAAAGCCGGATCAGAATGACAATTTCAAAAGGTCCTTTGTTACCAAATTCCTAATTGGCTCTGCTTTCTTATCCGTAATCACTCTGCTCATTACCTCCTGGATTACGGCTTCGTACCTCACCAATCCAAACCAAACCCGGCAATTTTTCAAAAATAACATAGCCTCAGGTTTATTTTCACCATTTCATAAGCTTGCAGAAGTAGCAGTAGCAGAAATCTCACCAGCCCAGGCTAAAATACTGGGTTTCATTCCGCCTGATGAACCACCACCTTTAATAATTAGCCAGCAACCAAATAAATCCTCTGCAGTGCTGGCTGTAACCAGCCTTCTTCCGTTTTTAGAGGTTAATGCTGATACTCAAATTAACGGTTCGCTTTTCGTGCGCGACTCAGTCAATGGACTCAACATGGAAGCTACTTCCTCTGCATCAACCATGGCTCTAACCTCAGGAGATACCACCTTGACAGTAACAAAAGATGCCTTACTGGATCAAGATGTATCAACTACGGCTGCTCCAACTTTCAACACTCTCAATCTCTCAGCCACCAAAGACCAACTGGTTTTCCAATCCGGCGGGCCTGCCGGCACCCTGACTTGGACCCCGACTGCTGCCAGGACTATTACCCTGCCTGATACTACCACCACCCTAATTGGGAAAGACACAACCGATACTTTAACCAACAAATCCATTTCCGGCAGTTCCAACACTTTGACCAATATACCCAATTCTGCCCTGACTAATAGCAAAGTTACAGTCACAGCCGGAACTAACTTAACAGGCGGCGGAGATATCAGTTTAGGCTCCTCGGCAACTATAGCATTAAAAGATTCGCCGTCTATCACAGGAACATTAACAGTGACCGGGGCAACCACACTTTCGTCTACCCTGACAGTTAGCGGGGCCACGATTCTGTCGTCAACGC
>JAQTPP010000001.1 GCA_028712705.1 Candidatus Daviesbacteria bacterium
ATCCTTGAGGCTATATGGGCTTTTGGAACTCTTGCTTCGTAAAGTTCCCAAGCCAATGTTATTTTAGTGATATTTAACACATCCATATTTTACC
The DNA here is from genome assembly GCA_028712705.1 of Candidatus Daviesbacteria bacterium. Classification (GTDB taxonomy): domain Bacteria; phylum Patescibacteriota; class Microgenomatia; order Daviesbacterales; family UBA10151; genus UBA10151. Next base: position 95 of record JAQTPP010000001.1, read on the forward strand.
TGAAGTGTCGGATTTCTATGGAGAATATTGCGCGGTCTTGCAAATTTTTTGCCGGTGCTTATCTTTTCTTTAATTGGAGGTTTGGTTGCAGATAAAGCAGACAGGAAGAAACTTTTAGTTTTGAGCCAAAGCACTTTATCTCTGATCGCATTTATTTTGTTTTTTTTAACTACAACTCATTTTATTAATCCATTGATAATTTATTTTATGCTGATGCTGAATTCAATTGCAGCCTCGTTTTCACTCCCCGCCAGACAGGCAGTTTTACCGAACCTATTGCCTAAAAAATTATTTATGAATGCTGTTTCCATACATACTCTGCAATTTCAATCCGCTGTCTTGATCGGTCCCGCCATAGCGGGGTTTTTGATAGGAGGATTTGGAGTAGCATCGGTTTATCTTTTTAATGCAATTTCGTTTTTAGTTTTTACTGGCAGTATCCTTACAATTAAGGTGTCGCTGAATTTAAAAACTGAAGCAGTTGAGTTTAACTTAAACTCGATTCTGGACGGGATTAAGTTTGTTGTATCCACCCCGATTCTATATTCAACAATGATATTGGATTTCCTGGCAACATTTTTTGGGACAGCAAATATTTTAATGCCTATCTTTGCAAAAGAGATTTTGCGTGTTGGCCCTGAAGGGTTGGGACTCTTGTATTCTGCGCCTGCAGTAGGAGCTGTTGTTGCAGGACTGTTACTATCTTTCTTCCATTACCACCGGCTTAAAAATCAAGGCAAGATGATCATTATTTCCATTATTCTCTATGGCGCGGCAACGATCGGTTTTGGTTTGTCCAAAAATTTACCATTGTCTTTGTTTTTCTTAAGTCTGGCGGGATTCGGAGATATGATTTCTTCGGTTATCAGGAATACCATCAGACAGCTTATAACACCGGATCATTTGCGGGGGAGGATGGTTTCAATTATGAGGATTTTCTTCCAGGGTGGACCCCAACTGGGGGAAATTGAAGCAGGGTTTTTAGCAAAAGCTATCGGCGGGCCTGCATCGGTGGTGATTGGGGGAGTTGGGGTGATACTTATTACCTCCTTGATTGCCTGGCGAAATAAAAGTTTGAGAAATTATCAGGGAAAAGAATTGGCAGTTTAGACCTTTCGCTTCGCTCAATGATCTTGAAAATGTCTGTTGACATTTTTTAGCAGTCGATGTAATATACTGCTAGTTTATTAGTATGGCTGAACTTTCAGATCGACAACGAGCACTTTTAAAAGCGATAATAGAAGAATATATCGAGTTTGCCGAGCCGGTTGGATCCGAGATTATTGAAAGAAAATATAATCTCGGGGTTTCCCCTGCCACTATTAGAATTGAAATGGGACGTTTAACAGACAGTGGCTATCTCCGCCAGCCCCATACGTCTGCCGGAAGGGCGCCAACATCAGCAGGGATGAGATTTTATATTGCTGAGCTGATGAATGAAAAACAGCTTCCAATTGCGGCTGAAGTTTCGATTAAAGAGAAGCTGATGTCGCAAAGATATAAACAAGAGAGGCTTTTGAAAGAGGCTGTTTTATCACTGGCCCAAAGGCTTGATATGTTAGGTTTGGTAATTGATGATGAAGGTCAAATATTCTATGCCGGTGCGGCAAACATTTTGGATTGGCCGGAATTTTATGATATTGATGTAACCAGGTTTGTGCTGTCGCTTTTTGATGAAAACCCCAGGTTACAGGAAATTATCGGGAGGGCTGTCGGATCTGATCCAGTGCATATCTTGTTTGGCGAAGATATGGAATTTGAATATTTGCGGCCGACAAGCTTTGTTTTTACAAAATATGATGCGAATGAAGGTAAAACCGGAGTGGTTGGAGTGATAGGTCCAGCCAGGATGAATTTCCCGCTGGTTTTGCCTTATGTAAAATATGTCAGGAATATGTTAACTGAAGCAATGAGGATTTAATAAAGGATATGGGTAAGAAAAAAGAAGAATCGAATAAAATAAGCGAATTAGAAACTCGAATTTCTGATTTAGAGAATCAGCTAAAAAGAGCTGTAGCTGATTACCATAATTTGGAAAAAAGAGTGATAGAGGGAAGATCGGAGCTTACAAAATGGGGCATCAGCGAACTGCTGGTTAAGCTCCTGCCGGTCTTGGATCATCTGGATAAGGCTTTAGCCGGAGCACCTGAACAGGAAAAACAAAGCGGTTGGTATAAAGGTGTGGAGCTGGCAGTAAAAGAACTGCAGTCGGTGTTACAGTCAGAAGGGTTGGGTGAAATATCTGCAGACGGAGTATTTGATCCAGCCCTTCATGAGGCGCTTGACACGCAGGTAGGTGAAGATAATAAAATACTAGATGTAGTAAGGCCGGGTTATACTTTAAACGGTAAAGTGTTGCGGCCGGCAGCAGTAGTGGTAGGAAAGTCCTCTTCCGCTAAAGCTTCGGAGGATAAACAAGGAGAAAATATATGAGTAAGATAATAGGAATAGATTTAGGTACAACTAATAGTTGTGTAGCAGTGATGGAGGGTGGAAAGCCCAAAGTTATCCATTCTGCCGAAGGCGAAAATATTATTCCTTCTGTCGTTAACCCGATCAAAAATATCGTCGGAAGAGTTGCCAAACGTCAAGCTGTCGTTAATCCCAAAGAAACTATATTCTCTATCAAAAGATTAATGGGAAGAAAATTCAAAGATCCTGAAGTGCAAAGGGATATTAAATGGCTTCCTTACACAATTAAGGAAGGAAGGGAAGGAATGGCTGTGGTGGAGGTTGAAGGTCATGATTATACTCCGCAGGAAATTTCCGCCCAGATTTTACAAAAGATTAAAGCAGACGCTGAAAGCTATTTGGGCGAAAAAGTGACAGATGCTGTGATTACTGTTCCTGCATATTTTGACGATGCCCAGCGTCAAGCTACTAAACAGGCCGGCGAAATTGCAGGTCTGGATGTTAAAAGAATCATTAATGAACCAACCGCAGCAGCTTTAGCTTATGGTCTGGATAAATCTCATGCTCACACCATTGCGGTTTATGATCTTGGAGGAGGAACTTTTGACATTTCTATTTTGGATTTGGGGGAGGGGGTTTTTGAAGTTAAATCTACAAACGGCGATACTCATTTGGGCGGAGATGATTTTGACCAGGTAATTTTAGATTTTCTAGCAGAGCAGTTCAAAAAAGAACAAGGAATTGATCTTAAAAATGACCGCCAGGCGCTTCAGCGATTACGGGACGCTGCTGAAAAAGCAAAAATTGAACTTTCTTCAACTCAAGAGGCACAGATTAGTATTCCTTTTGTTACTGCCGATGCAAGCGGACCAAAACATTTGGAAACGAAGCTAAGCAGGGCCAAACTTGAATCAATGATACAACCTTTAATCGATAAAAGCTTTGAAGCAGTTAAAGCTTGTTTGAAGGATGCCAAAATTGAAGCAAAAGGCGTTGATGAGGTGATTTTGGTTGGCGGAATGACCCGGATGCCGGCCGTGCAAAAGTCGGTGCAGGACTTCTTTGGCAAAGAACCACATAAAGGCATCAACCCTGATGAGGTGGTGGCTATTGGGGCTGCAATTCAGGGCGGGGTTTTAGGCGGGGAAGTTAAGGATGTTTTACTGTTGGATGTGACTCCTTTGACTTTAGGTATAGAAACTTTGGGTGGAGTCAGAACTCCGTTAATCGTCAGAAACACCACCATTCCATCTTCTAAATCCGAAGTTTTCTCTACAGCTGCAGATAATCAAACTTCGGTTGAAATAAATGTTTTGCAAGGTGAGAGAGAAATGGCTGCGGATAACAAGTCTTTGGGAAGATTTATTTTGGACGGTATTCCTCCTGCGCCGCGCGGGGTTCCGCAAATCGAAGTCACTTTTGACATTGATGCAAACGGCATTTTAAATGTTTCGGCTAAAGATAAGGCTACCGGAAAAGAACAAAAAATAACCATTACCGGTTCAACAGGTCTTTCCAAGGATGAGATAGAGAAGATGACCAAAGAGGCAGAAGTCCATGCCGAAGAGGATAGAAAGAAAAAAGAAGAAGTGGAAGTGAAGAACCAGGCAGATACTTTGGTATTTACAGCTGAAAGGTCTCTAAAAGAAGCCGGAGATAAAGTTTCCTCTGAGGTAAGAACTGATGTTGAACAGAAATTAAATGATTTAAAAGGAGTCATACAAACCGCTTCTCCTGAAGATTTAAAACCTAAGATGGAGGCGCTTTCCGAGGCTTTGCAAAAAGTTGGCGCAGCCATGTATGAGAAGCAAGGTGCGGGTGACAGCGGACAGGCAACAGAAGAGCAGGGAGAACAACCAAAAGCGGAAGAAGCTCCTAAAAAAGAGGAAGCGGTTGAAGGTGAGGTAGTAGAAGAGAGTAAAGATGCCAAGTAGATCAGTAGAAGCTGGATATCAATTTCCTCTGCCGATTACAATAGATATAACTGATTTAGCAAGCCAACAACTTGCTAATAAAAGACGGGATAGGAAAATCTGGTTATTAACAAGAATATTAGGTGATGAAAGTAATGGTGATTTGTATAGAGATAGAGTAATGATTGAGGCTAATTTTAAAGCTGGTGGATCGAGAACTAGAATGTATTTTTATGATACTAAGCATGGTAGGAGAACAGTTGAGGCGACTCCAGAGGATATAATGGCTGTTTTGGACCGTCGACATGCTAGGCAAAAAGCAGCCTAAAGACAAGCATTTATAATTGTTAATTAAATGATTTCGGCCTCGGGTGACCGAGGCTTTTGTTTTTTCACCTCCGAGGTGAGAAAATGTGCTTACACCTCGGAGGTGTATTAAAATGACTAAGAGAGATTACTACGAAATTTTAGGGGTTTCCAAAAATGCCTCTGATGCCGAGATAAAGTCTGCTTACCGAAGACTGGCTAGAAAACATCATCCTGATATTGATAAGTCCGCAGGAGCCGGGGAAAAATTTAAAGAAGTAGGTGAAGCCTACCAGGTTTTATCTGATCCCCAAAAAAGAGGAGCTTATGATCAATTTGGCCATGCTGCTTTTGATAGATCCCAAGGCTTTGGGGGGGACGCAGGAGCGGGCGGATTTAATCCGTTTGGAGGAGGTAGTGGTTGGCAAACATATAACTGGTCCTCAGCCGGAGGAAATCCCTTCGGCTCCGCTCAGGGCGGGCCCAATGTCCAATTTGATTTTGGCGGATTTGAAGATCCATTTGAGCTGTTTGAACAAATCTTCGGTGGAGGGTCCCCTTTTGGCCAAGCCTTTAGAAGGCGTCCAACCTATTCTTTGAATTTAACCTTTAATGAAGCGATTGGAGGAATTACCAAAGAGGTGGAGATTGAATCTAGGAATCCGGATGGCAGAATACAAAGGAAGAGAATGAAAATTAAAGTACCGGCTGGAGTAGATAACGGCACTAAGATGAGATTTGGGGATTTGGATATTGTATTTAATGTGGGCAGAAACCCTGAATTTATCAGGGAAGGGGCGGATATTTTTTCCGAAATTACCGTTACTATTCCCCAGCTGGTTTTGGGTGATATTTTTGAGGTGGAGACAGTCCAAGGTAAGGTTAAGGTGAGAGTTCCGCCCGGCACCCAACCCGGGTCTTTGGTAAAGCTTAAAGGTAAAGGCGCGCCAAGACTTTCCGGAGGACATGGAGATCATTATGTCAGAGTTAATTTAAATGTTCCCCAACACCCCTCATCTGAGGAAAAAAGATTATATGAGGAACTTAAAAACCTCTCCTCCAAGAAAAAAGGCTGGTTTTAATATGGATAGGAATTATTCAAAACTACTTAATAAAGTTAAGGAATTGACTAATAAGGGAATCGAGTGGCATCATCATTACTTACCGCCAAATTGCAAGTTGAACACTACAGCTAAACACTTAATTATTCTAGAATCAGAAAATAGGATATGGCAAGCAGAATTTGATGAAAAACCTTTTGCTAAACTAGAAGAATTAGAAAATCTTTTCTTTAATAGGGTATCTCGTTAATTTTAGCTTAAATCTGGACTCCTTTTGTCCGAAGCTCTTTTGATTTTTTCTGGGAGCAATCTTCACATCTAAATTGCGGTGTTTTGGTATTTAGCCGATCATAATTGCTGGTTTTGGCAAGTCTATATCCCCGGCTGATTTTTCCGCAATCGCTACACTTAATATTTTCTTTTACTTCCCATTGTGCTTCTAGAGTTTTGGATGTAAAAATAAACTTATCAACCCAAAAAAATATCAGCCCTCCGATTAAGTTAGCAATGGCTGAGCCTATCCAATCTTCGGCTGTGCCAAAGACAGAGGGTGAGTGTTTAAAGTAAGCCACGACCGGTGCCAGTATGGGCGTGGAAAGCTGCCATCTTACTAGATACAAGGAATACCTTTTGAGGTTGACATTCATTTTTGAAATACCACACTATCACAGTTTAAACTTGACTTCAATTTGGTAAAAAGTTAGAATACACTTGTTAATATTCAAAAGGACCTGAAGGTGGGCTAGTCCCACCTTTTTTTGAGTAAGGAACAAAAGATGGCACAAGCTAGAACTGAATTTGCAGCAGCATTAAACCAAATAGCCTCTGAAAAAGGGATCGATGCAGAAGTGGTTTTAGACGCTATCAGGATGGCTGCCCTGGCTGCTTATAAAAAAGATTTACTGCTTCGGAGTGAACCTATTCCTGAAGATTTTGAGGAATTCACATCAGCGGTAGATCCTGTTACAGGTGAAATCTCAATTTTTCATGGTAGCGAAAATGTGACTCCTCCGGGATTTGCTAGGATCGCGGCTTCAATTGCCAAACAAGTGATAATGCAAAGATTGAATGAAGCTGAACGGGGTACGATTTTGGCAGAATATGAAAGTAAAGTAGGTGCTATTATTTCAGGCACGATTCAAAGGCAGGAAGGAAATACTTTTTTTATAGATTTGGGTCGGGCTGAAGGAGTGTTGCCTCCTCAAGAGCAAGTCAGGAGCGAAATGTATCATCAAAACCAACGCTTGAAATTCTTGGTTAAGGAAATACGGGAGGGCGGACGAGGATCTGAAGTCATAGTTTCAAGATCAGATCCGGATTTGGTGAAAGCTCTTTTCGGCCTTGAGGTACCTGAAATTCAATCAGGCGCTGTTGAGATTAAAGTTATTGCCAGGGAAGCGGGATCCAGAACTAAAATTGCAGCTTCTTCTAAGGAGGAAGGAATTGATCCGGTTGGAAGTCTGGTTGGACAAAAAGGGGTGCGGGTTCAGGCTGTGATCAGCGAGTTGGGCGAAGAGAAAATCGATATCATAAGTTTCTCCGGCGATCCTGCAAGATTTATTGCCGCAGCGCTTTCCCCTGCAAAAGATATACAAGTTAGATTAAATGAAACAGACAAAATAGCAACCGTTACGGTTCCAACTAGCCAGTTATCATTGGCGATCGGTAAAGGCGGACAAAATGTTAGATTAGCTGCTAAACTAACCGGTTGGAAAATAGATATTGTAGGGGCAGAGGAACCCGCCGATGCTGACAGCCGTCGGCCAGAGCCTATGGCGTCGGACGAAGCTATGGCGGGCAAGCCTGAGAGTCCGGAAAAATCAGACGAGATCGGAAAATCAGAAGATCAGAAAACTAGTGAATCGGTGGATCAGAAATTAAAAGAGACTAGCGAGAAGAAAAAAGAAGTAGCTGAAAAGAATGCAACTGAAACTGAAGTTGATATGGAAAAAATAAAGGAATAGTATGGTAACTTCTTACTTCGTTCGAAGAGTAATATTGTTCGAACGTAAGCTGAGAACTTACCTAAAAAATTATTATGGCAGAACAAACACGACCGCCTATTGTAACAATCCTTGGTCATGTCGACCATGGTAAAACTACTTTACTGGATTTTATCCGGAAATCTGCCGTAGCTTCAAAAGAACATGGCGGTATTACTCAACACATTGGCGCCTATCAAGTGACTCACGACGGGAAGTTGATTACTTTTATTGATACCCCAGGTCATGCCGCTTTTGAGAAAATGCGCTCTCGTGGGGCAAAAGTTGCCGATATTGCTGTTTTGGTGGTAGCAGTGGATGACGGGGTGATGCCGCAAACTATTGAGGCGATTAAACACATTCAAGAAGCTAAAGTTCCTTTAATTGTGGCAGTGAACAAAATTGATTTGCCGGGAATAGATAAAAATGTGCAACTTGCAAAGATTAAAAAACAATTATCTGATCAAAAAATCAACCTGGAAGAATACGGTGGCGATGTGCCGTTGGTGCTGCTTTCTGCTAAAACAGGAGAAGGAGCGGATAAACTTTTGGAAATGGTCAATCTAGTTGCAGAACTACACGAGATTAAAGGTGATCCTTCCCTTCCTGCGGCAGGAGTTGTGATTGAGGGGAATTTGGATAAATTCAAGGGGCCGATTGCTACAATCTTGATAAGAAATGGCACTTTGAAAAAAGGAGATCAAGTGATGCTCGGTGAAGCAAAAGGAAAGGTGCGGGGTTTGTTTGATTTTGACGGGAAGGCGTTAGATTGGGCTGGTCCTTCTACTCCTGTTGAAGTTTCGGGTTTGGAAGCTGTCCCGGCGGTTGGGGCAACCTTGGGTGAGTTGGCTGAAGTCAAAGAAGCGGAAGCAATACAGTCTTTAGTCGATAAGCTTAAGCAGGGTGACGCTAAGATTTTGAAGGTAATTATCAAGGCAGACAAGCAGGGATCTTTGGAAGCTATCCAGGCATCTTTGGATAAGTTTAATACCGAGCGTAAAATTGTTGATTATATTTTTACCGGCACAGGAGACATTGGGGATGAAAATGTAAAACTGGCATCAACCGTTGGGGCGATTGTGATTGGATTTAATGTTAAGGTGGTGCCGACTGCAGCTAAACTGGCTGAAACCGAACATGTTTTAGTGAGAACTTACAATATTATTTATGAACTTTTGGATGATATTGAAGAAGTCGTTCAAACGTTGCTTGAAGTAGGACAACTTGAAGAGGTTTTAGGGAAGGCCAATATTATTGCGGAGTTTCCCCACGGAAAGAATGAAAAAATTGCCGGTTGCAGGATGACTGAAGGATTAATTGCTAAAGGGCAAAGAGTTAGGCTGGTACGGGAGGGAGAGGTAATTGGTGAAACTAAACTAAAGTTTTTGAAAAAAGTTAAAGAAGAGGTTAATAAGGTAGAAAAAGGTAATGATTGTGGGATGCTTTTTGATCCTCCGATAGATTTTGCAATTGGGGATGTAGTTGAATCTTTTAGAGTGATCTAAACTGTTTTGTCATTGCGAGGAGCGAAGCGACGTGGCAATCTATATGATCCTTTTTCTTCGCGCTTTTGACCGCAAAAGCGTGGGAAAACTCTTTTTGCTGGAAAGTCGGGTACTCATTGAATTTTTCTGATCGGGAACTGTTCCCTTCGGAAATTCCTCCACTTCGCCAAGTTAGACTTGGCTTCGTGGTAGTCAGTTTCCGCTTTCCCTGATAGAAAAATTCTTCCTCGCTTAATGCCCTTTGTTTCTAAGCAAAAATTTCATGCTCTCTGCATCAATTGCAGAATAAGATCCGCAGGTGTCAATACCAATCCACCCCAAGGGTGGACATGATAGAAAGACATAAATGTAATCAGAATTCGTAGGGGTCGAGTCAAACTCGACTAACCAAGTCTAGCCTCAAATAGCATTGGGGAATAGCCCCAATTTAAAAAATCTTTACTTAATCTTCGCATAAAAATAGAGGTCTCGCTTACACCCTTTTCAAGGAGAAAAGGCTCAGTTACTTGAAAATCATGCTCCTTAAACCTTTCGGCTAAAGATTCTATCGTACACTGTGGCTCCCTCACATAAATAACGCCATCTGGTTTCAAGACTCTTTTTAAAGATTTAATTATTGAATCGTAGGCTTTTCTGCGGTCACACCCAGACCACCCTACGCAATCATATATGAAGTTTATATTTGCTTCAAATATTGAAGAATCAGCAAAAGGTAATTCCCAAGTTCCTTTCTCGTTGGCTCCCCATCTAACAAGACGAAGATTGGGGTACATAGTTGTATAGGGGCAACGAAATTCTTCCGGGTCCAAAACTACATATGTACCTTGTTTGTCGACGCTCGCCATTGAAACAAAATAGTCGGCACTTCTTCCTCCACCAATGTCAATATGCACCTCTTTTAACATGTGGGGAATTATACTAAATTGAGGCAAAATGATCAAACTATGGGGCTTTCATTTCTTGTAGGAGAAGAAGAAAACGTTGAGGGTTTGCAATTATGGGCTACTCGTGATAGAATCCCAATCGAACTGCCACAAACCACATGAAATACGATTCGCAAATTACAGAACTAAAAAACCTTCTGCCTGCTGCCAAGAAAATTTTGATTACTCTTCCGGCTGGGGCAGATATAGATAAAATGGCAGCCGGTCTTTCCTTGTTCCTGGCGTTGGAAGCTGCAGGTAAAGAAGTTAGTATCGTTTCCGATGATGCAATTTTGGTTGGTCAATCGCACCTTTTTGGAGTGGATCATATTCAGAAAAATCTTCCTTTAACAGATGGCGGGAATTTAACTTTAACTTTGGAAGGTGTGGCAGCTTCTGATAATACGGTGCCGGCTCTTGAGAAACTGGATTGGTATGCCGAAGGAAGTAACTTAAATTTAGTATTTCATGTTCTCCCCGGTCAAACTTTTCAGCCGGCAAAAATAGTTCCGAAATATCAAGGCAGCAGTTTTAATTTGGTATTTACTGTCGGAGCAGTGAACTTAAATGCGTTAGGTGATGTTTATCTTCGTAACCAAAATGCTTTTTCCGGAACATATATTGTCAATATTGATACCCAAGCAGCTAATTCTTCTTTCGGAAGGACAAATGTTTTAGATACCAATGTTTCTTCTCTTTGTGAGGTGATGAGCAATCTCATTTCTGATTTGGGATTTGCTTTGGATGCTGATACGGCCAGCAATCTTTTGGCCGGGATTTTTGATGCCACAAACAACTTAATGGATAGTAGAGTAACAGCAGATACATATATGGCTGTAGCTCAGTGTCTTCGGGTTGGAGGGAGAAAGCCATCTTCCGGAAAAGCTTTAGATGTTATGTCTCAGAATGTTGCAACTCAAACTCAGTCTTATGATTGGAATGCTGTTGCAGCAGCCATTGGTCAAACAAGCGCGCCTCAAGTACAAAGTGTTCCGCAATATACAGTCCCGCCTGTTGTGCCGTCCTCCGATTCACAGTCTGCCCTAACTGATGTCAGGCAAGACATGCCCTCTCCCGAGGAAAGACCTGCAGACGAAGGTGTGATTTCCGAAACTATTGAACCGGAGTGGTTAACTCCTAAAATTTTCAAAGGGTCATCATTGGGATAGGCAGTTGCATATCTTCAAAATTTCTGGTAATATACGCGCAAGATAGAACAACGTCTTGGCACCGAGGTTGTCCTGAAAGGAGTTTAAGATGCCACTTGACCCTAAAGTTAAACAGAAAATAATTAAAGAGTTTGCAACGAAGTCCGGTGATACCGGTTCTCCAGAAGTTCAGGTTGCACTTTTAACCGAGCAAATCAAAAATTTAACAGATCACTTAAAAGAACACCCGCACGATATTCACTCCCGCCGCGGCCTTTTATCAATGGTTAACAAAAGAAGAAGGTTATTGCAGTATTTATTTAAGAAAGATACGGAGCGATATCAAATTGTGATTGAAAAATTAGGTTTGTCTAAGTGATTGTGGTATACTTATTAAAGTATACGAGCGATTTGGGGATTGCAAATTGTAGATAACCAAAAGTTATCTCCAGTTACCCAGTTTCCAAATCCTTACATTATTGTCATCCGCCAGAGGCGGATCCATAAATAAATTATTGTATAGATTCCGTTGTCTGTAAGACACGACTGATCAAGTGCGGAATGACAAAAAAGAACATGCATAAAGTAATTACAAAAGAAATCGACCTTAATGGTCGTAAATTAAAACTAGAGACCGGGAAACTGGCTCTGCAAGCAGATGCTTCTGTTACAGTTTCATGGGGAGAAACAGTGATTTTAGCAACCGTAGCGACCCAACCGCAAATAGAAGATCTTGGTTATTTTCCTCTCTCCGTTGAATATGTAGAAAAACATTATGCCGGAGGCAAGATCTCATCTTCAAGATTCATTAAAAGGGAAACAAGACCGACAGATGAAGCTGTTTTAACCGGCAGGTTAATCGACCGCTCAATCCGCCCGCTTTTCCCTAAAGGATTTAAAAATTCAGTGCAGGTAATGTTAAGTATCTTATCTTTTGATCAGGAAAATGACCCGGATGTGGTTGGTTTAATTGGTGCTTCAGCCGCGTTGGCTATTTCATCTGTACCGTGGGACGGTCCAATTGCCGGCACTCGTATAGGCGAGAGAGAAGGAAAATTAGTTGCAAATCCAATCATGAGCGAGATGGAAGGAATGAATATGGATCTCCTGGTGGCTTCAACTAAAAAGAAAGTGATCATGATTGAAACACAAGCCAAACAAGCAGAAGATGAAACTATCTTAGAAGGGATAAAGGAAGCTCATAAGGAATCCCAAAAAGTCATTGCTCTAATCGAAGAATTTGCTAAAGAAGCAGGCAAGGAAAAACAAGCAGTTTCCCGTTTGGAGGAAGAGTTGGAAGAGGCGCTACAAATTGAAGTAACAAAGATCACTAAAGAGAGGATTGAGGCAGCGCTTTTTGATAACGAACATCCATGGCATGAGGCAACAGCGGATAAGATTAAACAAGAATTGGCTATTCAGTATGCGGAAACTTTGACAGAGCAAATTATTTCCGGCATTTTTGACAAGGTTGCAAAAGAGATTTTGCATGAAACAGTCCTGCAAAAAGGTAAACGGGTAGACGGTCGGGCAATGGATGAGGTCAGACTAACTAATACAGAAGTAGGTTTTTTACCGAGAGCTCATGGTAGCGCTGTATTTGACCGGGGAGACACACAAGTTTTGTCGGTTGTGACTCTGGGCGCACCGTCGCTGCGGCAAACTTTGGATGGTATGGAAGGTGAGCGTACCAAACGGTTTATGCACTATTACAACATGGGTATCAATCCATTTGCCGTGGGAGAAGTAAAAAAATTAAATGCCCCTAACAGGCGCGATATTGGGCATGGCGCATTAGCTGAAAAAGCAATTCTCCCTGTTATTCCTGCGGAGGATAAATTTCCATATGCAATCAGGGTTGTATCTGAGGTTTTGGCTGCGAATGCTTCTACATCCATGGCTTCTGTTTGTGCGGCGTCATCCGCATTGCTGAATGCCGGTGTGCCCATACTGGAGCCAGTGGCCGGAGTGGCCTTGGGACTTTTCTCCGAGGGATCCAAGTTCCAAGTAATTACAGATATGCGGGCTGTTGAAGATTTTTACGGAGAGATGGATTTTAAGGTGGCGGGTACCAAAAATGGTGTGACTGCGATACAAATGGATACTAAACTTGAAGGTTTGAGCTTTGAAATTATTGAAACTGCGCTGGAGATGGGACAGAAAGCAAGACTCCTGATTCTGGAAAAAATGGCCCAGGTTATCCCTCAAGCTGCACCACTTTCCCCGCATGCTCCAAGAGTTGAGATACTACACATCAAACCGGAGGAAATAGGGCTTTTGATTGGACCGGGTGGTAAGAATATCAATGGGATTATTGCCAAAACCGGAGCGCAAATTGATATTGAAGACGACGGAACAGTGGTGGTTTCCGGCACAGACTCCAAAGGTGTGAATGCCGCCCTTGAGCTAATTGAAGGCATGTTTAAGTCGGTGAACGTCGGAGATGAGTTTACCGGTAAAGTTGTGCGACTTGCTCCTTTCGGAGCGTTTGTAGAAATCGCGCCAGGCAAAGACGGATTGGTGCATATTTCACAGATGGCGCCGGGGCGTGTGGAAAACGTGGAAGATGTGGTTTCTGAAGGACAGGAAGTAAAGGTACGGGTAACTGATGTGACTCCGGAAGGGAAAGTTGGTTTGTCGATGCTTTTTGGAGCAGATATTAAACCGGAATCTGAAAGCAGGCCTTCAGGGGGTGGTTTCAGACCCAGATCAGGAGGTTTTGGAAGAAGTAGCGGACCTGTCCGCCGTAGCTTTAGCGAAGGAGGACAGAGGCGGCCCTTTGGAGATAGACCCAGGACCGGGGGTTTTAGCGACCGTCCCAGATTTGGCGGAGGAGAAAGACGAAGTAGTGGATTTAACAGAAGCGGGTCAGGTCGTAGCTCTGGTGGGTTTGATCGTGGAGGCAGGGATAGAGGCGGCCGAGGCGGATTTAACCGTTAATTGTTTTATTAATATTGCCATTACGTTGTAGAATAGAAGCATGGAAAGTTCTGCCCGAACTATAATTGAAGAATTAAGAATCAAGATTACTCAAGCTAATCTTCCAAATGAAATCGAAGAAAAACTGCTTAATCTTTTACAATTTAGCGCCTCTGGAGCAGAACTGAACAACTTAATATCCTATATTGATTTTGTAATTTCACTGCCTTTTGGGAAATTATCACAAGATATTTTAGATATAAGTAGGACCAGGCAAATTCTGGACAAAAACCATTTTGGTTTACAATCTGTTAAAGATCGGGTTTTAGAATATCTTTCGGTTTTGATTTTGCATAAAACTTCCGGACAAACAAATGACTTCCATGCACCGATCTTAGCTCTTATCGGTTTGGTTGGCACAGGCAAAACTTCCCTTGCATATTCCATTGCTGAAGCTTTGGGAAGGCCATTGATGAGGATTCCTTTTGGCGGTTTGGGAGATCCGGCCAGCTTGCGCGGCACATCCAGGATCCGTCCGGATGCTGAACCAGGTCAAATTATGAAAGCTATAAGATCAGCCAAGGTTTCAAATCCTGTTATAGTTTTGGATGAGATAGATCGGGTGGCGGAGGAGTACAAAGTAGATATTATGGGGGTTTTAGTAGAACTTCTTGATCCGGCGCAAAATCAGGCTTTTTTAGATCATTATTTGGATTTTCCATATGATTTATCACAAGTTTTATTTATTGCAACCGCCAATAATACCGGAAATATTGCTACAGCAGTATTGGATAGACTTGAACCGATTACGATGCCTGCTTATTCAGATGAGGAAAAATTAACCATCGGACGGAATTACCTTTTACCGAAAGCAATTAAAGAAGCGGGATTAGATGAAAGGTTGCTTTCCATTGATGAGGCGGTGTGGCCGCAAATACTTCGTCCTCTTGGTTTTGATTCCGGGATTCGGTCGTTGTCCCGTTCTTTGCAGGCAATCTGCCGGAAAGTTGCCAGGAAAAAAGTAGAAGGGGAAGCCGGACCGTTTAGAATTTCTCAGGAAAATTTAGGAGAGTTTTTATCAGGATGAAATCATTTAAACCAAATTTTTTACTACAGGTAAACAGTAATCAGGCGCTAAGGATAATTCCTCTTGGCGGTGTTGGCGATGTCACCAAAAATATGTATGTTTATGAGTATGGTGAAGATATTATTATTGTTGACTGTGGAGTGGGTTTTCCGGATGAAGCTATGCCGGGAGTTGATTTGGTTATTCCGGATATTTCATACCTTAGGGATAAGGTTAATAAAATTAAAGGAATAATTATTACCCACGGGCATGAGGATCATATCGGTAGTTTACCTTATATTTGGCCGGAGCTTCAGGTGCCTATTTATACTCAAAGACTGACAGCCGGTTTTATCAGGGCAAAATTCACCGAACACAATTTGCCAAAAAACAAGATTATCGAAGTTAAAATTGATCAAAAATTGGATTTGGGAAATTTCAAGATCTCCTTTTACCAGGTATCTCATTCCATACCCGATTCTACAGGTATAGTTATACAAACACCCCAAGGGAAAATTATTCATCAGGCAGACTTTAAGATAGACTGGACTCCTGTGTCTGGTCAGGTGACAGATGTAGGGAAAATTGCAGAGCTTGGCAGCGAGGGAGTATTAATGCTTCTTATAGATTGTTTAAGGGTTGAAAAGCCTGGTTTTAACAAATCGGAAAAATCTATTGAAGATACATTTGAAAAAGCTTGCCTTGAAACAACGGGTAAAGTACTTATTACTATGACTTCATCGAACGTTTCAAGAATGCAGCAAGCAATTAATGTAGCAGAAAAGTTGGGCAGAAAGGTTGCGGTGGTAGGACGTTCATTTGAGAACAACTTCCAGGTAGCCAGAGACTTAGGGTATTTATTGGTCCCGCCGGGGATTATAATTGCTCCGGATAGCATTTCCTCATTCGCCGAAAGTAAAGTTTTAATCCTAATTGCAGGAGCGCAGGGACAGTCAGATTCTTCACTTGCGAGGGCAGCGAACGAGGAACACAGGCAAGTCAAACTTAAAGAAGGAGACAGCGTGATATTTTCTGCAGACCCGATCCCGTCAACAGAATCTGCCCAGAATGCATTAATTGATTCGCTGTCAAGATTAGGCTTAAATGTTTATTATTCTGCTGTGCTTTCCGATCTTCATGTTTCAGGTCATGCAGCGCTCGAGGAACTTAAGTTGATGGTTAATTTAATCAAGCCAAAATTTATGTTTCCTATTGGAGGAACTTTTAGGCATATGGAAGCTTTTTCCAAAATGGCTAGAGAAATGGGGTATGATAAAAAACAAATCTTGGAAGCTGAAGATGGAGATATTTTAGAGATTAAGAGTGAAGGCGTTAAACTTGCCGGTAAAGTTGATGTGCAAAATGTATACGTGGACGGATTGGGGATTGGCGATATAGGGCATGTAGTGTTGCGAGACAGACAGAAGATGAGTGAAGAAGGAGTGGTTGTGGTGGTGGTATCTATTGATCAACATACAGGTCAGTCAGTATCCGATGTGGATATTCTCTCAAGAGGATTTGTTTTTGGGGAAACAGCCGAAGGCATTCTGAACGAGGCAAAGGTAGTAGTTAAGAATGCTTTGCAAAAACATACTCATAAAACCGCTGATTGGCGTTTTATCAGAAGAATTATTGAAGATTCATTAGATAAATTCTTATATCAGACAACAGAAAGGAGACCATTGATTCTATCAGTAGTGGTGGAAGTTTAAACCCATAGTTTTATGGTATAATTATTACATTCTTTATATGGCAAGAAGAAGATCAATCTATAAATTACCCAAGTTTAGATTAAAACAGAAAACTATAACTGCTGTTGGTACCCTGGTAGCTTTTAGTTTGAGCGTTTTATCAATTGTGGCGCTTTTTACTCATTCTCAAACGTTAGTATTTTGGAGAGATTTTCTAAATGAGTATTTAGGTGTAGCAAAAATTGCCTCCCCAATCATTTTTCTGCTTTCCGGTTTGGTTCTGACAAAAGCCAAATGGCGAGTAGCACAGACTAATGTCCTTTTGGGATTTATTTTACTAGTTTTATCCAGTGTTTCATTCGTTGCGGCGCTAAATTATGAAAAAGCGGGCTCGATCGGGCAAACTTTGTGGATACAGTTGTCTTCTTTTGTCACTCCGCTTGGGGCAGTCGCTTTGTTTGTGTTAGTTTTCCTGATTGGTTTGGTTGTATTGTTTAATACTTCTCTGCAGCAAATTTTTGCCATTTTTGTTTATATTTTTAATATCTTGCAAAGACTGTTTAAAGCAATTTTTAATAATCAGCGGACATTTGAAGCAAAACATATTCCGATTAAAGTTTCCGGAGTTGACGAACGCCCTATCACAAAACCGCTAACAACGCAGCAAAAAGAGGCCGTTATTGCTGATGTATTGGTACAAAATGTGGCAGGGCAAAGTAAAATCTGGAAATATCCACCTTTAAATTTATTATCTGATAAGGTGGGATCGGCTGCTGAAAGAGGTAATGTTAAAGATAACGCTAATATTATCGAAAAAACGCTAGATTCATTTGGGATTCAGGCAAATGTGGCAGAAGTCAACGGCGGGCCGGCAGTAACACAATATGCGCTGCGTATCTCAGCAGGAACCAAAATTTCGAAGATTGCCAATTTACAGCATGATATTGCGCTGTCTCTGGCTACGCCTACCGGTACTGTCAGAATTGAGGCGCCTATTCCCGGAAAATCCCTGGTTGGTATCGAGGTACCAAACCGCTCTCTTGAGATAGTCGGCTTGAAACAGATTTTAGCATCGGAAGAGATGCAGAAACATAAATCAAGACTGGCTGTTGCACTGGGACGGGATACTTCTTCAAAGCCAATGATTGTAGATATAGACAAGATGCCTCACGTTCTGATTGCCGGTACAACCGGTTCAGGTAAATCGGTGTTAATTAATGCAGTTATTGCTTCTTTGCTTTTCAGGAATTCACCGGACACCTTGAAGATGATTTTGATTGATCCAAAAAGGGTAGAGCTGACAAACTACAATGGCGTTCCTCATCTTCTGACACCGGTTATTACGGAACCGGAAAAGATTCTATCTTCTTTGAAGTGGGCAATGGCCGAGATGGATAGACGCTATAAATTATTCCAGTCAGTCGGAGTACGTAATATCACAGGTTATAATGAAATGTCCGGTTTTCAGGCTCTGCCATATATTATCATTATTGTTGACGAATTGGCCGATTTGATGATGTTTGCGCCGGTTGAGATTGAGGATGCAATTACCAGGATTGCCCAATTGGCCAGAGCAACAGGAATTCATCTGGTGGTGGCAACCCAGCGGCCTTCTGTTGACGTTATTACAGGTTTAATCAAAGCCAATATCCCCTGCCGGATTGCATTTAACGTATCTTCCATGATTGACTCCCGGGTTATTTTAGACGGACCCGGGGCGGAAAAATTGTTGGGACGGGGAGACATGTTGTTTTTGCCTCCGGATGCTTCAAAACCGATTCGTATTCAAGGAGTGTTTGTCCAGGATAATGAGATCGAGAGTTTGATTAAATACCTTAAGAATACCGGTATTGCGCCGGAATATACCACAGAGGTAACGGAGATGCCGCTGGGTAGGTGGAGCGGAAGAGGCGGTAATGGAGGCGAAAAAGACCAGTTATTTGAGGAGGCAGTTAAAACTATTTGCCAATACGATCGGGCTTCGGCATCCCTGCTTCAAAGAAGGCTCAAGGTCGGTTATGCCAGGGCTGCCAGGATTTTAGATGAACTGGAGGCAGCAGGAATAGTCGGTCCGGGTGAAGGCAGCAAACCCCGGGATGTATTGGTGAGAAATGCTGAGGAATATTTTGCTGCTCAACAAACTACGAGCGAAAATTAAATTCAGTATTTAAAAATCAATTTATTCACGATCGTGAACATTTTGAATCCTTAACTATTAACTTTAGAATACTGAGGTGTAGCTACAATTCCACCCCCGAGGTGGAAGCAGGAATAATGGCAGATTATGAATTTGGTACAATTGAGCGGATGGAAGCTTTAGATTTAACTTTTGAAGAAACAGATCAGATTATAAAACTTTTAAAATCTGGCAAAGTTGGTGTAATGCCGACAGATACCATTTATGGTATTGTAGGATCAGCCCTCAGTCCTGAAACTGTCGAAAGAATTTATACCCTGCGAAAAAGAGATTCCACTAAACCAATGATTGTTTTAATTTCCTCCTTGGGTGATTTGCAAAAATTCGGTATTTCTTTAACAGAAAAACAAAAAAGTTTTTTGCAGAAAATTTGGCCCAATCCCGTTAGCGTTGTTTTGCCATGCCTTCAAGAAAGATTTTCTTATCTTCACAGAGGCAAAAAAAGTTTAGCATTTAGAATGCCTAAAAGTATTATGCTTTTAAATATTTTAGAAAAAGCTGGGCCTTTAGTTGCACCTAGTGCAAATTTTGAAGATAGTAAACCAGCCGAAACTATTGCTGAAGCAAAAAAATATTTCGAGGATAATGTATCTTTTTATGTAGACGGAGGAAAATTAAAGTCTAAACCTTCGACAATCGTTAGACTATACAAGGACGGCACGCGGATAGTTTTAAGAGAAGGCGCTTACAGGGTATAATATCGGTTACATGAGAACTGCTGGACAGATTTTAAAAGAAGAAAGAGAAAGAAAATTTTATACTCTGGACGAGATTGAGAAAGCTACAAAGATTAGAAAAGAACTGTTAGAGGCGTTAGAAGCAGGTCAGTATTCAAAACTTCCTCCACAAACTTTTGTTCAGGGTTTTATTAAAAATTACGGTAAATTCCTGGGACTCAGTCAGGATAAATTATTGGCAATATACAGGAGAGAATTTTCTGAATCGAAACATCCTCCCAGGATTTTGGATTCATTTAAGGAGCCTATTGAAAAGAAAAAATTTAAGCTTACACCGGCAAGAGCTTTGGGAAGTGTAGTTTTAGGTCTTATTATTATTTTTTTTGTCTATCTTTGGATCCAATATAGATTTTTGGTAGGGGGACCATTTTTGGAGGTAAGCCAACCGGTTAACCAATTTAATACAACTTCTCCGGCAGTGCAGGTTACCGGCAGAACAGATCCCGAGGCGAAAGTAAGCATTAACAATCAAGAAGTTGGAGTAGATACCTCCGGAAGATTCTCGCAAGAGATTAAGCTGACTGATAATATAAGCAATATAGAAATTAGCGCTAAATCAAAAAGCGGCCAAGTCACAAAAATTGAAAGAACGGTTTTTTTGAAAAAATGACCCCGATTTATCGTGGGTCATCCTGAGCGATTAGCGACCGCGTGCCGCCATAGCTTTAGCGGTGGCGCAAGGATCTATTGTTATGTTAAACTTAAGCTCGTGGATTATTTACAAATTGCTTTAATTTTCTTGATTTTGCTGTTATCTATCTTCCTGGCCATTACCGGTATTCAAGTATTTTTTATTTTGCGGGATTTGAAGAAAGCTCTGGATAAATTTAATGCAATTTTGCAGACAGGTGAGAACTTGGCAGAAGATATTGAAAGGCCGGTGGCAGCTGCCAGTAGTCTGGCAACCAGCACAGGGGCAGCGGTTGTTTCAGGTGCAGCTAAGGCACTGGAAAAAATCATCAAACCCAAACCAAAGAGATTTTATAAAAAGGTTCTGTAGATTTTATCTAACAAATTTTTCTAGTTCTTTTTTAGTCATGCCAGCCTGTTTAAGGATGCTAGTGAATGTGCCAATAGCTATTTCTTTATGATTTGGAACAATGACAGTAAAATGTTTATTTCCTTGTCTTTTAAAGAGTTTAATATGACTTCCTCTTTGGCTGATAATAGAAAATCCTGCTCTTAGCAACGCTGAAAGTATGATGCGTGCAGAATATAACTTAGGCATTAACTTGGATGGATAAATCTTGAAGTCTTGGTTTGTTTACTGGAGTTAGTTCGATATTAGATTGGTCTTCAAAGTATAATTCAAGAGCCTCTTTTAAATTGTCCAAAGCTTCTGTGTGGGTTTTGCCCTGACTAGTTACTTCTATCTCTAGAGCTTTGGCAACATACCATTTATCTTCTTTCCATACTACAGAATGAATTCTTTTCATAGGTGTATTATACCATTTACTTGATAGAGGTTTATGCTTCGTTTGGAGGATAATAAGTGGTAAAATACCAACATGACGTCTCAAGAATTAAGAGCAAAATTTTTAAAATTTTTTGAAAAGAATGATCACAAAATTATTCCTTCTGCCTCTTTGGTACCCTCGGAAGAAGAACAGCTTGAGGGTAAGGAAAAAGTTTTATTTACCAGCGCCGGAATGCAACCCTTAATCCCCTATCTCACAGGACAAAAAGAGCCGCCTAACAAAAAATTGGCCGATGTCCAAAAGTGCTTAAGGACAGACGATATTGAAAAAGTGGGAGATGCAGTTCATCATACTTTTTTTGAGATGTTAGGTAATTGGTCCATAGGTGATTATTGGAAAGAAGAAGCAATCAGATTGTCTTTTGAATTTCTAACACAGGAACTAGAAATACCTATAGAAAAACTTGCTATTTCTGTTTTTGCTGGAGATGAAGATGCGCCAAAAGATGAGGAGTCGGCTCAAATATGGAAGAGTTTAGGGATTTCTGAGAAAAGAATATTTTACTTTGGTAAAAATCATAATTGGTGGCCTACAGGTGAAAAATCAGGTCTGTGCGGTCCTGATACAGAAATGTTTTATTGGATAGGCGAGGGCAAACCGGAAGGGAAGCCGAATGAAGATTCACGATGGGTGGAGATTTGGAATGATGTTTTCATGCAGTTTAATAGAAAAGAAGACGGTACTTTAGAAGATTTGCCTCAAAAAAATGTGGATACAGGAATGGGTTTAGAAAGAACCTTGGCTGTATTAAATGGAAAAGAAAGTGATTATGAGACTGATTTGTTTAAACCAATAATGAATGCAATAAGCGAGATGGGTCGATTTGAAATAAAGATGGAGCGGATAATAGCGGATCATCTTAAAGCTGCTGTTTTTCTAATTCTTGATGGGGTTAGACCCGGGAATAAACAAGAGAGTTATGTATTGAGGAGACTTTTAAGAAGGTCTTCCGTATTGATTACTCGATATCCTGTTGAACAAGAATTACATTGGGGAACGTTTTCAAGAAATTTAGTTGAGGCATTATTTAATATTTATGATGGTTATTACGGTATAGAGATGGGGAATAATGTAAAGAAACAGGAAGTTGCTGAAGTAATTATTTCAGAAGTGGATAAATTCGAAAAGACTTTAAGGAGCGGATTAAAAGAAATTGAAAAGATTGAAAAGATTGATGGTAAAAAGGCTTTTGATTTGTACCAAACTTTCGGATTCCCTTATGAAGTAACTGAAGAATTATTTAGGCAAAAAGGTCAGCAAATTGACCGTGAGCAGTTTAAAGCAGAATTTGAAAAACATCGTGAACTTTCCAGAACTGCTTCCAGTGGTATGTTTAAAGGAGGGTTAGCAGACCATAGTGAAATGGTGATTAAATACCATACTGCTACTCACCTTTTGCATCGGGCCTTGCGGGATGTTTTGGGGCCGGAGGTTTTTCAAAAAGGTTCCAATATCACAGCTGAAAGATTAAGATTTGATTTTTCTTTTGATCGGAAGATGACGGATGAGGAAATAGAACGAGTTGAAGACTTGGTAAATGAAAAAATTAAAGAAGATTTAGTAGTTACAAAAGAAGTAATGGATAAAGATAGTGCTTTACAAAGTGGGGCTTTGGGATTTTTCAATGAGAAATATGGGGATAAGGTCAAAGTTTATACAATAGGTAACCCTTCGACAGGCTCAGGGTCTCCCTTTTCAAGGGAGATTTGCGGCGGGCCGCATATTGAGCGTACCGGAGCAATAGGGAAAATTCAGATAATAAAAGAAGAAGCAGTGTCTTCCGGCATACGTCGAATTAGGGCGGAAATTGTGTTAAGATAATTTAAAATGAGCTTTCTAAGCAATCTCGCTAATCTATTACCAATTGGTAAAAAAGAAGAAACGAAGGAATATTTTTTTGCGCTTAATATCGGAACGGAAACTTTGACGGCCGCCCTTTGGGTTATTGAAGGTTTAAACTTAAAAATTTTAGAAACAGCTTCAGATAATTACTCTTCGAATGATGATATTGCGACTGTTACGGATAAACTTTTGGATCAGGTTTTAGGCCTAAAAGAAATTGAACCCCAAAAAATTCTCTTTGGTGTACCAAATTCCTGGATTGCGGATGAAAATCTAAAAGATGAGTATTTAAAGATTCTTAAAAGTTTGGTGAAAGAATTGGAACTAGTTCCAATGGCATACGTCGCCACAAGTCATGCCTTAATTCATTTCTTGGAGAAACAAGAAGGTGTCCCGACAACTGCCATACTGGTCGGTTTTGAGAAGCAACATCTAACCGTAATTGTGGTTCGGGCAGGGAAACTTGATGGTGTAAGAGTTATAGCGAGAGGAGAAACTGCTGGTTCGGATATAGAAAAAGCGCTACTTGCATTTACGGATGTGGAGACTTTGCCTTCTAAGATTTTAATTTATGGGGAACAAGCTGAAAATTTAAAAAGCCAATTGCTGTCTTTTTCCTGGATGTCAAAACTTTCTTTCCTGCATCTTCCCAAAATAGATGTTTTGGGAGACGATGCTCCGATTAAAAGTGTTTGTTTGGCCGGAGGATCGGAGATAAACAGTGATATTAAATTTACCGAGCAGCATATTCAAAAGTCTCCTGTCAAATCGACTTTGATTGATACCGGCGAGGAAGAGGTTAAGAATAAGATTGAGGTGGATGATTCTGCTGCCCAAGAAAATTTCGGATTTGTTGTCGGAGATGTTTCGAATCAGGAAAGATCAGTCCCGATTGAATCGGAGTCGGAAAATCAAGAAACTGGTGAATTAGAGGAACCAGAGAAACTGGAAAGAGAAAAAGAACTTGTGGTTTCGCAAGAGCATGCTCTAGAAGTTGAGGATTTTGAGCAAGAAACGCATAAAGAAAAATTTAATCTCAAACGATTTATCCTAAAACAAAATTTTACAACTATGACTATAATTATCGGGGTAATTCTGGCACTAGTTTTGATTGGAGGCGCTTATGTTTTTCTACCAAAAGCAAACATGAAGATTTTTGTAGAACCGAAGATTGTAGAGCGGGATACCCAAGTTGTGGCCGATCCAAATCAAAAAACCGTTAATGAAGACGGGAAAATTATTCCGGGACAGATTATCGAGACGGAAGTATCCGGATCGGCAAAAGACAGCGCTTCCGGTAAAAGACAAATTGGCGATCCGGCAAAGGGGACGATTGTGCTTTACAATAAAACTTTAGATTCCATTTCTCTGAGTAAGGGAACACAAATTAGTAAAGGGAGTATAAAATTTACACTGGATACCAGTGCAACAATTGCCTCATCGTCAGCCAGTGATACCGGAATTGCTTTTGGTAAAGTTAACACTACAGTTACAGCAGTAGCAGTCGGAGCTGATGGAAATATTTCATCAGGTGCGGATATAACGATTGCAGGATATTCGTCGGATAAATTAACAGCAAAATCAGAAGGTAATTTTTCCGGAGGAACCTCTAAGGATGTAACTGTTGTTTCAAGCGAGGATACTCAGCGACTTCTGGCCAAGTTATCTTCGGATTTAAGGCAACAAGCTCAACAGAAATTGCAGGAGAAATATCCTAACAAGAAAATTTTGGAAGAAGCGCTGTCGGAACAAATCATCAGTAAAAGCTATAACAAAAATATTAATGATCAGGCAAGTGAATTTTCGCTGAATATGACTATTCGCTATAAAGGTACGGCGTTTGATGATAATGATCTTAAATTAATTGTTTCAAAATTAGTAGATATGCAAGTACCGGAAGGATTTAAACTTGATATTTCGGCAACCGAAACTCAGGCAGATGTTTCTAAGCTGGAAAAGGACGGGAAGTTGATATTTTTAGCAAGGTTTAAGGCAAAATTAATACCCAAGATCGATATGGATAAAATTAAAGATAAGATTAAATTTAAGAGTTACTCTGAAGCTACGAACATTATTAAAGAAATGGAGAATGTTTTGGGCTCCGAAATTAATATAACTCCTGCTTTACCGAAAGCGATCCAACGACTGCCAATACTTTCAAAGAATATCACGATTGAGGTGGGGCTTAAATGATTGCTATTCTCCGCCGGTCCCAAGGAAAACTCATTTCAAGTTTATTTTTATCAGTTGGAATCTTTCTTTTGATACAAGTTATTGCACCACTTGTATCGTTTGAGGTATGGGCGATTGGACAGAAAATAAATAGCCGGACTTTGGTTAGTCCTGTTAAATCAAGCGAGCAAATTCTAGGTATTTCAGTGCAAGATCGGAATAATTTTCCTGCTTTTATTTCTTATTTGAAGAGGGAGACTCAACCCAATTATGATCAGTTTAGCCTGTCTATTCCAAAATTAAAGATAGAAAGACAAGATGTTTTAGTTGATACGAATTATCTCTCGGAGAGCTTGGCTCATCTGTCAGGATCTGCTTTGCCGGGCGAGAAAGGTAATGTATTTATTTCCGGCCATTCTGCACTAAGTAAACTCTCCGCTATAAAAAGTGTCCCTTTTTCAAAACTACCTGAATTAAAAAAAGGCGATCAAATTATTGTTGAAACTCTTGGGTCGAAGTTTGTTTATGAAGTTTCCGATTTTAAAGTTGTTGATCCGACAGATTTATCCGTCGTAGAAGCGCCGGAAACTCAAGGTAGATACATTTCTTTGATGACTTGTGTACCACCGGGTTTAAACCTAAAGCGATTGGTTGTTTTAGGGAAAATGATATAATGGAGCAGCTCGTTACGTACAAAATATGCTAACTTGCTGGCTCGTCGATGCACAAAGCCAACTTACCTGCGACTTCGCTGCTCCTTATAGATTTATAATCACTAGCAGAAAACCCCGCTTTCTTAAAGCGGGGATGAATGCTAAAGTGATTACAGTCTTCCGCGGAAAGTTCGGTGGAATAAGCAAGGTAGGGTTTTCTGCTGTTCTTGTAAACTTGAAAGGAGAAAACCGCGGATTTTCAGTCCGCGGAAGTTTATGAAATATCTTGGAATAGATTTTGGAATGAAAAGAATAGGATTGGCAATTTCAGAAGGAGAGCTTGCTTCTCCGTGGCAGATTTTAGAAGTTAAAGGTTTCTCCGAGACGATAGAAAAAATTTCACAAATTATTAAAAATGGACAATTTCAAAAAGTAATTGTAGGATTACCTGAGGGGAAAATGGGGCAAAACGTGAGAGGCTTTGTTAAGGCTTTAAACAAAATGGGGATTGGGATAGAAACTATGGATGAAACGCTATCCAGCAAAAAGGCTTTACAGGCAATGATTGAGCAAGGCATTGGTGTAAAAAAGCGCCGAAACGAGGATGCCTATTCCGCCGCAGAAATTTTGCAGAATTTTTTAGATAAAGCAAAAATATGAGGAAATTAATTAGCTTAGCACTAATTTTATTAGTAGTATTTTTTTTGGCAAAAGGTTGGTGGGATAGCCAGTTGTCTCCGGTTTCTTCTGATAAATCCACTAAAGTTTTTGTTATAGCTAAAGGAGCTGGCGTATCGGATATTGCAAAAAAGTTAAAAGAAGAAAATCTGATTAAATCCGAACTGGTTTTTAAGATTTATATCAAACAAAACAACTTTACTAATAAACTTCAAGCAGGTTCATATAAACTCTCTCCCTCAATGCCCGTACAAGAATTAGTGAAAAATTTACAAATCGGTAGTGAAGATGTCTGGGTTACGCTGATAGAAGGTTGGCGACTTGAGGAAATGGCAGATAAGCTGAATGAACAGTTAAAGATTGATAAGAAGCAGTTTCTAAAGAGCGCAAAAGAGGGTTATATGTTTCCTGATACATATCTTTTCCCTAAAGAAGCAACAGCAGAATATATAGTTGATTCTTTGAGAAAAACTTTTGACACGCGTTTAAACTCGGAACTGCGGTCTAAAATCCGTTCTCAGGGATTAACAGAGCAGCAGGGAGTGATTTTGGCGTCAATAGTTGAAAGAGAAGCCAGATCTGATAAAGCAAGAACAGAAGTTGCCAGTATTTTACTAAAAAGATTTAAGATCGGCATGGGGTTAAATGCTGATGCTACAGTCCAATATGCACTGGGATATCAAAAGGAGGAAAAGAGCTGGTGGAAAAGAAATTTAACTAAAGACGATCTGAAAGTGAATTCTTTGTATAATACTTATTTGCATTCTGGTTTACCGCCAACCCCAATCTGCAATCCTGGCTTGGTTTCACTTGAGGCAGTGGCCAATGCTGATTCAGGAACTCCTTATCTTTATTATTACCATGATTCAAAAGGAGTTTCCCATTATGCTAAAACTTTGGAAGAGCATAATCAAAATGTGGCAAATTACCCATAATTCCCTTCCTGTCATTCTGAGCGATTAGCGAAGAATCTAAAGAGCGACTAGCTCGCAAGCTTGCTTATTATTTTGTTATACTCAGCAATAATTATGTATAAATTTTGGGGGAAGGTAAGAAGACACAACCAAAGAGGGAAAAAATTAGGTTTTCCTACAGCAAACATTAGTCTTACAAAAAATACCCCTGAAGGAGTTTATATTTCCAAAACCAAACTGGGAAATACTTTTTATCCATCCCTTACTTTTATAGGCAGAGCCAAAACTTTTAATGAGAAAAAATTCCATGCCGAAACCTATATTTTAGATTTTCAGCAAAATATTTATGGCCAATGGATTTCTGTAAAGTTATTAAAAAAAATCAGGGACAATAAAAAATTCAATTCTGCTGAAGAACTAGTTGCTCAAATGAAAAAAGACAAACAGGAAGCCAGAAAATATTTTGAGCAATATTTAGCAATATCTGGCAATATTTAGCAATGTCTGGTAAAGTAACTCAAGTTAAAGCAACTTAAGTTATGGTTATTCCCCCAAAATATAAAATTACTCCACAAATACTGGAACTGGTTTCTAAAATTGATGCTAATTTAATTTATCTTTCCTCAATCAACCTGCCTGAAGACTTGAACAATAAAATCCAAAGAGTAAGTTTACTTAAAAGCTCACTTTATTCTGCCAGGATTGAAGGTAACCCGCTACTGCTTGAACAAATTAACTCCCAAGATGATAAAAATAATGAAAAAAAAGAGGTTTTTAATCTTTTAAAAGCAGCGGAATTCATCAGGAGGAATATTAAGTCTTCAAGTTCGATCTCCTCAAAAATATTATTTGTTATCCATTCAATGATTATGACCGGATTGCCAGACCAAACTGAAAATTTCAGGCAGGAACCCGGAGCAATTTTTAATGCTGCAGGTTTTGCCGTATACATTACGCCTGCTCCGGCTAAAATCCCCCAACTTATCAAAAAGCTATTGAATTACTGTAACGCCGCAGAGGAAAAATTTCCTCTGGTTAATGCCTTTATCGCTCATTTAATATTTGAGAAGATCCATCCGTTTTTAGATGGCAATGGAAGGGTAGGCAGATTATTGATTTATGCTATTTTAAAATCCAAACAAAAGATCGATTCCTTATTCATTCCTTTTGAGGAATATTTAGATAAACACAAAGAAGAATATTATTTTTGTTTGGATAATGGTTTGGATAAACCCAATGATTATTTAATTTTTATGCTCGAAGCATATTATGCACAAACAAATGAAGTAAAACTGAGGATGGAAGATGAGCTGAAAAAAGATAAAACAATGCTTCTTACTCCGCGCCAGGAAGAGATTTTTTATACTATAAAAGATCAGAGTATTGTTTCTTTTGATTTTATTAAAAGAAGATTTTTGAAAGTACCGTCAAGGACATTAAGTTATGATCTTAAAAAATTAATCAATAAAAAATTAGTAATTAAAATAGGTGAAACAAAAGGAACTTATTACAAAATTGCCTCATAAACTTTTGCCTCTTGACGAATGGGTTCTCTTATGTTAAATTGAGTTCAATTAAATAGAAAAAATGAAGGCGTACGGGTACGTATGCTTCTTTTTGTTGATTCTGCCCAATTACGATCAACAAGATCAAAAATAGGCCATCTACTAATGTCATTAAACTTATCTAATACTAAAATTTACGAGCGTAAATATTTTAGCAAAGCACCTTCTATAGTGCCTGAACTTAATTTAATCCAAATTCAGCTAGATTCATATCACTGGTTTATGCAAACAGGAATCAGGGAGGTTCTTAAAGAGATCTCCCCTGTCGAAGATTTCACAGGCAAAAATTGGACCCTAGAACTAGGGTCTTTTTATTTCGGTAAACCCAAATATACTTCCGAAGAAGCTTCTCTAAAAGGTGTAACTTATGACGCGCCTCTTAAAATAGAGGCCATTTTAATTAATAAACAAACCGGGCAGAGATATAAACAGGAGGTTTTTCTGGGAGATGTCCCCCAAATGACAGAGAAGGGTACCTTTATCATTAATGGGGTAGAGAGAGTTATTATTAACCAATTGGTTCGTTCGCCGGGAGTATTCTTTCAAGCATCTGACGACCCAATTACCGGAAAAAGATTATTCTCGGCAGAAATACGCCCATATCGGGGTTCATGGCTTGAATTTTCAATAACAAGGGGTGGAGTTTTGACTGCAAAAATAGACAGGAGAAGGAAATTTG
The DNA here is from genome assembly GCA_028712705.1 of Candidatus Daviesbacteria bacterium. Classification (GTDB taxonomy): domain Bacteria; phylum Patescibacteriota; class Microgenomatia; order Daviesbacterales; family UBA10151; genus UBA10151. The sequence continues at coordinate 29,936 of JAQTPP010000001.1, forward strand.
CCGCGACGACCCTGCTTCGTGCGTTGGGATTTTCCGATAATGAATCAATTATCGCACAATTTACCGATGTTGATACCGGGGAGGATAAATTCATTGATACAACACTTGCAAAAGATCCGACTGCCAATACTGAAGAAGCTTTACTTGAGATTTTCCGAAAAATGCGCCCGGGTGATCCGGTTGTTTTGGATAATGCAAAAGCGTTGTTGGACGGGATGTTTTTTAATGCCAGACGTTACAACTTAATTAAAGTGGGTAGATACAAAATTAACAAAAGATTAAATTTAAATTTACCAAACGCGCCGGAGAATTGGGTTTTAACCAAGGAAGATATAATTGCCACCTTAAAATATCTAATAAAATTAAATTATGGTGAGGGTAAATTGGATGATATTGACCACCTTGCCAACAGACGCGTCAGGTGCGCCGGAGAATTGGTTCAGCAAAACGCTTTTAGGATTGGAGTGCTCCGGCTTGAACGGATTATAAAAGAAAGAATGAGTCTGACTGCTGCTGATCAGGAGGTTTCACCCGGTAGTTTAATTAATGCCAAACCGGTAATTTCCGCAATTAATGAATTTTTCCGTTCTTCGCAACTTTCATCTATTCTGGATCAAGTGAATCCTTTATCAGAACTGGATCATTTGAGAAGACTTTCTGTCATGGGGTCAGGAGGCATCACAAGAGATAGAGCTTCTTTTTCTGTCCGCGATATTAATCATTCCCAATACGGGAGAATTGATCCGATCAGGTCTCCTGAAGGTCAAAATATTGGTTTGGTCACATATCTGGCGCTTTATGCCCGTATCAATGAATACGGATTTTTGGAAACTCCTTACAGAAAGGTAGTCATGCAGAAAGGTAAACCTAAGGTAACGAATGAGATTATCTACTTCACTGCAGACGATGAAGAAAGTTATCATATTACCGAGGCGACGGTAAATTTAGATGAAAATGGTTATATCCTGGATGAACGGGTACCAACCCGTTTCCAGGGGAGTTTTTATGAAGGGTTTGCCAAAGATATTTCATTCATTGATATTTCTCCGCAACAGATTTTCGGAACAAGCGCATCATTAATTCCATTTTTGGCGAATGATGATGCAAATCGTGCTTTGATGGGTACTCAAATGCAATGTCAGGCTGTTCCACTGCTTCGTCCATCAGCACCCATTGTTGGTACAGGTATGGAGAGGATTGTTGCTGACAATATGGGTAGGGTTATCAGAGCTCCCGAGGACGGTGTTATCAAATATGTAGACGGCAAAAAACTTATATTAAAGACCAAAAAGCAAGAAATCAGCTTCGAAATCAAAAAATTTGTACACTCGCCCCAAGGTACTTGTTACTCTCAGCGGCCTGTTGTTAATGTCGGCAATAAGGTTGCCAAAGGCGATCTTTTAATTGATGGGGCAGCGTGCGAGAATGGCGAACTTGCGCTGGGCCAGAATTTGTTAATCGCCTATATGAGTTTCGAAGGTTTAGGTTATGAAGACGCTATTGTTATTTCAGATCGATTGGTAAAAGAAGATACATTAACTTCAATTCATATTGAAGAATACGAAGTTGATGTTGTTGAGACCAAATTAGGACCGGAAGAGTTGACAAATGATATTCCAAATGTATCTGAGGAAGCGCTGATAAACCTGGATGAAAAAGGAATTGTCAGGATCGGCGCAGAAGTAGGACCAAACGATATTATTATAGGTAAAGTTCAGCCTAAGGGTGAGACTGAACTTACTGCTGAAGAAAGATTACTGCGGGCTATTTTTGGGGAAAAAGCAAAAGAAGTCAGGGATACCAGTTTGCGGATTCCGCACGGAGAGCGAGGTACTGTTATTGGAGTACAAATTTTATCCCGAGACGAGGGTGACGAGTTGGATACAGGGACTCTGATGAGAATTAAAGTTAAAGTTGCCCAACTACGGAAAGTAACTGCCGGGGATAAATTGGCAGGCCGTCACGGAAATAAAGGAGTAATCTCAAAGATTGTTCCTGTTGCCGATATGCCCCATCTTGCAGATGGTACAGCCATAGATATTATTATTTCTCCTTTGTCGGTTTTGTCCCGTATGAATCTTGGACAACTGTTGGAGACTCACTGGGGTTTTGCAGCGCAAAAATTAGGTCATAAAATAGCCGCACCTGTTTTTGAAAAAATTCCTGAAGAAAAATTAATAGAAGCACTGCAAAAAGCCGGATACCCGACTGATGGTAAAGTACAGCTTTTTGACGGTAGGACAGGCGAACCTTTTGGCAACAAAATTGTGGTAGGTAGAAATTATATCCTCAAACTGATTCATATGGTTGAGGAAAAGATTCATGCTCGTTCCACAGGTCCGTACTCCTTAGTTACACAGCAGCCTTTGGGTGGAAAGGCTCAAATGGGGGGCCAGCGGTTGGGAGAGATGGAAGTTTGGGCTTTGGAAGCATATGGAGCGGCCAATATTCTGCAGGAAATGTTGACTATCAAATCTGATGACGTTGTTGGAAGAGCTAAGGCTTTTGAAGCAATTGTTAAGGGAATTGATATACCGCAGGCTTTAATCCCTGAATCTTTCAAGGTATTGGTAAAAGAGCTCCAAGCCCTAGGTTTATCTGTTGAAACGCTTGGAGCAAAAATAGTCCAGGCGGAGGAGTTGGAAGAAAAACCGGAAGTAGTGGAGGAAGTAGCCGAGCTTCAGGAAGCGCTCGGAATGCAGCCAACTGCCACCCAGGGGGAACTTGAGGCAGAGGGAAGCCCTTTTGAAGTTGTGGATGCAAGTTCTGAAGTTGAAAAAGAAAAGGAGAAAATAGAATAAATATATGAATGATCTTTTAGATTTTGAAAGCTTAAGGTTAACAGTTGCTTCTCCTGAACAAATCCGCAGTTGGTCTTTTGGCGAGGTCACAAAGCCGGAGACCATTAATTATAGAACCTTAAAAGCAGAGAAAGATGGTTTGTTTTCCGAGAATATATTTGGTCCGACCAAAGATTATGAATGTTACTGCGGTAAATACAAAAGAATTAGGTTTAGAGGCGTAATTTGTGATAAATGTGGAGTTGAGGTAACACAGAGCAAAGTAAGACGGGAAAGAATGGGTCATATCAATCTTGCCTCGCCTGTTGCCCATTCCTGGTTTGTTAAAGGAGCGCCCTCAAAACTGTCGCTAATTTTGGATATTTCGCCTAAAAATTTAGAAGCAGTTATATATTTTGCCTCTTATTTAGTAATAAATATTGATCCTGTTGGTAAAGCAGCAGCATTGGAGAAACTAGATAAGGATTTGCTGGCAAAAATTGCCGAAGTAGAAGAAAAATTGGAAGCTAGCATTAAAGATGCTGAAAACTCTTTGAAAAAAACCGTTGCCGATCTAAAGAAAAAGTTAGAGAAAGAAAAATTTGAGTTGGAAAGAGAAGAGCTGGAGTTGAAAAGCCGCGCAGAGATTCAAAAATTAAGAGATAATTTGGTAGTAGAAACCGGACAGCTGGAAGGAATCTTCAAGGCAGTATCTGATTTGGTGAAAAGTGTTGCCTCCTTAAAACTACTATCGGAGGAAGAGTATTTTAAACTTTCCGAATATGGGGTCTCGGATTTTGTTGAGGTCGGAATGGGAGCAGAAGCATTTTTGGAAGTTTTGGAAAAATTAGATTTGGATAAAACTTCTTCGCATCTGCGTGAAGAAGTTAGAAAATCTACCGGACAAAAACATATAAAGGCTACCAAAAGACTTCGCATAATTGAAGGTATGCGATCATCCGGCATTTCCCCTGCGTGGTTGATTATGAGAGTACTGCCGGTTTTACCTCCGGATCTCCGTCCCATGGTACAACTTCCCGGCGGGAGATTCGCAACGTCCGATTTAAACGATTTGTATAGAAGAGTCATAAACAGAAATAATCGATTAAACAGGTTGATTAATCTTGGCGCTCCGGAAATAATCTTGCGGAATGAAAAAAGAATGCTTCAGGAAGCTGTAGACAGTCTGATTGATGCGACATCCCGTACTTCAAGACGGGGAGGTCCTGCCACCACTCATGTGCTCCGTTCACTTTCAGACATGTTGCGGGGTAAACAGGGAAGATTTAGACAGAATTTACTCGGTAAAAGAGTTGATTATTCGGGAAGATCGGTTATTGTTGTTGGGCCAAAACTTAAATTGGATCAAGTTGGTTTGCCAAAAGAAATGGCTTTGGAGATGTTTAAACCTTTTGTTTTGCGTGAGATGATAGCCCGCGGTTTAGCCTCTAATGTTAAGGGTGCAAAAAATGTTTTAGAACTCAGACCTAGCGAGGTTTGGGATATTTTGGAGGAGATTATCACCGGGCACCCTATTTTAATCAACAGAGCTCCTACCTTACACAGATTAGGTATACAAGCTTTTTACCCGGTATTGGTAGATGGTAATGCAATTGCTATTCACCCTTGTATCTGCGCAGGATTTAATGCTGATTTTGATGGTGACCAAATGGCAGTTCATGTACCTTTGTCATCTAAAGCTCAAGAGGAAGCTCGGAGATTAATGATGGCTAAGGAGAATATTTTCGGTCCGGCTAATGCCCAGCCAATCACGGTTCCGAATCGGGAAATGGCTTTAGGGTGTTACTATTTGACTTTTATCGATGAGACTGAAAGTTCGAAAGATTTGCAATTTTTTGCACTTGCGGAAGATGCCGTCAGGGCTTTTACTTTGGGAAAGATCGGTGTTCAACAAAAGATTCAGATAAGAGTAAGCAACGAAATTATTGAGACATCGGTTGGTAGGATTTTATTTAACCAGGTGTTGCCTCCTCAAATGAGATTCCTGAACTCTGTTATCAAAGGATTTACGATCCGTGACATTATCCTCAAAGCTATGGAAATTTTAGGTAAAGATGAAACAACTAAGCTGATTGATAATATCAAAGATATTGGTTTTTGGGGAGTGACAATTGCAGGCATTTCAATATCAATATTTGATGCAAAGATTGTTCCTGACAAGAATAAATATTTAGAGAGGGCAATCAAAGAGATCGAAACAATTGAAGCGAATACTGCTAAAGGTTTAATTACTCCGCAAGAAAAATCACAGCTTTCTCAAATGGTTTGGATTAAAACAACAGAAGAATTGGCCAATGCTACATGGGAACATTTGGGTTTTAAAAATCCTATCAGAATGATGGTTGAAGCAGGAGCCAGAGGGTCCAGAGATCAGGCAAAACAATTGTCCGCCATGCGTGGTCTCTCAACCGATCCAACCGGTAAAATTGTTGAATTACCTACCAAATCAAACTACAGGCAAGGTTTATCGGTATTTGAATACTTTACATCAGCTCGGGGAGCAAGAAAAGGTGTGGCAGATAAAGCACTAAAGACTGCAGATGCAGGATACTTAACCAGGAGACTAGTAGATGTTGCTCACGATGTCATTATCAGGATGGAAGATTGCGGAACATCCAGTGCGCTTGAATATGATCTAACCAAGAATAGCTTTAATATAGCAAGAGAAAAATTGCTTGGAAGATTAATCTCAGAAAATGTTTTGGAACCGAAAACCAGGAAAGTAATTATCAAAAAAGGTACAATATTGACTGAAGATATAATTTCAAAAATACTGAAAGCAGGAGTTGTAAAAGTATCGGCCCGGTCTCCCTTAACTTGCGAGGCCCGTGTCGGAATTTGTAGCGCTTGTTATGGATTTGATTTAACTACCAGAGAGTTGGTTAAAATTGGTACTCCTGTTGGTGTGGTGGCAGCTCAGGCAATCGGCGAGCCCGGAACACAGCTGACAATGCGTACTTTTCACACCGGAGGAATTGTCGGTTTGGATATTACTCAAGGTTTGCCAAGAGTTGAGGAGTTGTTTGAAGCTAGAACTCCAAAAGTTGTGGCGCCAATTTCCGAGATTGCCGGAAAAGTTTTCGTTGTTGAAGCAGAGGATGCAGGTATAAGAGTTAGAGTGAGAACTACCCAAAAACCACACGAAGAAAGGGAATACATAATTCCTGCAACAGCCACGCTTTTAGTGACAGAGGGACAACTGATTGATGCAGGTACAACTCTTGCCTCTGGTCATGTAGATGTAAAAGAAACTTTGCGGATTCAAGGATTGCGGGCTGCGCAGCGCTATATTGCTGATCAGGTTCGATCAGTTTATGAATCTCAAGGAGTGCCTATTAATGAAAAGCATTTCGAAGTTATTGTGCGGAAAATGTCAGATAAAGTTAGAGTTGAAACCCAGGGTGATACCAATCTTTTGCCCGGTGAAATTATTGATAAACTTCGTTTTGAAGAAGAGAATAAGCGTGTTTTGGCCGGCGGCGGCGAACCGGCAACGGCAGAAGTTGTGATTTTAGGAATTACCAGAGCATCTTTACAAACAGAAAGCTTCTTGTCTGCTGCTTCTTTCCAGGAAACTACTTCAATACTTTCAGATGCAGCTATCTCTGGTAAAGAAGACAAGCTGGTAGGTCTAAAGGAAAATGTTATAATTGGCAGGCTCATTCCTACAAGTATAGAGAGAGCAAGGATAGAAAGTTAAAAATGCCAACTATTAATCAATTAGTTAGAAAAGGTAGAAAAAAGATCGTTAAAAAGATTAAAGCTACGGCTTTAAGACGTAGTTTTAATGCCAAAGACAGGAGATATACCCAAGATTTCAGCCCGCAAAAACGGGGAGTTGTTACTTTGGTTAAAACTATGACTCCAAAAAAACCAAACTCAGCACTCAGAAAAGTGGCTAGAGTAAGACTTTCCAATAGAACTGAGGTGACGGCATATATTCAAGGTGAAGGTCACTCGTTAGCAGAACACGGAATTGTGTTAGTCCGGGGCGGCAGGGTGAAGGATTTGCCGGGAGTGAAATACCATTTAGTCAGAGGTAAGTTCGATTTGGCAGGGGTAGTAGGTAGAAAACAAGGTAGATCAAGATACGGCACAAAAAGCGGAGGAGGCGGGCCGGTGCCCAGAGCGGCTGCTGCAGCAGTACCTGTATCTGAGCCGGTTTCAACTACAGGAACAGTATGAGAAGTAAAAAAGCACCAAAAAAACTTTTACCACCGGATCCTATTTACGGGTCAAGACTTGTGGCTCGATTTATTAATAAATTAATGATCAGCGGTAAAAAAACCATTGCAGAAAAATTAGTTTATGAAGCTTTGGAGGCAATAAGAGAGCAAGTTAAAGAAGAACCGCTTTCTGTTTTCGAGAAAGCTATTTCTAATATTGCTCCAAAGATGGAGGTTCGGCCTCGGCGAGTTGGTGGAGCTTCATACCAGGTGCCGGTTGAAGTCAGAGGCGACAGGAAAGAAGCTTTGGCAATCAGGTGGATTTTAACCGGAGCGAGATCCAGGTCTAATAAAGAGTTTCATTCTTTTGATAAAAAATTAGCAGCAGAACTTATTGATGCTGCAAATAATACCGGTGCGGCAATTAAGAAGAAAGATGATGTCCAAAAAGCCGCTGCAGCCAATCGTGCATTTAGTCACTTCCGTTGGTAAATACTCATTGAAAAGTAAAGATGTATGAATAAAAAAATAAGGGAACAAAAAATTAAAATATGGAAGGATAATTTAGCTAAGTTGGAAGAAGAGCTAAGGGTGATTGCGGAGAAAAAGGGCGCAGCCGCTCAAGAAGGCGATTTGTCGGAAAATGCTGCTTATAATATAGCCACGGAGGATGCGGAAACAACCAGAGTTAGAATTGAGGAAGTGAAAAAGTTAATTAGAGATTTGGAAGGAGGTAAATAAGCTAGCTTGTCGCGGTACAAAAAACCGCTCGCTTGGTGCTTGTTTCGCATCGAACTCTGGTACTGCACAACATTTTTTGGTTGCCTGCGACTTTGCTATCTTTTATAAAAGTTTACTATGCCAAATATTAAAACCAAACGGGATTTTCCGCTGGATAGAATACGCAACATTGGAATTATTGCCCACATTGATGCCGGAAAAACTACTACAACTGAGCGGATTCTTTTTTATACAGGAAAAACTTACAAAATAGGCAATATTGACGAGGGTACAACCGTGACAGACTGGATGGAGCAGGAACGGGAGCGTGGGATTACTATTGTTTCTGCAGCCATCACAGCTTTTTGGACTGTTAAAAAAGGTCTTTTTGAGGGTTTAGAAACAAGGATTAATTTAATTGATACTCCGGGCCATGTTGATTTTACAGCTGAGGTAGAAAGATCGCTCCGGGTTTTGGACGGAGCAGTAATTGTTTTGGATTCTTCATCCGGTGTGCAATCGCAAACAGAGACTGTTTGGAGACAGGCTAATAAATATAATGTGCCTTTAATTGCCTTTTCTAACAAGATGGATGTAGTGGGAGCGGATTTTCAGGCTACTATTCAATCTGCCAGGGATAGGCTAGGCGCAAATGCTATTGCTTACAATTTGCCAATAGGCAAAGAGAATGATTTTAAAGGAGTGGTAGATCTTTTGAGCGAGAAAGCGATTACTTGGGAAGGGGACGAAACCGGTGCGAAGTTTCATGAAATAGACATACCCGCTGATATGGTTGAAGTTGTCAAGGTGGCTCGCGAGAAGCTGGTTGAGGAAATTGCAGGCACTGATGATGTTTTGATGGGGAAATATCTGGAAGGGAAAGAGATTACAGTGCAAGAGTTAAAACAAGCCTTAAGGAAAGCAGTTATTGGTAATAAAATTGTGCCGGTTTTGGCAGGGTCTTCTCTTCGCAATAAAGGGGTTCAGTCAATGCTTGATGCTGTTGTAGAATATCTTCCCTCTCCGCAAGACATAGCTACAGTTTCAGGTTACAATCCAAAAACAGGTGATCCTGAAGAAAGAAAAGCAGACTCGACTGCTCTCCTGGCGGCGTTGGCTTTTAAAATTCAAGTTGATCCGCACGTAGGAAAATTGACTTATATCAGAGTATATTCCGGAACCCTAAAGAGCGGTTCTTATGTCTACAACGCCACCAAACAAATTAGAGAGAGAGTGGGAAGATTGCTTTTAATGCATGCCAACGACAGGGAGGAAATTGATGAAGCTTTCGCCGGAGAAATTGTGGCAGCAGTAGGTTTGAAAGATACTGTCACAGGTAATACCCTTTGCGATGAAAATACTCCAATTATTTTGGAATCCATTTCTTTTCCTGATCCGGTTATCTCTTTGGCAATAGAACCAAAAACAAAATCAGATCAGGAAAAGCTGGGTTATGCTTTGCAAAGACTTTCCGAAGAAGATCCGACTTTTAGGGTCAAGTCTGATCAAGAAACCGGCCAAACTATTATTGCAGGTATGGGTGAGTTGCAGCTTGAAATTTTGGTGGACAGGATGAAAAGGGAGTTTAAGCTGGAAGCTAATGTGGGTCAGCCGCAAGTTGCATACAAGGAAACTATTACTCAGATAGCAAAGGGTGAGGGAAAGTATATCAGACAAACCGGAGGTCGTGGTCAATATGGCCATTGTTTGCTTAGAATTGAGCCTCTGCCGCGGGGAACCGGCAGGGAATTTGTCTCAGAAATTGTCGGTGGTGCTATCCCGCGAGAGTTTATTCCTCCAATCGAAAAAGGAGTTATTGAAAAAGAAGATACCGGTATTTTGGCAGGTTACCCTGTGACTGATATTAAAGTAGCTGTTTATGACGGGTCTTTTCATGATGTTGATTCCTCGGAAGTTGCTTTTAAGATTGCAGCCTCACTGGGGCTTTCTGAGGCAGCCAAAAAAGCCGACATGATACTCCTTGAGCCGATCATGAAGGTGGAAGTTACTACTCCTGAGGAGTTTTTGGGGGAGATTATTGGTGATTTGTCTTCTAAAAGAGCCCAAATTTTATCTTCTGAAACAAAGGGAAACGCCAGGGTGGTTTTGGCCTTGGTGCCTTTGGCAGAGATGCATGGGTATGCTACAGCCATCAGAAGTATGTCTCAAGGCCGGGCCACTTATTACATGGAGGCAGATCATTATGAAACAGTGCCGCAAAACATCACCCAAAAAATCATTGAATCCTCAGGCTTTACAGGCCGGGTCGAGCATTAGGTTTTCGAACAAAATACCGACTAATTTGTTCAACCATCGAAGCTGCGTTTAGAGGAGGGTTTGGCTCTTCTAATTGATTTAAACCTATTTCCAGATAACATATCATTAATATTCTCATTCTCTGTAGTGCTGTGTCTAAATCTTCACCACCAACTACTAAACGTATATTTGGAGAACAAAACTTCGCGTTTAATATGTGAGTAGGAGACGTAATCTCCCTGATCTCTACCGGTATTGCGTTAGTCTGAGTCCATTCTTTACCTGTATCTGGGGATACAAGTGTATCCATAGGTGGAATAAGATGTTCTTTAATCTCCTGAGCCATGGACGGATTTTAACAAGAAGATGATTGTGAATCAAATTATCCCTTTTGATTTTTATTTGGTTCTTGCATTTATTGGGTAAATACGTTATATTTATAAGTACCAGTCCTTTGACAGGTTCAGGATGAACTTGACAAGGCTGGATTTTTAAGTCAAAATTACAACTATGGCTGAACAGAAAAAATTTGATAGAAGTAAACCACACGTTAATGTGGGAACCATGGGTCATGTTGATCATGGTAAAACAACTTTAACTGCTGCAATCACCAAAGTCTTGGCCGGCAAAGGTATGGCTGAAGAGAGAAGCGTTGATCAGATTGATAACGCTCCGGAAGAAAAAGCTCGCGGCATCACTATTAATATTTCCCATCAGGAGTATGAAACCGAAAAAAGGCATTATGCCCACATTGACATGCCAGGGCATGCAGATTACATCAAAAACATGATTACCGGCGCCGCACAAACAGATGGCGCCATTTTGGTAGTTTCTGCACCAGATGGCCCAATGCCTCAAACCAGAGAACATCTTCTATTGGCTCGCCAAGTAGGAGTTCCGGCAATTGTAGTTTATTTAAATAAGGTAGATATGGTAGATGATCCTGAACTTTTGGATTTGGTAGAAGAAGAAGTTCGTGATCTTTTGAAGAAATATGAATATGATCCGCAGTCTCCTATAATCCGTGGCAGCGCCAAAAAAGCTTTAGAAGGTGATGCTGAGGCAGTAAAATCTATTGAAGAGTTAATGGTTAAGGTCGACGAGTGGATTCCGACTCCTGTTAGGGATACGGATAAGCCGTTTCTGATGGCGGTTGAGGACGTTTTCTCAATTAAAGGCAGAGGTACGGTAGTAACCGGAAGAATTGAAAGAGGCAAGGTTAAAGTTAATGAAGAAATCGAAATCGTTGGCATCAAGCCCACAAAGAAAAGCGTTGTCACCGGAATTGAGATGTTTCATAAAATGCTGGATGAAGGTCAAGCTGGCGACAATGCCGGAATTCTGCTTCGAGGTATTGAAAAAGACGACGTTGAAAGAGGTCAAGTTTTGGCCAAACCAGGCTCAATTACCCCGCATTCCGAATTCCAAGCTGAAGTTTATATTTTGAGTAAAGAAGAAGGCGGAAGACACACCCCTTTTTTCAAAGGCTACAGACCGCAATTCTATATTAGAACTACAGATGTGACCGGTGAAGTCACTTTACCGGAAGGAGTAGAAATGGCAATGCCTGGCGATACAGTCAATGTTACCGGTAAACTTATTACACCTGTTGCTATGGAAGAAGGTCTTCGTTTTGCTGTCAGAGAAGGCGGAAAGACGGTCGGAGCCGGGGTTATTACCAAAATAATCGCTTAAGCTTATTTGTCATTCTGAACACAGTGAAGAATCTAATTAGATCCTTCGTTTCACTCAGGATGACAATTTAGTATAATGCACATTGAAAGGGAAATCCCTAAAGGGATTATAATATGCCAAGAGGACGAATCAGAGTAAAACTGAAGAGTTATGATCATCGGGTATTAGATAATACCTGTGAATCCCTTTTGGATACAGCCCTTAGAACCGGTGCCAAAATAGTCGGTCCAATCCTCCTTCCTACAAAAACTGAGCGCATTACGGTTTTAACTTCTCCTCACACAGATAAAGACTCAAGAGAAGCTTTTGAAATAAAAACCCACAAAAGAATGATTGATATTGTGGAACCTACCCAAAAAACCATAGATTCCCTCATGCATCTTGAAATCCCAGCAGGCGTTGATATTGAAGTTAAGATGTAGCATGTCTAAATTTAAGGTTTTAGGATTTATTAATTGCCTTTTAGTAATTTTGCCTATTATCATTCGGTATCCTCTTAATTTAGTTTTCTTATTTTCATTAGGGCTAAATATTTACTTAGGATATAAATTACTTTGGGAACACTATGATCCAACAAAGTTTAAACAATATTTAACTCTAACTTTCTTAACTGGCTTGTGGCTTATTTGGGGTCTTATCGGATATCTTTTTGCGTTAGGATTTGCTTACCTAATAATCTCTTTCGTGCTAATTACGGGAATTTTTGTCTTTATTAGGGAACTTTCGGTTAAACTGGCTTTACTTGTTTCCTTTGCCACATTTTTAGTTGTTGTCCAAACGATAGCTTGGGGATTTGAAGACGATCATTGCTGGAAGAAAGGGGATGAAATGGCAGTAGGTAAACCAGGAACGATGGTTATTCCCGGCCAAGAAGCTAAAAATTTATTCGGAAGTAATAATATTGATATTTCTGCATCTAGTTCTGCTGAAGTTGGTACAGCTGCATATTACCATTTTAAGTGTCATCAGGATTTTGATTTGGGTAAAGTATTAAGAGACAAATATATTCCAATGAAGTAAATATAGATTTATCAGTCTCTTGCATTTAGCCTCGAGCTTGTGTTAAAATTTCCTTACATGATTAGGTCAGGTTAAATAATTTAACCTAAAATTTCAGTAGATCGCGCGTCCGACGAAGATACGGCGATTGAAAGCGAGATACTGAGTGAGATCCTGAGCGAAGTCGAAGGACTCACTCTTTTTAGTGCAAAAATTATGATAGGTACACTTTTAGGTATAAAAAAGGAAATGACAAGTGTTTATGACTCCCGCGGAAGAAGGGTGGGAGCTACTGTTATACAAATTTCACCTAATTTGGTGACTCAAATAAAAACTACCGACGGTAAAGATGGATACAGCGCAGTCCAGTTGGGTTATGGAACCAAAAAATCAGTCAAAAAACCTCAGCTTGGTCATGGTAAGAAAGCCGGCATAGAACAACCAATCCGTTGGTTTAGGGAAGTAGTAGCAGATGGTCAAGATTTAAAGCCTGGACAAGAGATAAAACTCGACCAGGTTTTTTCAATAGGAGATGCGGTAAAAGTGACAGGTATTTCTAAAGGTAAGGGTTTTCAAGGCGGAGTCAGGCGTCACGGCTTTCACGGCGGACCAAAAACCCACGGTCAATCAGATAGACTGCGGGCTCCGGGCGCAATCGGCTCAGGGACTACTCCAGGAAGAGTTTATAAGGGTAAAAAGATGGCAGGTCATATGGGTAGTAGCGGAGTAAGTACCAAGAATTTAGAAGTCGTAGGATTAAATAAAAACGATAATTTATTGATCATTAAAGGTGCAATTCCGGGGCCGGTGAATAATTTAGTTTTGATTACAAAATTGGGAAGAATAAAAGGTTACACTCCGCCACCGGAAGAGAAAGTAGAAGAAGAGATAAATGAGTCAAAAGAGTCAGAGATGATTAGTGAGGCGTCTTCGCCAGAGGCTTCGGCGCCCGCGGAAGGAGAATCTTCCTTCGCCGAGATTACGGAGGACAAGAAAAATGCCGGTTAAGAAAAAAGTATCAGTTAAAAAAACTGTTCGGGGTCCTGCCGCCTCGGTATCCCGTCGTGCATCCTCACTCGCTAATCGCTCGCTGCGGCTACGCGCCAGGATCCCCTCCTCGGCGTCACCCCTCACTTCCAGATCCCGAGGACTATCAGTTCCCGTCTATTCATTAGCCGGTAGAGCTTCCGGAACTTTGTCTTTACCAAAGGAAATTTTCGGGGTTAAAGTTAATAAAACATTACTGTCGCAAGCAGCCAGGATTTATTTAACAAACAAGAAGACTTTATTAGGTTCTACCAAGACTCGGGGTGAGGTTGAGGGTTCAACCGCCAAGATTTATAGGCAAAAAGGTACCGGCAGAGCTAGACATGGTGCTATTCGCGCCCCGATATTTGTCGGGGGCGGTATTACTTTTGGCCCCAAGTCCCGCAAGGTCAGGTTAGAGTTGCCGCAAAGGATGAGAAAAGCTGCTCTTTTTTCCGCCCTTTCATCTAAGTTTTTTGATAAGAATGTGCTGGGGATAAGTGGAATCGATAAAGCGTCCGGCAAGACCAAAGAGATGATTCAGTTAATGGAAAAGCTGAAAATAAAAAGCGGGCTTATCGTAACCGGAGAGAAAACTGATAATGTAACCAGGGCAGTTAGGAATATTCAAGGATTTGATGTATTACCAGCTAATTTACTAAATGCTTATGAGGTCTTAAAACATGAGTTGCTGTTAGTTACCAAAGAAGCGGTCAATGTCATTCTGGGGAGTAAAACGACACCAGAATTTGGTAAGAAAGATTCTGGACGCGCTCTGCTTGCCAGAATGACAAAGAAAGGTAAGAAAAAATGATCATTTTAAAACGGCCAATTATTTCTGAAAAATCAATGAAACTTGCCCAAAATGGTTTGTATACTTTTGAAGTCGATAGAGAGGCAACAAAGCCTTTAATTGCCAAAAAAGTTTCCGAGAAATTTAATGTTAAAGTTTTAAAAGTTAGAGTAATAAATATTAAAGGAAAGATGAAATCACAAAGAAAAGTTAAAAAAGTTTATCAAACCGGGGGATACAAAAAAGCTATAGTCCAGGTTAAAAAAGGAGATAAAATTGCTGTCTTTGAAACTCCTAAAGAAGAGGCTACAGTCACAACAGTTGAGGGTGAACCGATCAAATTAAAAGAGAAAAAGGATATTTTAGGAAGGACTAAAGTTAAAGTAGAAAAAACCCCGCAATTCGGCGGGGCACCTACAACCCAAAGAAAGGTGATTACAGGTAAATAGACGTGGACTATAATTTTCGAGGACTTAAATTATGAAAAGATTAAAAACATTATTAAAAAAGCATTCCGGTAGATCCAATGGTGTTTTAACCGTCCGTGGTCAAGGCGGAAGACACAAGAGGTATTATAGGGGGATTGATTTTAGAAGGGATAAATTTGGAGTTTCGGGTGAAGTGATGGATATTGAATACGATCCGAATAGAAATGTAAAAATTGCCTTAATCAAATATACGGATGGAGAATACAGGTACATTTTGGCTCCAAAAGGGCTATCTGCGGGTGACGAAGTGATAGCTGGTGACAAAAGTGAAATAAAAATTGGTAATGCGATGAGGTTACAAAATATAACGATCGGGACACTGGTACATAATGTTGAGCTTACTCCTGGTAAAGGCGGACAATTAGGTCGGAGCGCTGGAATGGCATTACAACTTCTTGCCAAAGAAGGCGGTTTCGCTAATTTGAAGATGCCGTCAGGTGAGATCAGGATGATCTCTTTGCAATCAATGGCTACGATTGGCACATTGGGCAACGAGGAAGTAAGACAGCGGGTGTTGGGTAAAGCCGGCAGATCCCGCCATATGGGTATCAAACCAACTGTTCGCGGTGTGGCTCAAGATCCTGATTCTCATCCGCATGGAGGAGGAGAAGGAAGATCGGGAATTGGGCGAAAAAGCCCGATGACAAAATATGGCAAGATTGCTGTCGGCAAAACCAGAAATAGAAGAAAGCAAAGCAGTAGATATATTTTGAAAAGGAGAAAATAATATGAGTAGATCAGTTAAAAAAGGGCCGTTCATCGACGAGAAGCTGATGAAAAAAGTAATGATGCAAAAGCAGGGCGTAAAGAAAGATCCGATTAAAACCTGGGTCAGAAGATCACAGATTCCGCCGGAATTTGTCGGGCATACTTTTTTAGTCCATCAAGGGAAAAATTTTGTGACTGTATATGTGTCAGAATCAATGGTGGGGCATAGATTAGGTGAATTTGCGCCAACACGAGTATTTAGGGGTCATGGAAAGGTAACAGAAAAGAGTACGTCAAAGACTTAAAAAAAGGTCAAAAACATGGAAATACAAACAATACAAAAATTCTTACACACCAGTCCCAGGAAACTTCGTCTGGTTTCGGATATGGTTCGTAAAATGGAACCGTCTAAAGCTTTGGATGTTTTGGGGGTTACTCCCAAAGCAGCTGCTAAAGATTTGGAAAAAGCTCTGAGAGTAGTTTTAGCGAATGCAAAACAGCAAGGCCTGGATACATCAAAATTAACTTTCAAAAAAATTGAAATAAATGAGAGTATGAAAATGCGTCGGTTCAGAGCTGGTACGAAAGGGAGAGTTAAACCGTATAAGAAGAGAATGTCGCATATAAAGATAGTATTAAGTGATAAGGAGGTTAAATAGATGGGTCAGAAAATACATCCAGTCGGTTTTAGGATGGGTATTGGAGCGACTTGGAAGTCGCGCTGGTTTGCTCATGGGGTAAAATACCGACAGTATATTGCGGAGGATTTGAAGATCCGTGAACTTTTGATGAAGAAATTGCGTCCGGCAGGTATCAGTTCGGTTGAGATCGAGAGAGCTGTTAACAAATTAAAAATAATAATCTATGTTTCCCGTCCCGGGGTTTTGATTGGACGGGGAGGCAGCGGCTTAAATGATCTAAAGAAATTTTTAATGGCCGAGTTAAAAATTAAGAGCGACAATAGTTTAGAGGTTGCGCCGATGGAATTAAAATCGGCAGACATATCGTCTTATCTTGTTGCCCAATCTGTAGCTGAACAGCTTGTCAGAAGACTATCTGCGCAACGAGTGATGAATCAAGCAATTGATAGAGTAATGAGGGCCGGCGCCAAGGGCGTCAGGATTGTTTTGTCCGGCAGAATAGGTGGCGCAGAAATTGCAAGACGCGAATGGAAGGCTGCAGGAACTATGCCTTTGCATACTCTTAGGGCAGATATAGATTTTGTTGCATACCCGGCTTTAACAAAGTCAGGATATGTGGGAGTGAAAGTTTGGATTAATAAAGGAGAAGTTGAAATATGAATCAAGCAGCTTGTCACAGTACAAAAAATCGCTCGCACGGTATAAACTTGCTCGCTTGTGAGTATTTTGTGGTTCAACATTTTTTGTTTACTTGTGACTTCGCTGTTTTTAACAACTTAAAGATAGGTGATAGACGATTCGGTAACACGAGTTTATTAAAAGGAGGAGGACGGTAGAATCGTCCAAGAAAAATATGGCACTACTGCAACCAAAAAGAATGAAGCATAGAAAAACTTTTAAAGGCAAAAGAGGCGGGATAGCTACGCGCGGTAATCGCTTATCGTTTGGATCTTTCGGGTTAAAGGCTATGGAGGCAGGTTTTATTTCTGCAAGACAACTTGAAGCAGCCAGACGGGCGATGACTCATTTTACGCAAAGAGGCGGACGTATTTGGATCAGAGTTTTTCCTGATAAGCCGGTTACCAAACACCCGGCAGAATCAAGAATGGGTTCTGGTAAAGGCGATGTTGAAGGGTATGTGGCTGTTGTGAAACCGGGAAGCTTGATTTTTGAAATGGGAGCTGTTGCAAAAGAGGTAGCGGAAGAGGCTTTAAGACTAGCTGCTCACAAGTTGCCGATTGATACAAAATTTGTGGAAAAGATTTAACTATGAAGAAAAACATTTTTTTGCAGATAAAAGGGCTAGACGTAAGGGAGTTGAAGGTTAAAGCGAAGGCTCTAAAAGAAGAAATTGCAAATTTAACTTTGGATAAAAATATGAAAAAGTTGAAAGATCTAAAAATGGTTTCGAAAAAGAAAAAAGAGCTGGCTCAAATTTTGACAATTATTAAACAGAAAGAACTCTTAGTGCAACTAGAGTCAATAAGTCATCAGACTGAAAAGATAATTGAGAAAGAAGAAGAACCTAAGACAAAGAAAGGAAAAAAATAAATGATTGGAAGAGTTGTTTCAACAAAAATGCAAAAAACGGTAACTGTCTTAATAGAAAGAGCGGCTAAGCACCCTTTGTATCAAAAAACTTTTATTCAAAGCAAAAGGTATTTGGTTGACGATCCTGTTGGTGTAAAGATGGGGGATGTGGTAGAGATCGCTAAAGTCAAGCCGATTTCTAAGAACAAGCATTGGAGGATAGTCAAAGTAGTAGGGAAGAATTTGGAAGAAATTACAGAGAGTGCATTAAAGGTAGCAGCAGAAAAAATAATTGCGGAAGTGATGCCGGAATCATCTTCCGCTGAAGCTTCGGGGGGTGAAAAGAAAGAGGTAGCGGTGGATAATTCTACAGAAAAACCTAAATTAAAAAAGAAAGGAAAGACAGAATTGTCCAAAAAATAATTAATGGTTCAACACAGAACTAGGTTAACAGTTGCAGATAATAGCGGGGCAAAAGCAGTTCAAGTGATTCAACCTTTGGGCGGTTCAGGCAAGAGAAAAGCTTCTTTGGGACAATTAGTAGTGGCAGTTGTTAAGGGGGCAGATCCGAATGGGCAAGTAAAAAACCACGAGATAGTTAAAGCTGTGATTGTTAGGACGAAAAAAGAAGTCAGACGCGATGACGGTTCATATATAAAATTTGATGATAATGCGGGAGTGATTGTAGATAACGATGGAAATTTAAGAGCTACCCGTATATTTGGTCCGGTTGCAAGAGAAGTCAGAGATGTCGGGTACACAAAAATTATTTCTCTGGCGCAGGAGGTTTGGTAAATTATGAAAATACAAAAAGGCGATAAAGTCAGAATAATGTTGGGTAAAGACAGGGGTAAGGAAGGTAAAGTAGAGTTCGTTTTAGTTAAGAGGAAAAAAGTATTTGTTGGGGGAGTAAATCTTTACAAAAGACATGTTAAAAAACATGGCAACCTGGAGGGAGGAATCATTGATCTTCCTAAACCAATGGATATTTCCAATGTAGCTTTAATTTGTCCCAACTGCAATAAGACGACTAAAATTGGAATAAAGAAACTGGAAAGCGGCAAAACTAGAATTTGTCGTAAATGTAAAAAGGAGATTAATACAAATGCAAAGGATTAAAGAAAAATATATCAACGAATTGCGACAAAAATTACAGCAGGAATTAGGCCTGAAAAATAAATTGGCGGTTCCCGCTGTAGAAAAAATTGTCATCAGCATTGGTTTGGGTGAGGCGAAAGATAATGCCGGAGTATTGGATAAAGTAAAAGTTTACTTTGCGGCATTGGCTGGTCAAAAACCTGTTGTGACTTTAGCTAAAAAATCTATCGCATCTTTTAAGGTCAGTAAAGGACAACCGATTGGGATGATGGCGACGCTGCGGGGCGATAAAATGTATGCTTTCTTGGATAAATTAATCAATATAGTCTTACCTAAGGTTAGGGATTTTAAGGGCATATCGCAAAACTCTTTTGATAGTCATGGAAATTTAAATATCGGTTTAAAAGAACAGACTATCTTTCCCGAAGTTGATTATAAGAGCGTAGATAAAATACGCGGTTTGGCGATAACCATTACTACAACTGCAAAAAAGAGGGGCGGTTTCACCGCTAAAGAGGAAGGAAAGAAATTGCTTGACGGGTTAGGTATGCCTTTCAAGAGTTAATATATGGCTAAAGTATCAAATATCGTTAAAAAGAAATTTAAATACGATGTGCAGAAAAGGAATCGTTGTATGCGGTGCGGCAGGTCCCGGGCTTATCTTAGAAAATTTGGACTTTGCAGACTTTGTTTTAGAGAATTAGCACACCAGGGACTATTGCCAGGAGTTAAAAAAGCATCATGGTAGGAAAATTAGAATTATGAATTTAGAATTAAGAATCTTGAATAACAAAATAAAGATGCGTGATGGACGATTCGGAAACGTGAGTCCATCAAAAGGAGGAGGACGGTAGAATCGTCCAAAAAGACATGGATCCAGTTGCAGATGCGTTAATAAGAATAAAGAACGGTTATCAGGTTGGCAAATCGAAAGTTGCAATTAGATTCTCAAAGTTGATTTTAAAACTTGCTAAATTACTTGAGAAAGAGGGTTATTTGTTGGAGGTTGAACAAAAGGGTCAAGAAATAATAGTCACCCTGAAATATCGCTCAAGAGCTCCGGTTTTAACCAACATCCAAAGAGTTTCAAAGCCTGCTCTTAGGGTATACAAAGGGGTTAAAGACTTGCCGGTAGTATTAAACGGATTAGGTATTGCGATTATTTCGACACCTAAAGGGTTAATGACTGACAGGCAAGCGCGCAAACTTAAGGTAGGAGGGGAAGTGTTGGCGCTAGTTTGGTAAAAAAATATGAGTAGAATCGGGAATGCACCTATTACAATACCTGTCGGAGTTGCTGTTGAAAAAAGCGGCAGGATAGTTAGCGTCAGCGGGCCAAAAGGAGTATTAAAAATGGAGCTGGATCCAGCAGTTTCTTTAGATGTGGAAGGATTAACTGCGATTATCAAGAGAGAAAATGATCAAAAAAAAGTTAAAGCATTGCATGGGTTAACCAGGAGTCTAATTGCTAATATGGTAATTGGAGTGAGTAATCTATGGAGTAAAAGTTTAGAATTAGTCGGTGTTGGGTTTCGGGCACAGATTGCCGGGGATAAATTAGTAGTTAATATTGGTTTTTCTCATCCAGTAGAAATTGTTGCTCCGGAGGGGATTACTTTTGAAGTAACAGATAATACAAAAATTAAAGTTAGCGGTGTGGATAAGCAGTTAGTTGGACAGGTAGCTGCTAATTTAAAGAAGATTAGGCCTCCTGATGTATATAAAGGTAAAGGGATTAGGTATGAAGGTGAATATATCAGAAAGAAAGTAGGTAAGAGTGCAAAGGTAGGAGTTGCAGTTGGAGGGAAATAAATCATGAAAAAAGAAATTAGGGCAATGAAGCATTTTAAAATAAGACAGCGGATTTATGGGACTCAAGAGCGCCCGCGGCTGTCTATATTCAGATCAAGTCAACATATTTTTGCCCAATTGATTGATGATAAGGTAGGTAAAACTTATACCCAAGCAAGCGATTTGAAAATGACCAAACAGCAGAAAAATAAAAAGGCTTATGAGGTAGGCAGACAACTGGCAGTTAAAGCATTAAAACTTAAAATTAAAAAAGTGGTATTTGATAGAGGTGGCTTTTTATATAGTGGTAGGGTAGAAAGTTTGGCAAAAGGCGCCAGAGAAGGAGGTTTAGAATTTTAATGAATCCGGAAAATATTCAACCAGAATTTTTTGAAAGAGTAGTTCAGGTGAACAGGGTATCTAAAAAAACTAAAGGAGGAGATAAAAGATCTTTATCTGTTTTGGTTGTTGTCGGCGATAAAAAAGGTAGAGTTGGAGTGGGCTTGGGTAAGGCTGCTGAAGTGCAAGCCGCAGTAAGAAAAGCAACATCTTATGCAAAAAAACATCTGATTACAGTGCCTTTGAAAGGTAGAACTATACCACACACAATTTTAGTAAAAAATGGCGCGGCAAAAGTACTGCTTAAACCAGCTCCGGTAGGTACAGGCGTTATAGCCGGAGGCGCGGTCAGGGTGGTAGTGGAAGCAGCAGGTATTCATGATATTGTATCTAAGATTTTGGGTACCAAAAATCAGGCTTCAAATGTTTATGCTACATTGGAGGCATTGGGGAAATTAAAGAAGATAGTATGAAATTACACGAACTTATAAAAATTGCAACTAGACCCAAGAAAAGACTTGGCCGTGGTTTGGGTTCTGGAAAAGGGAAAACCGGCGGACGGGGTACAAAGGGTCAAAAAGCAAGAGGTAAAATGCCTTTAAGCTTTACCGGCAGTCTTGCGCTATATAAAAAACTCCCTCTTAAAAAGGGAAAAGGTAATCTGAAACCGGCAACTAAAAAAATATTACTCGACATCGCTAAATTAGATATTTTTAAAGATAAAACGATTGTTGATCTGGAAAAGCTTATAGAGACGAGCATTATTTCAGAAAAGCAAGCGAAAAGAGGGGTAAAAATTTTAAACAAAGGTAAGCTAAGCAGGGTTTTAACTGTTAAGCTTCCCGTATCAGCTTCCGCCTGGAAAAAGATTGAGAAATTAGGCGGGAAGGTTGAATATGACTAATATTCTATCTCCGATCATTAATGCTTTTAAAATTGCAGAACTACGAAAAAAAATTCTTATAACAATAGTTTTAGTCATAATTTTTAGAATTTCTGCTCATATTCCTGTTTCTGGTGTAGATCTTGCAGGTTTACAAGCTTTATTTGCTTCCAATCAATTTTTGGGACTTCTGGATATTTTCTCTGGCGGAACTTTGGCTAATTTTTCAATAATTTCATTAGGACTTAATCCCTATATTAATGCGTCTATTATATTTCAACTTTTAACAATGATTAGTCCAAAACTTGAAGCGTTGTCTAAAGAAGGTGAAATGGGCAGGCAAATAATTAATCAATACACACGATATCTGACTGTACCGCTTGCTATATTACAAGCAATTGGCATGTTTGTTTTATTGAAAAATCAGGGGATAATTGCTCAAATTAATTCAATGCAGGTGGCAGCAATTATTATCGGCATGACTGCCGGAACAATTTTTCTGATGTGGTTGGGAGAGCTGATTACGGAATATGGTATTGGCAACGGAATATCACTTTTAATCTTCGCAGGGATTGTTTCAAGAGTTCCTATTACGTTAACACAGACAGCTTTTGTTGCAGATCAGACACAAGTAATGAATATTCTAATATTCGCTGTTCTGGGAATTTTGGTAGTTGCGGGTGTAGTTTTTGTGAATGAAGGAAGAAGACAAATTACAGTTCAATATGCCAGGAGATTTATTGGCGGGAAAGGTCCGGAAACAGGTGCTCAGACTTATTTACCGCTTCGCGTTAACCAAGCCGGAGTGATCCCAATTATTTTTGCAGTTTCATTGGTTCTGGTTCCATCATTTGCGGGGTCGTATTTGGCCGGTCTTTCTCAACCCCAATTATCTTCAATCGGCAGATTTTTAGCAGCAAATTTTAATCCCGGAAGCCTGGTTTATAATCTGATTTATTTTATTCTGGTTGTTGGTTTTACTTTTTTCTATACCGCAGTAATTTTTAATCCCGTAAAAGTCGCTGATGAAATCAAAAAATACGGGGGCTTTATTCCGGGGATACGGCCGGGTACTCAAACTGCCGCTTTCCTGAACTATATTATGGTTAGGATTACCCTTGCAGGAGCTTTTTTTCTGGGCGCGATTGCGATTTTACCTTCTATTGCTTCTCAAATAACCGGCATTCAAACTTTACTCTTAGGCGGGACAGGACTCCTCATTGTCGTATCGGTTATTTTGGATACGGCTAAACAATTTGAGTCTAAGTTAATTGAAAGAAGCTACGAGGTGTTTGCCAAGCGATGAAAATTTTATTAATTGGACCGCAAGGTTCCGGTAAATCAACTCAAGCTGATTTGCTGGCTAAAGATTTAAATCTTCCAAGAATATCTACAGGCGATATTTTTAGGGAACTTAGCTTACAAGATTCAGAAGAAGGAAGGAAGATAAAAGGAATCTTAAATTCAGGTAAATTGATAGATGATTTGGAAACAGCAAAAATTGTAGAACAAAGATTAAACAAGGATGATTGCAGAAAGGGATTTATTTTAGACGGGTATCCAAGAAACAGAGAGCAGCAGCAAATTTTTGATCCAAAAGTTGATAAAGTATTTGACTTGGAAGTCCCCGATGACGAAGTTATTAAAAGGCTTTTGGCAAGAGACAGAGAAGACGATACTATGGAGACAATCAAGAAACGTTTGAGTTTATATCATGAACAGACTGTACCTTTGTTGGATTACTACAAAAATCAAGGGATTCTAATAGAAATTGACGGTATGGGAAACATTGAAGATATCTACCGTAGGATAAAGGATAGGTTATAAAATGAGGGCAAGGAATTCCTATGAACAGAAATTGATGAGACAATCTGGTCTGATTGCCTCGAAAGCACTGAAAGCTGCCTTGGAAAAAGTTAAACCAGGTGCGACAGGGCTTGAAGTTGATAAAATTGTAGAAAAAGAGATTTATGCGCAGGGTGGGGATTTATCATATAAGACTGTACCCGGCTACAAATATGCCACTTGTATTACGGTAAATGAGGGAGTAGTCCATGGTATACCTACGGACAGAAAATTTGTTGATGGGGATCTAATCAGTATAGATTTGGCAGTAATGTATAAAGGTTGGCATACTGATTGCGCTTGGAGTGTTTTGGTAAGCGGACAGGAAACAAAGAACAAGGAACAGTTGGAAAAGATAAAATTCTTGAAAGTCGGAGAAGCGGCTCTTTGGGACGGAATAGTACAGGCAGTTGATGGCAATAGAGTGGGAGATATATCTGCTGCTATTCAAGCCAGAATTGAGGGAGCAGGATACAGCGTTGTAAGAAGCTTGGTAGGGCATGGTGTGGGCAGGTCTTTGCATGAAGATCCGAAAATACCGGGGTTCGGAGCAAAAGGCAAGGGAGTAAGCTTAGAAAGCGGTATGAGTCTAGCAATTGAAGTAATTTTTACCTCCGGATCTCCGGAGTTGGTCTTAGGCAGTGACGGATGGACTTATTATACGGCAGATAGATCATGGGGCGGACTTTTTGAGATGACGGTGATTGTAGGAGAAAGAAAAGCGGAGACTTTGACGGATTGGCGGAAGTTTAATGGTCAGCAGTTTTAGGTTGTAAAATGAAGCTAAATCTGATAAAATACTTAAGTTTTAAATTATGTCAAAAGATGTCGTTGAAGTAGAAGGCAAGGTTAAAGAAGTTTTGCCCAATACTTTATTTAGAGTTGAAATTGATAAAAGCGCTGATGTGTCCGAACTCTTAGGAAGAGTGATCTTGTGTCATATCTCAGGCAAGATGAGAATGCATTATATCAGACTTCTGGAAGGGGACAGGGTAAAAATTGAGATGAGTCCGAAATATGATTTGGATAAGGGGAGGATAACATTTAGATTGAAATGAAAGTATTAGCTAGTATTAAAACCAGGTGTAAATTTTGTAAAATAGTCAAGCGCGAGGGCATGTTATATGTTATCTGTCCCCGTGACCCAAGACATAAACAAAGACAAGGATAAATATGGCTAGAATTGCAGGAGTAGATTTACCGGATAATAAAAGAATTAATATCGGACTTACCTATATTTTTGGTATAGGGCGGTCTAATGTAGTTAAAGTGATTAAAGATGCAGAGATAGAGGAGAATAAAAGGATTAAAGATTTAACTGAAGAGGAGATCAATAAATTACAAAAAAGCGTTGAGCAATTTAAAATGGAAGGAGATCTTAGACAGGAGATTGAACAGAATATTAAAAGACTGGAAGAGATAGGAAGTTATAGGGGTTTAAGACACAGGAAAGGTTTGCCGGCAAGAGGGCAAAGAACAAGGAGTAATGCCAGAACTAAACGAGGTAAGAGAAAGACTGTAGGAACTGTCAGAAAAGAAGCAGTTGCCGCGACAGGCGGACCAGTCGCCGGTAAGGTCGAAGGAGAAAAAGGTGGCTAAAAAGAGAATACAAATTAAGAAACAAAAAGTAACGGAGAAAAAAGTTAGTAGCGGTAGAGTATATGTTACAGCGACTTTTAATAATACCATGATTACTTTAACTGATACTTCCGGCAATACGTTAGCTTGGGGAACTTCGGGTAGTGCCGGTTTTAAAGGCGCAAGAAGGGCAACTCCATATGCGGCAATTTCAGCTATGGAAAAGGTTGCCCAAAAAGCAAAGGAGTTTGGGATGAGTTCGGTTGAGGTATACATAAAAGGCCCGGGGTCTGGTAGGGATGCCACAATTAAGGCGCTGCGAGGTGCCGGGATTAATATCACTATGATTGCTGATGTGACACCTATTCCGCATAATGGTCCAAGACCCAAAAAAAGGAGAAGAGTGTAATGGCAAGATATACCGGACCGAAAAGGAGATTATCAAGACGGGAAGGTATTGCTTTGTTTGCAAAAGACGCTAAGCACCTTGAGAAAAAAGGCGCCATACCGCCGGGGCAACATGGAGTAGGTCGGAGAAGGCGGATATCGGAATACGGATTGCAGCTTAGAGAGAAACAAAAAGCTAAACGCATTTATGGAATTTTAGAGAAACAATTTAAGAAATATTTCAAAGAAGCCAGTAAAGTTAAGGGTGCAACAGGTTTGGTTTTACTCCAAACTTTAGAAACCAGATTAGATAATGTGGTATACAGATTAGGTTTTACCAAAAGCAGGGCCGGAGCCAGACAATTGGTTAGCCATGGCCATATTACGGTAGATGGTAAAAAAGTGACAATTCCCTCCTTCCGGGTTCACAAAGAGCAGACTATTGCAATATCTGACAATTTGAGAGATAATACACAGATTAAAACTAGTTTAGAAGAGACGTCGACCTTGCCGGAATGGCTTGAACGAAAAGCCACTATTGGCAAGGTTTTAAGAATCCCTGATCGAGATGAAATGGAACAGGTGATTAATGAACAATTTATCGTCGAATACTATTCTAGATAACGTAAAATGTTTAAAGTTAAAACAGAAAAAGAGTTAGAAAATTTTGCGAGTATAGCAATCGAACCGCTCGAAGCGGGTTTCGGTCATACATTAGGAAATAGTTTAAGACGGGTTTTGTTAACAGTTTTACCCGGCGCATCTGTAACTTCGGTTAAGATTGATGGTGTAGCCCACAGGTTTTCAACAATAGATGGAGTGCTGGAAGATGTAATTGAGATTATTTTAAATATCAAAAAAATTCGTTTAAACATACATTCCGACAAGCCGATCAGGTTAATTCTCAAAGCATCAGGCAAAAAAGAAGTTAAGGCTAAAGATTTGGAAATAGAAGGCGATGCAGAAATTACAAACCCGGATCAATATATCGCAACTTTAACTGATGCCAAATCCAAACTGAATATTGAGATGACAGCGCAGCAAGGCAAGGGTTACTTAACTTCGGAAGAAGGAAAAACAGACGAGCTCGGTGTTATTTCCGTTGACGCATTATTTAGTCCTGTCGTAACAGTTAATTACAGCGTTGAACCAACCAGGGTAGGTCGCAGGACAGATTTTGATAAGTTAATCATAGATGTTACTACAGATGGAACCATTACTCCTCTTGATGCTCTTAACTCCGCTGCCAGAATTTTGGCTGATACATTTCATGCAATTTTTGAACCTAGTGTTGAGGAAGAGATAGAAGAGATTGGTCCCAAAATTTCGGAAGAAACTTTGAAATTGACTATTGAAGAGCTTGATTTACCGGTAAGGATTACTAATGCGCTGAAAGCGATAGAGATTAATACGATTGAAGATTTGATAAGTATCCCGCGTCCCCAACTGCTAAAGGCAAAGAATTTGGGAACCAAATCTATTCATTTAATATCAGAGAAGCTAGTTGAGAGGGGGTTGTCTTTGTGTGAGGCATAGAGTTTATGGTAAACACCTTGGAAGAAACAAAGACGAGCGCAAGAACCTTTTCAAAGGACTAGTGCGGTTACTTTTAATCCACGGGACTATTCAAACTTCTGAGACTAAAGCTAAAGCAATAAAGGGTTTGGTTGACAGAATAATTAATTTGGCCAAAGATAAGGGAGAAACCCGGCTTAAATCTTTTTTAGTTGATAAAAACCTAAGGGAGCGGTTAATTAAAGATATTATCCCGCGTTTAAGTGTTGCCAGAACATCTGGTTATACTTCGATAGTGAGAATGGGAACAAGACTGGGTGATCAAACTACAATGGTTAAGATGAGTTTGATTGGGGCAGAGGAATTGAAGCCTTTGGAGAAAGAATCAAGCAGTAAGAATCAGGAATTAAGCAAAAAGCCTGAAAAACCGAAGAAAAAAACTATAACTACTCCAAGAAAATCTATTAAAGTAAAGACTGTGAAAACTAAAAAAGGAGCAAAAAAGCTTAATCCATAATTTTAATAGCTTAATTCTAATATGGGTACTAATAAATTATCAGCAAAAGATATTAAGAGAGAGTCGCATGCTATTGATGCATCCGGAAAAATTTTGGGCAGACTTGCGACAGAAGTGGCAACTATTCTGATGGGCAAAAATAAAAATAAATTTGTACCATACTTGGATTTAGGAGATTTTGTTGTAGTGACTAATGCAAGCAAAGTTAAGGTTACAGGGAAAAAGATGAAGGATAAGAAATATGTACGACATTCAGGATACCCGGGCGGACTAAAAGTTGAAACTTTTGATAAGTTGATAAACCGTAAGCCGGAATATATTATTGAACATGCAGTAAAAGGTATGCTTCCGCATAATAGGTTAGGCAGACAAATGATCAAAAAACTGAAAGTTTTTGCAGGAGAAGTAAAATAATTATGGAAAATACCTCTACAGTTGGACGGCGCAAAGAAGCAAATGCCAGAGTAAGATTAAGTTCCGGAAATGGTCAAATTGTAGTTAACGGGAAACCTATTGCACAGTATTTCGCAGGTTCGATCTTACAAAAAATTTATATGAAACCATTGGAAATTACTCAAACTTCCAAAAAATTTACAATTTCGGTAAAAGTTGTTGGTGGAGGACAGGTTTCACAGCTTAAAGCAGTTATTCACGGTATCGCCAGAGCTATTGCGAAACAAACACCAGCCTTGCGGACAACTCTTAAAAAAGCAGGTTTCCTCACCCGTGATGCAAGAGTAAAAGAACGAAGAAAATATGGTCTGGCCCAAAAAGCCAGAGCAAAGAAACAGTCACCAAAAAGGTAAAATAATTCAGAATAGTTAATATTTTTTAAAAAATATGCCGATACTGAAAAAAACCATGTTTCGCGAATACGATATGCGCGGCCGCGAAGCGCCTGATGAGCTAAACGAGGATTCCATGTACTACATTGGCAGAGGTTTTGGGGCATTTCTTCAAAAACGTGGAATTACTGAGGCAGTGGTGGGGCATGATGCCAGAGGTACTTCTGAAAGTTTCCATAAGGCTGCTATTAAAGGTTTAACTGAAAGCGGTATTGATGTTATTGATACCGGCACAGTAACTACTCCGATGGGCTATTGGTCTCAATATCACTTAAAAGTGAAAGGTTTGTTAACTGTAACAGCTTCTCACAATCCGGCGGGTTGGAACGGAGTGAAACTGGGATCTGATTTTTCATATACGCTTCTTACCGATGAGCTTCAGGAAGTCTACAACATTATTACCAAAGAAGAGTTTATAGAGGGTAAAGGTGCGATTAGAAAAGAAGATATATCAGAAGCTTACAAAAAAGATTTAGTTTCCAAGGTAGATATTAAAAAAAAGTTTAAGATTTTAGTAAATACCGGTAATGGTACGGCAGGACTTTTTGTACCTGAAATTTTGCGGGTAGCGGGGTGTGAGGTGGTAGAACATTTTACAAATGTTGATCCCGCTTATCCAAATTACACTCCCAATCCGGATGGAACTGCCATGATGGAGGATACCGCCAAACAAACAATAGCTAATAAATGTGATTTAGGATTTGCCTTTGACGGTGACGGAGACAGATTGGGATTGGTTGATGAAAAAGGCAATATTATTTGGCCGGATCGCTATATGATTTTATTATCAAGATTGGTTTTATCAAAGCGGCCAGGAGCCAAAATTATTTTTGATGTTAAGGTTTCAGAAGCTTTACCTGAAGATATTAGTGCTCATGGAGGAATACCAATTATGTGGAAGACCGGACATTCTCACATTAAGGCAAAAATGCATGAGGAAAAAGCAGCACTGGCTGGTGAAATGAGCGGACACATTTTCTTCGCAGATGGTTATTATGGTTTCGATGACAGCATGATTGCGGCTTTAAAACTTTTGGAATATTTAGCCACACAAGATAAACCATTGTCGGAAATTATTGATGATACTCCTTATTATATTTCCACTCCAACGATTCAGGTTAAAACTACAGACGAGGATAAATACGATATAGTAGATGAGCTAACTTCAGAATTTAAAGCAGAGGGTTATAAAGTTGTAGATATTAACGGTGCCAGGGTTTATACGGATAAAGGATGGGCACTAGTGAGAGCCTCGTCTAATACACCCACATTAGTATTGCGATTTGAAGCTAAAGATGAACAGGAATTGGAAAGGTTAAAAGAAATAATGAGAGGTAAACTCGAGAAATTCGATAAGGTTAGCAAAGAATGGGATATGAGTGGCCACTAAAATTTTTGAGGACTTGTCAAAGTAGATAGTTTATGGTTTACTAGTAAATACATCAAGAGACCACGTTCAGTTTACATGAACGTGGCGGCAACCGTTAAGTAACGGTGCCAGATCCGAGAGGAAGATGTGCCCTGAACGGGAAAACTTTTAATCCCGCCATGGCGGGATTTTTTAATGGCAAATAATATTACTACATTTACATCTGAGTCGGTTTGCGCCGGTCATCCGGATAAAATTTGCGACCAAATCTCCGATGCAATTTTAGATGAGGTTTTAAAACAAGACCCAAAAGGCCGTACTGCTGTTGAATGTCTGGCAGGGGATGACCGGTTAATTATTGCCGGAGAGATAGGGAGTAGCGCTAAAGTAGATTTTCAAAAAGTTGCTAGGGAGCAGATTGGAAGATTAGGTTACACCGACCCTAGTTTTGGATTTAGCGATAAATCCCCGATTAATTGTTTCCTTCATCAACAATCTCCCGAGATTGCGATTGGTGTCAAGAAAAAAGGGGCCGGTGATCAAGGAATGATGTTTGGATTTGCTTGCAGGGAAACTGTACATCTGATGCCTCTGCCAATAATGATAGCCCACGCCCTAGCCAGGAAGATTGATAGCGTTAGGGAAGATGGTGTCTTGCCATATCTTCGGCCTGACGGGAAAAGCCAGGTTACAGTTGAGTATAGGAACGGAATTCCTGTTGGAATAAATCAGGTGGTAATTGCAGCTCCTCACAAAGAGTCGGTGCAACTATCACAGGTGAAGTTAGATATTTTTAAAACAGTTGTGAAGCCGGTTTTGGAAGGCTTTGGCTTTAAAATTTCTATCCGTGATTTAATAGTTAATGGAACAGGAGTGTGGCATAATGGAGGACCCTCGTCTGATTGTGGATTAACAGGCAGGAAAATTGTGGTGGATACTTATGGAGGGTATGCCAGAGTTGGTGGAGGATGTTTTTCCGGAAAAGAGCCGTCAAAAGTAGATCGGGGAGGTGCTTATGCGGCCAGGTTTTTGGCAAAAAATGTAGTGGCGCAAAAGTTAGCAGACAAAGCAGAAGTAAGACTCGCTTATTTTATCGGTGCCAAAAAACCCACCATGCAGGAGGTGGAAACTTTTGGGACTGCCAGGAAAAGTCAAAAGGTAATTAAGAATTTCATGTCAAAAATTCTGGATACATCTGTGGCAGGAATTTTAGAGGGTTTGGATTTACAAAGACCAATTTATTTGCCGACTGCAGCTTACGGTCACTTCGGCCGGGAAGAATTCCCCTGGGAAAAAATAGTTTAGTTTACTGTAAATTGCGGAAAGTTTTTAAGTTTACCTTCAATTACAACTACTTTTTCTACCCGCGCTAAGGGTGGTCCAATGTGACACCATTTGACAAATTCATCTAAGTTTTTCTTTTTTCCTTCTGCTTCAATTAAAACCGATCCATCAGGCTGATTTTTGGCAAATCCTTTTATTCCTAACTGATCTGCTTTTTCTTTGGCAGTGGCCCGGAAAAATATTCCTTGGACAATTCCATATATTTTAATGTTCAAATGTTTTTTCATAAGCCTTCCGTCATTGCGAGGAGTCTTACGACGAAGCAATCTTGGTTAATAATCAATATAGATTGCCACGCTAATTGCTCGCAATGACAATTAAAATGACCCTAAGAAAATTCTAATATCATCGGTAGATGATCGGAAATTTCTACTTCAGGCACTTCAAAGCTTTTTACATTTACATCGGGTGAAACAAAAATATAATCTGCAAATTTTTGAAACCCAGGTTTTTTGAAGTAAGGGCTTAAATCACTTCTGGTTTTTTCAATATTAAACTGTTTAATTAAATTTTTCATATCCCTTTCAAGAATTTTGATACTCTCGGTTTGAGGTAAAAGATTCAAATCTCCGGTTAAGATCTTTGCTCCTGATTTTCTTTTTAAGAAATTATTAATTTTCATGGATTGTTCAAGTCTTTGTTTGGTGTCTAATTTAGAGCCAGGGAAAGAAGTACCATGAATATTACAAATAATGTAAGACTTGTTATCGATAATTAAATTAATGCATTGCAAAGCAACAGGGAAATTAGAAAAATCTGTCTTTAAGATTTTTTCAGATCCATCTCCGCTAATTGGCAGTTTTTCAAAGGAGTGAACATTAATATCTTTGCGAATAAAGGTTGCTTCGCCTACAGTTAAGTCAAAATCCACAGGATTTGGATTAGAGTCATAACCACTAAATTCCGGAGTATAGAATACTTGAAAATCAGGTAAGATTTGTTTTAATTCCTCCAGCAAATTAGCCCTAATGTTGTGAAATTGTTTTACAGAAGTTGTGGTGTTGTAAATTTCCTGAAAGCAAAAGATATCGCTGTCCCGGGAATAGTTTTTAATAAAGGCGACTAGGGGTTGATAAATTTTTCCGCCCCAGGTATTTAAAGAAATTAGTTTCATAAGACTATGGATATTGTCGGGGAGGGGAGAATCGAACTCCCGATGCCGCACCCCCAGCGCGGCGTGTTGCCACTATACTACTCCCCGCCTTCGTCAAGGCTTTGGCGGGCAAGCCCGTTTTTTGCCTTAGACTTATGGTATTTTATCAGGTTAAAGACCAATACTCTATATAATCATTTTGGGGGATTGATATTTGGGAAATATTTGGTAATCTTGAACATATGGTACATAACGACGATGCTAAGAAAGCCGCGATTTCAGCTGCAATGGCTCAAATCCAAAAACAATACGGCACAGGTTCCATTATGCGCTTGGGTGAGCGGGTTGAAAAATTCGCCACGGAGGTTATCTCAACAGGCTCTCTTGCTTTGGATTTAGCACTGGGTGTTGGCGGTTTGCCAAAGGGTAGGATTGTAGAAGTCTATGGCCCGGAAGCAGGCGGAAAGACGACGGTTACCCTGCATGTGATTGCTGAGGCTCAGAAAAAAGGTGGAGTGGCGGCATTTGTTGATGCTGAACATGCTTTGGATCCCCAAAGGGCGCAGAAGATCGGAGTTAATTTAGACGATCTTTTAATTTCTCAACCGGATACCGGCGAACAGGCTTTGGAGATTGCCGAAAGCTTAATCCGTTCCGGCGGAATAGATGTTTTGGTGATAGATTCTGTGGCGGCACTGGTACCCAGATCTGAATTGGAAGGAGAAATGGGAGATTCTTCTATGGGTGTGCAAGCCCGTTTAATGTCGCAAGCCCTTCGAAAATTAACCGGAGCTGTTTCTAACACCAACACAATCGTTATTTTTACCAATCAATTAAGACAAAAAATTGGAGTGATGTTTGGTAATCCGGAAACTACTACAGGAGGATTGGCCTTAAAATTTTATGCTTCTATCCGCCTGGATATCAGAAGGATTGAAAATATAAAAGATGGAGATGTGGTTGTGGGTTCTCGACACAGGGTTAAAGTTGTCAAAAATAAGGTTGCTCCCCCATTTCGGATTGCAGAATTTGATATGGATGAGAATGGAATATCTCATGAAGGTGAACTTTTGGATGTAGGGATAGAACTGGGAATTTTAACAAAGTCCGGCGCATTTATAAAATGGGGTGAAAAGCTACTGGGTCAAGGGAGACCCGCATCAATAATTTTCCTGAAAGAAAACAAAAAAGAAGCGCAAAATTTGGAAAAAGAAATAAGAGAAGCCTGGGGTAAACAAAAAGAAGGCAAGGAAAAAATTGTAGTTGGGCAAGAAGAACCAGTTTTGGCAGAAGCAGCAGTATAATATTCTTCCATGCCAAAAATTACTTCAGTAGAGCCACAGAGAAGATCCGCCAGCCGGCGGACAAAAAGATTTAATGTTTTTTTAGATGGAATATTTGCTTTTGGGGCAGATGAAGATTTGGTGGTTAACAGAAGACTGGTAGTAGGGAAAGTCATCACTCCGAATGATCTGGAGAAGATTTTATTTGAGGCAGAGGTGGGAAAACTAATGGAGCGGATGTATAGATGGTTTAGTTTGAGACAACATTCAGAAAAAGAAGTCAGAGATTATTTTAAAATTAAGAATCAACAATCAAAAATCAAGGGTAAGGAGCAAATAAGTCAGTTAACAATAGATGCTTTAGTGGAAAATTTAAAGAAAAAAGGCATGATAAATGATTTGGAATTTACTAAAGCCTGGGTGGAGGCAAGAAGAAAAAGTAAAAATTTAGGAATAAGAGCTTTAAGAATGGAACTTTATAAAAAGGGAATTGATAAGGAAATTATTGAGGAGGTATTGAGTGAGCCTTTCGACTTCACTCAGGGCGAGGAAGAATTAGCAAAGCAAGCTCTTGAAAAGAAAATGAGAGTTTGGAAAAACTTAAACCATTTGGAATTTAACAAAAAGGCCTATGAATTCTTAGCAAGAAAAGGTTTTGAATATGAGGTAATTAAAGAGACAATTGAAAAGTTGGCGGGAAAAGAGTAAAATATATTTGGAGAATCAAATAGAGTGAGTTAATATATTATGAAAATAATTCTCAGCAGTTTAATACTCCCTCTAAACTTCGTTTAACGAGGTCTTTTTCTGATTTTTCTAATAAATAGTAAAAAGGTAAAATTGGACTTTTCGTGAGATTGAGATAATTTGTAGAAAAGGGTAATTCAGAAAAGTCCAAGAAAAAAATTATGCAAAGAACATTTGGACCGATTAGATCTGGTGATGGCGGGGATTTCATTAAGCAAGAAGCAGAACTAGCCAAACGTGAAGGTATTTTAGAGGAAAGAGAGCGGCAAATTGCTGAAAAGCAAAAGCTGATTGATGAGAAACTTGAGCAGTTGGAAAAGATCAGGAAAGAACTGGTTTCCAAACTGGAAAAAGTTTCTTTTGTGTCCAAAGATGAAGCACAAAAAATACTGCTAGAAAATTTAGATCAAGAATTAGCCAGCGAGATTTCCAAAAAAATAAAAGAAGCAGAAGAAGAAATTAAGCTGCGCTCCGATGAAAAAGCTAAAGAGGTTTTAGCCGATGCTATGTTACACGGAGTAACAGACTATATATCCGAATTTACAACTTCTAAAGTGAAACTTCCTGATGAGGAAATGAAAGGGAGAATTATTGGCAAAGAAGGCAGGAATGTTAGGACGTTTGAACAAGTTACCGGTGTTGATGTGGTAATGGATGATGAGATATCGGATACATTAATTCTGTCATCCTTTGATCCGGTTCGCCGTGAAATTGCCAGAGTTTCGCTTGAACGCTTAATGGAAGACGGGAGAATTCAACCGCAGCGAATTGAGGAAATTGTTGAGAAAACGAAAGAAGATGTTAATAAACTAATGCGTCAGGCAGGGGAAAAACTTTGCCATGATGTTGGAGTTTATAATTTGCAGGTTGAGTTGGTAGATCTGGTTGGAAGATTCAAATTCCGGTATTCCTACGGACAAAATTTGATTCAACACACGCAAGAGGAAACACAAATCGGTATTGCACTGGCAAAAATGATCGGGGCAGACGTGAATGTGGTTCGACTCGGATGTTTATTACATGATATCGGTAAAGTGGTGATTGAAGGAGACGAGGGTACTCATGTCGATAAAGGTGTGCAACTGGCAAAGAAATTTGGATTACCGGAAAAAGTCGTGAGTTGTATAGCCGAACATCATGAAGATAAGCCATTTTCATCTGTTGAATCCACAATAGTTTATATTGCTGATGCTATTTCTGGAGCTAGACCGGGTGCAAGACATGAGAATGTTGAGGATTACATTAAGAGAATGGATGATATAGAACAAATTGCGCTGTCTTTTGAAGGGGTTGAAAAAGCATTCGCTGTACAGGCCGGCAGGGAAGTTAGGGTGATTGTGACTCCAGAGAGAATTTCTGACGACGAATTGCCAAAACTGGTTCACGATATAGCGGAGAGAATCTCCAAAGAAGTGATGGTTCCCGGGGCGGTAAAGATAACAGCAATTAGGGAAACCCGTTATGTTGAAAGCACAATGACAACTCCTTAATGAGATTCTTCGTCGGCTTAATGCCTTCTCAGGACGAAGCAAAGCTTCGTTTTGGGGCTTGATAAAAGGCAAAACATCTGGTAATTTATCAGTTGTATGACTAAGAACGAGCTTATTGAAAAAGTTGCCAAGAAAGCAAATCTTACAAAAAGAGCTTCTGCCGATGCAGTCAACAGTACTTTTAATTTAATCAGAGATGGTCTAGTCCGAGGCGAAAAGGTAGTTATAACCGGTTTCGGGACATTTCTAATAAGATCTCGGGCTGCGAGACGTGGCAGAAATCCACAAACAGGTGAAACTATTCAGATTCCTAATAAAAAGACCCCGGGATTCACTGCTGGCAAAACCCTAAAAAGACTTATTAAATAACTCTGTTATCATTTTTATGACTAGAGTTTTAAATTCCTTTAAAGTCCGAGCAGGTAACAAAATCCTTGATTATCGTTTGGGAGAAAAATTAAATCTCAATCAGGTAAAGCTATTTTTTCAAAAAAATTATCAGGTAAAAAAACTGTGGAATGGAAGCAGGCATGTGCTGGGGATTTTAACCAGGAATAATGTGGACTATTTCCTGAAATTGTCAACCAGCGAAGGAATTAGCATTTTTACAAAAAATGAACATAAATGGAATGATTATTTTAATGAATATACCAAAGTAAATAATTACCTTGTCCCCAAAAATCATGGTAGAGGTTATTTTCAAAAGAAATATTTTTATCTGATAACAGATTATTTTGATGGTAAATTAATTTGTGAAATCAATGGGGATGTTAATAATCTGGTTGTACATATTGATGATATTATTTTACTTTCCGAGTTAATACAAAAAATGCCTGTAGTTGAAAGTGATTACAGAATGCGATTCATCAACAAAGTAAATAGCTGGTTTAACGATATTCCAAGTAGCATTTGCAAGAGGTATAAAGTTAAAACTCTTTTGGATATTGCTGAAAAAGGAGTAGATGGATTATCCAGCAAGCCTAGACATGGGGATTTTACACCCTGGCATATTATTAAGTTGTTTGATCATAGGCTTGGACTGATTGATGGAGAGCATTTTTTACCGGATGGTGTTGAAAATTATGATATCTGTTTCTTTATACAAAGAGTTTTTTCTGTATTAAAAAATCCGATCGTTGCCCGGAATATTTATTCCCAATTATTGATTAAAGGATATAAGAAAAACAAATTAAAAACGGTTTTAGCAGCCAGGGCCATTGGAGGATTTTTAGATGAATCATTGATTGAAAAATCCGAATATAATTTCGCCAGTAGATTTAAAGATTGGGTAATGCAGCTTGACTAAAAGGGGTTTTTTGAAAGGTTAGTCATGAAGAATAGTTTAACAAGGTCTCTTGGGATGGGCAGCCCTGTTAGGAAAGGGAAAATTAAAATAAAGCTAAGTATTATTAAAAATAGAAGTAAGATAACTAACTTCCGCCCTTTTTCATCATTAAGCAGTGTATTCAGTTGGTATCCTAAGGCAAGAGACAAAAAAGGTACGGAAGGGCTGAAGTGGTATAAAAACATGATTCTGGGAGAGGCCGCCCAAGGTAACCAAAAGACAAGAAACCCTAAAAGAACTATCATTAAATGTATGGATCTTTTTTTAACTGTCTCCCAAGTGGTTGCTAAAATAGCAATACTCCCCGTCCAGAAAACCAAAGGATTTCCTGAAGCAAAGATATTGGCAATGGAGTTTTTTTGATAATCCACAAAATACCAGACAGGATATAAATTTAGCGGCCACGACCACCAAGGTGAAGAATAAGGATGAGTAGCTTCCAGGTGAGTTTGGTACCACCAGATTTGGTTGTGTAGCTCAATAAAATCATTCCAGTTGTAACCCATTAAAAAATAATGGGTATAACTTAAAAGATAGACAGTCGGAGGAATTAAGAAGAAATAGATTAGTTTTTTATACTGGCGACGGTATAACAGGATTGGAAAAAACATTAATACTAAAAAAACTCCGGGCCATTTAGTAGCCATCGCTACTCCCATAAAAAGAGCTGCAATAATATATCTTTTTTGGACGAAGAAAATAATGCTTGCTAAAATAAAGGCTACCAAATAAACATCGTTCATGCCGATCCTGGATTGCACAAAAACCAGCCCATCAAGAGAGAAAATTAGAGCAGATAAAAGAGCTGCTGCTTCATTTTTAAATAAGATTAATGCAAGTTTGTATACCAAAAATACCGATAAAATTCCAAGCAATGCTCCCGGCAGTCTGTAAGCCCAAACATCAGTGGTACGAAAGATAAACATTGATGCAGCCATCATTTCTTTCTCGACAGGAGGATGCAACCACTCAAAAGCGACCCCAGGGAGAGATTTACCCCAAGGACTCCAGGCATCCCTATTTCCTTTTAAGTACTCTTTTGCGGTATATGCATGGTATACCTCATCGAAGACATATTTGT
This sequence comes from Candidatus Daviesbacteria bacterium, assembly GCA_028712705.1. Taxonomy (GTDB): domain Bacteria; phylum Patescibacteriota; class Microgenomatia; order Daviesbacterales; family UBA10151; genus UBA10151. Next base: position 68,309 of record JAQTPP010000001.1, read on the forward strand.
TTGGATAATCAAGTCGATACAAACGCAAAAAGGCTGTTAGCAATAAAATAAGTACCAAGATAACTTTAGGTTTTTTAAGTATTTTGATTCTGTTTAACATAGCTAAAATAAAAGATAAGGAATAATACGAAACTCAGGAATGAAATAAGTGAGAAAATTTTAAAATTATTGATTAAATAATTTACCGGTAAATTAGTGATTTGGAGGCGATTATTGTAATAAGCGTAGGGTATATATATATTCAATAAATATAAGCCTGACATAAAGAAATAGAAAATAATTAATATTTTAGATCTTAACATAGTTGCTGCGAGCAGCAGAAATGGGAAGAATAGAAAAAGATAACGCTCATGCACTCGAGTAAGAAGCATAAAAGAGGCCATAATTGTAATTGCTGTTGTTAGATAAAAATATGGTGACTTAAACTTTAGACGGAATGGTTTGGAGAATAAAATAAGTGTAAGGATTGTAAACAAAAATATAATTCTCCAGTATACATATGGGATTGTGATAAAAGTTTGTAAATCGTTCTGCCAATTACCAAAAATACCCCAAAAATTAAATGCAAAACAGCTGGTGCAATTAAAAAGACCGGCCGAATTTTGATTAACATAAAGCAATCCAAAGAAAGGATTAGTTGGGAAAAATGGGAAATAGATTAAAAAAAGAGTTACTAAGAAAATGAAAAAACTACGCAACCATTCTAAGGGTTTAGTTCTTAATATGATGAGAAGTCCAAGTAAAGGAATAAATACGATAGCCTGCGGTTTGAACGTAAAGGCAATAGCTGCAAAACAACTTGAAATTCCCGGGGCTTTTTTAATTAATATTGAGTAAGTTGAGAGCAACAAGAAAAATACAGCAATTCCGTTATATTGGCCAAAAACAGCCGATTCTGAAATAATTGCAGGATTAAAAGCATACAAAGTAAAGCCAAATAGAGCCGAGCGTTCGCTGAATTTTCTTTTTATGATTAGATAAATTAATACGGCTGATGCAAGATCAGCTATGTTAGCAGGAAGTTTTAAGAGTAAATCAAAGTGTTGATTACTTTGGAAAAAAACCGAATGCGACAAAAGATAAGTTTTAATCGAACCGATGATCCAAAGGATATATAAAAAACCAACCGGATTATTAGTAAAAGCTTGTTTTGAATAAAATTGCGCAGGTCCGAGTTCTGCGAGCCGGATACTCCAAAAGCGAAAAGCATTTTGGTCGTACTCAAAGGCAGGTAAGAAAGAAAGCATCATTCGTACCGCGAATGCTAAGCATAAAAGATAGAGTAATTTTTTCTTCGAATGTTTCATTTGGATGGTTATAGTAGAATTATACAGTGAGGAATACGGTATATGAAGTGTTTGTGCGTCATAAGACTCCGATATTAATTGCATTAATTAGTGAAATAATAATTTTATTCTTTTTTGGCCGATTATCAGCCATTCTTTTTCCTCAATCCAGAGCAGCTGTTTTGAATATATGGGATTTATGGAACGTTTGGGATGCTCCGCACTATATATCAATTGCTGCACATGGTTATCAAACTATAGGTGATGAAGCGAATTTTATTGTTTTTTTACCTGCCTTACCTCTGTCAATTTTTATATCTAAACTCATTTTTCAAACAAACTATTTAATTTCCGGCTATATCGCTGCGTTTATAATAATAATGTTTCTTGCAGTTATGCTTTATAAATTGACCTTACTGGATTATCCGAAAAAAACTGCAATGTTAGCAATTCTAATGCTATTTATATTTCCGACTTCTTTTTTTCTGCATATTCCGTATTCTGAATCCTTATTGGTATTGCTGGCAGTTGCAGCATTTTATTTTGTCAGAAAAAAATATTATTGGAGAAGCTTTTTATGTATAGGTTTAGCAACTGCAACTAAAATCGCAGGATTGGCATTAATTCCAGCTATATTTTTGGAGATTTTAATTTTTGATAGAGATAATTTTAGTAGTAAAAATATTTTTAATAAAGCATCTTTTATATTTTTTGGATCGGCACTCTCTTTATCGGGTTTCTTAATATATTTATTTATAAATTATTTCTTCTGGGGAGATTTCTGGTATTTCATCTTTATTCAAAAGCATCATTGGTTTGAAAATTTTTCTCCTTTCGGACAAGGATTAATTAGTGCTTATCAGAGCTTATTTTGGAGAGCTGGTATGGAAAAAATAATGCTTGGATATGCACAAATTGTGGCATTTATTTTTGCATTGTTTATGTCTATTTATGTTTTGTTCAAAGTGAGAATTAGTTATGGAATTTTTATGCTTATAGATTTATTTTTTTCATATTCAATGAGTTTTTGGATAAGTATGCCCCGTCATATACTTACATTATTTCCTATGTATATAGCGCTTGCCTTATTTTCTAATAATTTAATTTTTAGATATTTCTGGATAATAATCTCTGTTATCTTACTATTAATCCTTACATTTAGTTTCATGCAGTATGGTCCTGTTTTATGAAAAAAATATTAGTAATTTTGGGACCAACTTCAACAGGTAAGACTGATCTGGCGCTAAAATTAGCAAACAAATTTAATGGTGAGGTAATTGCTTGCGATTCGAGACAAGTATATGTAGGGTTAGATATAGGAACTGGTAAGCTACCGGGTGGAAAATGGAAAATGGAAAATGGAAAATGGAAAAAGGGCAAGGGTTTTTGGGAAATGGATGGAGTAAAAGTATGGATGTATGATGTGGTAGATCCAAAGAAGCAATATAGTGTTTATGATTATGTCAAAGATGCAGGGAAGGTGGTTAGGGAAATTAGGAAAAGAGGGAAGTTGCCAATTATAGCAGGAGGTACTGGTTTATACCTTAAAGCACTTCTTGAAGGTTTACCTAATTTGGCAATTCCTGTAAATCGAAAATTAAGAAGAGAATTGGAGAAATTATCTCTGAAAAGATTACAAGAAAAGCTACAAAAAATTTCACCTAAAAAATGGGAAAAGATGAATAATTACGATAGGCAAAATCCAAGAAGGTTAATTAGAGCAGTAGAGATAGCTAGTGTATGTATGGATGACATTAATACTACGACCGTAGGGTTAATGTCAACAAGAGGATTTGATATTTTGAAGATTGGATTATCTGCACCCAGGCAAGTTCTTTATCAAAGGATCGACGAACGGGTTGTCAGTAGGATATACCAAGGGATGATTGAGGAAGTAAAGCAGTTATACGAATTAGGATTAAGTTTTAAAAGGATGAGACAGTTAGGGTTGGAGTATGGAATTTTGGCAAATTATCTGGAAGGTAAAATCACGAATGAGGAAGAGTTGGTTAAAATATTGCAAGGGGAAATTCACGGGTTTGCAAGGCGACAGATAACTTGGTTCAAGAAAGAAAAAAATGTTTTATGGTTTGACATAATGGATCAAAATTTTCCGGGTGAAGTGGAAAAAATAGTAAACAGATGGTATTATTAACCTATTAATGCCACAAAAAATAGATATTTCTCATCGGACGGTTATATTTACAGCCATTTTCATTTTAGCCCTTTGGATTACTTATTTAATCCGTGATCTTTTAATAATTTTATTTGTTGCGCTTATTTTTGTATCAGCGCTTTCCCCTTTGGTAAAAATTTTTATTAAATTAAGATTACCGAAAGTCTTAAGTATCGCCATAACCTATATTGTTATAGTAGCCGCTATAGTAAGTCTGGTTATCAGTATCGTGCCTCCTTTGATTGAACAAAGCACGAAATTAGTAATAACTGCCCCGGGGTTATTAGCACAGTTTTTTAACATTACAAATTTAGATAAATCTGTTTTTTCATCAGAACTAACCTCCCTTTCGAAAAATCTATTTTCGATTACCCTCTCGGTTTTTGATAATTTACTGGCAATAATTTTTTTATTAGTTATAACTTTCTATATGCTGCTGGAACAGGACGGTCTCGAAAATCGGTTTTCGTCTTTATTTAAAGGTAAAGAAGAAAGGATAAGAAGATCGATTGTAAAAATTGAAGAAAAATTAGGAGCTTGGCTGCGGGGACAATTAATTTTAAGTTTGATTATAGGTGTTCTGTCTTATATTGGCTTAACTATTCTGAATATTCCTTATGCTCTGCCTCTTGCTATGGTGGCCGGGATTATGGAGGTAGTACCTGTTATTGGTCCAATAGTGTCAGCACTGCCTGCCATTTTTCTCGCATTGACATTCTCTCCGGTTTTAAGTGTGGGAGTTGCAGTAATGTTTCTATTAATTCAACAACTGGAAAATCATCTGATTGTGCCGCAGGTAATGAAGAGAGCAGTTGGCCTAAATCCTTTGGTAGTAATTTTAGCAATCGCTATCGGAGGCAGATTACTTGGAATTGCGGGCGCGCTGCTGGCGGTACCAATGGCAGTAGTGGTGCAGATAATCGCGGCAGAGATAATTGAAGGTGATAAAAATTAGTGCCTAGGAAACTAGTAAGCCAGATTCTGTTATTAGATAATCATTTATCTGATGCTCCTGATTTCAACAATTGAGCAAGCAGCTCTGTTGGTTCTAGGATTGCAGCGGGGAGGATTGCCACGTTTCACCCGAGCATTATCTCGGTTCGTCACTGTTGCTCTAACTAGGCCTTACGGCTGTCCGCTTGCGCGAGACCACCCTGCTTTGCGCTGTCTGGACTTTCCTCTACGTTCATGTAAACTGAATGTAGCGATTATCCTTCTTCCTAGGCTTTTATATTTTACTATATAATGATTCTGGGATCAAATTAGATGCTTGCAAAAATAATCTCTGCTACGAATATTGGACTGGATGCAAATTTAGTCATTTGCGAAGTAGATATTTCTCAACAAGGATTGCCTAGTTTTACGATAGTAGGACTTGGCGATAGGGCGGTAGAAGAAAGTAAAGAAAGGGTGCGAGCAGCATTTAGAAATTCTGGCGCAGATTTTCCTCTTCATAGAATTACTGTCAATTTAGCTCCGGCTGACATGCCAAAAGAAGGACCTGCTTATGATTTGCCTATTGCTTTGGGATTGCTTTTGGCATCAGGTCAAATAGCTAATACGGAAAAATTGGATTTTGCCAAAACTTTAATCGTAGGAGAATTATCGCTAGACGGAAATTTACGAAAAATTAACGGAGTACTCCCTTTGGCAATACTAGCAAAAGAGCAAGGGATTAAACATATTGTTGTGCCGGAGGGGAATGGTCCGGAGGCAGCAATTATCGAAGATTTGAAAGTTGTAGCCCCTAATTCACTGCAACAGCTGATGAGGTTTTTACTGGGACAGGAAGATTTGAGGAGTGTCCGGAAACCTGCTTTAAATCTGGAAGTAAATTTATCTTATGAATATGATTTTGCAGATATAAAAGGACAAGAGCAGGCAAAAAGGGCTTTGGAAATTGCTGCAGCAGGAGGACACAATATTCTATTGAAAGGACCTCCCGGAGCAGGAAAAACTATGCTGGCCCGGAGTTTTCCATCGATCTTGCCGCCGTTAACTTTTGATGAAGCAATAGAAGTAACAAAAATTTATTCTGTAGCAGGACTTTTAAATACAAATAATTCACTTATAACTATTCGGCCTTTCCGCTGTCCTCATCATAGCGCATCATATGTTGGATTGCTTGGAGGAGGGAACATGATACGTCCAGGTGAAATTTCACTTTCACATAGGGGTGTTTTGTTCCTGGATGAGGTGGCAGAATTTCCTCGTCAGAGTTTGGAAAGTTTACGGCAACCCCTAGAAGATCATTGTATTACAATTTCCAGAGCATCAGGATCTATAAAACTTCCCGCACAGTTTATTCTATTTGCTGCCCAAAATCCCTGTCCTTGCGGTTTTTTAGGTGATAAAAAAAGAGTTTGTGCATGTATGCCCGGGCAAATTGCTAAGTATAAACGTAGAATTTCCGGCCCTTTCTTAGATAGAATCGATATTTATCTGGAAGTACCTGCGGTTGAAGTTGAGAAACTATCATCGGATTTAAAGGTTGAAAGCTCCATGGTAATTAGAAACAGGGTCGAAGCGGCAAGAAAGATTCAACAGGAAAGATTCCAACCAAAGGTTGGTCGTTCTGTGGACGGTAAAATTAAGATTCTTACTAATTCGGAAATGAATAATAACGATATTAAAGCATATTGTGTTTTAACCCGGGAAGGTTTGGAACTATTGAAAATGGCTGTTTCTTCGCTTAATCTATCTGCCCGTGGTTATCATAGGGTGCTTAAACTCGGAAGGACAATTGCAGATTTGGCAGGGGTAGAAAATATCCAAGCTGAACACATAGCCGAAGCTTTGCAATACCGCTCAAGGGATGATCTTTAATTACAAAAAATCCCACTTGTCCGGTTACACCAGATTTTGCGGGATTTTTCGAAATGGTGAAACCCCCGATCAAATCGGGGACACCGATTTTTTAGCCGCCGATTCGAAACATTGAGGTACCACAGACAGGGCAAGTACCTTTCGAGGCCTTTTTACCATTTTTCATGGTTACTTCTTGCACATTTTCTGCGTCCCTTTTTGTTCGGCATTTGACACAATACATTTGCATGAGTTTAATTTCACCCCCTTTCAAAAAAAATTTAAAGTCAGAACATTATTTTTTACAAGCAAAAATAAAATAACTTCTGCGCCTATTGTGCAGGATGCAAACAGTAGAATTTTGAGTAAATCCTGGTGCAGATAGGTAATATCGGTAGCGGTAGAATAGTTGTTAACCCTCAGTTGCTCGCCTCGCGAAGCGGATCCATCAGTCCGATCTAATTGGGATAGCTGATAACTGTGGGTTGCCGAAGGGGAAGAAGATTGATTATTCCCACCATAAACTTGTCTGCGAAGTAGTTGTAAGCGTTTTTCAAGATCTGATTGTTTCTTACTTAGTTGAATAGCCATGACTTTGAATTCTTACGCGTGAGTTGAGCCTAGCACGATACGATGAGCCTGTCAAGCACCAATTGAATCTAAAACTACAGGTCATTTTTATATTTATGCAGAATGCGACTTAAAAGTAACTTTGTTAATTGACAAAATTTGTTAAGGTAGGGTATATTTAAAGAGTAACTTATGTATTCGGATTGGGTTATTCCCGCAGCTGCGGGCGTTTTGTTGTTTTGGCTTGGAACTTTAAGTTTTTTAATCTGGAGACAGAATAAGTTTATAACATCACTTTTTCCAAAATCAGGAGAAAGAGATATCAGGAAAAAATTTGAAGAGATCGCAAAAACGGTTGAGGGTTTTAAGAATGAATTATCTGGTTTGGATGATAGGATTGAAGCAATAAGGCTTAAGGAGTTGCAACATGTACAAAGAGTGGAACTTTTACGCTTCAACCCTTATGATGAAACAGGAGGGAATATAAGTTTTACGGCTTGTTTTTTGGATAATAAAGGATCGGGGATTGTGGTAACAAGTTTACATGCGAGAAACGGAACCAGGGTATTTGGTAAAGAGATAGTTTCAGGAAAAAGTCTTAAATATGAGTTATCAAAAGAAGAAGAAGCGGTGATTAAAAAAGCAATGGAGAAGTAATGAAAAATATTCTAAACATATTCAATAGTTTAACAAATTTACAAAAAATTTTAAGTTTGATTATTTTGGGAGTTATAATATACGGCGGTTCGGCGAGCATTTCTTATTCTTTGTTTAGAGCAATTTCCCGTCCGGTTGTTCCTGGTAAACAGGCTGCAGCTCCTACACTTCCTTCTCCCACATCTGCCTTTATTGAAGATCCGAATGAGCCTAAAACCGAAAGTTGTCCATTAAACGGCAGGAAGCACACCAAAAAAGCCAAAGATTTCTGGGATAAAAGACGGCCTCTTGCCGTGATGGTTGAAAATCATACAGAGGCAAGACCTCAGTCGGGGTTATCTTCTGCCGATGTGGTGTATGAGGCAGTTGCCGAAGGCGGAATCACCAGGTTTATGGCGCTATATTATTGCAATCTCTCGGATATTCAAGTCGGACCTGTCAGGTCGGCAAGGACTTACTATCTGGATTGGTTAAGTGAATATGACGCGCTATATGCGCATGTCGGAGGAGCTAATACTCCTGGTCCGGCTGATGCGCTCGGGCAGATTATTAAGTATGGAACTAAAGATTTAAACCAATTTAGCATAGGGTTCCCTGTTTTTTGGAGAGATTATCAAAGACTGGGTCATTCGGTTGCGACAGAACACACAATGTATTCTACAACGGCTAAGCTTTGGGAAGTAGGCGCAAAAAGAGGTTGGACCGCTACCGATTCGGCAGGAGTGAGATGGGACAAGAATTTTGTTCCCTGGAAATTTAAGGATGACAAAGGCGGAGGCGGAGTAACAAATATAAAGGTTAATTTCTGGGAATCCCAGCCGGGGTATGATGTAAACTGGATTTATGATGCAGCTACCAATTCTTACAAGAGGAAGAATGGCGGATCGGATCATATGGATTTGGACAATAATATGCAGCTCTCTGCAAAAAATATCGTTGTCCAGTTCGAGAGAGAATCAAATGCTAATGATGGTTATCCAGGGAACGTTCATCTGCTGTATGGAACTGTTGGCAGCGGTAAAGCATTAATTCTTCAGGATGGAAATGCAATAGAAGGCAAATGGATTAAAGCAAACCGTCTGGCCAGAACGAAATATGTTGATAGCAGCGGTAAAGAGATACAATTCAATGGAGGTCAAATTTGGATTCAAACTGTCCCGGAGGGATCAAAAGTAAGTTACTAACCAAAACTTCTGCCCGGAAAGGAGGTTAAAATGCTTGAGGAGTTATTTATCTCAAGAGTCCGGGTAAAAATATTGCAACTTTTTTTATCTTCGCCTCAAGATTCGCTTTTTCATGTTCGTGAAATAGTTCGAAGAGTTTCAGAGGAAATTAATGCTGTCCGCAGGGAGCTTGCCAGGATGGAAAAATATGATATGGTTTCATCGGAATGGCGGGCAAATAGAAGACTGTATCGATTCAGAAGGGACTTTATCTATTATAAAGAACTTTTAGCATTAGTTGCTAAGACAACAGGGTTAGGTGGAAATTTGATAAAAAACAAACACAGTCTTGGGAAGATAAAATTCGCTTTCATATCAACAAAATTTTTGAAAGGTAATTTGGCTACGACAGAAGATGTTAATGTTTTAATTGTTGGAAATGTTGTGTTGCCGGAGCTGCAAGCTATTATCGCTGACGAACAAGCAAAAAGAGAAACAGAAATAAACTATTCCTTTATGGATGAAGCAGAATTTAAGTTTAGAGTAAAAAGACGGGATCCGTTTATTTTAAGAGTGCTGGTTCAACCCAAAGTTATGTTGATCGGAGACGAGGATGAGTTATTGGAAGGGATTATTATTTGAGCATGAGGTCAAGATATTTGCTTTGGATTATTGTCATTCTCCTTTTCTTTGCTGTTTTGATAGATCTTCCGGTTTCACCGACGATTAAAATACTAAATAAAAATTTGACTATTAATTTTCCCCTTAAACTGGGATTGGATCTGCAAGGCGGAACGGAAGTTATTTTGGAAACTCAGATGGATAAGATTGATCCCCAAAACAAAGACAGCGCTTTAGAATCGGCAAAAAACGTTATAGAAAGAAGAGTCAATTTATACGGTGTTTCAGAAGCTGTGGTGCAAACATCTAAACTGGGGGAGCAAAGAAGAATTTTGGTGGAACTGCCCGGATTAAAAGATGCTTCCGCTGCTGCTAATTTGGTGGGGAAAACAGCTCAATTGGATTTTCGGGAATTGCCCGCTAGCTTGTCTGCCCAGGAAATTGAAGCTACTAAATCAGGTATGCCGATACTAGCTTTTGCCAAACAGACCGGTTTAACCGGTGCTGATTTAAAGAAAGCTCAGGTTACTTTTGGAGGAAATCTAGGAGCAAAGAGTGGACCGCAAGTAGCAATTGAATTTACTACCGAGGGTGCTAAGAAATTTGCGGAAATCACCAGAAGGAATATAAATAGACCCTTAGCTATATTCTTGGATAATGAACTTATTTCTGCCCCGAATGTTTCTCAAGAGATTGATGGAGGGAATGCCGTTATTACCGGACAATTTACAACTGAAGAGGCTAAAGATTTGGCTATTGAACTTAATGCCGGCGCGCTGCCTGTACCCATAAAATTAATCAGCCAGCATTTTGTCGGTCCCACGCTTGGTCAGGAATCAATTAATAAAAGTGTTGTTGCAGGAGTTATAGGACTTATGGTGGTTAGTCTATATATGGGAGCTTTTTATGGCACTTTAGGACTGGTTGCTGACGGCGCTTTAGTTATTTATGCACTTTTAGTGCTGGCAATTTTTAAGACCGGTTTTTTTATTCCGCAATTACAATTTACTCTGACTTTGGCAGGAATTGCCGGATTTATATTATCAATTGGAATGGCGGTTGATGCCAACATTTTAATTTTCGAAAGAATGAAGGAGGAAATTCGTTGGGGGAAAACTAAACAGGTAGCTCTGGAGCTAGGATTTAAAAGAGCTTGGTCTTCAATTTGGGCGTCAAATGTTTCCTCGCTTTTGACCGCTATTATTCTTTATGGGATGGGGACGTCTTTGATCCGGGGCTTTGCCATAACTTTGGCAATTGGGGTTTTGGTTTCCATGTTTACAGCAGTTGTGGTGACCAGGACTTTTTTGAGATATTTAATACGAGATAAGTAAAATGAACTTTACAAGTACGAGCCCGCATTATGAATATTTACGAAAAAAATGGACTGGTCGCCATCGCGCAATCCAAAATAAATTCTGGGAAAAACATAGTGAATCTTTGAAACATTTAGCGTTAGGTTCACTCGGAGGATTGATGTTGCTGGCTGCACCCCATCAGCCGCAATTGCTATCACAAAATTTAATCGTAAGCAGTAAAAGCGCACTTAAAGGTTTTGACCGGAATGTCCTACTTGCCAAAGTTTTATCTGATAATGTACCTCCGGAGGTTAGGTCGCTTTCCTCGCTAGAGGAAAAAAATATTACCGATATTTTATCTCGTAATCTTGGTTTTAAAGTAGTAGCGCAGCTTAATAATATAAGATTAAACAGGAATTATGGTTTAATAGGAGGAGAGCAGCATTTATACCGTTATCCGGGTGATAACTTATATGCTCATGCAGATGCCACATCTGATTGGGCGAATTATGGTGATGCAGGAATCGCTCCGGGATTAGGCGCCTGGGGTTATTTCGCACCCTCAAAGGCAAGTTTTACGGAGACGGATAAACAGGAAGAACGTTATTATCTGGCAATACAAACATTCCTGGCTCCGGGTTTTGCGGAAAATTTTGCCAGATACAGAGATTTTTTTAAATTTAGAAAAATGCTGGTGGTAAATCCGAAGACCGGCCAGGCAGTTGTGGCAGTTATTGGTGATGCCGGTCCGGCAGAATGGACGGGTAAACATTTGGGAGGATCGCCAGAAGTAATGAATGCAATAGGTTTGGCAACCGGATCAAGAAAAGGCCCGGTATTGTATTTTTTTATAGACGATCCGGAGAATGAGCTGCCTTTAGGACCGGTTAGCGTCAGGAGCGAAGCATGACTAGAACTTTTTTCTACAGCCATTTAATTGAGATAGAATCTTTGATTGTCGAACTAGATCAGTTGGATTTATCCCAAGAACAAAAAGCTCATTTGATAGGTTTGATAGACTCCAGTTTGCATCATACGATTTTAGATGCTGTCTTCTCTGAACTTTCGCCACAAGATAAAAAGATTTTTATAAATCATCTCAAAGAAGACGACCATATTAAAATCTGGAAGTTTTTAAATGAAAAAGTTGATAGCGTTGAAGAGAAAATTAAAAAAACAGCGGACGATCTTAAAAACGAACTTCACAAAGATTTAAAAGAAGCCAAGAAGCATAAATGAAAAATTTAATGCGGTTTAAATTATTATATTTTATTTTTTCATTACTTCTAATTTTGCCGGGGTTATATTTTTTAATTACTTCCGGACTCAGATTAGGAATAGATTTTACAGGAGGAGCTTTGCTTGAATATCAATTTGAAAAAAGTATAGACCCAAATGATTTGAAACAACAGATCTCTTCCCAAGGCATTGAGGTCGGTCAAATTAATTCATCTTCAAATAATATTTATATAATTCGTACAAAGTCGGTAGATCAAAGCAAAATAAACCAACTTAAATTATCTTTGGGTGAAAAATTTGGTCAGGTAGAAGAACGCAGAGTAGAGTTTGTGGGGCCGGTTGTCGGAGCTGAACTTAGTCAAAAAGCATTCATTGCAGTGGCGCTAGCATCTTTGGTAATTGTTTTATACATAGCTTTTTCTTTTAGAAAAATACCCAGACCGCAATCTTCGTGGAGATTTGGCATTACTGCAGTTGTGGCACTGATCCACGATATATTGATAGTTGTGGGACTTTTTGCAATGCTAGGAAAATTTCTTGGGGTGGAAATTGATACTCTTTCCGTGACAGCACTTCTCACGGTCATTGGTTTTTCCGTACACGATACTATTGTTGTTTTTGACAGGATAAGAGAAAATTTGACTAAACATATCGGCAAAAAATTCATCGATATTGCTAATTTGTCAGTTATTCAGACTTTAGACAGGTCTTTAAACACCTCTTTGACAGTAGTCTTTGTATTGTTGGCAATGCTTTTATTTGGCGGAGAAACCCTAAGATGGTTTGTGTTAACACTATTGGTTGGCATCGTTTCCGGTACTTATTCTTCAATCTTTAATGCCACAGCAATGCTTGTTTGGTGGGAAGAAAAATTAGGTCATTAAGTTACTTAAGCGACTTAAGTTTTTTAAGTAAATAGTCTCGTTTATTTTTACTTGAATTCTCCAGCACTTCTTCAAAAAGTTTTTGTAAGATTTCACCAACTTTTGGGCCGGGTTTTAAATTAAGTTCTTTCATTACATCATTACCATTAACTTTCAGATCAGTTATAGAAAATGGTTTTTTGAGAACTTCTTTTATTCTTTTTTGAAATTCCTCCATTCTCCAGGAAACAGCTTTTTGGGTCCCGCCTCCCAAGCGATCTCCAATCCGTAACGCTATCATATCCTCAATGTTTTCTATTCCGACATTTTTAATAAATCTTCTTATTGCAGAATCTGTCTGTTGTTCGTCTACTGTAAATAAATGCCACCTGATTAGCCGGTATAATTTATCAGTTTGTTTATTTGACAAATTAAATCTTTTGGCAATTTCCAAAACTAACTTGCCGCCAACAACATCGTGATTGTAAAAAGTAACATTTCCATCAGGTTCTATTTTAACTGTTTTAGTTTTCCCGATATCATGTAAAAGCGCAGCAAACCTGACTAATGGGTCTTTCGGGGCGGTATATTTTAGCGTGAGGAGAGAATGTTCGCCTATATCGTAAACTCTGTCGTGTTTTGGTCCTTTTTGGACAATGCCAAAACATTCTTCCAGTTCCGGTAAGATAATTTGTAATATTCCCGCACTCTTAAGTTTGACTATGCCGGCATAAGGATTACTGGATGAAAGAATTTTAAATAGCTCATCCCGGATTCGTTCAAAGGCAATTTTTTTAATCAGATGTGCATTTGTTTCGATTGCCTGAAGAGTTTTTGGGTCAATTTCAAATTCCAGCTCTGTGGCAATTCTGATGGCTCTGATTAGACGAAGGGCATCTTCCTGGAAGCGTTTGTTAGGGTCACCAACAGCCCGGATTAATTTATTCTTGAGATCTTGTTGTCCGTTAAAAGGGTCAACCAATATTAGATTGTCATTGCGAACGACTAGCGAAGCAATCTTCAACGGATTGTGAAGATTCCCACGGTCGCTTCGCTCCCTCGGAATGACAAGGGTGGTGTCCAATGCCATTGCATTGATAGTAAAATCTCTTCTTGCCAGGTCTTCTTCAATTTTTTTTGTCCATGAAACCTCTACCGGATGACGGTGGTCTTTATAAATTCCCTCTTTGCGCATAGTCGTAATCTCGAAAATTCCACCTCCGAGGTGTAATCGCATTTCTTCACCTCGGAGGTGTTTTGTGTCTTTTGACGGAATTCCTACTGTACCGAATTTGTTGTCATAGAATCCATCAGGGAAGAGTTTTAAAATTTCTTCGGGTTTTGCATCTGTAGCAAAGTCCCAATCAGAAATCAGCCGGCTGGCGGATTCCATCAAAAGATCTCTAACTACCCCTCCCACAATATAAATTTGGAAATTAGATTGCTGCAATTTATTTAAGATATTTTTTACCTCAGTTGGTAGTGTATAATTCATGATGTTATTGTACTACACCTCCGAGGTGAAACAGCATGAAGTGGAAAATAGCCCCCAGGAAATCTGATAATTTAGTCGAGCAACTTTTAATCAACCGTGGTATTAAAACCGAAAAAGAAAAAGAGCAATTTTTCCATCCTAAAATTTCCGACTTTGCTAGTGATTTACAAATTCCCGGTATCAAAAGGGCCAATAAAAGAATTTTACAAGCAATCGAAAGAGGTGAGTTAATAATAGTTTATGGTGATTATGATGCGGATGGAATATGCGCCGCGGCTGTTTTATACAAAGGCTTAACTTCAATCGGAGCAAAAGTGCTGCCTTACATTCCACACAGAGAAAAAGAAGGGTATGGGATATCAAATATAGGACTTCAGTCTGTAAAGAATTCCGGTGCTGCAGTAGTGGTGACGGTTGATAATGGAATTGCGGCAGCGGATCAGGCAATATTCGCCAAGAGCTTAGGTTTAGATTTAATAATTACGGACCACCATATGCCCGCCGAGCGGAAAAATAAACTTTTATGGCCGGATGCATATGCAATAATTCATTCAACTAAGATGTGTGGAGCGGCAGTTGCCTGGTGTTTAATTAGGGACTTGATTAAAAAAGAATTGAGCAATGAGCTTTTGCAGTTTGTGGCAATTGCCACAATTTGTGATCTTTTGCCGCTTTTAGGTTTAGGCAGGGCGTTTGTGTCAGAAGGACTGAAGGTTTTGAATAAGGACCTGCTTCGCTCGCGCTCTGAAGATAGTATAGCGCTCGCTCGCAGAACCTTGCCTTCGCCTAGCGGCGAACGTAAAACAACAAACCTAGGATTACAGATTCTTATTGAGGAAAGTGGAATTAAAGGACCTATTGGATCATATGAAATAGGTTATATAATCGGTCCACGGTTAAATGCTATGGGCAGGTTAGAACATGCCATTGATTCGCTGCGGTTACTTTGTACAAAAGATCCGGTTAAAGCAAAAAGATTGGCAAAACTTTTAGCTGATACAAATGTCACTCGTCAAAAAATGACCATGGAAGCGCTGGAGCAGGCAAAATTATTGATTGATAAACAAAAAAAGATTCATGTTATCTTTAGCAAAGATTGGTCTGCCGGAATTATTGGTTTAGTAGCCGGCAGGATTTGCGAGGAATACTCGCGTCCGGTAATTGCCATATCTGTTGGTGAGGAGATTTCTAAAGGTTCTGCCCGGTCTATTGACGGGATAAATATTATTGAGCTGATCAGGAAACATTCCGACATTTTAATTGATGCGGGAGGACATCCGGGCGCAGCCGGTTTTTCTCTTTTAAGCAAACATATTGAAGTTTTTAAAAAAAGGCTAGAGGAGATTATACTAGTACTTCCGGAGGAGAAAAAAGTTTTGGAAATTGATGCTGAAGTTATTGGTAAACAGTTAAATAAAACTTTAATTCATGAGTTACAAAGATTCGAGCCTTTTGGACTGGGCAACAGAAGGCCTGTTCTTGTAACCAAAAATGTGCAGATTTCTGATATTAGGACAGTAGGGGACGGGAAACATTTAAAATTTAAGGTCTCTCCCTCTGTCATCCTGAGCGGAGCGCAGCGAAGCGAAGGATCTAATGCGATTGATGCTATTGCCTTTGGAATGGGAGATTGGGTAAATCTCTTAAAATCCGGCCAGGTACTAAACTTGGTATATAATTTAGAGTTGGATACTTATAATGGTAATGATAAAGTGCAATTAAAAGTTAAAGATATAGGTGTTAATCCTTCGGCGTAATTATGTTGTTATAACCCACGCTCTGCCTATCCAGAATTCTGGGTCTTTAGTTCTATCAAAACCTATTATCCTAAAAATTTTATCTGCAGGATCTCTAAATCGTCCATTACCAATATAAATTCCTTCTGGTGAAACTGGTACGCTAACAGTTTTAAACTTTTCGCCTGGTTTAAGAGTTATGGCTGTTGGATTATTAAATAATTCTACTGCTTCAATATTGGGCATATTTTTTCCATAAAGAAACCTCCCGTTCGGGAGGTTTAATTTCTTTTTTAGATTTTAATTAAAACCTAAAAAGACCTCCCAAAGAGCGCTCCGGCAAGGAGCACCAAAAGGAGGCCTAATAAGACTTCAATTCTTTTTAAATTTAAACTCAAACTTTTCGACATGATGATTATTATGCTAATAGCAGTCTCGTGATTTGTCAATAAGTGAGTAAACTACTTTTCATTGACCATTGATTGTGCCCGGATCTCTAGCACCTGCTGGCAACTCGGCTTTTCTGTATGAACCCAGTATTCTAAGTGAGGAACAGTAAGTAGTTTCTAGATCATTTATACCTTGTTTGACCGTATCATTTTCAATATGCCCATCTATTGTAACCCAGAAAGCGTATTGTCTCATGATTCCGGTAGGTCGTGAATCTATTTTCGTTAAATTTATGTCGTAAGAAGCTAAAACCGTAAGGCATCTTGCTAACATTCCCGGACGATTGCTTTCGGGAACGACGAAGACGAGAGCAGTACTATCTTGACCGGTAGGTTTAGTCTCGCCTCTTCCCAGCATTAAGAAACGAGTAGAATTGCCTTTCACGTCGCCTATATCTTCTGCAAGGATAGGTACATTGTATATTTGCGCAGCTCTTCTGCCAGCTATTGCTGCAATTTGTTTATTGTTTCTTGCAAGTTCAACTGCTGCCGTAGTGCTGGAGGACGGCTCTTGTTTTGCTTGGGGATAATTATTTAAAAGATAAGTCCTGCATTGAGCTAAAGCTTGAGGATGGGAATGAATTTCGCTTATTTCAAATCCTGGCCATCCTATTAGCATATGCTGAATACCTAATATTGTTTCCCCAAGTATAGTGATACGTCTTGTATGGTTTAGTTCTCTTAAAACCTCTACGACATCTCCTTCGATTGCATTCTCCACCGGAACGACCCCAATGTCATAACCGCCTGCTTCTACAGCTTGTACTACTGTTGCATTGTAAGGCAAAAAATCTGCATCCATTCCAGCTAAATATCTGCTCAATAATTCATATCTGGCTGCTTCCGTGTATGTTCCTTCAGGGCCTAAACAAGCTACTCTAGGTTTGGTTCTGCCTTGAGTAAGCTCGATCTTTACCGGATAATTATTTATTAATAATTCGATCTTATTCATATATTTTTTCCACTAAAAAACCTCCGCTTTTTAAACTGCGAAGGTTAGTAACTAAAGTTGATTTTTCTTAAGCAAAACCAACCTCCGCTTAAGCGAAGGTAAAGAAGAACAAATTAATTCTTCCTACTGGTTTTTGCATGAGCTTAATTTAACAAATATTTTTGATCTTGTCAACATGTACTTCCTGCTGTTATGATGCATTCATGCAGAGTCGCACTTTAATTTTAGACTGTATTAGTAAAATAGAAGATGAAGTTAAAATTTGTGGTTGGGTGCAGGTAGTAAGAGATCACGGGAAGATTCTATTTTTAGATGTTTTGGATAGATCTGGAATCATTCAGGTTGTAGTATCTCCAGACAGTGTCCACCTCGAAGGAGTCAAAGCCCACCTTCGAGGTGAAGAGTTGCAGGTGCAACGCTACCTGGAAGGTGGATTGCATGCAATACATCCGCAAGATGTAGTTTGTATAACGGGAAAAGTAAATAAACGTCCGGAAAACCTTATAAACAAAAATATCCCAACAGGCGAGATTGAAATCTCAGCAAAAGAAATTGAAGTTTTATCTAAAGCGCGGGAGTTGCCTTTTGACATGGGCGGTAAAGATTTGGATTTGCAGCTTCCGACTTTGCTTGATTTTCGCTCCCTTACTTTACGCCACCCAAAAGTCAAAGCCATTTTTAAAGTTCAAGAAAGTTTATTAGAGGGATTTAGAAAAGCTGCCAAAGATTTGGGATGTACTGAAATTGTAGTGCCGACGATTGTGGCCGGAGCAACAGAAGGCGGTGCGGAAGTTTTTAGAATAGACTATTTTGAACACAAAGCCTACCTTTCTCAAAGCCCCCAACTTTACAAACAAATGCTGGTTCCGGTATACGAGCGAGTTTTTGCCATAGCCAAGGCTTACCGGGCTGAGCCATCAGTGACGACCAGGCATTTGACTGAAAGCACTCAAATGGATGTTGAGATTGGTTTTGTGGAATTTGAAGAGTTACTGGATATTTTGGAGAGTGTAGCGATTAAGATGTTAAAAATTGCTGAAGAAGAATGTAAAGAGATTTTATCCGAATTTGGAGTGGAGAAAATTGCTTTCGGCAAAATTCCCAGGCTTACTTTAAGGGAAGCGCAAGATGTAATCTTAAAAGAATTTGGGCGCGATAACAGGAAGGAAAAGGATTTAACTCCGCAAGACGAAGTTGACTTATGCAAATGGGCAAAGAAAAGTCACGGTAGTGATTTTGTGACGGTGACACATTTTCCTACTGCTGCCAAACCATTTTACACAATGCCGGATCCGAAAGATCCGGAATATTCTTTAAGTTATGATCTACTATTTAGGGGGGTAGAAATTATGAGCGGCAGTCAGAGGATTAATGATTATCAACAGTTGGTTGATTCAATCAAATCAAGAGGTATGGATCCAAAATCTTTTGAGATGTATTTGCAGGCTTTTAAATTTGGTATGCCTCCGGAAGGTGGATTCTCCTTTGGGTTGGAAAGAATTACCATGCATGTTTTGAATTTAGCTAATGTTAGAGAAGCCAGTCTTTTCCCAAGAGATATGGAAAGAGTAGACACCAGGTTGAGATGAAATACTATTTATATTCCGCCGGTTTGATTATTCTGGCAATAATTATCACAACAGCAATCCCATTCGTGGTAGAGCTTAGTGAAAATGAATTAATCAGTTTGGCTATCCCTTTGAATAATTCAAGCGTTGCCGGTATTCAGAAATATAATATTCCACCGGTTGTTGGCAGTTTACCGGTTCCAATCGTTTCTGCCCGCGCAGTTTTTATTGAGGATTTGGCGACCGATACAATTCTTTACCAGAAAGATGCTAATACTCCGTTTCCAATTGCATCTACTACGAAGATTATGACAGCTCTTGTCGGAGTAGAATATTTTAAACAAAATTCCATACTAACCATTGGAAGCAGCGCAAATATCCCCGGTTCCCGGGTAGGTTTAGTTTCCGGAGAAAATCTTAGCTTTAGATCGCTGCTTTACGGTATGCTGTTAAATTCCGGTAATGATGCTGCTTTTGCTTTGGCAGAAAATTATCCGGGTGGAGTTTTGAGTTTTATATCGGCAATGAATAAAAAAGTTTTAGAGCTAAATTTGCGCAATACTCATTTCGACAACCCTGCAGGCTTTGATAGCCCAAATCATTACTCTTCCGCAGCAGATCTTGCTAAAATTACAAAAGAAGCCTTAAAAAATTCCCAACTGGCAAGAATTTTTGCGACTAAAGAAACGAATATAGTTTCTTTAGATAAAAAATATTCCCATCAGTTATTTAATCTTAATAAATTACTAACCCAGATTAATGGGGTTTTAGGAATAAAAACCGGTACTACTGATCAAGCTAAAGAGAACTTAGTGACGTTGATTGAAAGGGACTGGCATCGGGTTTTGATAATAATTCTCGGAAGCAATGACCGGTTTGGCGAAACTACGAGATTAATAGACTGGACTTATACGAATATTATTTGGCCGGAGACTGAAACTCTTCGCTGATTGCACTGACAAAAGCAACAAAATTTGGACCTTCAAAAATAAATATTGGCTGTAAATATGGGTTATACTCATCCGACAGGAAGTAACCAAGATATATAGAGGTTATAGAAACTTGCGGACTTTTCGGTTCAGAGATTACTATGCCTTTCCCGCTTTTTAGATCTTCAAATGCAACTTCAGCTCCCTTAATCGGGTATGTTGCAAAGGTTGAGGTATCAATGGGGTAGTAGATGAAATCTAAAGATAAATAATAATCTAGCTTGCCGGCGCTGCCTGAAACAACTGCATTTACTAAAGATTTATCAAAATCGGCCGTAAAAATTGATTTTTTATCGACAGGAGAGGGCCAAAGTGAAATTTGGGCAGCAACAGCTTCCGATCTAAGTTGGGTAGGGATTAGCGTCTCTCCGGCATTTTTTAAAAAGGTTACTTTGGTTCTGCCGGTTTTGAGGTCGTCTTTCATCACCCCCAAAGTTGTGAGAGTTTGCTCAAAATCAGATACCAGTTTATTATCGTTATCTAAATTTGCCTTTCCTGATATTGTTGCTTCATTTCTGTATGAAAAATTGCCTGAATCTAGGTTAACAGTTAATGTTTTATTGCGAAGCAAGGAGGTTGCTTCATTTTGATCCGTATATTTGTATTTTGTATCGCTTAAAATTTCCGGCGGCGCTACCAGGCCGAAATTTGCAGCTAAAGCCGAAGATCTGTCTGCAGAAAGGAATGTGGCAAAAGTTTGGGTGACGAAATAGACTTTAGTTATTTTTTCAAAACCGGGATCAACTCCTATTTTAGGTAAACCTCCTGTTGTTGTATCCAGCGAATAGGAGAAATTTGATGTAGACACTTTACTTTTTGGAAAATTAATTGGTGAGAGCAGGCCAAATCTGGTATCTGGTTTTTCTTCAACAGGCGGCAGATGAGCCAAATAATATGCATGCCAGGTTCGATAACATATAAAACTGATTGTACCCAACACCAGCGCAATTATTGATATAGTTACAACTTGTCTTACGATGGCAGCAGTTTGAGTTAAAGTCATAAGCAAAAGTTCAATACGATCGCATACTGTTATTATACAAGAATGGAAGATATAATAATCTGTGAACTCAAATTATGAAAATTAAAACTAGATTTGCGCCTTCCCCAACAGGAGCATTGCATATCGGAGGGGTTAGAACTGCGCTTTATGCATATTTGGTAGCCAAAAAAGCCGGCGGAGTTTTTTCGTTGCGGATTGAGGATACTGACAGGGCAAGGTTTGTAGAAGGTGTGACAGAAGATATTATTAGAACACTCAAATGGCTGGGACTCACATTTGACGGAGAGCCAATCTTTCAATCTAAAAGAGTAGATTTATATAAAGAGTATGCCAAAAAATTGATTGACTGCGGTAAAGCTTATGAAAAAGACGGGGCAATCTGGTTTAAGGTTAACTTAAGCGGTAAAACTGCAATCACTGATTTGGTAGGAGGGAGGAAAATTGAATTTGAAAACTCCACCCAAAAAGATTTCGTAATTTTAAAATCCGACGGTTACCCGACTTATCATCTGGCTCATGTAGTTGATGACCATTTAATGGAAACGAACCCTGTTATCAGAGGGGCGGAGTGGATCTCTTCTATTCCCAAGCATGTTCAACTTTTCGAGGCTTTCGGTTGGGAAATACCGCCATACGCTCATTTGCCGATTATTTTAGGCGTTGACCGGTCAAAACTTTCTAAAAGACATGGAGCAAAACCAGCATCGGAGTTCCGCACAGATGGATTTTTAGCGGAAGCGATTTTAAATTATATGGCTCTACTTGGTTGGACACCGTCTTCGGGGAAAGAAATTTTAACTCTTTCGGAAATGGTTAAAGAATTTGATCTGTCTGATGTTAATAGCGCAAATCCTATTTTTGATATTACAAAACTTGAATGGATGAACGGGGAATACATCAGGAAATTTCAAATTTCAAATTTCAAATTTCAAATATTGGAATATTTAAAAGAGCTTGCTGGTGGAGTCGCGCCGGATCATCCAACAGAGAAAGAGGTAGAAAAAGTTGCACCACTTGTTAAAGACCGGATTAAAAAACTGTCTGATTTTATCCCGTTGACTGATTTTTTGTGGGAAAAACCTGAATATGATAAAGAAATTTTTGATAGATTAAAGATTAATGATTTACGATTAAAAATGGAAAAAGTAGCAGAAAAAATGGAGGAGATGGAAAAGCCATGGAAAGCCGATATATTTGAAAATACATTTAGAAGATTGGCAGATGAAATGGGGATAAAAGCAGGGGATATATTTCAACTAATAAGAGTGGCGATTTCCGGTCAAACCGTAACTCCGCCTCTTTTTGAGAGTATAGACATTATAGGCGAGGAGGAAACCTTGAAAAGAATAAAAGCAGCAATAGAATTTTTACAAACTACTTAAAGTTGCGCAGCTCATAGTTTTGTGGTATATTCCGACCATGGAAGATTCAAGATGGTTTCGGTTAATAACAATCGGGTTAATATTGGCAGCTTTAGCTGTCGGCTATTTTTTATTGAGCGGTCGGTTGACTTCAAACAGTTTTATAAAAACAAAGCCCCAAACAACTAATGAAGTATCCGGTACAGCAAGTGCTACCCCGTCAGCATCAGTTTTAGGACAAGATGTACAGACTACTCCCACATCCAGCCCCAAGCAGACACCATCATCGGCATACGACAGGATAGCAAACCGTAATCAAAATCAGGTTCAGACATTGCCGAAAACCGGTTTTTCGCAAGTTCTGGCCGGAATTTTTTCAGTCGGGGTTATGATCTCCGGCTGGGGTCTCCGTAAATATCCTCATTATTAGTTTCTAAATTCAAAAATTGGTATAATTTCCAAGGTAAGTATTGCGGGATCTGCTAATGGTAGGCAGCCAGGCTCTGAACCTGGTAATCATGGTCCGAGTCCATGTCCCGCAGCAAAAGCTCGGTTCACTGTGCTCTTCCGCAGCCCAAAGAGTGAAGGAGGAAATCCTAGTCTTGCACGGCTGCACACTTTAGGTATCTGTACCCAATATAACTTTAGACTGATGCAAAATTGATGCTTCTGATATAATCCCTAATTGTGATTACGGAGTTTAACAGAGGATCTCAGCCCGTTAGTCCTGAGCATCAAAAGTCTGTAGAAAGACTAATTTCCTTTTCCAAGGTTGCTAATGAAGGATGTTTTGATGAGTATGGTATGTTCGGGTTAGTACCAACTAACCGACCTACAACTTTAGAAAACCGTAGAAAATACTGGGCTTTAGATCTTTTAGGATTTAGTCCTGCCGAGGATAGACTCTGGGTTAGGGAAGGCGATTTAATGATTGTATTTGGGGGAAGAGTCGATAGAATTCCTCATGCTTTAGCTGCAGGGAATGCAAGAGAGGTTAACCCGTATAGGTGCTTTAAGACTGTTGTACTTGAATCAGGATGGTTGTTTAGTATACATGCAGCCCTGAGGCAGCGTTTGCATGCTGGTTTAAGAGATGAAGATTTAGAAAAAATTTTGATGGGAGCAGAAGTAGGAAAGGAACCTCCGTTTTTTGATGACCATATCTATACCAAAGTTGAATCAGGACACGAAGGGAAAAGAGTGCAAGTTCTACCTTTTCATCCACAAAATGATGCAGTTGTTATAGATATGGAGACCAGGAAATTAATCCCAGTCCATAATGCTGCCATATTGTCAGAGGCCAGATGGCCAAAACAATAACTACAAATTATTTATAAACTACAGTTTTGACCTTGATGCAAGATTATCGTTATAAGGACTAAGAAGTCTCTAAACTGGCCTGCTCAGCTGAAATTTAGCCTCGATTGAAAAAGAAATTTTCTAATTTTTCAAGTTCTTTCATTGGTTTGTAATCAAAAGACGATTGCCATTGATTATCTTTGGCTTCAAGAATAATAAGATGTTTAGAAGTTTTGTTTAGTAAGCATTTGGGTGGTAAATAATGGTGATGCCAATCAATTCCTTCTTTTGTTAAATTTTCTGCCCTTTCAAGTAACTCGTTATAACCAACATTCATATTCTTTAGAATTATATACCATAAAAATAATTTCCCACATAATCAACCAGAGCTAGCTTTTTTAGCTTCTGGTATACTCTCATTATGAGTAATAATAAAAAGATTGGGATAATCGGCGGAGTTGGGCCTCAGTCAACTGATTTTATTTACGAGAGGATAATCCAGTTTTCTCAATCCAAGTATGGTGCTAAAGATAATGCTGATTATCCAAGACTGGTAATTGAGTCAGTTCCTGTACCAGATTTTATTTCAAATAAAGATCATATAGAGGTGGCTAAAGAAATGTTAATTGACGCTGCAAAATCCTTATCTAGCGCAGGAGCAACAAGGCTTTGCATTGGAAGTAATACGGTTCATATATTATTGGAAGAGTTAAGGATACAGACAGAAGTTCCTTTTATATCTATGATTGAGCTTGTTGCTAACAAATGTATAAACAGCGGTTTTAAGAAAGTGGGTATTCTTGGGACTCCTGTCCTAATGCAATCAAATCTGTATACTAAGCAACTGCAGAAAAATGACATTGAAGTTATTGCTCCGTCAGAAGAACAACTAAAAATAGTTGAAGAAATCATAAGACACATTCTTGCTGGATCTAAAAGTGAGGATCAGAAAAAAGCATACATTGATGTTCTTAATGATCTATTTAGCAAAGGCGCAGAGGCAATAATATTAGGATGTACTGAGCTGCCTCTTGCCGTAAATTATGAAGCATTAGGCAACAGAACAATTAACTCAGATGAAGTCTTAGCTGAAGGTATAGTAGATTACTACTATTCTGGATGATTTAAGTGATAAGTTTCTACATATTCAATCAGCACTAGTAGCATTTTGGTCTTAAAAATAGGATCTTTTTAATGCTTTATGACAGTAGTATAATTAACCCGCTATGAAAGTAAAAAAGTTAGATTATTTAATTAAATTAACCTACGATAAGGTTTATAAAGGCTATGTGGCTGATGTAGTTAATTTATATGGTTGTATGTCTCAAGGTAGAACTAAAGAAGAAGCTTTAGCCAATATAGAAAAAGCAATTAAAGCCTATATGAAAGTAATGAATCTAAAAAGAGATAAAAACTCTGAGTTTAGAGAAAAATCAGTTGATACCCCATATCCTGTACTAAATGCCTAAGTTAACAAATATTTCAGGGAAAGAGGCTGTTAAAGCTTTTACAAAGTTTGGATATGCACATGTTCATACATCAGGAGATCATGCTATTCTGCAAAAAATCGGATCACCAACGCTTTCGATACCATTACATAAAGAAGTAGCACCCTTTTTGCTAAAAGCTCAAGCAAAAAGAGCAAGCATTCCTCTAGAAGATTACATTAAGGCTTTGAAATGAAAAGTTCCAACATAAAAGCAATTTTTATTCCAGGTTACCATGGTGCAGGTGAGGACATTTTATCTGCTAAGCATCAAATGTGGTTTGCCTGGTTGAAAGAGGAGTTGGAGAAGCTAGGGATAGAGGTAATTGCTAAGGATTATCCTGATGCTTATCTTTGCAGGGCAAATTATTGGCTGCCTTTTATTAAGAAACTTGGAGCTGATGAGAACACTATTTTAGTTGGTCACTCAACAGGTGCAATTGCAGCTATGAGGTTTGCTGAAGAAAATAAAATTTTAGGGTCAGTTTTGGTTGGAAGTTATTATACTGATTTAGGTGATTCGGAAGAGAAAGCAAGCGGTTATTTTGACAATCCATGGCAATGGGAAAAGATAAAAAACAATCAAAAATGGATAATCCAATTTCACTCAACAGATGATCCCTGGATTTCAAATGATGAAGCACACGTGGTTCATGAAATGCTTACCAGCGAACTCCATGAGTTCCATAACCAAGGACATTTTGGAGCCGATAGACCAAAAATGGAATTCCCCGAGCTTTTAGAAGCTATTAAACAAAAATTAAATATAATTTAGGTATTCTAATGTAAGCATGTATACGGTTTATATCCTAAGAACATCTTTAAATACTTTATACATCGGTCAAACAAACAATCTAGAAAAAAGATTAAAAGAACATCAAAAGAAAAGCTCCAAATCAGCTAAATATATTCGCTACTTTAAATCTTCGCAGCTGGTTTATTCGGAAAAGTATGGGACTAGAATTGAAGCCATGAGTAGAGAATACGAGTTGAAACAGTGGCCAAAAGCTAAAAAAGAAGCTTTAATTGCAGGGGAGATGAGATAATATTGTAAATGAGGTATTAATATGAATGGGTATCATGGAGTTTCAACTAATATCAAAGCTTTAAGAATTAGCGCTTTATTAATTCTGATTTATTTTGTATTTGAAATTGCCATTGCTTTATCTACTGGTTCATTATCTTTACTTGCAGATGCCGGACATGAACTTTCTACTTTTGTGGCAATTGCAATTTCTTTACTTGCCATGCAACTTGCTACCCAAAAACCTACTCCCAAAAAAACCTTCGGTCTTTTAAGGATAGAAATTCTGGCTGCATTATTTAATGGTTTACTTCTTTTGGGGATGGCCGGATTTATCATTATTCGAGGAATAGACAGATTACAAAATCCAATGGAGGTATCATCTTTGCCAATGTTTATTATGGCTTTTGGCGGCATTGGTCTTGAAATAGCCTCACTTTGGATTATGTATAAAGGTCAAAAAGAAAGCTTGAATATAAGAGGTTCTTTTTGGCATGTAATGAATGCTTTTTTGGGGAGCGTGGCAGTGATCATTGCTGCAGCCTTTATTCAGTTTGGGCAAATCTATGTAGCTGATGCCTGGGCAGGTATACTTTTTGCCTTTATTCTTATTTGGGCGTCTTTTGGAATAATTAAAGACTCATTTTTCATATTGATTGATGTTGCACCCAAAGAAGTTAATCTTATTTCTATAGAAAAGGAACTTTCAAAAATCCCCGGGGTAAAAAAGGTTCATCATTTTCATGCCAGAACCTTAGTGGGTTCCATAAAGACTTTTAGCGGACATCTGGTTGTTAAAGATATGAATCAAGCTGGAGGTATTCTTAAAAAAGCCAAACAGATCCTTGATAAAAAACATGGCTTTTCTCTATCAACCGTTCAAATAGAGGATGAAAATCTTTCAGAGGCAGACATCAAACAGTTAGAATATAAATAAGTGTTACAAGTCATACGGATATTCAATCTCAGGATTGGGAATACTTATCGGCACTTTTTATGGATTTGTTGAAGGTTTTGTGTGGCTTGGAGTATTTGCCTGGTTGTATAATAAGTTATTAAAGAAGTAATCTTTAAATGAATAAAAAACAATCTGTTGCACTAAGTTCTGTTTTTGCAAGCATAGCCCTAACCGTGCTTAAGCTTGTTGTCGGGTTGACAACAGGCAGTATGGGAATTTTATCCGAAGCAGCCCATTCTTTTTTGGATTTTGGAGCAGCGCTGTTGACCTTTTTTGCGGTAAGAGTTGGAGATAAAGAAGCTGATGAGAGTCACCATTTTGGTCATGAAAAGGTAGAAAGCGTTTCCGCTTTAATCGAAACAGGCCTGCTTTTTCTAACAAGCGCCTGGATTATTTATGAAGCAGTAAAAAGGTTAAGTACCGGCAAGGTAGAAATAGAAGTAACCTGGTATGCTTTTGCGGTAATGATATTTTCTATAATTATAGATTACTCCCGTTCACGGGCACTCAAAAAAGTAGCAAAGGAAACAAAAAGCCAGGCTCTGGAAGCAGATGCACTTCATTTTAGTTCGGATATTTTAAGTTCTTTGACAGTAATAGCAGGTTTGATCTTTGTTTCCCTCGGAATTGCTAAAGCTGATGCTATTGCAGCAATTGGTGTTTCACTATTTGTATTGCGCGTCGGATATAGTTTAGGAAAAAGAACAATAGATATATTAGTTGACAGCGTGCCTTCCGGTTTGACGGAAAGAATTATTGATCTTGCTCAACAAGTGGAAGGTGTTATTGCTATTAAGCGGATACGCGTTAGGCCGGCAGGCATTACTATCTTTATTGATATAACAATTACTGTAAGCACTAAATTGTCAATAACCAAAGCGCATACTATTTCTGACAAAATTGAAAATAAAATCAAAAATTCGATTCCAGAGGCAGATATAACAATACATCTGGAACCGCATAGGTTCTGAAATGCTTCATTCAGGATAACCGGTTATTAATAGGTTGTCGTCAAATTTTTTTAGAGTGACGTTTTTTAAACGGACGGCTTTTTTTACAGTTTCTACTCCTTTTCCTCCAATACAAATAGCTTTCCTCCCGCCGATGATAACAGGTGCATGGAATGTGTATACTTTATCAATTATTTTTGCATCAATAAAATTTCCCAAAGTCTCTCCGCCGCCTTCAACCAGGATGCTGATGATTTCTTTTTCTCGCAGTACAGATAATAGTTTTGGTATTGTAATGTGCTCTTCATTAAAGGTAAGAATTGTGAAACCTTTACTTTCCAACTTTTTTCTTTTTTGTTTATCTCCTTTTGCGGTGGTGACAATTATGACATTTGTGTCACGGAGGACGTCTGCATTCAGGGGGATTTGTAGTTTAGGATCAAGAATTATGCGTATCGGGTCTTTTTTGCCTTTTAATTTGGCTCCAAGGTTAGGGTTATCGGCAAGGACAGTATTAATACCGATAACCAATCCTTGATATCCGGCTCGCAGTCCCCGGGCAAAACGTCTTGTCTTTTCATTGGTGATCCATTTCGAATCGCCGGCCCTGGTTGCCATTTTTCCATCTAAGGAAGTAGCAAATTTTATGGCAACAAAAGGGCGTTTTTTTTCATGAAAAGTAAAAAATGCTTCATTTAATTTCCTAACATCCTGTTCCAGCCTCCCAACAGAAGTTTCTATACCCGCTTTTTTTAATTTAGCAATACCTTTTCCATGGATTTTTTGGTTGGGATCCAAACTGGCGCACACAACTTTTTCGATTCCGCTTTTAATGATAGTGTCTGTACACGGAGGAGTCCTGCCAAAAATCGCGCAAGGCTCCAGGCTGACATACATTGTGGCACCTTTGGGGTTTTCTGTTGCCGCATTTAACGCTTCAACTTCTGCATGGGCAAGTCCGACTTTACGGTGAAAGCCTTGTCCAATGACACGTCCATTTTTAACTATGATGGCTCCAACCATTGGGTTAGGATTGGTCCAACCCAAACCTTTTTTAGCTAATTCAAGCGTTTCCTTGAGGAATTTAATATCGTTATTCATATTGTTTCTGTCATTCTGAGTGATTAGCGAAGAATCTAATTATTTAATCTTTAGATCCTTCGGTCGTTACACTCCCTCAGGATGACAATGATGTTGTTAAACTAGTTTCAGTTTGTGACCGAGTTTATATTTTTTGGTGCGTAGATAGCCAGCATCTATTGGATTAGGAGGAATTTCCAGCGGAATAATTTCTTTAATAGTTATCCCGAAATTTTCGATCTGGCTGATCTTATCGGGGTTGTTGGTTAGAAGATTAATCTTACAGATATTAAGGTCTTGTAAAATTTGCGCAGCTACCTCATATGTGCGGGGATCTGCGGCAAATCCCAACTGTTCATTTGCCTGTACTGTGTCAAAACCTCGCTCCTGCAGGGCATAAGCCTTAATTTTACTCCCAAGTCCAATGCTTCTTCCTTCCTGATTTAAATAAATCAAGATGCCGTTTTTGGCTTTACCTATTTTTTTTAAACTTTCTTCCAATTGATCCCGGCAATCACACCGCAGGGAGGTAAAAACTTCGCCGGTTAGACATTGTGAGTGAATTCTGACTAAAGCCGGCTCTTTAATTTTTTTGCCAGCGAGTAATACAACATGTTCCAAACCGTCCTCAAGCGATTTGTAGATTCTTATTTGGAAGCTGCCATAAGCAGTAGGCAAGTGAGCAGAAGCTATTTTTATAATGGTTTGCGTATTGTTCATAATCATAATTTTGTTAGCGTATTAATAGTTTCTAGTAAAGATTTCGCTGCTTCGATCCCCTTATTATATTTTCCTGCACTTCTTTTTTTGGCCTGTGCCAAGTTGTAGGTGGTGAGAATTTCAAAGATTATGGGAATATCAAACTCCAGGGCAATCTTCATGAGGGCTTTGGCAGACTGGTTAGCCAGGACTTCAAAATGGTAAGTTTCCCCTTTGATAATGATTCCAAAGGTAGCTATTCCGTCATATATATTTTTGGCGGCAAGCCGCTTGGTTACAAGTGGAATTTCCCAGGAACCAGGTACTTCAAATGTAGTGATATTGCTCATTTTGACACCGCTTTTGATCAGCTGGTTTCTGCAGGCATCTTCTAAGCTTTTAGTTAAATCCTGATGGTAATTAGCTCTGACAATGGCAATTTTTAAGTTTTGATTATTTTTGCTATATTTAATTGGATTTTTGGATAAATCTTTAATCATTTTAGCCTCTCCACATACTTTGCCAGAATATCAACTTCTATATTGACCACATCGTTTTTATGGAGATTGGAGAGCATGGTGTTTGTCCAGGTATAGGGAATTATTCCAACGGTAAAGTAATTTTTACTTGCCTCAATGATAGTTAAAGAGATTCCATTAACAGCCACTGAGCCTTTCCTGACCATGTATTTGGAAAGTTTGCGGGGAACAGAGAATTTTAAGATATGACTGATTCCCTGCTTGGTGATATTAGTCAGTTTGGCTACTGCGTCTACATGACCCTGGACAATATGGCCTGATATAAATCCCGCCGGAGTTAGAGGTAATTCCAGATTGACCAGGTCGTCTGTTTTAAGATTTTCTAGCATTGTTTTATTTAATGTTTCGGGCATAATTTCAACTGAAAACATGCGGGGAGTTTTTTTTGAAACGGTCAGGCAAACTCCATTTATGGCAATACTTATGCCACTTCTAATTTTTTTACAAAAGTTAAGATCGGCAGTAAATATAAAAACCGGTCCGTCTTTTTTATTAAGTTTTCCTAAATGTGTAATAATTCCTGTAAACACGCACAAAGTATACCATGTCTCCCACAAAAAAACTCGCGCAAAGCGAGTTTTCTTGAAAAGCTATCTTTCGATAACTTTTAATCTTATATCAAATGGTTTAAGTTTGGTCAAGTAGTACAAAATAGATCAAAACTTTTTTGTGTACTTTTGTAACCAAAAGTACCAAAAGTTTCTTTGACGGGAAGTCGCGCTAAATCTTCACTGTCGCTAATCGGGGGCTCACCCCCTCACGAATTCACTAATCGTTCAGTTCGTGGTTCCCCCTGATAGCTCCAGTTCAGATTTTTAACGCGCTTTGTTCCAAGTCAAAGAGAGAAAAATGGAATCTATCTTGTAAGGAGAACAAGGCTACCCATAGCTAATTTAATTGCAAAGAATAGAAGGATTAAAGCAAGGATTTTAAATACAACAGACACAAAATTGCCTTTTGTGAGAAGTGGCCTAAATCGAGAAAAAAGGAATGTTAATCCAGTAGTTGCAATAAGCCAACCTAATTCAAAGAGTATTAAAAATAAAAACTGCCCTCCAGCAATCTTTTGTTTTAGTAAAAATGCCTGGGGAACACAAATTGCCAGCCAAAAAATCCAGAAAGGGCCACTAAAAACTGTTAGAAGAAATATTTTCTTAAAAGAGAAAATTGTTTCTTCGCCATCAAACTTTTTAATTTTCCATACTTGGAGTGCTAGCCAGATTAAAACAGCTGTTCCAATAAGAGAGATGACGGAGAAAATTATTTGTGGAATATGAAATGAAAAGAATATACTCAAAATAAGAAGCGCGACTATTACTTCTGAAATCATTGCCATAAAAATAATACGCAGACTGTTAATGAAGCCTTTTCTTAAACTTTCGGCAAAAGCGGATGTGAGTATTGGTCCAGGAGTAGCTCCACCAATCAAACCCAGCATAAAAGCGCTAAATATTTGAAGTAAGAGTTCCATATGATTTTATAGTAGCATAAAATTTTCAAATAGCTTCGCGTAGACAATAAGTTGTGATATAGTATCTTTGAATGAAAGTATATCTTGCCACAGATCATGCGGGGTTTCAGTTAAAAGAAAAAATTAAAGAATTTCTAAAAAAAGCAGGATATGAAGCAGAAGATTTTGGCGCAAATACGTTTGATCCGGAGGATGATTATCCTGATTTTATTTCTAAAGCTGCAGAAAAAGTATCAAAAGATCCAAGCAGCAGAGCTATAATTTTGGGGGGTTCAGGACAAGGAGAGGCAATGGTTGCCAATAAATTTCCAAATGTCAGAGCGGCAGTATATTATGGGTCCGCAGAGCAAATACCTAGCTTAACCCGTCAGCACAACGATTCTAATGTTTTGTCCCTGGGGGCGAGATTCTTAAAAGAGGATACGGCAATTGAGGCTGTTAAATTATTTTTACAAACCCCGTTTTCAAATGAAGAACGGCACACCAGAAGAATTGAGAAGATTAAAAAGATAGAAGAAAAACCTTAAATGGTGCAAATTATTCCTGCGATACTGGATACAACTCCCGAAGATTTTAGAAATCATGTTGAGCAATTGAAACATTCGGCATCTTTTCAGGAAGGTTGGATACATATTGACTTTGCGGATAATGAATTTGTTCAAAATAAGACAGTTGACATTACTACAGTTGCCAAAAACCCCATTTCTCTTAACAAGGAAGCGCATTTAATGGTTATGCATCCTTTGCAGTGGATAGACAAGCTAAAAGAAGCTTTCTTTAAGAGAGTTATTTTTCACTTTGAATCAAAGGATGATATTTTGAGATGTATCAGTAAGATAAAACAGTTAGAGATGGAAGCTGGAATTGCTTTAAATATTGATACTCCGATTGAGAAGTTGGAGCCGTTTAAAGATAAAATAGATTTAGTATTAATTATGGCAGTTATTCCAGGACTTCAAGGCCAGCCGTTCCTGCTGGAAGCGCTTGATAAAATTAAGGCTTTAAAAAAATTGAGCTGGTCTGTTAGAATTTCAGTTGACGGGGCAGTCAGAGACAGTAATGCTAAGCAAATTGTTGAGGCAGGCGCGGACCAGCTGACAATTGGCTCGTATCTTTTAAAAGGAGATATTGATGAGAATTTGGAAAATCTATGGGAAGTCATCAAATGAGTAACGGAATACCTAAAGCTGAATCTATAAATCAGATTGCTATTTTCGGTTCATCTCATACAGAAGAAAATAGCGTGTTATGCAAGGAAACTTTTACAGTTTGTAAGAAATTAACGGAAGCCGGTTATGTGGTAGTAGACGGAGGCGGACCGGGAGTAATGAGAGCGGCAAGTTTGGGAGCAAAAGCAGGCGGAGGTAAAGTTATTGGGGTGACTTTTCAGGCAGAGGAGATAATGCATTTTGAAGGAAGGGATTTTCTTAATAAGATAGATGTAGAAATAAAAACAAAAAATTACCTGGAAAGGACCCTGACCCTTTTAAAGGAAGGACAAGTGTATGTAATTTTCAATGGGGGAACCGGGACTATTTCCGAATTCGGCATGGCTTGGGGTTTGGCTAAACTTTATTTCGGTCATCATAAACCATTGATTTTATACGGCAAATTCTGGGAAAACATTATCAAGGCATTTAAGGATAATATGATTCTGCGGCCGGAAGAGCTGGAAGTTTATAAAATTGTTGATAATCCAGATGCAGTTCTGCAGGCAATACTGGATTTTGAACATGAATTAAAACAGGGGCAACACTTGTACGTTAAAGCAATAACTGACGATTTTAGTGTATGAATATTTATAAATTAGAAGAAACAGCCAATTTAATCCGCCAGGATATTATCAAGATGTTACTTGAGGCAGGATCAGGGCATTCAGCCGGGTCTTTGGGGATGGCTGATATTTTTGCCGCACTCTATTTTCATATCCTAAATCATAATCCGGCAAAGCCGGACTGGAACGGGAGAGATCGGTTGATTTTATCTAACGGCCATATTTGCCCGGCACTTTATGCAACTATGGCCCGTGCGGGCTATTTTCCTATCTCAGAGCTTAAGACCTTGCGTAAGTTGGGTAGCAGATTACAAGGCCATCCCCATCGGACTTCTTTGCCCGGGATTGAAACAACCTCCGGACCCTTAGGTTCCGGCTTGTCGCAGGCTGCGGGTTTGGCTTTAGCCGGACGTATGGATAAGGCCAGCTGGCGGGTGATTTGTTTAACATCAGACGGGGAGCATGACGAGGGCAATACCTGGGAAGCAGTGATGTTCGCCGGTAGAAATAAGCTGCATAATTTAACAGCTGTAATTGATAGAAATAATATTCAAATTGACGGATTTACGGAAGATGTTATGCCGCTTGATAGTTTACGGGCAAAATATGAAGCTTTTAACTGGCATGTTATTGAGATTGACGGACATAATATGCAGGAAATTATTAATTCTTTTAACAAAGCTAAGACGATTTTGGAAAAACCGACGGTAATAATTGCCCATACGATTCCGGGGAAAGGGGTAAGTTTTATGGAAGGAAAATACGAATGGCATGGAAAATCACCTGATAAAGAAGAGGCAAAAAGGGCCTTGGCAGAGCTTAAAAATCATGATTAATTCAAAAGCATATTTGAACCCGAAATTATTTGATCCCGGTGTTGAACAGGCGCCGACCCGGAATGGTTACGGCGAAGGTTTAGTTTTAGCAGGGGAAGAAGATGAACAAGTAGTGGCGCTTTGCGCAGACTTAACCGAATCTACAAAGGCCAAAGCTTTTGCCGAAAAATTTCCGCAAAGGTTTATTGAGGTGGGGGTAGCTGAGCAAAATTTAGTGACAGTTGCAGCTGGTATGGCTCTTTTGGGAAAAATTCCTTTTGCTTCATCTTTTGCTACTTTTTCGCCGGGCAGAAACTGGGAGCAGATTAGAACAACTGTTTGTTATAACGACATGCCAGTTAAGATTATCGGTTCTCATGTCGGTGTCAGTGTTGGACCTGATGGAGCAACACATCAAGCTTTGGAAGATATAGCCATGATGCGGTGTTTGCCTAATATGATAGTAATTTCTCCGGTAGATGCAATTGAAGCTAAAAAAGCTACGCTGGCTATGGCCAAGCTATCTAAGCCTTGTTACCTCAGGTTGTCCAGAGATAAAATACCTGTTGTAACTACGGAGCAAACCCCTTTTAAGATAGGAAATGCAGAAATTTTCTATGAGGGAAATGATGTGGCGGTGATTGCCACCGGTCCGATGGTTTATAGGGCTTTGCTGGCTGCTAAAGAGCTACAGTCGCGCAAAATATCTGTTCGAGTAATAAATTGCCACACTATTAAACCTTTAGATAAGGAGTTAGTGATAAATGCAGCTAAAGATTGCGGAGCAATAGTTACAGCAGAAGAACATCAGGTTACAGGCGGTTTGGGAGGTGCGGTTGCGGAAGTCATTTCGCAAAATTTTCCTGTGCCTTTAAAAATTATCGGTGTTGAAGATAAATTTGGAGAATCAGGTGAATCAGAGGAGCTGTTTACAAAATTCGGCTTAACGGAAAAAGCAATTATTTCGGCTATAAACCATATCTTGAAAATGAAAATATGATTTCATCCAATTTATCCAACCGGTTTATCTTTGTTTTGAGCTTGTTAGGGCTTTTTGTGAGTTCTTTTTTATTTTATGAATATAACTTGCAAGGCTCGGTTATTTGTCCGATAGGTACAGGCTGCAATGTTGTCCGGACCAGTTCTTATTCCAGTTTTATCGGGATCTCGATCCCCTTTTTAGGCATGCTTTTTTATTTTGCAATGGCAATACTTTCAGTGGCGCATGCCCAAAAAACGTTTAATAATTTATTATTCCGGCTGAAACTTTTAATCTCTTTGTCCGGGGTTGGTTTTGGTATATATCTTACTTTCTTGGAGATCTTTGTGATCAAAGCGATTTGCTTTTGGTGCGTATTGTCGTTTATAATATCGCTTGCGATATTACTATCGGTTATTCTAGATGAAAACAGAAACTAAATGGCTGGGTATGATTTTAATATGCACCCTGATTCTTTTGTTCGGAGGTATATTTCTGCTGACCCGAGGCAATCCCTTAGAAGTAGTTGATGGCGCAACCGTTTTCCAGATCGATTATTCCAGGGGACAAAAAATTGGCAGCGATAGCGCCAAAGTAAGGATAGTAGAGTTTTCGGATTTTGAGTGTCTTGCCTGCGCAGCTGTTGAATCATATGTTGCAAGGCTCCGGGCTGCGGATCCAAACAAAATCCAGTTTATTTATCGCCATTTTCCGCTTTCTCAGCATGTCCATTCCAGCCAGGCGGCAGCCTTGGCTGAGGCGGCCGGAGAGCAGGGCAAATTTTGGGAAATGCATGACAAACTTTTAGAGACTCAAGCGAGGTGGTCTTCTATGAACGACGCAACATCCTTTTTTATGGATTTAGTGAAAGAGCTGGGGCTGGATGAAGATAAAATTAAGCAGGCGATGGCAGGAAATGTTATAAAAGCGAAAATTGACAGCGATGCAGCTGAGGGAAACAGTTTGGGAATCAGTCAAACGCCAACCTTTTTTGTAAATGGACGAAAACTTGATTTGCAAAAGTTTGAAGATTTAGATACTCTTGTAGAGCAAGAACTAAAGAAGTAAGATAAAAATACTAGAAATGAGCGATTTTTCTCCAATAAATGACATAATTAATCTTTCCGGAAAGGCAGCTGTGGTGACAGGAGGGGCTATGGGTATTGGTTTTGGAATAACCTACAGGTTGGCTGAGGCTGGGGCAAAAGTGATGATTGCCGATTTTAAGGAAGCAGAATCGCTGATAGCTGTCCGGAAATTAACGGAAAAAGGCTGGACGGCAAAATCTGTTAAAGTGGATGTTTCAAACGAAGAAAATGTTAAAGAGATGGTTAAAGAAACCGTTAGTGCTTTTGGGAGTTTGGATATACTAGTTAATAATGCCGGAATTTACCCAAGTATTGCGGTTTCGCAAATGAGTCTGGCTGATTTTGATAAGGTTTTGTCTGTGAACCTAAAAGGAGTTTTTCTATGCACAAAATATGTTTGTGAACAAATGATAAAACAAGGAAAGGGAGGAAAGATAATTAACATTACTTCTATTGATGCGCTTCATCCTTCTTCCATAGGGCTAGCTCATTACGATGCTTCCAAACACGGAGTTTGGGGTTTTACCAAAAACGTGGCCCTGGAGTTGGCCTCCCACAAAATTTGGGTTAATGCTATTGCGCCGGGGGGGATTGCAACGCCGGGAGTACAGGTAGCGCAAGGTAAAGCTTCTGTGCCGGCAGGCGTGGATATGTCTAAAATGCTGGAAGGTTTCCTGGCTAAAATTCCCATGCGCAGGATGGGAGAGCCGGACGATATTGGTAAAGTTGCGCTGTTTTTGGCTTCAGACATGTCTTCATATATGACCGGTAGCCAGATAGTGGTGGACGGCGGAGTTTTGCTTTCTTAAAAATTTCCGGTATCATAGCTTTTGAAAAGGGTGAAAATCTAATATAATAATTACTAATTCGCCGGCCGGTTGATTTATAAAAACATGCTAGATTTAATCTCTATCGGAGATGCCAGGATTGATAATTTTGTCCATTTGCCAAAGGCCCATATAAGCTGTACTTTGAACAGGGAAAGCTGTGAAATTTGTTTGAATTACGGGGATAAAATTCCGGTAGACGAGATGCGGTGTTTGCCTGCAGGAAATAATAACAATAACGCTGTGGGCGCAGCCAGATTGAAGATGAAAACAGCGCTTTACGGCAATGTCGGCGACGACGGCAACGGCAGAATGATTCTGGATCATTTAAGAAAGGAAGGCGTTGTCACGCGTTACGTGGTTGTAAACAAAGATGTGCCGACAGAGCAATCAATAGTTTTAACATACCAGGGCGAGCGGACGATTTTAGTTTATCACTATCCCTGGGATTACAGTCTGCCTGATTTGGAGCGGGCCAGATGGATCTATTTTAGTTCCGTATCTTATTCATACACCAAGACCTCTTTAATTTCTCAAATTGAAAGTTATATAGAAAGAACCGGAGCGAATTTGGCTTTCGGTCCGGGGACAAATCAATTAAAAGACGGGGTCAAAAAATATCCGAAGCTGCTTTCTTTGACCAAAGTTTTTATTGTGAATTATGAAGAGGCCAAGAAAGTTTTGGAAATTGCGGAGGAGAAAAAAGCGGACATCAAAAAGTTACTTACCGGTTTGGCGGATTTAGGTCCAGGGATGGTGGTAATTACCGATGGAGAGGATGGATCATACGGATTTGATGGAGATAAATTCTACAAAATCGGAATTTTTCCGGCAAATTTAGCGGAGATGACTGGAGCAGGTGACGCGTATTCGACAGGTCTTTTGGCAGGTCTTTTTCATGGAAATAGTTTAGCTCTGGCAATGCGGTGGGGTGCGGCAAACGGGGCCTCAGTTGTGGAGCAAATCGGCGCGCAAACAGGACTTTTGAGCTTGCATCAAATGCAGGAGAAATTAAAGATGAATCCTAAAATTATTGCAAAAGAAATATAGCGCAGCCGGTTTTTAATGTACGACCACGCGGGTACCGGGATTTTCTGCAGTTGCTCTGACAGCACCCTGGCCGGATGGAACAGTTGGTCCGGCCCAATCAAAAATTTGGGCAGCAGAGGCAAGAGGAGAGTTAACGCAGCCATGACTCATCGGGTGGCCGAAATTATTATGCCAGTAAGCCCCGTGAATAGCATAACCCAGGTGAAAGAACATATTATTTGGAACATTAGGCAGGTTGTAGTAAGTGCCCAAGGCTTGCGATCCTCCTGCCATGCTTTGACTTCTGGTTTTATACCAGATATTGAACGTTCCTTTGGGGGTAGGAGCCCATAGGCCGGTAGAGATCGGGAATTCCATGACTAGCCTGTTTCCTTCCCAAGCCCTAAGCCGTTGTTCGTCTAAAGATATATCAATCCATTTTTCTTCCCCGGCGGGATTGGTTGTACCCAGTACTGTTTGGTTGTTGTCCTGGTTTTCGGCTAGAGATTCTGAATACGCATAAGCAAGCGATGTTTTAGGATAGTCTATAACTTTGTTGTTATAGGTAGCGGTACTGGCTTCCTCGTTAAACTTGCCGTCTGATTTGGCAACCGTACCGGCATCACAGCAGGAGGTGGTTGGGTCGCCGGAAATGTCTAATTTATAAACGATTGTCCGCCTGATTGATTGAAAATTAAAAGCAACGAAGGCAATAACAGCTACTATCAGCAAAAGAGGTATCAGACGGTGCAGCATATAAAAGTTTTGCGCTTCCGTCTTAGCACAATTTAATTGTGAGGCAAAATTGCTCTGGACGTCAAGAGGGAGTTTACTTTTTCTCTGTCATTCTGAAGCATAGCGTAAGAATCTGTTATCATTACTGTCATGAAAAAATTAGCTGTCTTGGCAACTATTTTGACTGCTCTCCTTGCAGTTTTGTTTATAATCAGTTCAAGCAAGGAGGCGGGAAATTTAATTTCCCCTCTGGCGGAGGGGACAAGAGTTTTAGGGATAAACCAATGGTTTCCGGGAAATACAAATATAGCTCAAGCAGATGCTCCAGGAGTGAGCGCGGAAGCGGTTTTGTTTGTTGATACAAAAACCGGGCAGGTTCTTTTTTCAAAAAATCCCAATAAAAAATTGCCGATTGCCTCTTTGGTTAAGGTTATGACAGCGCTCGTGGCTTTGGAACACAAAAGTATGGATGATGAATTTTTTGTTTCCCGGCATGCAGCCGAGACTGAACCTGACAAAATGTTGCTTATTGCCGGAGAAAAATTAACTTTGAGAGAGCTTTTGGATGGAGTCTTTTTAATATCGGCAAATGATGCGGCAGAAGTTTTGAGCGAAGGTACAGCGGGAAGCAGGGATGAATTTATCAAGTTGATGAATGATAAGACGGAACAGTTAGGAATGAAAGAAACTTATTTCGTAAATCCCACCGGGTTGGATGAAGATTCCAATAATTCATATTCAACGGTTTATGATTTGGCTATTTTGACGCGATTTCTGATAAGGCACTACCCGGAAGTTGTTGATATTTCCAAGACGGAACATATTTATTTACCGAAGACGGAGAATCACCAGGATTATGATATGTATTCAGGGATAAATCTGTTGACAACTTATCCGGGGGTTGTGGGTTTTAAAACCGGTTATACCCCGGAGGCAGGGTTGACTTTAATAACTTTGGCAAAGAAAAATGGACATGAGGTGATAGGGGTATTGCTCGGGTCAGGGGATAGGCGGGATGAGGCAAGAGAAATTTTGGACTATTCATTTAATAAACTAAAGTGAGTGGAAAAAATTTTGGGGAAGGGGTATGCTGGGGGTATGATTGTAAAAGTTAAGGAAGGATTTAGGGTGGTGGCGGAGAGCGGGAGAAATATGGGAACTTATTCAACCAAAGAACAGGCAGAGAAAAGACTTAGACAGATTGAAATGTTCAAACACATGAGGAAAAGATAATGCTAGGCTTTAGCCGGAAAAGATTTTTCATTACTTTGGGATTAAGTGTGGGGATGTGGGTGATCACAGCTTTGATCCAGGCATATGTAACTTTTAGTAAATATCTAGGTACTTTTTCCAGTGGCTGTCAAGTTACTGGTTATCCAATAGACGTATGTGTATTAATGGGTCCTGATGTGCCTGCTATTTTGATTATATTAATCAATATATTTTTCT
This sequence comes from Candidatus Daviesbacteria bacterium, assembly GCA_028712705.1. Lineage (GTDB taxonomy): Bacteria > Patescibacteriota > Microgenomatia > Daviesbacterales > UBA10151 > UBA10151. The sequence goes on from JAQTPP010000001.1 coordinate 108,742, forward strand.
GGTTCTGGATTATTCATCTATTTTGGAATTTTTTTCAGGAACGTGGCAAGTAAACCAAAAGAGGCTAAGGTTATTATGCCTCCGGAAACTATCAGTAAACCGCCAAGAAATTCGTTTGCCGAATTTTTGGGGATTAAATTTTTCTGTTCTTCCAGGATTTTGCTGATATTGATTTGATCGGAAATATGGTTGGGGTTTTGGAAGGTAACTCCTAAGACGTCCGGCGTAGATAGGATGGAGTTTGATGATTGATTTGTGGTTTCGCTCCTAGAGCTTACCTCGGAGGAGTCAGAGCCCATCTCCGAGGTGCTAGCTGTACTGGAGGTAGAATTTGATGAGGTACCAGAGGAGATGGTTGAAGTGGGAGTTTGTGTAGGAATTGGGGTGGGAGTAGGAGACGGGGGTATAGCAATTTCTATAGTGATGGATTGGGGGATTTCTTCGTTGCCCAGGTTATCAATTGATTTGATTTGTAAAGTGGTTTTACCCGGAGTAGAAATAATAAACGGATTTGAGTAAATATGTACAGTTTGCCCGTTATCCAAACTATATTCAATTCTTAGTATTCCTGATTCAGTATCGTTACCGGTTAAAGTTACAGTAACTGGTTCAGTATAAACCCCTGAAAAATCTTTTGTTCCGGAGATTTGAATGTTGGTAACGGGCGGCGTTTGATCTAATGCTGCAGAACCGGTAATTTCGCTGGTAGGACTAATGGGGACATTTATTTCGCTTGACGAATCAGGATAAAAATTAAGCGAGGGAGAAGTATCTAAAGCAGGATCAAGAGTAAATTCTACTTTGCCAACTTGAGGAACAGCAATGTCTTTATAGATTGTGGTTTTGGATATTTTATCTTGTTTATAGGTCCTTTTTTTGAGGTTAGTAGTTTTAGAGTTATTGGACGGATTTTTACGAGTTGTTTTTACTTTTACTTTTGCAGCTTTCTTTTTAACAAAAGCATGTTTAGTGTTTCCGGAAGTAATGCAAGAGACATCCGGAATATTTTCTTCTATTTCTCCTTTGTCATTTAAACCGCAGTGGCGGTTTTGATCATCATATAAATCTAATTCTCCGTCATCCAAAGAAATTTGCTCGCCTTCCAAAACAATTCTTTCGTCTTTTACTTCCACAGGGAAAGAATTGTCATCATTTAAAATTGCTTTGACGGTTTGCATAGCTATGCCGCTGGAACTGACCAGGTCAGAGTGTTTTTGTTCTACATAATAGATTTTGATAGCACCGGAAATATCTAAAGAATCACTTTTTAAAGAGGCGCTATAAAGCGGAACAGTGCCGTCGCCATTGATAAAAATTTCATCTATTTTAGGGATTATATTAACAGGCCAGGTGATCCACCAAGTTTCATGAATTTGTCCTAAAGTTGGTTGGCTAGAACCAATGACTTCATAGATTTTAGTCCCATTAGTTTGATTTAATATCGGATCCAGCGAGCTATGGAGTGTTTCTCCAAATACAAAAACAATCATATTGTAAGCTAGGTTAGAAATGAGAGTTTTAGTTTGATCGTAATCTAGAGAACCAGTAATCTTATTATTATCTATATCGCGGTCATCTTTAAATGGATAAGGCTGATTCTGACTAGAATTATTATAGAAATCAAAGTAAGTTTTTGATGGTAATAATTGGAAAGCAGTGGGTAGATTCTGAAAAATGTCTTTCACTTCTGATGCAGGCACTCCTAGATAAAAATCACCCAATATTTGTCTACCTAGTGGTTTGCCATACATAAGAGCTTTAGTAGTATCTACTGCCCCTAAGTGAGGAACTCCCAGTTCTATCAATTTATTAACCTTAGCAGCTTTACTAGCATCTGAAATATAATACCTAGCTACTAGGCCTCCCATAGAATGGACTACCAGATTGACTTGAGATTGACCGGAAGCTGTTTTAGCAGTTTCAATGAGATTATCTAAACTGTCTTTAGTGTTTCTGACATCTTTTCTCCAGTCATATGGAAAGGTAAAGAAATTTTTACCTTTCTCGTACCCCATTCCGGTAAAAAACGAATCAATATCAGAATATCCAAAAGAAGTTAAGTCTCCTGTTAAACTTAAAGCAGCCTCTGGGGTTTGCCCATCGGTTTTTAACCGTAAAATATCAAAATAATCATCATTTCCCAGTTCCGCAGCCTTATCCTGATTTACCCAAATCTTTTCATTGCTGGAATAAGCATGAGAATATGTCCCGCCATGGCCGTCTTGAGCAGACCAAATAATATCCTGAGATGCCTTTATCTCTGACCCGCCAATTCCCGGAATAAAAATTACCGGTAATCTTGGAGGTGGAGGTGGAGGTGAAGTGTTACTTAAGATAAAATATAAATCATCTTTAGTGCTAGAAAATACATTGCAACCAGAATTTGAAGTTTGAGAATTCCAGATATATTGAGAAGCGTTACAGAATCCGTTATCAAAAGCATATCTTAAGCCTCCGCCGCTAAATAAATCAGATCCCCCATGTCCTCCCGGACCATAAGCAGCGCTTGTAAATAATATTTTACCGCTGCCCGCGTTACCATTATTAGCATTGGTTATTAATATTAAGTACCGGTGTCCAGGGATGAAATTATAATTCCGGCAGGAAAAATCGATGGTAACGTCTTCGTATCCGATTGGGACGCCAGTTGTTGTAAAAGTTAAGCCATCTAATGGGTCATTATGATTAGTTCCAGGACAGCCAATTATATATGAATTATTATTCTTGTCGTAGATACGGGTGTTTCTGGTGGTAAAATCAAATTGATTTAGATTGGTTCGGGAAGTACTGACTCTGAACGTGAAGGAGGATGCGGTGCCGGATAAATTATTTCCTAATTCTTGTAAAGCCCCCCAAACAGTTAGTGGATCGCTCCAAGCTTGAGTTTGTTCTGCTACAGAAACAGCAGAAATATTAGAAGTTGAGATCACAAAAAGTCCTACTACAAAAGTAAGCCGTATATATTGACGAAATGGCAGTTTTATATTCACTTTTAATACTAGAATTGTTGATCGTGAAAAAGATCAATACAATATGTCTTTAAGATGATTTAAGGTAACAAACAAATACAGATTCACCTCGTTCACCTCGAAGGAGTCAAAGCCCACCTTCGAGGTGTATAATTGGGCAGATGTTTACAAATCAAAAGGTTTTGGGAATACTTTTAATTGTTTTTATAATCGGAACGGCAATTTATTTTACTGTTACAAAGTTTAGTCGGGATGTCAGTAATTTATCTGCGACTCCGACTCCTGTTCCACAAGATATAAATTTTACACTTAATTCAACCCCTGCTCCTTCGGCGGCGAACGTGGCGCAGACCCAACAGACCCAATCAACTGAACTGCCCTTAGCCAAAAACAAAAGACTTGACCGGTTTCCCGGCATATTAAGACCGGAAGTTTTGCAAAATAAAAAAGCGGTTATCCAAACTTCCAAAGGTCTCATCCAGTTGCAAATTTACCCCGAAGCATCTATGGCTGCTTCTAATTTTATGCTTTTAGCTGCTAATGGTTTTTATGACGGATTAATTTTTCATCGGGTAGAAGATTGGGTGGTTCAGGGCGGCGATCCAACCGGTATAGGGTCTGGCGGGCCGGGATATGAGTTTCCTGATGAGTCGGTTACAAGAGCTTATGTGAAAGGTATAGTTGCCATGGCAAATTCAGGCCCGAATACTAACGGCAGCCAGTTTTTTATATTAAAAAAAGATGTTTCACTCCAGCCGAATTACACTATTTTCGGACAAATTATTTCGGGTGAGGACATAGTTGAAAAACTCATTATAGGGGATGTAATGCAGAAGGTAGTAATCCAAAATCTACAATAGCTCTATACAATATATTGTATATTGACACTTTAAGGTACCAATATGTTATGTTATACTGGGTTTCATGAAATGCCCATTTTGCCAAAGTAATTTGAGTAAAGTTAAAGACAAAAGAGCAGTTTTGCGTCGCGGAGAGATAAGACGTCGTCGGGAGTGTTTAAAATGCTCGAAGCGTTTTACAACCTACGAAATTCTGGCTGAGATAGAAATTTTGGTAATTAAAAAGGACGGAAGAAAAGAGTCATTTAAGCGGGAAAAATTGCAGAGGGGATTAAATAGAGCTTTAGAGAAAAGGCCGGGTATTGACAGAGTTGAAAGCATGCTTGATAGAATAGAAAGCCGGATTAGAACTAAGCACTTGCAGGAAATTCCCTCGCAAACTTTAGGGAAGTGGGTATTATCAGAGTTGAAAAAACTAGATCCGGTTGCCTATTTGCGATTTGCAAGCGTTTACCGGACTTTTTCTGACCCGAAAGATTTTAAGAAAGAACTGGAAGCTTTATGAAAAAAACAAAAACTACACTGCAAGTTGTTTCTGTCAGGGAACATAAACCTAATGGTATGGATCCGTTTTCGCCAAGGCTTCAACGGGCAGGTCGTAATGGTCGGAGTTTCGAAACAAGATTTATCCCGCGCTATAAACTTATACCGGAGTTGCCGAGCGGTTTACCTGAACCGGCATTCTCCGAGAGCGCAAATAAAATTTTGAATGAAAGATATCTTCTCAAGAGTAGTAATTTGGAAATAGCTGAAACTGTTGCGGAGAGGTTTTGGCATATTGCTTTTGATATTGCCTCCGGTGATATTGATTTTGGCGCAACGATAAAAAATGTGACAGAAATGGCAAAAAGTTTCTATACCATGATGGTGCGCCAGGAATTTTTGCCTAATTCTCCGACAATAATGAATGCCGGAAAACAAAACGGGTTGCAGTATTCTGCCTGTTTTGTTTTGCCGATTGGGGATTCGCTGCCGGAAATTTTTGATACCATAAAATATGCGGCTTTGATTCACCAAACAGGCGGGGGAACGGGTTTTGCTTTTTCCAGGCTTCGCCCGGCAGGGAGCATTGTCAATACCACAGGTGGTGTGGCCTCCGGACCGGTTTCGTTTTTGCGGGTATTTAATGCTGCTACAGAATCTATTAAGCAGGGCGGTACGAGACGTGGGGCGAATATGGGAATTTTGCGGGTTGACCACCCGGATATTCTGGAATTTATCAGATGCAAGGCAGAATTGGATGATTTAAATAAATCGGTATATGAAGGCATTGCTCAGTTTTTGCCGGATTCCTCTGCCAGAGATTTTGTCAAGACTTTGCTTTTGGATAAACAGATTGCCAATTTTAATATCTCTGTAGCGCTGACAAATAAATTTATGGAAGCGCTGGCAAAAGGCAAAGATTATGATTTGGTGAATCCCGGCAGCGGAGAGGTAGTTGGTAAATTAAACTCAAGAGAGGTTTTTGATGAGATTGTGGAACGGGCTTGGAAAACAGGCGACCCTGGACTTATATTTATTGACAGGATTAATGATTCACCTTCCAACCCGGTGCCATCTTTAGAAACTATTGAATCTACAAATCCATGCGGGGAGCAACCATTAGCTCCTTGGGACGCATGTAATTTAGGATCCATAAATTTGGGTAAATTTGTCCGTCAGCTGGCGGATGGGGGCTTGGATGTGGATTGGGAAAGATTGGAACAAACTACCAGACTGGCGGTACATTTTCTGGATAATGTGGTTCAGACAAACCCTTTTACCTTAAAACAAATTTATGATGAAGTGCACCAAAACAGAAGAATAGGTCTTGGGGTAATGGGTTTTGCCGACATGTTGTTTAAGCTAAAGATTTCATATAACTCTGTGGAAGCGCTGGATTTGGCCGGCAGACTAATGAAGTTTATTAATGAAGTAGGACACGGCGCTTCGCAAGATCTGGCAGCGGAAAGAGGCTCTTTTCCAAACTGGACCCTATCAATTTATGCCGATAAACGCTCTTCGGCTTTCAAAAACAGGCCGGAATCCAGTGCTTATGTTGGCGGAAGAAAAATCAGAAATTCAACAATCACAACCATTGCCCCAACAGGCACGATTTCTATTATTGGGGATTGTTCCTCCGGAATTGAGCCGGTATTTGCGCTTAGTTTTATCCACAAAGCCAAAGCTAAAGGTGATGAGTACAGGACATTAACCATCGCCAATCAAACTTTTGCCGATATTGCCAAAGAACAGGGTTTTTGGAGCGAAGACCTGGCAGCTAAGGTACTTGAGCATGGGTCTGTTAGAAATATCCCTGATGTGCCGGAAGACTGGCAGAAAGTTTTTGTGACGGCCCAGGAGATTGAGCCAGCGTGGCATGTTAAAATGCAGGCAGCTTTCCAGGCATATACGGATAATGGGGTTTCTAAAACAATAAACCTTCCCGGTATCGCAACGCGTGATGATGTAAGGACTGCATACATGATGGCTTATGAGACAGGTTGTAACGGGATAACAATTTATAGGGACGGCTCCAAAAGCACTCAGGTTTTAAATGTTTCTTCCAGTTTGAATGAACAAGTCGAGTCTGAATCGGCTCCCATTGCCGAGAGGCCGATGATCCTCCGGGGTAGGACTTACAAAGTTTCAACGCCTGTGGGGGAGGCTTTTATTACTGTTAATAGGGATGCAAGTGGTCAACCTTTTGAAGTTTTTGTAACTGTCGGGAGAGCCGGTATGCATACTATGGCAGATGCGGAAGCTATGGGACGACTGGTTTCCTTATCGCTTCGTTTGGCAAGAGGAACAAAGGAGACAGATCCAAAAGCAGTAGCATTGAAAATTGTCGGGCAACTGCGGGGGATTGGCGGAGCGTCATCAGTAGGTTTTGGAAAAAATAGGGTGCAGAGTCTGGCAGATGCAATTGCCAAAGTTTTGGCAGAAGATTTAGCGGAGATTGGAACGGAGGAGACTGTGGAAACTTTACCGCAGTCAAATACAGGTACAGATGACGTGATGCTGGCTCTATCACACAACCAAGCAGATCTTTGTCCGGAATGCGGCTCAGTTTCTTTTGTACTGGAAGAAGGCTGCAAAAAATGTCACTCCTGCGGTTACTCCATGTGTTAAGCCTTCCGCCCCAAGGGTACAAAAATATCTAAATATCCGCAGGTGTCAATACAAATCCACCCCAAGGGTGGACACGGCTGTCAGTTTAGTCTTCAACATCTAATAGTTGGTGTTTTATTAATTCCAATTTCTGGGCATAATCAACTTGGTCTAGAACAAATTGCTGATAGTGTTTGGATGATTTGAAAAGACATAGGATAGCTTCTTTATTACAAATTCCGTCGGTATCACTCTCAATGTATTCCCTATAAGAAGACCAGCGATATTGATTTAGATCTTTTACCAAAAATGAAGCAATTGGATTTAAATGGATGTAACGGGAAGCATGGCTTAATTGCTCGTCAGATTCTATAAGTACTGCCTTGAATTCTCCTTGTAGCAGAGGACCAACACGGTTATATTTTACATTGTAATATTTAGTATAACTGTTGCTTAGTTTGCTAATAAATTCTGTAATTCCACCATCTTTTAACTGCTTTATTAGGAAATGAAAATGATTTGACATGAGGCAATAACAGATTACTTCAACTATTTTTTTACTTGAATCAGGTTTGAAAATTGAACCAGCGAGAAATTTAGAAAGTTTTGGCTTGGGTCCTGCAAGCTGGTAGTAACACATTGTTTTAATGAGTCGTGAATAATCCCAACTTTTTTCAAAAACACTTCTTTTTTCTACACCACGATTGTAAATGTGGTAATATTGCCCGTTTACAAATGGAAAAATTCTAGAAGGCATCTGAAGCTAGCATAGCTTAAATATCCGCAGGTGTCAATACCAATCCACCCCAAGGGTGGACATTCTATTATAGACATGGTTTGTTAAAATCAGCTCATGAATAAAGAAAAAGGTTTGGTTATTTTATATACCGGTGAGGGGAAAGGGAAAACCACAGCTGCCTTGGGTTTGGTACTCCGGGCCGTGGGTCATAAGAAAAAGTGCTTGGTAGTTCAGTTTGGCAAAGCTTCTTTCACTGGTGAACTGGAAGCAGTAAAAAAACTTAAAACTGATGTTAAATTTATCCAGGGCGGTAAAGGGTTTGTTAAAATTTTAGGGGACAAGCTGCCCTTAAAAGAACATAAAAAAGCTGCAAAGAAAACATTTGATATATTATATAAGGAAATTATTAGTGGTAAATGGAATGTAGCGGTGGCAGATGAAATAATTGGAGCAGTCTCATCCGGACTTCTTCCCGAGAGCTTAGTTGTGAAATTAATTACAGATAAACCTGAGAAGCTGGATTTAGTATTAACCGGTCACCATGCGTCAAAGAAATTAATTGGGGTGGTTGATTTAGTAACCGAAATGCGGAGAGTAAAACATCCTTACCAAAAAGGAATTCTGGCAAAAAAGGGTATTGACTTTTAGCACTCATTGCACTAAACTGCTAATAGTTTTAAGAAAATATGGTTGATTTCATTAAATCGATTACGCCAACTTCAACAGAACCTTTAAAGTTGAAACCGACTATGCCGGTTGGACCGCTTCGTGATACGGTAATTTTTCCCGGCAACTCAGTCCCGATTATATCCGGCAGACCAAGGTCTAAGGCCGCGCTAGATGCAGTATGGGGTAGCGATAAATTGATAGTTTTTGTCACTCAAAAAAATTCCCGGATTGAAGACCCAACAGAAAAAGACCTGTATAAAGTTGGTACTGTTTGTCTGATAAGACGGGTAGTTAAAAATCCTGAAGGAGAATACACACTGCAGGCAGAAGGGCTTTCCAGGGTATACTTAAAAAGTTTTACCAAGATAGAGCCTTATTTAGAAGCGGAAATAGAAGAAATCCCCGAACTTTACGAAAAAAGCGAACAAACAGAAGCATTGGTTAGAACTGTTAGAGAACAAATGAAACGGTTTCTGGAGTTGGGCGGTAACCCATTTTTTGACCAAAGCAATTTCGCCAACTGGTCCCTTTTTACCTATAGCGATGATCCAAATCAGTTGGTAAACTCGATAACCCAATCTATAGATTTTAAAACCATAGACAAACAACAGATCTTAGAAATGGTTTCTGCAGGAGAAAGGTTGCAACGGCTATCCGAGCTTTTGGCAAAAGAGATAAGAATTCTGGAAATATCACAGAAAATTTCATCGCAAACTCAAGAGCGTGTTTCCAAAATGACCAAGGAAGCGATTCTGCGGGAACAGATGAAGAGCATTGAAGAAGAGCTGGGCGGGGCAGATACGGAGCATCAGGAAATTAAAGAATTTGAACTCAAAATCAAAAAGAGCGGCATGCCGAAAGAGGTTTTGGAAAGGGCAAAGAAAGAACTGGGGAGGTTGGCAAAGATGTCTTCCTATAACCCGGAAGCAGGTTATATCAGAAATTATCTGGAATGGTTGACAGATTTACCTTGGAAGCATAGTAAAAAAGGTAAAGTTGATTTGAAAAAAGCAGAAGAGATTTTAGAAGAGGATCATTACGGTTTAAAGAAAGTAAAAGAGCGTATTCTTGAGTATTTGGCCGTTTACAAGCTTGCAGGCAAAATGAGGGGACCGATCCTTTGTTTCGTCGGCCCGCCGGGTACAGGTAAAACTTCCATCGGAAAATCTATTGCCAGAGCTTTGAGCCGGAAATTTATCAAAGTATCTCTGGGTGGAATACGCGATGAGGCGGAAATAAGAGGACACCGCAGAACTTATGTCGGCTCTATGCCAGGCAGGATTATCCAGGGAATAAAACAGGCCGGCACCACCAACCCGGTTTTTATGCTGGATGAGATTGATAAAATTGGGACAGACTACAGAGGTGATCCTTCGGCAGCGCTTCTTGAGGCGCTTGATCCTGAACAAAACGAAGGCTTTTCCGATCATTATTTGGAAGTATCATACGATCTTTCCAATGTTATGTTTATTACAACTGCAAATATTTTGGACACAATTCCACCGGCACTTCGGGACAGGCTTGAAGTGATCAGATACCCGGGTTACACGGAAGATGAAAAGTTCCATATTGCCAAAAAATTCTTAATTCCCAAGCAAATGCAAAATCATGGGTTCAAAAAGGACCAGATCGAGTTTCAAGATGAAGCTATTTATTCAATTATTAGAGGTTACACAAGAGAGGCCGGAGTTAGAAATTTGGAAAGAGAAATTTCAGCGGTCCTAAGAAAGGTGGCAAGAAAAATAGCAGAAGGAAATGGTGAGGTGAAGAAATTTATAATCCTTTCTAAGGATATCCATAGTTTTCTGGGACCAATCAAATTCTTACCAATTTTGGCTGAAAAGATGGATGAAATCGGGATGGTTACCGGTCTTTCCGTGACAGAGGCCGGAGGAGAGATTTTGTTTATTGAAGTCACTTTAATGCCCGGAAAAGGCAATTTGCTTTTGACAGGGCAACTGGGGGATGTGATGAAAGAATCTGGTCAAGCAGCAATGTCTTATGTTAGGGCTCACTGGACTGATTTGGGATTGCCGGAGCGGTTTTTCCAAAAGGTTGATGTGCATGTTCATGTTCCGGAAGGAGCAATTCCAAAAGATGGCCCCTCGGCAGGGATAGCTCTTACAACTGCCATTGTTTCCGCATTCACAAAGATTCCGGTCCATAAAGATATAGCCATGACCGGTGAGGTTACGTTAAGAGGACGAGTTTTGGAAATAGGTGGATTCAAAGAAAAAGTTTTGGCAGCTCACCGGGCCGGAGTAAAAGTTATAATTGCGCCGGCTGATAATGAAAAAGATTTGGAAGATATTCCGGATTATGTACAAAAGGATCTTAAATTTATCTTTGTCAAACATATGGATGATGTTTTAAGAGTTGCGCTGGTGAGACCTCCTCAACCAGCAACCAGAAAAAGAATCCCAATTTCTCCTCCGGCCTATTTAGCATAAAGTTTTTGTCATTCCGAGTGATTAGCGAGGAGTCCCGATTAAATCGGGATTGCCGCGTCGCGGAGTTTACACTGAGCGAAGTCGAAGCGCTCCTCGCAATGACAACAATACTAGTCTCCCCCTTGACTTAGTTTATAATGCTGGTGTAAATTTTAAGGTACTGCTCCGAAAGACTTCATGGATTTCATATTAAATAATGTCAATTTAATAATTTGGACTGCCGTGGCGGCCGCTCTCCTGTATGGCTTTTGGCTGATTGTGGAAATTTTAAGGAAAGATTCCGGTGATGAGAAAATGCGGGAAATCGCCTCGGCGATTCAGGTTGGAGCTGGGGCATATTTACAAAGGCAATACAAAGTTGTTGCTTTGGTTGCAGCTGTTCTGGCAGTCTTAATATATTATATTTTAGGTCAGAATACCGCAATTGGATTTATAATCGGCGCTTTTCTTTCGGCTCTGGCCGGGTTTATCGGTATGAGTGTGGCAGTGAGGGCTAATGTTCGGGTGGCAGAGGAGGCCAAGAAAGGTTTATCCGAGGCTTTTATTTTGGCATATAAAGGCGGGGCAGTGACGGGATTTCTGGTAGTAGGTTTGGCGCTGGCAGCAGTTTTTGGATTTTATCAGTATACTGGCGGGGATTTAAAATCTCTGGTTGGACTTGGTTTTGGCGGATCCTTAATTTCTGTTTTTGCCCGTCTTGGTGGGGGCATTTTTACCAAAGGGGCAGATGTGGGGGCGGATTTGGTGGGGAAGATTGAAGCAGGAATACCTGAAGATGACCCCAGAAATCCGGCAGTAATTGCCGATAATGTGGGGGATAATGTTGGGGATTGTGCCGGAATGGCAGCAGATATTTTTGAAACTTATATTGTGACCGCCATTGCCTCTATGATTTTAGGTCAACTCTTGTTTCCGGGATACAGCAATGCCGTGATGTTTCCCCTTTTAATCCTTGCTATGGGAATCCTGGCTTCGATTGTAGGATCGTTCTTTGTTAAATTGACGGGTAAAAACATTATGAAAGCTCTTTATAAAGGGATGATAGCAACTAGCGCTGTCTGCGCAGTTTTATTTTATCCTGTTGTCTACAGCGTTATGGGAGACAATGGCATCATAAGCGTTTTTAATTTATACCTGGCATCTTTAATCGGAATACTGGTGACTGCGGGAATGGTACTCATAACCGAATATTATACAGGTGCGGAGTACTCCCCTGTCCAAAATTTAGGATTGGCTTCCAAGACAGGTCATGCTACCAATATTATTGCGGGACTTGCTTTGTCTATGCGTTCAACTTTTGCTCCGGTAATTCTAATTTCCACAGCGGTATTATTAAGTTTTATGTTTGCGGGGCTTTATGGAATTGCTCTGGCCGGTGCGGCAATGCTTTCTTTAGCCGGAATTGTAGTGGCAATAGATGCATTCGGTCCGATTACAGATAATGCAGGCGGAATCGCAGAGATGGCAAATCTTTCTTCCAAAGTTCGCGATGTGACAGATCCGCTGGATGCTGTTGGGAATACGACTAAGGCTGTGACTAAAGGTTATGCGATTGCTTCGGCAGCGCTGGCAGCAATGGTTTTGTTTACAGCATATGCTCAGGAATTTTCTTCTCAAGGTTCAGAGCTACAGTTTTCATTATCAGACCCTAATGTTTTGGTAGGGCTTTTTATTGGAGGTTCGCTTCCTTATCTTTTTGCCTCCTATGCAATGGAAGCTGTAGGGCGGGCCGGAGGAGCAGTGGTTGAGGAAGTCAGGCGTCAGTTTAGAACTATCAAAGGCATTATGGAGGGTAAAGCCAAACCTGATTATGCAAAGTGTGTTGATATTGTGACTCAATCGGCGCAAAAAGAGATGCTGGTGCCTGCTTTAATTCCTGTTTTGTCGCCGGTCATTGTGGGATTTGCCCTGGGTCCGGTCGCTTTGGGTGGGATGCTGGTGGGATCAATTGTGACAGGGATTTTTGTAGCGGTTTCTATGACAACAGGTGGCGCTGCCTGGGATAATGCCAAAAAGTATATTGAGAGTGGTAAATTTGGCGGGAAGGGTTCTGAAACCCATAAAGCAGCAGTCACAGGAGATACAGTTGGCGACCCTTACAAAGACACCGCCGGTCCTGCCATTAATCCAATGATTAAAGTTGTAAATATTGTGGCTTTACTTTTAGTTCCCTTCTTGAGATAATTTGCAAATTATGGTTGTTGAATACGGACTACATGGATCTTGGGCTGAAAGACAAAAGCAAACTACGGGAGTAGTTGAGCCTGGTAATACGCTAACTATTTATATTTCAGAAAATAGAATATTACATATTCTATGCGACGGAGAAGATAACGGAGGTAGGATTTTTGTTTCTGAACCAAATACTGTAGAATTGCGAGCTTCGCTAACACCTCGTGGACCTTTGGTTGGTATTTGTGGCTTAAGAGCTAAAATGGAATTAGATAGGATGTGTAGTGCCGAAATTAGAGATGGCGGAGAAGTTGTTGCAACCATAAAACACGTACCCTCACAAAGATAAATATACACATACCCGCATATTTACATGGAACTTATTGAGAAGATGCTTACAAACCCGGTTTGCAAGTTCAAAGTTCTTCATCAATAGTGGTATGCTTAATTAATTCCAGCTTTGCTCCATAATCTGCCTGATCCAAGACAAATTTTTCATAAGCTTTTGGAGATTTGAAAAAATTTAATATCTCCTCTTTGTTGATTGCAAGATTATCGCGCATGTTTATGTATTCTAAATAAGAAGACCAGGGATAGAGTTTTAGATCTTTTACAATCAGTGCTACTAATGGGTTTAGATGGATATATCTAGATACGTGAATAAGTTGTTCATCTGTTTCTATTCTAACAGCCTTAAAGAGAGCCTGAAAAATGGGCCCTTGAGAGTTATGCTTTATGTTTCTATATTTTGTATAGCTGTGGACAAATTTTCTAATTAGTTCAGAAATACCTCCATCATGTATTTGTTTAACCAGTAGATGAAAGTGATTAGGCATTAAACAGTAAGCTATGATTTCAACAATCTTTTTAGTTTCATCTATGGGAAAAGTTTTTTGCTGTCTGTGTACCGAAAATCGCGGTTTAGGATTTGCTATCTGGTAATAAAATAAAGTCTTGGCAAAACGATCATAATCTCTTTTATCTAAAAATGTCTGCTGTTTATTTATCCCCCTATTATAGAGGTGATAGTAGTCTCCATTGATAAAAGGAATTATTCTGTAGGGCATATAATTATTACCTTAGCTTTACAAACCCGGTTTGTCAATACGAATTCAAACCGGGTTTGCAGGTTGGTTGTGGTACTTATTGGGTAGGTCCGCCAGTTGGGGGAGGGGGTGGTTGGCTGCCGAAAAGCGCATTTTTTACTTCATTTACTACCTGATCAGGTGTGTATGAAGCTTTTATTAAATAAGCCTGGGCCCCTAGTTCAAACCCTTCTTTTATAACTGCTTCCTGACCTAAATTTGTTAAAAGAATGGTGATCATCGGGGAGTTTGGATTTTGGGTCTTAAATTCCCGGAGAAGTTGTAAACCGTTAATCCCCGGAAGCATGATATCCAAAAGAAGCAAATCAAAAGTTTCATTTTTTAGTGTTTCCAAACCGCTTTGTCCGTCCACTGCGCTTTTCACCGCAAATCCTGCTTTGGCGAGTTGTCTTGTGTACAGTTCTCTTATGAAATCTTCGTCTTCAACAAGTAAAATTTTCTTTGGTGTCGGATCCATACACTTTATTTTATATTAATAGTCTAATAATTCAAAGTCCCGGATTGAATAGCTCCGGAAACAAATTTGTTGCTTTCTGAAACAGCGGTACTTAAGGTTACAATTGGTAAAGTAAAGGAAAATCTGCTGCCTTTTCCTGGTTCTGATTCAACCCAGATTTTACCATGGAGTTTTTCTACAATTGATTTAGAGATGTATAATCCCAGACCCGTGCCTTTGCTGGCTTGTTGCAGCTTATTAGAAACTCTGAAGAATTTACTAAAAAGGTGTGGGATTGCCTCCTGGGGGATTCCGACACCATTATCTGAGATAGTAGTCGTAATGTCATTCGGGGAAACTTTTACAGAAACCTCTATTTTTCCATTTGGATTAGTGTAGTTTATTGCATTAGAGACAAGGTTGGTTATTACTTCGTTTATTCTGATAGGGTCGGTAATAACTTTGGGTAATGTTTCAGTTGGCAAAAGCATATTCAAGACAATATTTTTTTGAGTAGCTTGACTTTTTAAATCTTCAACTGTCTTGGTTAGTATGGGCAGATAATCGGTTGGTTGCGGAGAAACGGATAGTTGTTCTTTTTCGATTTTATTGACATTAAGCAGATTTTGAATCAAGGTTTGGAGTTGTTTGGCAGCAACAAATGCTTTATTCAGTAGGTTTAAGCTTTCTGCAGGGATTTTGCCTTTGTTTTCATCGAGGAATACAGACAGATAACCGACAATACTGGTTAAAGGTGTTTTTAGCTCATGTGATGCCATAGATACAAAATCCAGTTTCATTTGTTCCAGCTCTTCTTCTCTGGATAAATCATGGATTATTAAAATGCAGTTTAGATTAGTTTGTACGGCACTGCCGACCTGTGTAGTCGTGAGACTAACTTTTGTCTGTTTGCCATTTTTGCCGACAAGCCTCGCTGTTTGATTAAAACTTTCCTGGCAGTAGGTTTTAGGCAGGATTTCTTCCTGTTCGGAAAATAGATGGATCGCCTGGTCAACTGATTTACCGAGGACATCGGATTCCCTGAAACCTGTCAGTTCTTCCGAAGCTTTATTCAAAAACATGATATTTTTATTGAAATCCAACGCAATAATCCCGTCAATGATGGATGAAAGAATCTCATCAAATTTATTTTTTTCCGAAACTGCAATTGCCTCATCGTTTTCAAGCTTTTGAATTGCGGCAGAAAGTTTTTCTGCCATGAGATTAAATGAATCTCCTACGTCTTCAAATTCATCACCAGATTGTAGATTAATTCGATGGTTAAGATTGCCATCGGAAAAAACCCTTGTGCTTTTAATAAACAAATCCAATGGCCGCAATACCCAAAGGAGTAATATAATGGCTAAAATTGCGCTGGCTGCTGCTACCAGAATATAAACTAAGGCTGTGAGTGGAATAAACAGTCCCAGAATATAGGGGGAGGTTACCGCTAAGGCTATAATTAGGGCAACCTTTAAACGGAGTGTTTTTTTGGTCTTTTTAATAAGCGAACCTTGGGCAGCTTGGTCCATGATCCAAGCGTAACAGAAGTGAGATCCTTGTTCAACTCTAACTTTGGCCTGCACCTAGTCCTTCGGCAGAACTCAGGGTAGACTGCGCCGAAGTGTACCGCCAACGGGAGTTGAACCCGTGATTTCTTGGATGAGAACCAAGTGTCCTAGGCCACTAGACGATGGCGGCGTGGTCAAATTATACCCACAAGGCACTTAATTGACAAGGTATGTTAATCAATATATAATTCATTTCAATATGGCACTTGCTAAAGCAATGGTTTCAAAAAAAATTGTCTCCCTTTCTACATTCCCTTGCCGGGGGGGCCGCTATGGCCAACAGGCGCAGGGAGGTCTTTTTAGGTAAAAAAACCTAAAATCCCAAAGCAAAGGAGACCTCCTCAAAAGGGAGGTTTTTTATGGCCGGAGCAAAACAACAATTGACAAGAAACGGACAAAATACCTACATTACTGCCAAGGGTTTAGCTGATGCTAAAGTAGAGCTGGAGTTTTTGAAAAAGACTAGGAGGGTTCAAATTGCCGAAAAAATTCATCAGGCCAGAGAATATGGAGATCTGACTGAGAACTCTGAGTATGATGCTGCGCTGGAAGAGCAGGCTATGGCAGAAAGCCGCATTTCGGACTTAGAGGATATCCTTAAAAGCGCAAAAGTCATAGAAAATCAGCATAATCAAGATTTTGTGGTGATCGGATCAACAGTCAAAATTGAGATGGATGAAGGAATTGATGAATTTACTATAGTGGGAAGAGTTGAAGCTGATCCCTCCAAAAAAAGAATCTCCAACGAATCGCCTTTAGGTTTGGCTTTAGTTGGTGCCAAAAAAGGAGAAACGGTTGAGGTTACAACACCGATAGTTAGATACAAATGTAAAGTACTGGAGATAAAATAATGGATGAGCCTTTAATTGTCTTTAATCCTAAATTACCTAGACTTTCAAAGAATGAAGGTAAAGTCTTAAAGCTTTTGGTGGAAGCGGGAAAATCAATCTCTCCTCTTTATCTTGAACAAGAAAAACAGATCAAGAAAAATTCTTTAATCAAAGAAGAAATTAATAAAGCAAGTAAAACTAATGCAGCAATTTTGTCTCCATATACAGTTTTAGAAAAAATAGATGGGAAAATTGTGACAATTCCTTATCATGTAAAATATGCAAAACTACTCCGACCAATTGCAGACAAATTAAGTGAGGCTGCAAGTATTACTGATGATAAAGATTTTGGAAAAGTTCTTCAGTTACAAGCAAAAGCGTTACTGGATGGTTCTTATGATAAAGCAACTATAGCTTGGCTTAAATTTAAACCATATATTTTGGATATTCAAATCGGTCCTGTTGCGTATAACCTTGATGATCAAATATTCCATGAAAAGGCGCCATATCAAGCTTGGGTTGGAGTAATGGATACAGAGGGAACAAAGAGGCTTAATAATTATAAAACTATAGTTTTGGGAACAAGAAGAAAAGCAATGTCCGAAGACAGAATAGATAATTACGAAAAGGTGAGGGCAAGGGTTAATGACGTTATTTTATTTTCTGGATTCATGGCGAGAATGAAATTTGTGGGAATAAATTTGCCAATGGATCTTAATATTGTTGAAAGGTATGGTTCTCAAATAACACTTTTTAATCAGTCTAATGATTTAAGGATGAAAGAAATAATCTTGCCAACTTTCAACCAACTATTCTCATCTGAATTTCGGGAAGGCTTTGAGTTGGAAGATTTAAGAAGAGGTTATCTACGTGCTACCGCTCTCCATGAGTTAGCGCATAGCTTTTTATACTACAAACACGCATCAGAAAATTTAAAAGATTTATTCCCAGCTATTTATGAACTTGCCGCAACAATTTTAGGTATGAGGATGGCAGGTTCTTTACTACTGAAAGAAAGAATTACAGAAAAAATGTTAGAGTCAATGATTATTACATTTTTGTGTAGAAGTCTCTATTATATGAAACAAAGTAAAGTGAATAACCCTATGATAAATTATGTTTTGGGTGGGTCAATATTTGTTAATTCTATGCTTGAGTCTGGAGCATTGAATATGATAAAGGGAATGGCTGTAGTTAATTTCATGAAGATGTTCTTATCCTTACATGAGTTATCAGATACACTAGAACATCTACTCTCTTTCGGAACTTACATAGAGGCCGAAAATTTCGTCAAGAAATACACCTAAAGAAACTTTTTTAAATTTAAGAGCTTATAGTTGAAAAAAAATTGAAAAAAGGCTATAATTGGAATCCAAATTAATATGGCTATGACAGCAGAAAATCCATTTGCGAGGCTACCTAAGACAGCTAGGTTGGCGGACTATGGTGACTACAGGATATTAGGTTATGCAGAGAGGGATAGAGAGTTTAATCGGGGGGTCTTATTAAGAATTGCTAGTCAGATTGAGGAGGGTGTATTTGGAGTAACGCGTGCTTATGCCATGCAGGATATTGCATTTAATCTTCGAAATGGTGGCAGTATGACTGTTGTTGTTGACTCTGAAACAGGTGAACCTTTCGGATATTCGTCACAGCGCGTTTTAGCACCAACACTAGAGGGTGATCGTCGAACAATAATGTTTACTAGTACAAGAGCTATTAATGAAAAATTCCAAGGTGGAGGAATAGGGCCAGAGACCTTACGATTTTCATTCAATATGCACGGTGCTCCAGATATTGTGGCCGGGATAATGGGATGGAGCCCTCCAGTAATTGCTTATTATAAATCAGGAGTAGTTGCTGAACTTGAAGGTCAGGATAAAGAAGCAGCAGAAGCAGGAATAGAGCCATCCGGAGATGATGAATTAGACGGAATAATGAAGCAGATTGTAAGAGTAAAACTCTATCCTTTCTGTAGACCATATGATAAATCTTCATTAATGAATGAAGCCTTGAAATATGTTTTACAACAAAGCAGGTACAGAGGGATTCCTTTTGATCCAGGGTCAGGTTTAATGAAAGGACTTTGGGATAAAGATTCATCGATGCTTTTTAGAGTCGAGAAAGCAAGTCGTAGAGTTGAAGTAATAGGTGGGTTGTTAAGAGATAAATTCAACTGTGATCCAACTACGGGGGATGCAATAGTGGTAATGGGTCCAAAAGCGGGTTGGAGAGCTTTTTTAGATTAATTTTCCAATCTCTTCTTTAAAAAAAATCTAGCTTCGGTTATACTCTAGGCATGGCATTACAAGATTTACAAAAGGAGAGAATTAAAAAGTTAAAAAATATTCAAAGATTGGGAATAAATCCCTATCCCACCTACGTTAAAGCTTCGGCGGGCAAGCCTGCAAGAATTGGTATTGATCGCGCGCGCAAGTTGATGGGGAAGAAAGTGGTGGTGACCGGAAGGATTAGGTCGCTGCGTCCCCATGGCAAAATTACTTTTGCCGACATAGAAGATACCACAGGGAAGATTCAGCTTTTTTTTAGACAGGATAATCTCAAGGGTGAGAAATATGATTTTTTATCAAACCTTGATTTAGGTGATTTTATTGAAAGTTCGGGTGAGGTCATGAGAACTCAAGCCGGTGAAATTACAGTTGATGTTTTTGATTTTAAAATTTTAACAAAAAGTCTCCGTCCACTTCCCTCGAGCTGGTATGGCTTAAAAGACGTTGAAGAAAGATACAGAAAGCGATACGTCGATCTTTTAATGAATCCAGAGGTTCGTGAAATAATTGAGATCCGCTCCAAAATCATTTATACGATTCGCAAGTTTTTAGTAGAAGAAAAGGGTTATATTGAGGTGGAAAATCCGGTTTTGCAACCAGTTTATGGCGGGGGAAGGGCTAAACCTTTTAAAACTCATCACAACTCCTTGAACAGCGATTTTTTCCTTCGTATTTCCAATGAGCTTTATTTAAAAAGGTTAATAGTCGGCGGTTTTGAAAAAGTATTTGAGATTGGACATGTTTTCCGTAATGAAGGCATGGATAGAAATCACAATCCGGAATTTACCATGTTTGAAACTATGGAAGCATATGCAGATTATATGGATAACATGAACCTGATAGAAGAAATGTTTGAATATGTGGCAAAAAAGATTTTTGATAAAACAAAGCTAACTTATCAAGGGAAGATGATTGAATTTAAAAGACCCTGGCAAAGGATTAAACTGATAGATTTATTTAAAAAGCATACAGGCGTGCATTTACATGAAATTGATACTTTAGAAGAAGCGATTGCTTTGGCTAAAAAATTAGGAGTTGAAGTAAAAGATTATATGACTGATGGAGAAATATTACTGGAGATTTTTGAAAAAAAATGCACGGATCAATTGATCCAGCCCACTTTTGTTTATGATTATCCTGCTGATTTTTATCCTTTGGCAAAAAGATGTGCTGATAATCCAAAGCTGGTTGAAAGTTTTGACATATATGTTGCTGGAATGGAAATGGGGACTAATTGGAGTGAGCAAAACGACCCGCAGGCTCTAAAAGAGGCTTGGGATCAAGAAAAAAAGAAAATGAAAAAAGGAAATTTGGAGGCTCAAAAATTAGATGAGGATTTTCTGGAAGCTTTGGAATATGGGATGCCTCCTACTTCTGGAATCGGTCCGGGGTTGGATAGATGGATTATGGTGATGACAGATTCCCCTTCTATTTCAGATGTGATAGCATTTCCCATGCTAAGACCTGCGAAGAAAAACAAAAAATGAATATAATTGACTTAAAGAAAATTTTGAAAGTTTTTTTGACTTTACAATGGGCTAAAGAGCTGCCCAGACAGGGTTTTATTGCCATGGGATTTAAGAGAAATGAAGCAGATTCTGTGGCGGCCCATTCTTTTTCTACATCCCTCCTTGCATACTTTTTGGCTAAGAGACTGCAAAAAGAAGGGGTTAAAATTGATCCTGAAAAAGCTTTAAAAATGGGGTTGATGCATGATATAGGTGAAACAATTGTTGGAGATGTGGGAACTTTTGTTAAAAATATGGCAGAGGGAGTATTTAAAAATATTGAAGAAGAAGGCGTGAAGGCTTTGGTTGAAGGTTTGGATTCGGAGCAAGAAATAATAGAGTTGGTTGAAGAATATAACGAGAGAAAATCTGTTGAAGCAAGGGTGGTGAAAGCGGCAGACAATCTTGATGCCTTGGCGCAAGCCATGGGTGTACCGGGAGCTCAAGATGCGTTAAAATATTTTAAGCAAGTGCATAATATAACTAAATTTGACTGGCACAAAAAGGCAGTTGATTTGATACTTTCCGGGGAGGTAGAACCTGCCAGAGGCTGGCAGAAACATTAATTATGTTAGATATAAATTACATTCGAGACAATTTAGAAAAAGTGAAAAAATCTATTGAAGCCAGAAAGGCGGATGTAGATTTGGATAAACTGCTTAAATTTGATAATGAAAGACGAGAATTGATTACAAAGGTAGACGAGCTAAGGGCTAAAAGAAATGAGGCAGCTAAAGCCAGGGATAAGGGTTTAGGGTTAAGGGTAAAAGGGGAGCTGCAGGAATTAGAGAAAAAACTTGCAGAGATAGAAAGGCAATATCAAGATTTAATGCTTCAAGTTCCCAATGTTTTGATAGATGAGGTGCCAATTGGGGATGCCACTAAAAATAAAATTATCAGAAAAGAAGGAGAGTTACCTAAGTTTTCTTTTAAACCCAAAGATCATATTACACTCGGGAAACTTTTGAATATTATTGATTTTGAGAGGGGAGTGAAGGTGGGAGGTTTC
Organism: Candidatus Daviesbacteria bacterium; assembly: GCA_028712705.1. Classification (GTDB taxonomy): domain Bacteria; phylum Patescibacteriota; class Microgenomatia; order Daviesbacterales; family UBA10151; genus UBA10151. The sequence goes on from JAQTPP010000001.1 coordinate 130,442, forward strand.
AGGGGATATTTTTTGAAAAATGAAGGGGCAAGATTACATTGGGCAGTTTTACAATTTGCGCTGGATCATCTGGTGCAGAAAGGTTTTATCCCTGTGGTACCACCGGTAGTAAATCGAAGATTTGCCCTTACAGGTGGTGGGCAATTTCCTTGGGGGCAGGAAGATACATACAAGGTTAGCGAGGAAGATTTTTTGGTGGGGACTTCAGAGATTCCTTTAATGGCTATGCATGCTGATGAGACTTTCGATATTAAAGATTTACCCAAAAAGTATGTAGGGATGTCTGCCTGTTTTAGAACTGAAATTGGTTCTTATGGCAAGGATACAAAAGGTTTATATAGGGTACATGAGTTTTATAAAGTAGAACAAGTGATTCTTGGTGAGGCGGACGAGGAGGAATCGATAGGATTTTTTGAGGAGTTGCAAGATAATAGTGAAGATATTTTGCAAGAGATCGGTCTTCCCTATCAAGTGGTAGTTTTATCCTCAGAAGACATGGGTAAAAAAGCAGCCTTAACTTATGATATAGAAACCTGGATGCCGGGAAGAGGCAGCTATGGCGAAACCCATTCTAATTCAATTGTTTTGGATTTTCAGACCAGAAGATTAAAAATAAAATACCGCGATAAAGATGGAGTTGTAAAATTCTGTCATGCTTTGAACAATACTGCCATTGCTTCTCCCAGGATTTTAATTGCAATCTTAGAAAATTTTCAAACTGAAGACGGTTCGGTAAAAATTCCGGAAGTCTTACACAGATATACTGGTTTTTCAGAGATTAAACCCAAATAAATTATCTATTTTCCTTGTCTTTGGCGGATGAGATCAGCTGCAGAAGTTGCAGACGGAGCGCCTCCTACTTGCCCAAAGCTTGCTGAACCTGTGGCAGTTGAGGGAGAAGGTTGCGCAGAAGTTGTGGCAATTGGTAGAGTAGGTTTAACTTGAGTTGTTTGCGGCGTGGTCGTTGCCGGCAAACTTGTTGTCCCCTTAGATGGTTGGCCAATGCCAAGTATAAAATATGCGGAAGCGCCTATTACTAAGATTAGCAGTCCTCCTCCTACACCAATTAGCCATTTTGATATACCTTTACGGTTTTCGACAGAAAGCGTTGATACTTCAGGATTTGTAGTTGGGCTTGTGGGAGATGTAACTAATGTTTCAGGCGCAGATTGAATCAAATCTTGCTGCGGGGTATTAGTTATTAGATGAGAAAGATCTGTCGGAGCAGCTTCCTGGTTATTCATCCAGCTTGGCTGTGAGGGATTTGCAGGTGTTTCACCCCATGGATTGTCTAGCGGTGAAGTAGCAGGAGAGGGTTCATTGATGCTGCCGGCAGGGGTAGCAGCCGGAGGAGTGAAAGTAGGGGTTGGTTCCGGTTGAGTCGGAATTTGCGGCTGTGGAATTGGTTCCGGTTCGCTCGGAACTGGAGGGGTCCAGGTAGAAGGTTGTGGATTTGACCACGGATTTGATACTGCTGGTTCCGGTAGTACTGTAGGTTGGGTCGGCGGTTGGACTGGGGATGGAGGAGTCCAAGCTGAGCTAAGATCAAGTCCGGCATTTCCTGATACAGGCGGGTTGACACCCGGATTGGTTTGGGTTGTATCTTGAGCCCATGGAGAAGGAGAAGCTTGAGCGGGGTTTGATCCCATAAAGGATGTAGCAGGTTCTGAAACTGGAGGCCAACTTGGTGTCGGAGACGGTGATGGCGGTGGAGCTGGCATCTGGTTTGGTTCAACAATTGGTTGCGGTTGGGTAGGGGTTGGTTCCGGTTTGCTCGGAACTGGTTCCGGTATCGGATTCAAGTTAGCGGATGAATTTTGGTTATTAGGGTTATCCATTAGGGCAGTTTTTTAGATAGTGTTAGTGTAAAGCAAGAATATACTTATTGTCAATCATTTTATTGCGAAGCAAGAAGCTTGTCTTATATAATATGTGGTACAAAACAAAGCATACTATTTATGTTAAATTTCCTTGGAAAACTGTTAGATTCAAACGAGAGAGAAATAAAAAAATTTAAAGCTATTGTTGATGCGATAAATAATCTCGAAAAAAGAGTATCAAAATTATCGGATAAAGAGCTTAAAGGTAGTTTTGCAAAATTTAGGTTAGAGCATAGAAACGGGAAAAGTTTAGATGAGCTATTGCCGGAAGTATTCGCTTTTGTCCGCGAAGCTTCCAAAAGAACTATCAAGCAGCGCCATTTCGATGTCCAAATGATGGCTGCAGTGACTTTGCATCAAGGTAAAGTAGCCGAACAGAAAACAGGCGAAGGAAAGACGCTGTCGGCAACTCCGTCATTATTTTTAAATGCAATAACCGGAAAAGGCGTGCATCTTGTGACTGTTAACGATTATCTGGCTCAGAGAGATTGCGGCTGGATGGGACCAATCTATTTCGCGCTTGGAGCAAGTTGCGCCACCATAATTCATGAGGGTGCTTTTATTTATGATCCGAAATATAAAGATCTTGGCCACGGCGATAAACGCTTACAACATCTTCGTCCGGTTACCAGGCAAGACGCTTACAATGCGGATATAACTTACGGAACGAATAATGAGTTTGGTTTTGATTACCTTAAAGATAATATGGTTTTTCGGTTGGCGGATCAATCGCAGCGCGGCCACTTCTTTGCGGTTGTTGATGAGGTGGACTCGATATTAATTGATGAAGCCAGGACTCCGCTTATTATCTCTCAACCGGCACAGGAAGCAACGGAAAAATATTACGAGTTTGCCAAGATTATCGATACTCTTTCCCCGTCCGATTATGTCGTTGACGAAAGGTTAAAGACAGCTAATCTTACAGAGCATGGAACTCTGAAAATAGAGAAGATGCTAAAAGTAGACAACCTCTACGAAAAGGATTTTTCTACTCTGCATCATTTGGAGGAAGCGCTAAAGGCAAAAACTTTATTTCAGAAGGATAAAGATTATGTAGTGAAAGACGGGGAAGTAATTATTGTTGATGAATTTACCGGAAGACTTATGTTAGGACGAAGGTACTCGGAAGGATTGCATCAGGCAATCGAAGCCAAGGAGGGCGTTTCAATTCAACAAGAGTCTCAAACGCTGGCGACAATTTCTTTTCAAAACTATTTCAGGATGTATGAGAAACTAGCCGGTATGACAGGTACTGCAGCAACAGAGGCAGAGGAATTTAATAAAATCTATAAACTTGAGGTTGTGGTAATACCCACAAATAATCCAATGATCAGGATTGACCATCCGGATACAATTTATAAGACTCAAAGCGCAAAATATACTGCTGTTGCCGGTTTGGTTGAGGAATTATACAAAAAAGGTCAGCCTGTTTTAGTTGGAACTACCGCCATTGACAGAAACGAATTCCTTTCCGATCTTCTAAAAAGAAAAGGTATATCACATGCTCTTTTGAATGCCAAGAATCATGAGAAAGAAGCGGAAATTATTGCTAAGGCGGGAGAGAAGGGCGCGGTGACTGTTGCCACCAATATGGCAGGTAGGGGGGTAGATATCATTTTGGGCAAAGGCGCTGCTGATCTGGGAGGTCTTTATGTGATTGGGACCGAAAGACATGAATCAAGAAGAATTGATAATCAGCTGCGGGGGCGGTCAGGCCGTCAGGGAGACTTGGGCGAGACTAGGTTTTTTGTATCCTTGGAAGATGATTTGATGAGGATTTTTGGCGGAGAGCAAGTTTCCAAAGTGATGAATTTTTTGAAGATGCCGGAAGATGTACCTGTGGAACACGGATTAATCTCCAAAGCTATAGAGGGAGCTCAAAAAAAGGTGGAAGGTCATAATTTTGACATCAGAAAACACACCGTTGAATACGACGATGTGATGAATCAACAGCGAAAAATTATTTATGAGATAAGAAAAAAAGTTTTGGAAACAGCTGAAAAAGTACAAAGTTCTTCTGCTTCGCAGAAAAAAGATGCTTCTTTGAAAGAAGAGGTGCTGGAAAAGATAGCGAAAGAAATCGGGAATATCGTAACTATCAATTGCGAAGAGGGAGTAAAACCTCAAAAAATCGTGGAAGAGTTTGCAACTATTGTACCGGTAGACGAAAACAGTCAAAAGGAAATCGGAAAAAATATTGCTGCGTTTTCCAGAGTTGGAGAAATAACAGATTTTCTGACGCAAGTTTGCAGGAATTTTTACGATCAGAGGGAAAAACAGGTTGGAGAAGATTTAGCCAGACAAATGGAGGTTTTTGTTTATCTAAATACCATAGATATTTTATGGATTGAGCATTTAGATACGATGGATGATTTGCGTTCCGGAATAGGACTTCGGGGATACGCTCAAAGAGACCCATTGATTGAATACAAAAGAGAAGGTTTTGATTTGTTTGAGAAATTAATGGTGGAAATAGATTACGAGATTGTTCACAGAATCTATAAAGTGGCGGTGCAGGGTCAGGCTCCGGTGGTTGAACAAAGACCGGTGGTGGTTGAGGAAAGGCGTCCGGAAATTGAAACAGGAGTTAAAATAGAGAAGCAGGAGATCAAAGAAGTTGCTCAAGGTAAGCCGCTGGATGAAATATTGGAGAAAGAAGGGGGAGTTACCAAGGTCACAATTGAAAGGGACGGGGTTGTATCTGAACAAGTTTATGGGGGGCAAGGACAATTAACAAAACCCCATGGTAAGCTAGGCAGAAATGATCCATGCTGGTGTGGCTCCGGAAAAAAGTATAAACGATGCCATTACCCGAATTAGAAATTCGGAGCATCGTTTGCGAGCTAGTCGCTTTTTAAAAATGCCACTTAAGAATTGGATAAATTCAAATAGTGTAATTTTAATTATTATCCTCATCTACTTTTTAATTTCCATAATAAAAATTGAACACCCGGGGGTTAATAATGACCAATTGATGTTTGTAAATACTGCAACCCTACATCCTGACAATCAATTTTTATGGAAAAGCTGGCACGGGATACCGACGATGATCTTTCCTTATATTGGGGCTTTGAAGTCCTATCTTTACATGCCGATTTTTTATTTTTTTGGTGTGAATATCTGGTCTATCAGATTACCGCAAATTATTTTAATTTCCATTTCCTGGTTTATGCTTTATCAAACAGTAATGTTGGGATTTAATAAAAAATTAGCAGTACTGACAATTTTACTTCTTAGTTTGGATCCCAGTATTATTATTTATTCAAAAACTGACCAAGGTCCAACTGTTTTGGAATTTTTTTTGAAAATTGCGGCAGTTTATTTATTATATCTTTATCTGTCTAAGAAAAAACGTATTTTTTACTTTTCTATTTTTCCTATTCTGGCTTTGGGAATCTTTAACAAGTTAAATTTCATTTGGTTTGTGAATGCTTTCATGATTAGTTTCATAATTTTTTATTGGCGAATTTTTTATAACGATTTTAAAAAAGTGGATAAATTATTCCCATTTTTAATTTTCTGTATACCATATTTTTTCTTGATCAAAATATTTACTAAAATTTCCAGGGAAGTAGTATTAAGCTATAAGGATTTTACCGATCCGGTTGCTTTATCCAATGTCTTTAATAATCTGTTAATTTTTTATAATAATTTAATAAACATTATTAATGGAAGTATCTTTTATAATATAATCTACGGGCACAGTCCAACACCTTTAGGCATTTATTTTAGCGGTTTAATTTTACTAATTTTGTTTACTGGCACCTATTATTTAATCGCTAAACATAAAGAACCTTTGAGACCATTCTATTTCTTTTCATCCCTTGTGTTATTAACTATCCTGCAACTTCTTTTGACAAAAAAGGCCATCTCTGTCTGGCACGCTTTATCTATTTATCCTTTCTTTGTCGTAATTTTGGCTCTGGCAATCTTACAATTTAAAAAGAATATTTTTTTGGCTTTGGTTGGAATAATAATTTCTTATCAAATTATCGTGAATCTAATATATTTTGATACTTATTCCAAACCCACAAAATTAGTGGCTTATACATCAGCAATTTACGATTTGATTGATTTTGCCAAAACTACAAAAGCAAACTTTGTTTGTTTGGATGTTGATATTTGTAATCAACTGTTAAGCTTTAATCAGGAAGTGAAAAAATACCAAGAGCTTTTCTTTTTCCTGGATCCGCCCACATATACTTATTCATTTATAAAATTAGCCGGAAATTTTAGCAGACCTGAAGAATTTTTATATATAGCCCATGGAGATTCAAACTCGCATTTTCCAAATTTGAAAAAGGAATTCTTTAAATATCTGGATGATAATAAGATAAATTATAAAAAAGTTAAGGAATTTAAAGATGGTGATAGTATTAATATAGCCTTTGAAATTTACGAGGTTAGCAAATGAATCAGGGGATTACCGAATTAACTGAAGAATGGGTGGTTAAGAGATTGCCGCCGAGATCAAAAGATGCCAATAAAGGAACTTTTGGTAAGGTTTTAGTGATAGCAGGGTCTAAAGAATACCCGGGAGCAGCATATTTAGCTTGCGCAGCAGCTTACAGAGCAGGAGCAGGTTTGGTAACTTTAGCAACAGAGAAAGAAACGAAGATTATAATCTCCAGGAAATTATCTGAAGCGACTTTTTTATCACGGGATGAAGTGCTCGAAAAAATAGACGAGTATGATGTTTTGCTGATTGGTCCGGGTTTGGGGCAAAGCGATCAAACAGTAAAACTGGTGGAGCAAATTTTAAGCCGTAACTTGCCGCCGACAGTCATTGACGGTGATGGGTTAAATATCCTGTCTAAAATGGAGAAATGGTGGGAGAGAATAGATGGAGCAGTCGTATTGACGCCTCACCCTGGTGAGATGTCCAGACTGACAGGTTTATCTATAGAAGAAATTCAAAAAAATAGATTAAATACCGCTCAAAGTTTTGCCAAAAAATGGAATCAAGTAGTAGTTTTAAAAGGCGCAAATACTGTGATTGCCCCGTCTTGTGGCGGGGTTGTGGTTAGCCCGTTTGCAAATCCGGCATTAGCTACTGCCGGAACCGGAGATGTACTCTCAGGAGTGATAGCCGGTTTATTAGCTCAGGGTTTAGATCTGTTTGATGCTGCTGGTGTCGGAGTATACATTCACGGTTTGGCAGGGGAAAGGATAAGAAAAAAAACTGGGAATGCGGGCGCTTTGGCAAATGAACTGCTGCCTCTCCTGCCGCTAGTTATATACTTTCTTACGAAAGACTATAATTCTCGCAAATAGCTTCAAATTATAAAAAATTTAATATAAAATTGGCAATATTTAAAATTAATCTATTGACAATTGTATTAATTGTTGTAAATTTAATGATTAATGCAAGATAATAATCCTCAAATAAAAAACTTCTTAGAAATCCCCTATGACCGGCTTGAAGAAATGAATCTGAAGGCTAAAGAAAAACAACAAGTTGCGGATCCGCAACTGCTGGAGAAAGAATATCGCCTTTATTTACAGAAAGAAAAACGGATTAAAGCAATCACTTTATGTTTCACAGACATTGAGGGCAGATTTCATATGCTGGATTATGATAAAAAATATCTACTGGAATCTGCTTCAAATTTAACTTTTGACGGTTCTTCGATAAGAGGTTTTACTGCCCAGCGCGAATCAGATTTAAGACTTCGGGTTGACTGGCCAAGTTTAATCTGGCTTCCTTCTGATGTTTTTGGCTGCGGCAAGATCGTGATGTTTGCGGATGTATTGGGAAGGGACGGAACTCTTTATATCTCGGATTTCAGGGGTCAATTAAAATTATATACTCAAGAACTGAAGAAAAAAGAGGGTATTAATGCATATACCGCAACGGAAACCGAAGGATTTTTGGTAGAAGGCGTAGGTGCGGAACAAAGTTTTGATGAAGATATCGGCTTTAAATTAATTTCAACAGGCGGTTATTATCACTCTCTGCCACTGGATAAATTGCGAAGATTTATAGATGCATCGGCAGAGGCGCAAAGGGCAATGGGTTTTAAAAATGAGAAAGATCACCCGGAAGTAGCCCCTTCGCAATTCGAATTGAATTTTGGTTATACCGAGGTTGTTCGGGCTTGTGATCAAATTCAGCTTTATAAATTAGTATGTAGGCAAGTTGCCAATAATATGGGGTTAACAGCCACTTTTCTACCAAAACCAATTGCTAACATAAATGGTTCTGGTATGCACACTAATTTTTCTCTAGCTAAGAATGGGAAAAATATCTTTTATCAAAAAGACGGACAAGACGAATTATCGGAAATTGCCTGGGATTTTATCTTAAAGATTTTAAATCACGCTCCTGAAATTTCCTTAGTGTTTGGTTCGTCAGTTAATGCATACAGAAGACTAGATCCACACTTTGAAGCTCCAAACCAAATTAAAGTTTCACCAATTGATAGAGGGGCAATGATCAGGATTCCGGCCGGTAATGAGAAAACAGCCAGGATTGAAGTTAGGGCTGTGGCACCGGATGCAAACCCTTATCTTGTCCTTTATACGATTTTAAAAACGGGATTGGAAGGTAAAAAACTTGCTCAACCAAAACGTAGACGAAACAGGTTAAGATTCTTGCCTGGAACAATTAATGACGCGATCAGGCTTTTTAGGACAAGTGATTTTATAGGGAAAATTTTAGGCGAGGAAAATAAACAAAAATATTTGTTTTTTAAAGAAGTAGTGGCAGATAGAAGTCCTAAAGAACTTGGAAAAAAAGTTAAAACATCGGAAATTATTTACCACCATGAAGTAACCAATCAGGTATTGTGGAATAATTTTTAATCTACATATCCCCACATTAGATCAGTCAAATTAGTATTTGGTGTTTGGCAACTTTTTTGGATAGTTTCTTTTGGTGGAATTTTAGTTGGAGGAATTATTCCAATATGTCCAAATTTATATTTTACTTCTTTAGATAATTCTTCCGGGATGACAATGTTGTAAACAGGGACATCTATTGAAGGGTGTACAAGATGTAATCTATTTAAATAGAAGAAGTACCGGAATCCGACATTCTCTCCGGGCCTTGTTATATAGGTAATTCCGACACAAGGATAGCCTTGTATTTTAACATCCTGCTCTATAAAATTTGTTACTGCTTTGCGGTCTAAATATCCTATTTGATAAGGGTTTGAATTTACAAAAAATAAAATATTTTTAACTAAAATAAGTCCAAAAATAAAAACGGCTAAGCTTAGTCCCAGCTTTCCAGATTTTATTAAAAGAGCAAAAATCAAACTAACGATAGTTAATAATATAACTTCAAGATTTGCGAAATAATATTCGGAAATTTGGGTATGGGAAAAAGAAAAGAACAATATAATACTTGCTAACCATATGAAAATTATTGAAACCTCCCTGATTTTTATTTGGCGATATTTAATAAGCAAAAAAACCGAAGAAAGTATTATAAATAAAAATGGCAGTCTTAAAGTCGAAGGTATCGATTGAGGAGATAAAAACAGGTTTTCGGTATTTTTAGAGATCATTTCCAGAACCAACATTAATTTGCGCAAGCCAATTTCCCCTTCTTTTGTAGAGAATAAATTTATGAATAAACCCTGAGTTTGTATGAAGCGGTGTTTTATTTCAAATAATATAAGCGGTAAGGAGGTAATTAAGAGGGCTGTAAAAAATAGTATTGTTTGTTTTAAATTAGGTAGTTTACGGGCAAAAAATAAGGCAGCAGGAATTGCTAAAAGTGCAGGAAGCAGAGCTATGTGTATATGCCAAATTAATCCGATTAAAATTCCTAAAATAGGTAAAACTGAAAAGTTTCTCCGGCTTATCATTATTAGCGTATAGAAATACCAGATAGCCCAAAGTTTGGTTGGAAGTGTGGGAACTATCCATCGATCAAACCCTACGGTTGAAAGAAGTACTGCATGTAAAAAAGCTGCCAATATCCCGACTGTTTTATTAAATAATTTGGTTAAGACAAAATAATAACTCAGTATTGTTAAGACTCCTACTAAAACCCCAAGTCCAAAAACCCCAATAGGATCCATCTTTGATGCTAAGAAAAAGGGGATCAATAAGTAATAAAACAAGCCTCCAATAAAGATACCGGGGGCAGAAGTAAGCTGGCCAATTAAACGAAAATGGTGATTTACTACAATATCTTTAACAATCCAGGAATAAAGATCGCCGTCGTGAGCAAATTCAAACCGTTCGACTATTTTATAAGTTCTAAAAAATAATCCAATAATCAGGATAAAAATTAAGACGAGCAAGTACGGTTTTTTCTTAAAATATGAAATTACAGAGGACATACTTAATGATAGTAGCAGTTGCGATTTGAATGTGCAATTAGATCCTGATAGACTTGAGATCCATGAAAATTAAAGCTATTAAAACCCGTAAATTTCTGCCGCCAAAAGACGATTTATGGGAACTACTTTCCGCAGTAAAGTCTTTAAAAGAAAACTGCGTTGTAGCAGTGACGTCTAAAGTAGTGGCAGTCGGTGAAGGCAGATGTGTACCTTTAAATAAGGTAACTAAGGATGAGCTAGCAATACAAGAATCCGATAAATACATCCCCAGAGAATTATCTCCCGGAGGACACATCTTACATACAATTAAAGATAATATGCTGATAGCGTCTGCAGGTATAGATGAAAGTAATGGCGCTGGTTTCTATATTCTCTGGCCAAAAAATCCAAAACTTTCTGCAAAACTAATTTGGGAATTTTTAAAAAAGAAATTTAAACTCCAAAACCTTGGAGTGATTATAACCGATTCAAGATTAGTGCCGCTCCGGCGGGGGGTTGTTGGAATAGCTATTGGATATTTCGGGTTTAAACCTCTAAAAGATTACCGTAAAACTAAAGATATTTTCGGAAGAGAATTCGAAATGGAAACTTCAAACTTTCCCGATAGTTTGGCAACTGCGGCGGTACTGATAATGGGAGAGGGGTCTGAATTGCAACCGATTGCAATTCTAGAAGATATCCCCGGCTTAAAATTTTTACAAAAAGAATTTAAACCAAAGACTGAATATGATGATTTTAAAATTCCCGAAAAAGAAGATATGTTTTATCCGTTTTTATCTTCTGCCAAATGGGAAAAAGGCGGAAGCGGAAAATAAATTTTAGGATACTCTGTTCACATTAAACATACGGTCGTAGCATTAATGTCAAGTTATATTAGGAGAAAGAGCGTGAAGGTATATTACTTGGATGGCGTAAAGCTGGATTGGAAGAAGGCGATCGTTTTTTTGAGGCCTTCATCCAAGTTTACCTTTGCACTCCAACCCAATTCTTTTTTGATTTTTTCAGACGATGCAACCAGCGAAGGTACATCACCTTTTCTTTTTCCTTTATCATCAATCGGAACTTCATATCCAACTAGTTCGAAAATTTTCTTGACTACATCAGCGACTTTTACTCCCGTTTCGGTTCCTACATTATAAATATGTAAGCCCTGTAAAGGCAGGGCAAGGACATGAGCTGCTGCTAAATCATCGATGTAAATAAAATCTCTCACTTGTTCTCCTTTCCAAAAAAGAGGAACAGGTTGTTTTGATAAAATTGCTCTTACAAAATTTGGTATGGCATGGGTTTCCGGTTCATGCAATTCTCCCGGGCCATAAGGATTAAAATAACGCAAGATTGCGACATCAAAATTAAACAAATTATGGTAAAGTTTACAGAAAGCCTCCATGGTTATTTTGGTAATCCCATAGGGATTTTCCTGTTCTCCTAATGGATCATCTTCCGTGATGGGTAACTTTTTTGGAACACCATACACACAAGCGCTTGAAGAAAAAATAATCTTTTTAACACCTGCATTTTTCATAGCCTCCAATAATTTGATTGTTCCGACAATATTGTTTTGGGCAAATCCCACAGGTTTTTTAACAGATTTACCTACTTCAATGAAAGAGGCCATATGAATAACCGCATCATGTCCGGCCAAAATTTCTTCCAGTTGTTTTTGATCTTCTAAACCGACTTGGTGGAAACTTACTCTTTGATCTAAAGAGTCTTTGTGGCCTTTTGATAAATTATCTACCACGGTTACTTTATGCCCTTGATTGAGCAACAATTCATTGACATGAGATCCGATAAAACCCGCCCCTCCTGTAACAACGATTTTCATGTAAATATTTTAATATAACTAGTCTTGTTTATCTACTGTGGTTTTTGTACAATTTTTCAATCACCAGATGTCAAAAATACCAAAACCCTTTATTTTATTTCTAATTATTGTCTTGTGTATTTTCATGCGTACATGGAGATATGAAGACTTCTATGGATTTGGACATGATCAGGATTTGTTTGCCTGGATAGCTAAAGATATTGTTATAGATAAACATATAAGACTGATTGGTCAGGAAACAAGTATAAACGGTTTATTCATCGGCCCTATATTTTACTACTTAATTTCGCTGGCGCTTTTATTTTTTAATATGGATCCCCGGGTTGCTAATGTGGTTACGGTTGCAGTGAGTTTATTTACCGCACTAAGTTTCTATTTTGTGATATCAAAATTTTTTGGCAAGACAGCGGGTCTTATAATTTCATTTCTATATTCAGTTTCTTTAGGGACGGCTTTATTTGATCGTTGGGTAGTCCCGACTCAACCGACTCTACTTTGGTCAATCTGGTACCTTTATGTTTTATTGTCTTTTTTAAAGGGTAATTTTAAGGTGCTTCCTGTTTTAGCAATCCTGGTTGGTTTTATTTGGCATATCCATATCGCTTTTGCGCCTTTGCTCCTGCTTTTACCATTAACGATATTTTTAAAACGGAAAGCAATTAGAAAAAGTAATTTTCACTTACAGTTTAAGAATATATTGTTATCGTCAGTTATCTTTTTTCTATTAATATCGCCTTTTTTGATTTTTGAAGTACGCCATAATTTTCAGCAAATTAAAGCTCTAACTCACGTTGCATCTGAAGAAAGAGGAAATGTAAAAGGGACAGCAAGGGTATTAAAAATAGCAAAATCTGCCGCTGTAATTTTTACCGGCGCTTTCTGGTATGACGAGAAACAGCAAAATTTACCACAAGAGATTTTTGTTATACCCTTGTTAGCTCTGTTTTTCTTTATATTTTTAGCCAGAAAAAAAGTATTTGATAAAGAGCAAGTATCAATAATGGCAGCATGGATGGGGATCGGATTAATAGGGCAATTTATTTCCAAAAGGCAAATCAGTGAATATTATCTGACTAACTTATTGGTAATTGTCTATCTTACTTTTGCTCTTTTTATTGCGTATCTTTATAGTTTTAAAAAATTGCGGTTGCCAATAATTTTGCTTTTACTCTTCTATGTTTCTTTTAATATATTTTCTTTATTGAAATTGTCTAAATCATATGATAACTACGGTGACCGTAAAAGGCTGATTGAATATATTAAACAAGATGTGCTTGCGCATAATTATCCTTGTATTGGCGTAAATTTTATTGCTGACCCCGGAGCGGGAGTGGGCTTTAGATACCTTTTTTGGCTAAATAAAATTCCTATTATTAAACCGGTTGCAGGTATTCCAGTATACAATATCGCTATACCCTGGATTTATGCTTCGCCAAAAGAGCTAAGTTTTAAGCAAGGATATTTTGGAGTGATTATCCCTAAACCAATTGAAGTAAAAAATCTAGGTTTATGTAATGACGTAAAAAACCAGTTTTTACCTTTATCCGGATTTGTAAACTAATATGAAAAAAATAAAACCTCTCTGTTTAATAATTACCTTACTGCTCATTTCCGGTGTCCTATACAGATTAACTTTGACCTATGGCGGGAATTTTATTTTTAATATGGATAATGCCCGTGATATGGTTGATCTTCGGGAAATGATGGTTTTAGGTAAACTAAGACTGACAGGGCCCACTTCGGCAATTGAAGGGTTTTTTAATGGGCCTTTTTGGTATTATCTTTTGGCAATCCCTTTTAGTCTATCCGGTGGCGATCCATATGCATCAATTCTGATGGAAATTGTCCTTTGGACGATAGGAGGATTTTTCCTTCTAAGGTTGATAAGCAGGTGGGGAAATTGGTTAGTTTGGCCGATAGGCGCTTTGTGGATTGCCTCGGATTACATAGTACTTACTAATCTTTATGCATTTAATCCGAATCCGGTAGTATTGCTTACTCCTTTATTTATTTATTTATTGGTTGAATATCTAGAAAGGAAAAAGACAATTTATGGAATTTACGTATGGATTCTAGCCGGGTTATTTTTTAATTTTGAGATGAATTTTGGGATTTTTATACCGCCTATAATTTTGGTAAGTACAGTATTTACAGGTAATACAAACTTGCTAAAACAAAAATGGTTTTGGGTAGGAGTTGCCGCGTTTGCCGCAACCTTACTGCCGCAGGTAATTTTTGATCTGAAACATCAATTTATAATGAGTAAAGCGCTACTCCGGCATCTCTCGGAAAATAGCGGCACCGGTTTTAATATTGTAAAACGTCTTCAGATTATTTCAGAGAGTTTTTACAATACATTCCAGGCAACTCTCATGAATCACCAATTATTCACACGGCTCATCCTTGTATTTTTTATTCCAGTAATTTACTGGTTTCTAAAAGCGAAAAAGAAAGAAACGGTTGCTTGTGTAAGCTTTCTATTAATTTTTATTCCATTTTTAGGTTACTTAATTTTACCCGTTACAGTTAATCCTTGGCATCTTGGCGGTGAAATGGCTGCGTCATTAATACTGGTAGGCTATTTACTAAAAAAACTTATGGAAAGAAGTTTTGTAAGTAAAATCATTTCTGCTGCCCTTTTGATTTCAATTATTTGGTTTGCGCTATTGAATATTGCTAATTTTAACGGCTGGAGAGGGGTTAATTTGGACCCCTCGTTATATAAAAATGAAATTGCTGGCATAGATTATGTGTATAAAATAGCCAATGGAGGGAATTTTAAAGTTTATACATATCTTCCTTCGGTTTACGATTATCCGTATCAATATCTCTTTTGGTGGTATGGTCAAAAAAAATACGGATATATTCCTGGAGAATATGTTTATTCTCCTGATAAACCGGTTTACATCCCCAGTCAAAATAAGTTTCAGGGCTCAAAGAAAAATTTTTCGGGACTGGTATTTTTAATCAAAGAACCTGACAGGATTAAAATGAGACAGGCTTGGGAAGGAGATTTTAAGGATATGGAATTTATCTCAAAAACAATGCTTGGTTCTATAGAAATAGAAATCAGGAGAGAATTAAGAATTAAGAATTAAGATCCCCCTTTTATCATAGCTATCTTTTTGTATGGAAATTTTTATTGCTCCTTTTGGTAATTCCGTTAACTTCTCGGCCCATTCAATTAGAATAACATTATTAGGATCTGACCAAATCTCCTTAAGCCCAAGAGCTATTTGATCAACTTGATCTAATCGATACAAATCTATGTGGTAAAGAGTCTTAGATGAATTAGGGATTTTATGTTGGCGGATTAATACAAAAGTTGGGGAGATAATGTTTTCCGTAATTCCGAGTCCCTTTGCAAAACCTTGTACGAAAATTGTTTTGCCTGCCCCGAGTTCACCGGTTAGAGCAAAAACTTTGTTTTTTGTTTTCTTTGCAAGTCCTGCCGCAATTTTTTTTGTTTCATTTTCGGAACGGGATATGTATTTTTGCATTTTTCTTAAAGTAAATATAACCTATTGATCCGCATCCGGCAAATATCAAAGCTAATCCCAGCCAAACAGTTGGATTTGTCTGTCTTTGGTTTTTGACATTAACAGTTCCTTCTGGTGTGGCAGATTTTGCAGAGGTAGTAGCCCCGGCAACTGATGCAATCTGGTAGGAGTAATTTAGAGATTTAGCAGGAGTTGGAGCAGCAGCTTTGGATATGATAGGAGATGGAGTGACGGAGGATTTGGTATTACTATTTGAGTCTGGCGCTGACGAGGTATCAGAATCATTGGAACTTGAGGTGTCTACATTGTTTATTTTTATCGTAGTTTCATTGCTCCATGTAAGATTTGCGCCATCATTTCCATATCTTCCTATTTTAAAAATATAGTCTCCGTTACCGGAATAACCTGAGTCGTTTGTATCAGCCATAATTTCTAGATTTCCTGACCAGTTGCCTGAAGCATCTATGGTAATAGGAAATTGATTTGAGTAAGAGCTACCGTTTTTAACCCAACTACCAGAAACCTTAGTTTGCCCAAAATAATTAGAGCTGTCGGTCTTTTTAAAAGCTCCTTTTAAGTAAAAATTAGTGTTAGGGTTAGAGGGTAAAGCTAAATTTACTGAAATATTAAATGATTGATCAGAATTTATTTGTGGGGGGATATTGGAAATGGTAAATGAGGATGATTGTGAGCTGGAAGAGGAAGGGGTAGGAGTTGTGGTAGGGGCTGGGGTTTGAGTAGGAGAAAGGGTGGGTGTAGAGGTTGGAGCAGAAGTTGGTGAAGTATTATTTGTAGCGCCTTTAGAGGGAGTGGAAAAAATTGTCCAGTTGCCAGTTCCATCTGGATTTCTTCCAGCTGATTGTCCATTACCTGGTGCCGGAATACCCCCGTGGTTGCCATATTTTACTTGGTCTATAGATATATCAGAATATAATTTTGAAGTAAGCGTGATGATATCGCCGTCTTTATTGAGGAGATTATACCAATCTATTGTGCAAAAATGACTATTACAATTTGCACCAGATAAGTCTTTTTTGTGATTATCCGCATCAATGAGTTGATACAAGGAAATATCCATACCTTCATTATAAATTTCTACCCAATCAGGGTTAGAAGATGAACTACCTCCTGCCGCATAAAATTCATTTATTTTAATAGTGCTGGCGAATGCTAGATGTGGGATGTAAAAAATGAATAGGATCAGAAAAATAATTAAAAGAAGAATCTTCACTATCTAAATACTAATTCTAAATTAACAATAAAACAAATATTTTACCCTTTTATCTTACCCATTATTTGGCCATTGCCAAATTTTGGATAATGATGATATCATATTTATTATTATGAATAAGGAGGAATATCCGAGCACAAAAGAAATTATTTATTTTTTAGGTATGGGTGCCATTTTGACAGCAACTATTTTTATGCCTGGTTTGGGTTATGTGGCAAGGATGATTGATCGGGCGAAAAAAGATCATGACTGGAGAGAGTCACAGCGCCAGTGGAAAAAGTTTAACCCGCATATCTTAAAAAGAAATTTAAAACGATTACGGGATCAAAAGATCGTTGAGATAGTTGAAAAAGATGGTCAGGAAATAGTAAAACTTACTCAAAAAGGACATACAAAATATCTAAAATTTAAATTGGAAAAACTTTCTTTACAGGGTAAAAAATGGGACGGTAAATGGCGGATTGTTATTTATGACATTGCCAAATTTAAAAAGAATCAGGTGAGTGCTTTTAGAAATATCTTAAAATATATAAACTTCTTCCAGTTACAAAAAAGTGTTTATTTAACGCCGTATCCCTGCGAAGAACAAATACTTTATCTGAGAGAATATTTTGGAATAGATGAGGAAGTTTTATTGATTAGGGCTGATAAAATTGAGAATGAGGCGTTTTATAAGCAATACTTTGGATTGTAATTTTATCCATTTTTTAGCTATTGCCAAATTTTGGATAATTATTTAATATATAAATAATTTTTAAAAATGTAAGTTTCAAAATGGGTTTTAACTGCTTAGAATTTAGGGGATATGCCAGTACAAAGTAACTATATCACTGTTATCATGATCTAAAACAATGCCTTTTCCGACTGTTCCTGTTAAATAACAAGCACTGGAATCCGAGAATTCATAAGCCACTCCATCCGCAGCCGCCCTGATTGGGGTACCGGCATATTCAGCCATATCTAAACCTTTATGTTCTCCCAGGAAATATATCTCTCCAAACTTGGTGCTAATTTGTCCTGCTTGACAAGACGAACCGCATTCGCTGCCATTGTAACTGGCTAAAGGTTTCTCGAATTGTCCGGAATCAAGATATGGTTTCGGATCAACTTTATTTTCTTTGCCAATGACGGTTTTATTTTCCACTTTTGCATTGGTCATTACTTCAAAATGCAAATGAGGTCCGGTTGAACATCCCGTATTGCCGACATAGGCGATAACTTCACCCTTTTTTCTGGGTCCTAAAAAGACACCTGTTCCGCCTAAAGCTCGTCTGATTGATTCGGTGTCTGCTTTAAGTTGAGCAATTAGAGCTTGGTATCTTGCTTCGTCATTTTTTGTAACCTTAAGTAGTTCATCCTTATCTTTTTTTTGTTGAGCAAGTTGTATTTTATAAGCCTCAAGATCTTTATTTAATTTTTCTGCCTCGGCTTGTCTTGTTTGCTTATCCTGTTTTTGGTCGTTGTAAGCAAGTTTAGTAGCTTGCAGCTCATATAATTTTTGTTTGTCATAGGCTTGCGCAGTTTGAATATATTTTAATCTTTCAATAAGATCCGCAAACCCATGAGACGAAAAAAGAAGGTCTATTGTAGATATGGCATTGCTGTATTTATATGTTTGGATAATACGCCGGAGCAAAACTTCCGATAATGTATCCAGCGTGACGCCAATTCTTTCGATTCTTGTTGAAAGGTCTGTAATTTCCCGCTTTAATTTTTCAATTTTAAGATTAGTTTCTTCGATCTTTAGTTCTGTAACTTTGGTTTGGCCGTCAATAAGGGCAAGCTGCGATTTTAAAGTTTTTTCTTTAGTTCTGGTATCGGCAAGTTGAGCTTCTAATTTGGCTATTTCAGCTTGTTTTTCTTGAAGTTGTGTGCATAGCGCATCGCAAGACTCCGCACGTGTGGGGGTAAGAGTATAGGGATTAAAGACTAGGAAAACAAAAGCTATAAAACTAAAGGATAAAAGAAATAGTAATAACTTTCTCATTAACATTCATTATATCTTTAGATAACGTCTGACAGCTGCAAATGATCCGATTGCTCCCACAACGCATGCTGCTATCAAACTTCCTCCGAGTAATGCCAACATAAATAATGGGTTAACAGGTAAAAGCTTAATTTCTCCCAGGTATCCTTGTAAGAAAGGCGTAAAATACCAAAGAAGAGTGTAACTTATAATCCAAGCTAAAATTGTTCCGGTGACGCCATAAAGCATTCCTTCAAAAATAAATGGTGTTCTAATGAAACCCGGAGACGCTCCCACAAGACGCATAATCTCTATCTCTGTTCTTTTAATTCTTATCTTAAAACCAATAATCATAACAATAACCAAAGTTGCAAAAATCATCAAAAATCCAACAGTTGCCCCTCCGATATATCTAATGATTCGAGTAATTGAAGTTAAGGTCGCTACAACGTCTTCCGGCACTATTACCTCAGATACAACAGGTTCCCTTTTTAG
The DNA here is from genome assembly GCA_028712705.1 of Candidatus Daviesbacteria bacterium. Lineage (GTDB taxonomy): Bacteria > Patescibacteriota > Microgenomatia > Daviesbacterales > UBA10151 > UBA10151. The sequence goes on from JAQTPP010000001.1 coordinate 149,636, forward strand.
AATATCAGCAATTGGAGCTAGATCCTCAGGATCTTTTGTAGAAATCTCTAAACTGGCAGGTAAGATATTGGCAGTCACAAGTTCTAGGAGAGTCGGATCATTTTTATTTTTCTCGCGATAAATTTGCAAGGCCATATCTTTGGAAACAAATTTTGTATTTGTGACACGGGTTTCTTGTTTGAGGGCATTTTCTATTGCCGTCACGTCCTGGTCGGTTGTTCCTTCTTTGAAGAAAGCAATTACTTGAGGTTTGCTCTCGAAATAACGCAGGGCAGCCTGTGAACCTGCTGCCAAAATTATAAATGTTTGAAGCGCCAGAAACGTTAAAAGCATCACCATAGATGCGGCAATGGCCTGAAACGGTGTACGTCTTATATTCCTTTTTGTAAATTCAATTGCTCTGCTCATTCGTATCTTCCTTCCTTACTATCTTTAACGATCTTGCCCTGTTTGATGACAACGACCCTTCTTTTTAAGGTGTTAACAATTTCCTGGTTGTGGGTGGCCATCAAAATTGTGGTACCCCAGGAATTTATCTCATTTAAAAGTTGAATTACCCCCCATGCGGTTTTGTGGTCTAAATCTCCGGTTGGTTCATCTGCTAAGACTATGTCCGGTTTCCCGACTATGGCCCTGGCAATAGCAGTTCTTTGTGCTTCACCGCCTGAAAGTTGTTTGGGGAAAAGATTTCTTTTATCCCAGATCTCGACTAATTTTAAAGTATGTTCTACTGCTTTCTGTATTTCTTCATCAGATTTGCCCTGTACTTCCAAAGTCAAAGCCACCTGTTCGAAAACAGTCCTATCGTCTAGTAATTTGAAATCCTGGAAAACTACTCCGACTTTTCTTCTAAATTGCGGGACATTGCTATCTTTAATTTTAGCAATATCAATGTTTCCCACCATTATTTTACCACTTGTGGGTAAAATCTCCCGTGTGAGAATTTTTAGTAATGTAGATTTGCCGGCACCTGAGGGCCCTACTATAAATACAAACTCACCTTGTTTGATGTCTAAAGAGACATTATCTAAGGCAAGAGCGGGACCAAATTTCTTTGAGACTGCATCGAAATGAATCATTCACGTTTTTTACTTTATTTCTTCAATCTTACCGACATCCATTAACCAGCCTTCTTTAAGAGCCTTTTGGGTTTCGCCGAAGACTTTCACTTTTTTGCCTTCATATTGGGAAAGGTCAACAACAGATGAGGTAAGAGCTACAGGGACCGCACTTTCTCTTATGAGCATGTGTGTTCCTTCTGTATATTCTCCTTTTGTGGGGACAGGTTTGACTTTAATTATTCCTTCGGCGAAATCTTTAAAAGTTCTCGTATCTTGTTGGGCAGATTTTGGAGTTCCTACTGAAAGAGCAGATGATTTTAAACTATCGCCGCTTTTAGTTGACATAATATAACCGGTGAGGGTGCCAAGTATTAGTGCGGTGATAACTACACCTAAGATAAGACGTGTGGGATTTTCTGTATTGGAGATCGGTTTGGCGATATGTTCTTGAAATTTTGTTTTAAGATCCATATAGTCTATCTTAACTATAAATTGACTATTTGTCTACCCCGAATTTATTCACAATGGAAGCATTTTTAATTCAGCTTCTATAAACTCCCCCAGATCGCCATTTAAAACAGCGTCTGTATTAGAGGTTTCAACATTTGTTCTTAAGTCTTTAACCATATGGTAAGGGTGCAGGACATAAGAGCGGATTTGGGTTCCCCAGGAGCCTTGGGTTTTGCCTCCCTTAAGCTCCTGTTGTTGTTCCTTACCCTCGGCTTCCTGCTCTGCCCACAATTTCGCCATCAAGAGTTTCATAGCATTTTCACGGTTTTGCAGTTGGGAACGCTCTGTCTGGGCGGTGACTGTAATGCCTGTTGGGGTATGTTTTACCCGGACAGCGGTCGAGACTTTATTGACATTTTGTCCGCCTGCACCGCCACTACGGAAGGCTTCAAATTCGATATCAGCATCGTTAATTTCAACTTCTTCCGGTTTAATTACCGGCAATACTTCTATCAGAGCAAAAGAAGTCTGACGCAACTTATCTGCATTAAAAGGGGATTGCCGAACCAGCCTATGTGTACCTGCCTCATTTTTTAAGTATCCAAAAGCGAAAGGTGTATGGACAATCATGGAAACAGTTTTAATACCTGCTTCCTCGCCGGGATTTTCATCCGTCACTTCATATTTCCAGCTCATTCTGTCAAAATAGCGCTGATACATTCTAGCAAGCATTGCTGCCCAATCCATTGCTTCAATCCCGCCGGCGCCGGAGTGAACAGATAAAATTGCTTCTGATTCATCATGCGGGCCCGATAAAAACAATTTCAGCTCAAGTTGGTTCAGTTCTTTTTCGATTTGTGAAAGTTCCTTTGTTAAATCTTCTTCCATTGAAGGCTCTTCGGATATTTCCAAAGCATTACTGATTCTTTCTTCCAAATCTTCCAGAGTTGCCAGAGTTTTCTGTTTTGCACTAAGCTTTCGACTGACGATTGACGACTCTTCAGGATCATTCCAGAATCCCTCTTTTATGGTTTGGGCTTCCAGTTCCCTAATTTCCACGCTCAATTTACCCCGGTCAATAGATCGGGAAACTTTCTCAAATCTATTCTTAGAATCTTTTAAGTTTTCTTTTATCTCATCCATGCGGAAATTATAACAGAATTGACTTAATATGAGTCTTCGAGCATCAAGCTATGCTTATCCTTCGAGCGACTAGCGAGAAGTTACATCTGTTATTCCTGCGAAAGATGGTAAAATCTGGATATGATATTGCATATTAATACCAAAGATCAAAAGGTTATTAAAGTAGAAATAAGAGATAAGGGAAAAGTGATAAGTGAAATGTCTGAAGAAAATGAGTATGGATCACAAGTACTTTTGCCGCTAATTATTAAATTATTATCTCACCTATCTCACGTTTTCAATCCCGGTTTGCAAATGCAATTTCAAACCGGGATTGTGCACGTGCACTGGAAAGATTTAGATGGAATAGAGGTTGAAACTGGACCAGGGTCTTTTACAGGATTGCGGGTAGGAGTTTCTGTGGCTAATGCTTTGGGGTTTGCTTTGGAGATCCCTGTTAATGGAAAGAAGATAGAGACGGATTTAATCTACTAGTGATATACTTTCTTTAATGGCCTGGCAAAATTGGTTCATTCCTCACAAAGATACTCACAAAAAAGCACACCTTCTTTCTTGGGAAAGTTTAGTTATTTATATTCTGATTTTCATTTTATTGCAAGTTAGTTTTTCAATTATAAGCTACACAAAACCGGGGATTTTGGGGATTACTTCAGGCGTTGACCAGAAAAAACTTATTGAATTGACTAATGTTGAAAGGCAAAAAGCAGGGTTTTCGCCGGTTTTAGAAAATGATGCGCTTAATAAGGCAGCAGCACTTAAGGCTCAAAATATGTTCCAGGAAAATTATTGGGCTCATTTTTCCCCTTCAGGAAAAACTCCCTGGGATTTTATGCTGGGAACCGGATATAAATTCACTTTTGCCGGAGAAAATTTGGCGAAAAATTTTTATCAATCTGATGATGTAGTGAAAGCCTGGATGGCTTCACCGACACATAGAGATAATCTATTAAATCCGAAATATAAAGATATTGGCATTGCTGTTGTAGACGGAGTGCTTAATGGGCAAAAAACTACATTAGTAGTTCAAGAGTTTGGTACTACCCAAGACTTGGCGACGAATCCTTCGGTTTCCGTCCAGGGTAAACAATTTGCCGTATCTAAACAGGACTTTAATAAACCGCAGCTTCTAGTTTCTATTCCTGAAACTAAACAGAGCACCAAGGTATTGGTAGATCCTTATTCGGTATCCAGAGTGGCAGGCTTCACAATGGTAATTTCGATTTCGATACTGTTAATGCTTGATGTTTGGATTCTTAAGAAAAGAGGAGTTTTCAGGGTTTCCTCTCATCACATTGCCCACATGGCACTACTTTCTTTGGCAGCCGGCAGTTTGATTATGACAACTCCAGGAGCTATCTTATGATACTGAGGATTTTGGGGATAGGTATACTTGTTTATCTTATCTGGGCAATATTTCACCACAAGCGTGACAAGAGTTTGACTTTGCCCATTTTCTTAGAGTATCTTTTAACTGCGATCTTAAGTCTGATATTATTTGCAGGAGTAACTTATTGATAAGGAACTAAAAACGTGAAAGCAATTATACCAACAGGTGGCCGTGGTACCAGAATGCGGCCATTAACTTTTTCCACAAACAAGCATTTTATTCCTATAGCCAATAAGCCATTGATTTTTTATCCGATAGAAACTGTGGTGAGTGCCGGTATAAAAGAAATTGCCTTGACTTATAATCCTGGTGGTCTGGAAGAAGCTCAAGCTCTTTTAGGTGATGGAGGGAGATGGGGGGTAAAGTTTACATATGTGCTACAGGAAAATCCTAAAGGTTTAGCAAATATTTTTCAAGTTTGCGAAGAATATTTGGATGGCGAATCGTTTCTGATGCACAATGGAGATAATATTTTTGTTGACGGAATTTCCGATTTGGTAGACTTTTTCCTGAAGGAAAAACCAAATGCCCTGGTTACTATGGTTAAACATAAGGATAATAAACGCTTAGGCGTTCCTCTTCTTGATAATAAAGGTCAATTTGTCCAATATATTGAAAAACCGGAGAATCCACCAAACAATTACGGTATTCCTGGTCTTTATTTTTTTGATAACAATGTTTTTAAATGTTTTAAAGGAGCAGATGCAATTAAACCGTCTGAGCGGGGAGAATTGGAAATTAGTGCCCCGTATAACTGGTTAATTGAACATAAATTTAGGGTTGATGTGTTAGAGTATAAGGGAGTTTGGATGGACCCGGGAAAATTTGATGATTGGCTAGAGGCAAACAAGTACTTATTAGAACATCATTTAGAAGAAATTAGAGAAAGCCAGACGGATTCAACTTCAACGCTTCATGGTAAAGTTTCGATTGGGAAAGACTCAGTGATTATTAATTCGCAAATACAAGGACCGGTCATAATTGGAGATAATGTGTTCATTAAAGACTCTTTTGTAGGTTCATATACATCTATAAATAATAATTGCGAAATAGTGGGAAGCAAAATCGGTAATAGTGTTTTAATGAGCGGGGTAAAAATTCATGGAGTGAGACATCATCCGATGGAGACTAGTTTAATCGGTACTGATAGCGAGATAATCGAGATAGATGGTCGGGAAGCAACAACCAGCCTTTTCGTGGGGGAAAAGTGTAAAATACAAATATGACTGTTCTAGTTACTGGGGGAGCTGGTTTTATTGGTTCAAATTTTATTCATTATTGGTTAAAGAATCGTCCGGAGGATCGGATTGTTAATCTTGACAGCTTAACTTATGCAGGTCATTTAGAAAGCCTTAAAGATATATCAGATAATCCTAATTATCAGTTTATAAAAGGAGATATTACAAACCCCGAAGATGTAAAAAAAGCAATGGACGGGGTGGATATTATTGTTCACTTTGCCGCGGAATCTCATGTAGATAGATCCATAATCGATCCGCTTACTTTTGTTCGAACTAATGTATTGGGAACAGCGCTGCTTTTAAATACGGCATTAGATTTGGGAGTTAAAAGATTTCACCATGTTTCTACAGATGAAGTTTATGGAGATTTAGGACCGGACGATCCGCCTTTTAACGAGAATACTCCATATAAGTCCAGAACTCCTTATGCAGCATCAAAAGCAGGAGCAGATCATTTAGTCAGAGCATATTTTAAAACATATGGTTTACCGGTAACTATTACCAATTGTGCCAACAACTATGGTCCATACCAGGATCCGGAAAAGCTAATTCCCCGCTTTATCACTAATCTGTTGATGGGTCAAAAAGTTCCTCTGATGGGTCAAGGAGAAAATATTCGTGAATGGCTACATGTAGATGATCACTCAGCTGCTATAGATTTGGTTTTACAAAAAGGTGAGATAGGTGAGACTTATTTAATTGAGGGAGAGGAGCGAGCGAATATCGAAGTTACCAAAGCAATATTGCAACATTTAGGAATGGATGAATCTATGATCGAATATGCTGAACATAGGTTAGGGCATGATTTCCGTTATGCTAATGATGGCAGCAAACTTAGATCTTTGGGGTGGGAAAGACAACATGATCTGGGTATTTGGCTTCCAAAAACAATTGACTGGTACAGAGAGAATAGATGGTGGTGGAAACCATTGAAAGAAGGCAGGCCAGACGTTGATCGCAATACACAAAAATCTTATAAGCAAAGCTTGTAAACTTTGTTTGCAAGCTGCGCTTACAAACTTGTTTATGGATCATAAATTCATTAAAACAACATCAATCCCGGGACTATTAGTATTGGAAAAACCAATACTTACGGACGAACGGGGATTTTTTAGAGAAATTTTCCATATTGATGAAATAGAAGAAACTTTGAATATTGAGTTTAAAGGTTTACAAATGAATCATGCTCGTTCTAAACCTTCGGTAATGCGTGGAATTCATGCGGAAAATTGGAATAAGATAATTTATCCGGTTAATGGACAAGCTTTCGTGGCGATTGTTGATATTAGAGCAGACTCCTCAACTTTTGGTAGGGTGGAAACATTTACAATCAACGATCAAAACAGGATTGCCTTATTTGTTTCCAAAGGTTTGGCTAATTCTTATTGTATTACCGGCAGTACACCAGTGGACTACATCTACTTGGTTGATGCTTACTGGGATGGTTCGGATACCAGGGCAATTGCCTGGAATGATTCTGATTTAAATATAAACTGGCCGATTAAAAATCCTATTATCTCCGAGAGGGATAAAAATAATCCAACACTGCGAGATTTATTTCCGGAAAAATTCAAATGATGAATTCGAAAGTATTAATCCTTGGGGGAAGCGGTTTGGTCGGATCAAAATTTATCCAGATACATTCCCGGGCTTTTGAAATCAAAGCCCCTCTTGTTTCAGAGATAGATATATTAAATAAAGATCAACTTTTAAAATTTGCTCAAGATTTTGCGCCGGATACGATCATTAATTTTGCAGCATATACTCAAGTTGAAAGCGCCGAAGCCCAAAAAGACGACAAAGGCGGAATTTGTTATCAAATAAATGCGGTCGGAGCAAAAAATGTAGCGGATGTATGCAAGGAAATGAAAAAGAGATTGATACATATTTCAACGGAATACGTATTTGACGGAACAAAAGCGGAGAGTCCTTATACAGAAGAAGATAAGCCAAATCCAATCAATTGGTATGGGCAGACTAAGTATGCAGGGGAGCAATTTGTTTTCGAAAGCGGTTGCGCTGCAATCATAGCTAGAATTTGTATGCCGTTTAGTCCTTTTTATGAACTCAAAACAGACGTTGCCAGATTTTTCCTCAAGGAGTTGCAGAATGGCAGGAGAATAAAAGCGATTGGGAATCAGCGAGTCACGCCGACTTATGTGAACTATATTGTTAATGCTTTGAAGGTGTTAGTTGAATCAGAAGCAGAAGGATTTTATCATATCAGTAGTACGGATAGTGTAACTCCGCTAGAATTTGCTAAAACCATTGCCGAAATTTTTCAATTAAACTATTTTCTGATTTCTCCGATCAGTCTTGATGAATATAACAAAAGTAAGACTGCTAAACTCCTGCAGTATTCCTGGTTAAATCCCGCAAAATTCGAGGAGCAGTTCGGAGAAGGAGTGTTGCATACTGTTGAAGAAGGATTAATGCTTTTCAAAAAAGAGATGTCTAGGATCCGATACATTCCGTACACCTAAGACATTTAATTGAACGGCAGATATAATGGCTCCTACATGCGGGCCTTTAAGATACTTCCGGTAGAGATTAAGGTTAGGGATTTCAAACTATCCAA
>JAQTPP010000008.1 GCA_028712705.1 Candidatus Daviesbacteria bacterium
AATCTGCTGCTATGAGTTACCCTGAAAAGGTAATATGACTCAAGGATCACCAGAGACTGAAGCAGGAACAAGAAATCCACATAGAGAATTCCTAAAGCAGCGTCATCTTAACCGCATAAATCGAGTTATCTCTGGAGAAATTACAGCGGAGCAAGCAGTCGAGGAATCTACTAATAGAGAAATAGAACTGGAAGATCGAGCAGATCACGACGGGCTAACTGGGCTACTTAATTTTCAAGGTTTCGTCGATGCTGTAACCATAGACCTTAAAACTGTTCAGCAAAATAATCTTTCCGCATACTTGGCTTTTCTAGACATTGATAAATTAAAAGAGTTTAACGATACAAGAGGCAAAATGGCAGGTAATGATTTAATTCGGACTTATGCGGATGTGCTTATAGAAACGACGGGAAGAGAACAATTTGAACATCTTACAGTCAAAATTGGTCGTTTTGGAGGAGACGAGTGCGTTATTTTTGTAATTGGTGCTAGCAACAAAGAGATGTTAACTTTGGCCGAGGAGATCAGAATAGGTGTTCCGGAAGCTGTCAAAAGAACATTCAATGAACCGTCGCTAGAAAAAACTGTCAGTGTTGGTATTACTCCAGTTAGGCTAACTGATAATATTCAAACCTTATTTGCGCGAGGTGATGAACAGCTTAAGCAGGCTAAATTACAAAGAAATCACATTGTTATGGAAGCATCACTTTAAAACATAAATAGCTTTTTTGGTGCCGCCCGATTTTTTCACCAAACCCTTTTGCCGGAGGAATTTCAACTCCCTTAAGACTGTATCATCTGAAAAGTCCGGAAAAATTTTTCTAAAATCTTTATTAGACAACCCCTTATGCCGGTGAATATATTCCATGATCATCATTTGCCTTTCATTTAACATCAACTGCTCTCCCAGTTTATCTTTAATCCTGGCATCCACGGAAATCCGTTGCACTTTTTCTTTAACTCTATTGAGTTCTATCGCCACTCCTTCGGTAAAATACTCCAGCCATGGAGTCAAATCCCGCTCATGAGTATCTAGTACGAGCTGGTTTGATACAGCTTGTAACGTTAAGTAATACTGCATTGGACTCTCGTCAAAATATTCTTCAAACGAGAAGAATTTCCTGATATCATAACCGTCTAGAAATAAAATCAATGTTGCCACAGCTCTTGCTACCCTACCGTTCCCGTCTACAAACGGGTGAATCCTGGCCAGCTCATAATGGATGATTCCGGCTTTGATAATCGGATGAACTGCCTTCCCCTCATCCGAATTGATCCAGTTAACCAAATCTTCCACCAGATATGGTACTTCGGGAGCCGGAGGCGGAGTATAGGAAATTTGCCCTGTTTTTGTATTTTTGACAATCACCTGCCTGATTCTAAATTGCCCCGAAGTTTCTGGAGGTAAAATTTTCTCGGTGGTGAGTTTATGCATTTCCAATATTGTTTCAATAGTGAAATTGTAACTGCCTAGTCCACCAGCTGGCGGACCAATCTGGATATAAATTCCGTCAATAAATTTTAAGACATTTCTGTAATTAATAACCTCTTGTACATCTCTATCTCTTGCTACAACCTCTTCTCCTTCAAGAACATCTCTAACTTCCTCCGGGGATAACTGATTTCCTTCCAAATGAGTGCCGTGATGAACTGTCCTTTCTATTGCCTCTTTTCTAAACTTTGCCTCCCAGGCCGGAACTAAAGGGGCATTCATTATAACCTCTTTTGCAGCCTCAACTATACCGACATCTTTTAAGATTTTGTTCGTAATGGAGTATTTCGGGATAAACATTCACTCAATTATCGCACTTTTCCCGCAAAAAATCTAATTAAGATACATATTCGTCCCAACTCTTGATCTCTAAATCTCCTATTTTTTTGGAAGAAAGAGCAGAAACTAACAGCTCTGCTGCCTGCACATTGGTTATCAAAGGAATTCCAAAATCCACACAGTTTCTTCTGATAAGATACCCTGCAGTTTCACCTTGGTTTGATCTTGATTCAGATATATTTATCACCAGATCGATCTTACTATCTTTAAGAAGGTCTAAAACAGAAGGCGTTTTTCTTTCCGAAATTTTATAGACCCGGATATTTTTGATACTGTGCTTCTTTAAAAATTCATGGGTATGTTCCGTGGCGTATATCTTAAAACCCAAAGACGATAATTCTTTGGCTGATACAAGCAAATCCAGTTTATTTTTCTCTCCGCCAATTGTCAAAAAAACACTCCTCTCCGGCATCTTAAATCCTGTTGCCAGGATTGCTTTAAGATAGGCTTCTTCCAGATCGTCTCCGAAACAAGCCACCTCGCCTGTTGAAGACATCTCTACCCGCAACCTGGGGTCAGCACCCTTAATCCGGCTAAAAGAAAATTGGGGCGCTTTCACCCCAACATAGTCCAAATCAATGGTATTAAAATCGCCGGAAAGAACTTCTCCAAGCATCACTTTAGTTGCCATTTCTACAAAATTAAACCCGGTCACTTTTGAGACAAACGGGAAAGAACGCGAGGCCCTGAGGTTTAACTCAATCACCATAATTTTATTTGCTTTTGCTAAAAATTGGATATTAAACGGACCATTAATACTTAATGTTTCAACAATCTTTTTGGTGGCATTTTTTACCATTCTGACAGTTTTTAGGTATAGTTTTTGGGGAGGAAGTACGATCGTAGCGTCGCCTGAATGCACTCCTGCATTCTCTACATGCTCAGATATGGCATAAATTAAAAGTTGGCCGTTTTGAGAAACACCATCAATCTCAATCTCCTTTGCTCCTTCTACAAACTTGGAAATTACCACCGGATGCTCCGAAGACACATCTGAAGCGCTCTTAAGATATTTCTTAAGATCAGCGCTGGAATATGCAACATTCATCGCTGATCCTGATAAAACATACGAAGGTCTTATTAAAACCGGATAACCGATTTTTCTGGCAAACTTTAAAGCATCATCTAAACGTTTCAAACTCTGCCACGGCGCTTGTTCGATGTTTAATTTATCCAAAAGTTTGGAAAATTTGTTTCTGTCTTCTGCCCTATCTATATTTTCAGGAGAAGTCCCCAGGATTTTGTAATCTGCCCGGAAACAATCCATTGCCAAATTATTAGGCACCTGGCCACCAAAACCCAAAACCAAACTTGCAGATTGTTCGATTTCATAAATATCACTGACCCGCTCAAAGGTTAACTCCTCAAAATATAATTTATCTGCACAGTCATAGTCAGTTGAAACGGTCTCCGGATTACAATTTATGATAATTGTTTCAATACCCTTTTCCCTTAAAGTTTTAGCACAAGTGACACAGCACCAATCGAATTCCACAGAAGAGCCAATCCGGTAAGGCCCAGATCCTAAAACAATCGCTTTTTCGTTGTTTTTGTCATGCTGGAGCGAAGCGATAGCATCTTTTGAGATTCTATCGGCACTACGTGCCCCCAGAATGACATTTGGTGTTACTTCTGACTCTTCACCATGATAGGTTAAATATAAATAATTTGTCTTGGCCGGATATTCGGCAGCCAAAGTATCTATGTGCTTTACTTTCGGCACTATACCGTGTTTTTTCCTAAACCTTCTTACTTCATCTTCAGAAATTCCAAATGCTTTAGCTAATAATTTATCCGAGAAACCCAACTTTTTTGCCTGAACAACTATTTCCCTCGTCATCCTGGAAGGAGCGGAGCGACTGATAGGATCCTGCCTGGATTCTATCGGCCTTCGGCCTCCAGAATGACAATTTAATAGTTTCTTCTCAAAGGTTACCATTTCCCGTATTTGATAAAGAAACCATGGATCAATACCTGTTGCCCTATAAATATCTTCCACCTGCTCCCCTCTGGCAAATCTTTGGGCCACAACAAAAAGTCGCTCTGTTGTAGGCAAAAGCTTGGTATCGTCTATATCATTTCCCAATAAACCATCCTGACCTGTTTCCAGCATTCTGATGGCTTTTTGTAAAACTTCCGGAAAGCTTCGCCCAATTGCCATAACCTCTCCCACGCTCTTCATTTCAGAACCGATTATCTCTTTCGCCCCCACAAATTTTTGTAAATCCCATCTCGGGATCTTGACTACAATATAATCCAAAGCAGGTTCAAAAAATGCACTGGTTGAGAGAGTCACGTTATTTTTTATCTCAGGCAAACTGTAACCCAAAGCCAGCTTGGCTGCGATGTAAGCCAGCGGGTATCCGGTTGCTTTTGAGGCCAGCGCTGAAGACCGGGACAACCTGGCATTAACTTCAATCACCCGGTAATCATTATTTTTAGGATTTAAGGCAAACTGGATATTGCATTCTCCGACAATCCTCAAATGCTCAATAACCTGCAAAGATAATTTACGTAAAAAATGGTACTGGTAATTATTAAGAGTTTGAGAAGGTGCAACCACAATACTCTCGCCGGTATGAATTCCCAAAGGGTCCATATTTTCCATATTACAAACAGTGATTTTATTGCCATCCTTATCCCGTACCACCTCATACTCAATCTCTTTCCAGTGTTTCAAGTATTCCTCAATCGCAATTTGTGGAGCTTGTTTCAAAGCAATAGAGACCGTTTTAATAAATTCCTCCTTGTTGTTAACCGCCCCGGAACCCAACCCTCCTAATGAAAATCCCGATCTAATTAGCAGGGGATAGCCTAATTTCTGGCCAATTTTTAGCGCCTCATCAAGGGTTTTCGCAAAACCTCCTTTCGGCACTTTAACAGCAATTTTGGAAAGTTCCCTGGCAAACAATTCCCTGTCTTCGGTAACTTGGATGCTTCGTACTGAAGAGCCTAAAACTTGTAAGTGCGCTTTCTTGAATATACCTCTTCGCTCCAGCGCCAGACCGCAATTTAGGGCAGTTTGCCCTCCAAAGCTCAAAAAAATTCCATCAGGAGCTTCTTTTTCAATCACTTTTTGGACAAAATACGGTGTTACAGGCAAAAAATAGATTTTTTTTGCCAAACTTTTCGAAGTTTGAATTGTGGCAATGTTGGGATTGATTAAAATAGCCTCCGCTCCTTCTTCTTTTAAAGCTTTTAAGGCTTGTGAACCGGAGTAATCAAATTCCCCTGCCTCGCCTATTTTTAGCGCTCCTGAACCCAAAACTAAAACCTTTCTTAATTTATTCATCGTATTGATCCAATTAGTCTTATTTGACATATTTTAGAAACTCATCAAACAAATATCCTCCCTCAACCGGGCCCGGGTTTGCCTCCGGGTGAAACTGCACTGCCAAAAACGGTTTACTTTTATGCCTGATTCCTTCATTTGTCCCGTCGTTTAAGTTAACAAACCATTCCTTCCAATCTTTACCCATTGATTTCATATCAACTGCAAATCCGTGATTCTGACTGGTTATTACAGCCTTTTTATTAAATTGGTCCATGACTGGCTGATTTTGACCTCTGTGGCCAAATTTTAATTTGTAGGTTTCTCCGCCTGCAGCTAACGCTAAAATCTGGCTGCCTAGACAAATACCAAATGTCGGAATATTTGCTTCTAGAAGCTGTTTGACAATTTTAATAGTACTCTTTGCCTGTTTCGGATCACCCGGCCCATTGGAGATTAAAATTCCATCAAATCCGCCAGCCCCGCCTGCGGCGGGACCAAGCGGATCAAAGTCCCAAGGTACTCTTGTCACTCTTACACCTCTTTTCACCAAACTCCTGATAATATTTTCCTTTGCTCCGCAATCAATTAAAATGACATTCTTTTTCCCTTTGCCATAAACTTCAACCTTCTTGCAACTAACATAGGGTAAGATATTTTCCAAATTAGGATCATAGATTTCCTTAACTTTGAACTTTGAACTTTGAACTTTGAACTCTATCCTCCCCAACATCACTCCATATTCCCTTAACTTCCTAGTCAGCTCTCTGGTATCAATTCCTTGTATGGTAGGTATTCCTTGTTCCTTAAGCCAATCTCCCAAAGTTTTTCGGCTTTCAAAATGTGATGGGTGATCAATATAATTTTGGACAATCAGTCCTTTAACCTGAATTTTCCCTGATTCCCAAAACTTACTCTCCGGAACTCCGTAATTACCTTGCAAAGGGTAGGTTAAAACCAGAATTTGCCCGAAATAAGACGGGTCTGTCAGGGATTCGGGGTAACCTGCCATTCCGGTATTAAAAACCACCTCCCCTGAGGTGGTTACTTCTTTCCCGAAACTTTCCCCTAAAAAAACTGTCCCATCGGACAGAACCAGTTTGCCCTGCATAATACTCCTTCTGCTAAAAAATCCTGCCAAGAATCAAAGCCAAAAGCGCTTCTCTGACATATAAGCCGTTCCTTGCCTGGGCAAAATAAATGGCATTCGGATGGCTATCCAATGCCGGATCAAGCTCGTTTACTCTGGGCAAAGGATGCATAATAATTGCATGGCCGGGCAAACCTTTCATTGTATTAACTGAAACTTGAAAATTATATTTTGAACTGTCTCCTTTAATATACTCTTTGGGAATTCTGCCGACAGAAACTATATCTGGCTTAAGCTCAGCCAGTGTTTTATCTAAATTTTTCATATTGATCACCACATCATGATAATCTGAATTTCTAAATTCCTTAGGCATTTCCAAACCTTTTGGCGAAACACCATAAAATTTATTACCGGAAAATTTTGATAAAGCTGAAAACTGCCCATGAAAGGTTCTATAGTGCAATGGATCTCCCACGAATGCTATTTTTAAATTATCAAGCCTTCCGAAAACTTTTAAGATGGTGTATATGTCTAAAATAGTTTGAGTAGGATGACTGTTTGGACCATCTCCGGCATTAATTACTGGAATATCAGCCACATTCGCTGCCTTTCTGGCAGATCCTGGTTCCGGGTGTCTGATGATCATAACATCTGCATAAGCCATCATGATTCTAATGGTGTCTGCAAAAGATTCACCTTTGTGGATGGAAGTTAACTCTGGATTATTAAAACCAATCAAACCCATACCTATTTTTTGGGCGGCAGAGCGAAACGATTGTTCTGTGCGGGTGGATGGTTCAAAAAAAAGCAGGGCGGCTATTTTTCCTCGGGCAATAGTGTAGTTTGAACGATCACTTTTAACAAAAGCAGGATCAAATCTTTTGGCAGTTTTTAACACAAATAGCAATTCATCTTTGGAGAAATCATTTATATCTATAATATCCCTACCTTTAAAGTTCATAAATGTCATTCTGGCTTGTCCAGAATCTTTTTTTAAAAAAAATCCCGCCACTGCGGGATAAACTAAATCATTGAGCTAATTAAAAAATATTTCCTAACCATATAAATCTTTTGCTAGTTTAACCATAAAAAATCAATCTGTCAAGATCTTTACAAAATTTGTCCGTATGGCCCGAAGATGTTTTTACCATCAAATACCACCTGACCACGCAGGACCACCTTTTCCACCCTTCCAGTCACCTTCATTCCTGTAAACGGACTCCAGCCGCATTTGGTTTGCAAAGCTTCATTCTCAATAGTCCAACTCTCTGCCATATCTGCTTCCACATAAGTATCTTTTTGCTCCGGTAAGCCAAAAACTTTTCTGGGATTGGTATAAGTCAGCTCTATCACTTTTTCCATAGTCAGGCGGCCATCATTTACTGCAGTCAGAAGTAAAGGCAAGGTGGTTTCCAGTCCCGGCACACCATAGACTGGTTTTTCCCCATTTTTTTCCTCTTTGGTGTGCGGTGCATGGTCAGAACCAACCGTATCGATTACTCCATCCACTATGCCTTGCCATAGAGCTTCTTGATCTTCTTTACTCTCAAGAGGTGGCTTCATCATCCCAAATGAACCTAATCTTTTTAAATCCTGCTCTGTTAAAAACAAATGATGTGGGGTTACCTCGCAAGTAATTTTTAAACCATCCTTTTTGGCAATTTTTATTGCCTCAATCTCTTTTTTCAAGGAAACATGGCAGACATGCAACATGTTTCCAAATTTTTTAGCCAAAGCAAGAGCTTTCTCTAAGGTTTCCCCTTCCGCATGAACCATGATTATTTTTTCATGAGGCCAGCTAGAAAAAACTGTTTCCAGAGTTTGATCATCTTCCATCAACAAATCTCCGGTGGTTTGATTCATATAAACTTTTAGCCCAAAAACTTGATCAGCTACCTCTTTAAAATACTGAATACTTTTAGGGCTGGCTCCAAAATGAAAACCCACATCAGCATATACTCTACCTTTTGCCAAATCTATTTTTTCTTGCAAAGCTTGGGGCGTTATAGTCGCTACCGGATTATTGGGCATGTCTAAAACTTGGGTAAAACCGCCGGCAATGGCTGCCTTTGTGCCGGTTGTAAAATCCTCTTTTTGGGTAGCACCAGGCTCACGAAGGTGTACATGAGAATCAATTAACCCGGGTAATCTGATTATTTTCGACATTTGCTTAATTCTAACAAAATGCGATTATTTTTGTTAGAATAATTATATGGCTAAAAAGAATAATCAGAGGTTCGTATTTCATAAAGAGTTGATGAAACAATTGGTAACTCTGTCAACCTCAGCTTTTGGTCTGGCAGCTGCGCTGGCCTGGAATGAAACCATCCAACAAACAGTTAAAGAATTCATTGAACCAAGATTGCCTGGTTTGGGAATTTTATCCAGATTCATTTATGCCATCTTGGTAACAACACTGGGTGTCATAATAACTTTTCAACTGTCCCGTCTAGCCTCAAGATGGGGAATTAAGAGATAACCACATTCAGTTTACATGAATGTGGCCATCTTCCACCCTCAAAATCCTGGCAGAATCTAAAAAATCTTTTGGGATGTTTTCCAAGTCCACTGTAGCAATAATTGTTTGCTGTTTACTAACTACCCCCACCACATGAGCCCTGTGAGGAGCATCCAGTTCGGAAAATACATCATCCAAAAGCAGTATTGGTCTTTTGCCTAAACTAAAGGCCATATATTCCAGTTGTAAAAGTTTAAAAGCCAAAGTTCCTATCCTTTGCTCGCCTCTGGAGCCGAAATGAACCATATTCCGATCTTTCAGGTAAATGCGAAAATCATCCCTATGAGGACCAATCAATGTTGCAGCCGCAGCTACCTCCCTGCCGTTTGTTTCAACCAACCTCTCAGCTGTCAGCTTACTCTGCATATACTCAAATCTATATTCTCCTAAAGGCTTTTCTAATCTATTTATAAAATCAAAAAAGATAAGCCTTTTATCTGAGATAATCTCTCCGTTTTTAACAAGTTCTTTTGTCCAGTAATCCAGTTCATCTACTCTTGCATGTCCATCTCTGATTCTTTTTAAAATTCTATTCCTGGCTGTTAAAAATTGTTCGTAACTAGTCAGAGCTTTCTTATATCCCGGGTCAATTTGTGCCAGTGCCAAATCCAAATGCCATCTCCTGAGACCGGGAGGTCCGGTTATCAAATTGATATCAGCTGGATAAAAAATAACTGCCGGTAAATTTCCAATAAAATCCACAATTCTCCTCCCAATCCCGTTAATCAAAACTTTCTTTCTAAAAAGCACGTCCTTGGTGGGTTTGTTGATAATTATCAAAAGTTCAATATCTCCGCCAGTCTTCAACCCTGAGAGACTCAGACCCGAATTGACTGGCGGACTATCCACCAAAAACCCCTCGATCTTGGTAAATTCCTCCTCTTTTTTTATCAATTCATCTTCTGTTTCCACCCGCAGCGACTTAGCAGTGGAAAGAAGATAAATTGCCTCCAAAAGATTGGATTTCCCGACAGCGTTGTTACCAAGCAAAATGGTCGGTCTTTGGTCAAAGTTTACCTCGAGCGTTGAATAATTTCTAAAATTAGTTAAATTTAATCTTTTTAAAAACATATATTCATTAAGTTAGGAGCAGCGAAGTCACAAGTAAACAAAAAGTGTTGAGGATTTTGTGCTGACTGTCTCGATGATTCAAAATATGGTCTTCCACAAAATTCTCACAAGCGAGCAACGATACTAGCGTGCGAGTGATTTTTTGTTACTTCGACGAGCTGCTCACTCCCCTTCCCAATGTCCTAACCCTAAAAATTCCCTCACCCGATAAGACAACTCTCTCTTTCTGAAAAAGAGAGAGGGCTTTAACCCAAACAGTCCCATCAATATGATTATTACACCAAGTCCGATAAAAATCGGCCCAGTCCCAAAAACATCTGCCAAAACTCCGGAGAGTAAAATCGGAAGCAGTGACAGCCCATACATAGCCACACCCAATACTGAAAATACCTTAGCCCGATCTTTTTCAGAAGTGTTTTGCTGTAAAACTGTCTGCGATGGGACTAAAATTGAAATTACAGCAATGCCCAGCAAAAATGATCCTGCCACCAACACTTGGCTTAAAGATGGTTGGTAGAAAAATGGCTGTGGTCTGGGATAACCCAGATAACGAATGGCAGGTGAAATGATTGGGGCAATACCTACAATAAAAGACAAAAGGCCAGCAAACAAAATTGACCATCCCACTAATTTTCTTTTCATCAGCCTATTGCCAAATCTACCTAAAATCAGCCCGCCAATCACAATCCCCACCCCTAAAGGAATAACCAGAACATATGTGGCATCAGTAGCTTTAATATGAAGGGATTTTTCCAAAAAGCCCGGGACTAAAACTGCCACAATCCCGATCCCCATTTGTACTCCTGCCAAAATTATTATTGATGTTAAAACTGGAAGTTTCCCTCTAATGAGGCGAATAGTATCCAAAATCTCAATTAGTCCAATCTCCCAAATTCTGCCATATTTCTTTTCCGAAAGGGCACGAATCAGCCTTTGTCCTTGTATATCAGGCAAAGACTTAATAGAAGGAAATTTCAAAGATAATAAAAAGGCCACAGCTAAAGCAATTCCTTCCAATCCAAATACCCAGTTGATGCCTAAATGATTAAGAAGTGGCCCTGACAGACCAAACCCCACCAAGAATGCGGAATAAAGGGTGACGGAAAAAATGGAGTTGGCGGTAATTAGTTGATTTTTTGGAACTACAAGCGGGATGGCTGAGGCTTCGGCCAAAGCATAAAATTGGCCTAAGGCATTAACAAAAAAAGTAATTATAAGAATAGCCGGCAGAGAAGTTTTTAAAAAAATCAGACTAAAAAAAGATAAGCCCAAGAAAAAATTAATCACCATGATGATTTTGCGCCGATCGATAATGTCTACCAATACTCCTGCAAATAAACCCAAAATTACTGCCGGCAGGTAAATTGAAAAAAGCAAAGCAGAAACAGCAGTATTAGAGTCTGTTAGCTTAAAAACCCAAAGGATCAGAGCAAAATTTAGGGAATTAAAAGACAGTTGAACTAGAATTTGATTAATCCAAAGATTTAAAAACCCCCGGTTTGCAATTACCGAGGCGAAGTTTGTTTTTTCGCTCATAAACCTGCCCGCCTTTGGCGGGCCAAAGTTCATTATACTACACTCATTTTTGGCATTTGGGCCTGCCCGCAATGCTTACCTGCCCGACAATACTAGTCATAGCAGGCGGGCGCACTAGCGTTGGCAGGCGGGGCAAAAGTAGGTGCCGCGGCCAGCCAGGGTGATTTTGCGAATTTTACCTTTGCAACCTTGGCAAGAGTAACCTTCTTTACCATAAACCTTGGCATAATCCAAAAAGTAACCCTTATGCCCTTCAGGATCTACAAAATGGGCTCTGGTTGAACCTCCATGCGCTATTCCATCCCTGAGCGCTTTAATTATCCCGCTATGTAGTGCCTTAAATTCCCTATCTTTCATATCTCCCACTTTTTTGCGCGGATCAATTTTGGCATTAAAACAGGCTTCATTGGAGTAAATATTTCCTACTCCGGAAAGCACTGATTGATCCATAATCGCCGCTTTCACAGGCATGCTTTTATGTCTCAATAGATTTTGTTTTAACACTTGCCATGTAAAATCTTTCTCCAAAGGCTCCGGTCCCAGTTTTTTAAATAAACTGTCCACTGTAGCCTGTCGCCTATCCACTATCTTCACCCACCCAAAACGCCGCTGATCATTAAAATAAAGATGCGAACCGTCGGAAAAACTAAAAATCACCCTGGTATGTGAATTTGGCATCTTTCCCAGCATATCCTCTGTCGGATGACCACCTATCATTCTCTTGCCGTCTTCATATATTAATTGACCTGTCATTTTTAGATGAAAAAGGAGTACCGCATTCTTGTCATCCTGGAGGGAGGCGTTAGCCGACCGATAGGATCTAGATTCTATCGCTTCACTGCGTTTCGCTCCAGAATGACTACTCAGATCCACTCCTAAAATCTTAGCTTTTCTCCAGATTTTGAGTACATTCTTACCCTGGGCTAAATCAGGATTTCCAATGAAAGATTTTTCGGAAAGAATTTGAATTTTTTGGATCTTTAACCCAATAATCTTTTTCTGTAAACCAAGCTTAATGATTTCTACTTCAGGAAGTTCCGGCATGAGGTTATTTTACCACTAAGAAGAACTATCATTACTCAAAGCCTGCTCGCCTAAGAACCAGCACTGCAGCGGCAAAAGGAGCAAATAATACCTCCTTCAATAGAGAAGGAGGATTAAGATCTAAGCCTAAAGCCTCAAGATCCTGTTTCAGCTGTGGATCCAGTCCTACAGACGAACTATTCCTTCTTACATTGACCCGGTCTGCCATCCGTCTAACCCAAGTTATTGGACCTAATCCTCCACTCCTATCTACTGTTGATGTTATTGATGCTCTTCTTGCCAATTCTGTAAGCCCATCTTTTATCCATTCAGCCGAAGCCATATCTTTAATCTAAATCATTTTTCTATATCCTGTCAATCCGGTTCTTCAAACACTAAATACAGAAAGAAGAATAATATCTACTAAAGTAACTATAATTTCTGTATACTCAAAAGATGATAAATGAAAACTTTGTAATATTAGGAGTTGTCATAGCTATATTAGGAAGTTTGAAATATGTGGTTGAAACTATTCAAGGAAGAGTTAAACCTAATAGAGTTACCTTCTTCTTAGGAAAAGTAATTAAATCAGTTTAACCAGCCTTCCGCTTTTTAGGACTTTTTTAAATATAAAAGTGAAAAATACAACTGAACCAGTCATATAAGCTATATTTAGTAGTGTTGCCAGCCAAAATGAATTAAAATCGAACTGGCCAGATTTTAGAGTATACCTCATTCCCTCAAAAACATGAGCAATGGGTAAAACAAAAGCAATCTTTTGTAAAACAGGAGGCAAAACAGAAATCGGATAAAAAACAGCTGCAAAGGGCTGGACAAAAAACGGCAAAATCCAAGTTAAGGGACCAATGGTATGACCATATCTTAAAATCAAAGATACATTAAAAATGCCAAAACTGACGGCAAAAATAAACAAATTAATCCAAAGTAGCGCCAAACCAAATCCCAGGCTGGTAATTTGAAAGTTATAGAAAATCCCTGCCATTAGCCACATAGAGGTTAAGGCAATAATAATTTTAATAAAACTAATTGTTAAAAGCCCGGTTAAAAATTCCCAAAATGTAATTGGCGAGGCCAAAAGATTAATGATATTACGATCCCAGATCTCATACATAAAATTAACCCCGATATCCGTACTAACCTTTTCAAATACCACCCAAAGAATCATCCCTCCAAGTAAAAATGCTGCCAGAGATGAGGATTGAATATTTTGTACATACTTTGATAAAAATCCCCAAAGCACTAAAACCAAAACCGGAGATATAATCACATCAAAAAACCTCTCCAGTTGGTGCATGGTGGTAAAAATATGACGCAAGATAATGGCAAAAACTCTATTAGGATTCATAGTCATTTTGTCCTTGTGAGATGGATAAACACATCCCGCAAATTAGCCTCCCCTGTCTCTATATCTAATACTTGTTGGGTCAGTTCCAAGGGTGTGCCGGAAGCCGTGATTTTTCCATGGTTAATAAAAATAACCTTATCCGCTATTTCTTCTATTTCCCACATGTTATGAGAGGTGTAAAGGACAGTCATACCTTCTTCTTTTTGAATTTGTTTAAGCAATTTTATGCCTTTATCCACTACATCAGGATCCATAGAAGCCATTGGTTCATCCAAAAGCAAAAGTTTGGGTTTATTCAGTAAAGCCTTACAAAGGCTGGCTCTGGCCCGCTGGCCGGTGGAAAGGTCACGGATAGCTTTATTCCGCAGATTACTCATTTCAAAAATCTGCAAAAGTTCGTTGATTCTTTTTTTGGCATCAGGAACCTCATAAAGTTTGGCATATACCAGTAAGTTTTCCCAAACTGTTAAATTCCAAGGCAGATGAAAGTCAGCTGAGGCATAATTGACATTGACCATAATCTCACTTCTAAATTTGGTCACGTCTTTATCAAAAATGTGAACTTTACCGCTGTCTGGTTTAATTAAACCCAAAATGCAATAAATGGTGGTGGATTTACCTGCGCCATTAGGTCCTAAAAACCCCAAAATCTGCCCTTCTTCCAAGTCAAAAGAAATATCATCAATGGCCACAAATCCGGCAGATGCCGGACCAAAACTTTTCCGTAAATTTTTAACCTCTAAAACTAGATTTTTAGCCATATATTTTTTGACGGTGGACGATGGAAAATAGAAGATGGTATTTTGAGGATAGAGGTTAGAAGTTAGAAATCTATCTTCTATTCTCTACCATCTATCGTCTGATCAGTCACTCTATTGTAAATTAGATTGAGGCTAATTACTAGAGATAGCACTGATACTACCAAGTTTGTAACTAAATGTGTCATTCTGGGAAGGAGTGAAACGACGACTCCAGAATCTGGATTCTGGACGCGCTCGAAGACTCGCTAGCCAGAATGACAAAAGTAGGTATCTCAGGTTAAGCGGGCTTGACAGACCTAGCAGTAGCTACTTTTTTAGCTCTTTCCAAAAATGCTTTTTGGGCAGCTGTTATATTTTCCGATTTTCCTGCCCAAGAATTTAGCGCTTCTTCCTGCAAAGCTCTGCCGTATGAAAAAGACAGCTGCCATCCGGCATCTGCCGGACCAATTCTATTTATAGCAGCCAAATTTTCTGTAGCCTGATCCGGTGTTTGACCTCCGGACAAAAAGACAATTCCGGGAACCTCTTTTGGTACCACTTCTTTGAATGTGTCAATGGTAACCTTGGCAATCTCATTTGCACTTGCCTGAGTCGGGCTTTCTTTTCCGGAAATCACCATATTGGGCTTTAAAAGAGTCCCGGAAAGTTCTACTTTGTAAAGTTTCAACTGCTCGTAAACAATTTTTAATACTTGTACAGTCACTTCTTGGCATCTTTTTAAATCATGCCCCCCATCCATTAAAACTTCCGGCTCTACAATTGGCACCAAATCAGCCTCCTGGCAAAGGCCGGCATATATAGCCAGCGAGTGGGCATTTGCCAAAATACAAGCCTCTGAGGGCATCCCGTTACCTATTGTGTAAACTACTCTCCATTTGGCAAATCTTGCACCCGAAGTTTTATATTCTGTTAACCGCTCTCTTAAACCGTCCAACCCTTCAGTCATTTTTTCTTCAGGAAAATTAGGGATCTCTTTTACTCCCTTATCCACTTTTATCCCCGGAATAATTCCTTTGCTTTCCAGATATTTTGGAACACTCACACCATCAATTGATTGCCTGATTGTTTCATCATATAAAATCACCCCTGAGATACACTCCTCTATCCCGGGAGTGGTAAAAAGCATCTGTCTGTAAGATAGATTGGTTTCCGGATTTGAAGAAACGCCGATTTTATCAAACCTTTTTTGGATAGTTTTGCTTGATTCATCAGCTGCCACTATCCCCTTTCCCGGGGCAACCATAGCAGAAACTGTTTGTTTTAGTGTATTGATATCCATTTTTTTCTCAGTGGTGAATTTTAGTATTTATATTCACACCACTTTTATCAACTGTCAAGGTGGTGACTTTGTGTCCTCTACCATCTTCCGTTACCTGGGGGAAACCAAACCAGCTATCTCCGGTGATTGAGGAAACTGATACAAAACAGTCCTCTTTTTTACCGCTGACCAAATCATCTGTGGTCCATACCTTTTGGTATTTTCTGGCAATCCGGCTATCGCCGGACCAGCCCCTGCCTTCTCCAACCGCACCCAAAACCTTGGCAGCCACTCCTGCCAGCACTCCTTCCTCAAACCCGCCAATGCCCATCACCAGATGTATCCCTTTTTTGTGCTTTTTGGGGTTCATGCAGGATAAAATAGAAGGCAAAAAATCTCCTGCCTTAATCAGAATTAAATTTACCCCAAATTTTTGGCAGGCATTGATTAACTGAGCATTTCTGTCCCGATCCATCACCACCACATTAATCTCAGAGGGTTTAACTTTGAATGTATCCACCACCTCTGCCAGGTTTTCCTCAACCGGGCGCTCAATGGAAATCTTACCGAGAAGCTCTGGTGGACCAAACAATTTGTCCATGTAATCAATATCTGAAGGGGTTGGCATCAAACCCTTGTGAGAACCTACGGCAATCACAGATACAGCTCCGGGAGTATTGAGTTTGGCAGCTTTAGATCCTTCAACCACATCATTAACCATATCCAGTTTCAAATCCCCTTTACCCAAAGTTCCTTCTACTGTTGCCAGAGCTTCTCCGTATTGGTGGGCATGTTTTCGTCCCTCCGAACCCACTACTTCTAAAACAAATGGGATGTCTGTTAAGGTCGCATACATGGCATCTGCTCCTGTTTGGTCAATGAGTTTCTCTCTAATCTTTAATTCTTCTTCTGTTAATAAATCCTCTGGGGTGAAACCTTTTTCTTGAATCAATCTCCAAACAGAAAGGGCGGTGAGCTCTGTAGCGCGGGTAATATAATCACTGATTTTTATCATATAGTTATCCAACCTATCTTATTCTACCTATTTTTGTCAATTTGTTAAATTGCTTTGTGTAAATCTGCAGTGAACTATACAAGTATTCAGCGATCGCATTGTCAGTTCAAGATATAAGCAAATTTTTCTTTACCAACTCCAAAATTTCTTTTTTAAATCTCTCTTTAGAAAATTTTTCAGCATTTTTTCTTAAATCCTCACTATTAAAATAATTTAAATCATTAAAGCGCTGGATTCCAGCAATTAAGCTGTCCGCTGTAACTTGTCCACTACCACCATATAAAATTCCAGTCCGCCCATCTATCACCGTCTCCAAGAAACCCCCGCTTAGCGGGGCTACAACCGGAGTTCCAACAGCTTGAGCTTCAATAGAGGTAATGCCAAAATCCTCATCTTCAGAAGCCACAATTAAAGCTTTGGCATTTGATAATAACTTTATCCTCTCCTCATCACTCACCCACCCTAAAAAATTAGTAGCTGGTAGCTGGTAGCTGGTAGCAAGCCTTTTTAAGTTATCTAGCTCGGGGCCAATTCCTGCCACCTTAAGTGGTAAACCTAATCTGCCGCAAGCCTCCACCACTACCTCCACTCCCTTCCCTCTAACTAATCTACTTAAAACGAGATAATAGCTATCAGCCTTCAGCTTTCTGCTTTCAGATTGTCTGACGACTGACGACTGACGACTGATCGCTGCTACATCTATCGGCGGGTAAATAACCACACTGTCTCTGCGATAAAATTTCTTTATTCTGGCTTGGACATTCCTGGAATTAGCTACCAATATATCCGGCCTCTGGGAAACTTCAAAATCATAGATCCTCATAAAGTGATTTATTATTTCTCCCCCAATCCTGGTCCACCAGTGTTTTTTGTAGTTAAAAGAGGTGACATAACCATATAAAAACCTGGGGGGTGTGTGAATATAACTTATGTGCAAAGTTTCAGGTTTGGTAATCACAGCTTTGGCTAAATGAGTAGCTGATGAGGAAGAAATCACCAAATCATATGAGGACAAATCAAAACTTTCAAACATCATTGGCCCAAATATGCGGAAAGGGGAAAGTAGCCGGTTGGCAAAAGGGAAATTTTGAAACCAGGAAGTCCTGATATCCCAACCAGCAAATCTTTTACCGTTTTCTCCCAGACTTTCAGGATTGTAATAGGCAGTATAAACAGGAGCATCCGGAAAAATCTCATGCAAAACCTCCAGGACCCTTTCTGCTCCGCCATATTCTTTTAAATAATCATGAACAAGGGCCACTTTCATTCGCCTTATTCTAACATTTCTAAAAGAAAGGCGGGAAATGACTGAAGAAAAATGACCCAAGCGCCGCTGACTTTTTAACTAGAAATATTTTACTCCGGGAAAAAGCTAAAGCCAGTTTTTTTCTTTTTCTGACACTTTTAATCGAAACATAGGATAGAACACAACCAAATAACAATAGTTTCATCATATCCTGCATACCCCATCCTGTCTGGGCTGCTGGCCCGGCTAAATCTTCTGTCCCATTTACCTGTTGAACAAATCCCATCACATCTGTGGAAGACTGAGATAAAATAACTGGTTGAGCTACTACAAAAGTAAGATCTTTGTAATCGGAAATTTGCCTGTTGTCCGGACTCACATAACCCCAAACTTTCACTCTAGCAGTATAAAGCCCTGCCGGAGTTTTGTCTGATAAAACTAATCCTGTTGTTAACATAATTCCTCTGCCTGCTTCAATATCTCCCATCTCAAAAACAACTTCTCCCCGCTCAACCCCGTCTTTTATCAGCATAATTTGAGTCTTGGTGTTATACACTTTTCCTGTTCCGGGATTTTTGACCTTAATAAAGAAGGTAATTGTGTCTCCTGGATAATATGTTCCGGCATCATGCTTGGCCTCAATCTCGAGTAAACCACCTGATTCTTGGACTTGTTCGCTGCTGCTATCTTTATTTTCATCTGAGCCCTTATCCTCTTGAACGCTGATTTGATTCTGCGGGGAAACTTCCTGATTCCGAATAAATTCACTACTTCCGCCAATATCTCCATTCCAGGTTCCAAAAATATTGATAAATCCGAAAAAGCCGATAGAGCGGATAATATTGGTGTTAATAAAATTCAAAAGAGAAATAGCGCTATAAGAGTTACCGGTGGTAATGGAGCCCCACTCCCCTCCAATATAATTCCCTCCGCTGTTGGCAGTAGAGAAAATATTATTCATAACGTAAGCTTGGTTTGATAAATTGATATCACTATAACAAGTAGTTTGGCAATCCTGCCCAACCTGTACAGAACTCAATTGGAAATTACTACCTCCTTCTGACTGCGCAATTCCATCCCAACCCAAGAAATCACCATTCCAAAGGCCGAAGTTGTTTATAAAAAGATAGTGAAAGAGCGCGCCGATAATATTGGCATTGACAAAATTTACTACATTAACCACATTTTGGCTATCACCGGTGGTAATGGTGCCTCCTTCTTCTGAGACAATCTGATTCTGGCCGCTGGTTGCCTCTGAGGAAACATTATTTTCTACTAAAGCCACATTTTCGACGTAACTAATTTGACCACCTTTCCCTTTCTCTAAAGCAAACTCCGGCAGAATTATATTGCCATTAACAGTGCCAAAAATATTAATGGTCACAATATGAATGACCGAATCCACAAAGGTGGTATTGACTTTATTAACCAGTGACACCACAGAGTAAGCATCACCGGTTTTAATGGTGGCCTGTTCTGTGCCAGAAACTGAATTTGCTCCGCTACTAGCCAGTGAAACAATATCATTGGATAAATAGGCATAATTGTTGCCATTAAATATGCCCACATTAATCACTTGATCATCTTGAGTATTTTGGGCAAAGACTGCTTCGGCGATTATATACGGTAAAACTGCCAAATTTACATCTTCCGATACAAAGATATTTAAGGTTTGGTTTATGGTAGTAGAGTTTACCTCGGTTGAATTGACATTATTTTCCGCCTCCACTACGGAAATAGCATCTCCGGTATTGATTTGCGCAGCATCAGTGGCTTCTTCTGGAACTTGCGAGTCTTCTGAAGCCAGAATACTATTTTGGCCTGTTTCAGCAGAAGTTGAAACATTATTTTCTACTTCTGCGCTGTTTGTTACATCGGCTGGCAGTTCGGTTTCAGTAGAGTCCAAAGGCTCGGAGGAAGAACTTGACTCCGGGGTTGGACTGGCTAACTCAGCAGCCTGAGGAGTGGGCTCAGGAGTGGGGTTTATCGTATTATTACCTGTATCTGCTGTCTGATCAATGCTATTTTCTAAAGTAGTATTATTATCAACACTAGTCTCAGAGGATCCCTGGTCAGTCGCGGTGACCGCTGGTTCTACTGCTAATTCTGCAGAATTAGTGGAATTAGAAAAATCCTCTGCATAGACTTGTTGATAAAAGTTACTAAAACAAAGAAGCAGTAACAGCGTAAAGATTAAGCTTTTTCTTAAAATAATAATTAAATTTTTTTTATTCATCTTAACTACCTCACTAACTAAATCTCTGCATTCTCTGTCCCAAGAGAGGGGTTTTTAAAAACCCCTCTCTTGGGGACAAAAGTTTACGGACTTGTGGTACCAACACCAACCATGTTGGTATTAACCACATTGGTTATTACTGCAGCAGCATCCGCTGCTCCAGTGTTAACACTACCCCCTTCTACCTCGTCTTCAGCCCAAATCAAGTTATCTCCGGTGTTTGCTTTGGCAATGATAATGTTTTTGACTTCGGCCAGATTCTTGATTATCAGGCCTGAACCATTATCGTTCTCATCCTGGCAACCGCATTCGTCCTCACAACCACACTCATCCGGACAACACTCATTGTTATCCTCAGTTGGACAGCCACAACTAAGCTCGTTTGTGTTAAGCATGTTGTCTACTAAAGCTGCTGCAGATGCCGCTCCTGTTAAAATACTCCCACCCTCGACATCCTCGTTAGCCATAATCGAGTTCTCCCCGACATTTGCTTTGATAACGACAATGTTTTTAAGCCATGCCTTATTTTTTACCAAGGTTAAATTATCAAAACCGCTGGCAAAAGTTGGAATTGCTGAACTTAAAAGCAGTGCCACACCAATTGCTCCTGCTGCTAATTTATTAATCATTCTTTCTCACCTCCTTCCCTCAATTTGAAAACCAACTAGCTTAAGGTTATTTAACCTGTTTTATAGTTGGTCTTAAGATTGGCAAATAAAATAGTGAAATCATATTTTCAAAATAAAAGGCGACCCTATTTGGGTCGCCTGCGTTCGCGCTCAGCAATCTTTATTTAATTTTCTTTCAAAATTTAAACTGTTAAAATTTCAGGTATTAATTGAGCTATTTCATGTTGGGTTTTTCTGATTGACCGGCTGGTAATTTGAGTTACTTTACCGTCTTGAACAAAAATTTCTACACTACCCCATCCTCCTAAATCCTCTAGGGAAGATTGAATTTCTTTTAAAAACTCATTAGTAAGCATATTACTGGACATAAGAATCCTTTTTTACCATAAAAATTTTCTAGCTGCAGTAATATGAATCACAAAATTACCTATAAAATAAGCAAAAGGGCTTGATGGATTAGGAGATGTGAGAATGCTTGTCTACTAGTTTGGTAACTTCTATGAGTTCTTCAAAACTTAATTTTGTGAGTTTGCTGTCAGGCGCAGAGGAAGAACCACAAATAACCATGTGATGGCTTTGGTGCAAAAACCAGGAAGCCTCTGGATCCAAGCTTTTAACTTTTTGATAAATCGGTTCCAGGTCAATCTCAAAAGATGGAGTAAAAAATTGAACTGATTTATATTTTGGATGATACATTAAAAATAAATCTCCTCCCTGTTCCCTGCAGAATTCACGATCCACGGTTTCTGAAACTACCGCAAAAGATTTACCAAACTTGGTAGCAAACTCTTTTCTTTTCTCCCAATCTTTCAAACTTTGCTGTTTTCTTTTTAAAACTGTTAGAATTCTATCCAGAATTTCAAATCCCAACTCCACCGATCTTTGGGAATTTTGGGGCGTGCCATCCTTACACCTGATAAAAGATTGCACACTGAATTCATCAAACTGAGAATCTGGAGCTTTTCCCGTATCTATCAGCCGATTCCAATCAACCAATCGCTCCAGTGCTTTTTGGGTGATTTCGTCTTGAGGAATGTATCCTTTTTGCCTTAAATAATCATAAACCAAAGAACCGGCACAGGTATTAAGACCTTCTTTATGTTCATCAAACTTTCCTCCACCTGTACCTAAAAATACCTTATCCTCGCTCTCTTCTGTAACTGCCTGGTTGCGTGATGCGGAGATAAATTCTATTTTTGCATCTTTAAATTCGGGATGAAATTTTTTGAAAAGCCAAATTGAGGCAATATCATCCAGGTGCGGGTTGATGTGTGTAACCAGAGTCTTCATGTTATGATTTAAGAGTATACCATGGTTAACTTTAAAAAACTCATCTTTGCTCCTCTTTTTTTAATATCTTTCCTAACCTTAATTTATCTAACTACTCCTCTTTTCAGATCCTATGATTTCATTTTCTCGCTTTCTTTAAATACTCTAATTACTTTAATTTATATTTCAGTTTTGATTTCCTTCTCCAGTTTATTGTTTATCCTTTTGGCCACGATTGCAGAGGATTGGAGAATTAGCTTATCCGCTGCAATCATTGGGTCTGCAACAACTTTTGTTTTCATGGACCCGGCTTTTGCTGTAATTTTTGCAGTAGCAATTTTTATTAGTTTCCTGCTGTCAAACTTAAGCCTTGATGTTGCACTAAAAAGTTACTTAAATTTCCAACCATCCAACTTATTGGGTCCTTCTATCAGGTATTTGTCCGGGCTTTTAATACTGACAATTTGTATTGTTTATTTCTTCTCTACCAGCAAGATTATTGCTCAGCAGGGTTTTCAAATTCCGGATACCCTAATAGATACTGCCTTGAAACTAACTCCGCTGCCTCAATCAACCAACCAAACAGAACAAACGAATCTATCTCAACTTTCCCCGGAGCAACTAGATCTTTTAAAGAAAAACCCCGAGCTGCTGAGACAATCAGGCTTGGATCCAAAAATTCTTGAAAGTTTAACCAATCCCAAAAAGATCACCCAACCTCAGGCAAGTCTCACAAATGACTTAATCAAACAAACAGTCAAAGATCAGATTCAAAATTTTATTAAACCTTATACTAACTTTATCCCTGCCGGGCTGGCTGTATTACTATTTTTCACTCTTCAATTCTTTACTTCAATCCTCAATCTTCTAATTTACCCCTTGCTTTGGCTAACTTTTTTTATTTTGGAAAAAACAGGATTTATCAAATTTGAAGTGGAACAAAGAACTGTCAGAAAAATGGTTATTTAAATCTTTAGGAGCTTCATCTCTCCCCAGTTCTTCCCTATTTTTAGATCAACCAAAACTGGAACAGAAAGTCTAAGAGCATTTTCCATCTGTTCTTTAACCATTCTTGCTACTTCATTAACACGCTTAGGATCACATTCAAAAAGTAGCTCGTCATGCACTTGCAAAATCATTGCACATTGTGCATTGTACATTGTTAATTCTTTATCAATTTCCACCATGGCTTTTTTAATCATATCTGCGGCAGTACCCTGAACCGGATGATTGACAGCAGCCCGCTCACCTGCTGATTTAATCATTCTATTTTCGGCTCGCAGCTCCGGAATATATCTTTTCCTCCCCCATAAAGTTTCAATGTAACCATTTTCATAACCAAAAGCCAAAGTTTTTTGCATCCACTCCCTGACTTTGGGAAATTGCTCAAAATATTCTTCAATATATTGACGCGCCACCTCATATTTCACTCCCAGCTGGCGGGAGAGAGCATGGGGGCCTTGCCCGTAAAGCGTGGCAAAATTCATGGTTTTAGCTACCATTCGCTGCTGCCTAGTGACTTTATCCACTGCTACTCCAAAAATTCTTGAGGCAGTGGCGCCGTGAATATCCAAACTTTGCTCAAAAGCTTTCTTTAAACCCGGGTCATCTGCCAGATGCGCCATTATCCTAAGCTCAATTTGTGAATAATCAGCTCCCAGCAAAATCTTACCTTTGGACGCGACAAATGCGCGTCTTATTTCTCCTCCTGCCGAACCTTTAACCGGAATGTTTTGCAAATTAGGGTCTTTTGAAGATAGCCTGCCGGTTGAGGCTCCCTCTACATTAAAAGTGGAGTGAATTCTGCCATCTTTACCTACAAATTTTGGCAGGCTATCAATGTAGGTAGAAATCAGTTTGAAAAGCTGGCGGTACTCCAAAAGCAATGGCATAACAGGATGAGCTGAAGACAACTCACGCAAAGTATCTTCATCAGTAGAGCGGCCGGTTTTAGTTTTCCTGACCACCGGTAATTTTAGTTCATCAAAAAGCACAACAGATAGTTGTTTTGGGCTGTTCAGATTACACTCATGTCCTATTTTTGAGTAAATATTTTTCTCGAGTTTGGTTAATTTGGTCTTTAATTCCCTACCAAACTTACTTAAAAACTTAAGATCAATTAGTACTCCTGTTTCACTCATTTTTCTCAAAATTGGTTCAACTTGTAAATCCAACTGAGCAGCGAAGTCACGAGCAGTCAAAAAATGTGGCGAGTCGATCGTGTTACTGGTTGTCGATTGACGAGCCTCAAGTGAGACTAGAGAGTTACTTAATGATTCAGACTGATTAGTCGAACGGTTTTTTGCGCCGTGACGAGCTGCTCCTTGCACCCCATCTAATCTATTCACTAGGCTCTTAAACTCCAACTCTTCAAACAGCTTGATCACTTCTTCTTTATCAAAATCATGCACCACACAATCTTTAAGGTTTAGTTTGATTGGTACTTTTAAATCTAGCGTGGCAAGTTTTTTACTCATCGCAGCAGATTCTGCACCTTCTGATAGCAGTGTTTGCGTTCTTTCCGGAAAGGTTTTTAAATTTTTAGGGTTGTAAATTTCTTCAATAGAACCAAATTGGTGAATTAATTTAGTGGCTGTAACATCCCCAATCCCTGCTACTCCGGGAATATTATCTGATGCATCACCTGCCAAACCCTTATAATCCGTCAGTTGTTTAGGGAAAAACCCGTATTTAACCATAAACTCCTCTACCCCATAAAGCCCCACATCAGAAAGAGTCTTTTTGGGCATAAATACTTTAATCTTTTTATCAATAAGCTGCATGATATCCCGATCTCCCGTCACAATAACAATTTCTAAATCCTTCTCTTTTTGTGCCTGCAAAGCTAAAGTCCCAATCAAATCATCTGCTTCATATCCGGAAACTTTAAATTCCGGAATATTAAAGGCCCGGGCTACTTCATGAACCCTTTTGTATTGGTTGGATAAACCTTCATCCGCAGGCCCACGGGTGGCTTTATACTGGGTATAAGCCTGATGCCTGAAAGTTGGTCCTTTTTCATCCCAGGCCACAGCCAAATATTCCGGATGAAGTTCAGAAATAACCTTTAAAATCATGGCGGAAAAGCCAAAAACAGCATTAACTAACTCTCCCTTGGAAGTAGTAAAAGGCGGAGTGGCATGATATGCCCGGTGCAGAAGAGCATTACCATCAACCAGCACTAATCTTTTCATGCTCCGATTGTAGCATTATCCAACCTTCATGTCATTGCGACTAACAAGCAGAATTAAGTATTTTTTGGAAGTTTTTGAGGTTTTGGGCACCCTTCTGCCCAAAGCATAAGTCTGGCAAGTGTAATCACACCAGCTGCCCATAGAAGACTGCCTGGATG
This sequence comes from Candidatus Daviesbacteria bacterium, assembly GCA_028712705.1. Taxonomy (GTDB): domain Bacteria; phylum Patescibacteriota; class Microgenomatia; order Daviesbacterales; family UBA10151; genus UBA10151. The sequence continues at coordinate 25,473 of JAQTPP010000008.1, forward strand.
TCTTAACATCTCTCTGAAAGATGACGATGTTATTATATCTGCATTCGAATCGGGTTCTAACGGATAACCCGGTTCTTCTCCTTTTCTCTCCATAAGTATCAGTATTTTACCATAAATACCAATTTTCTTGCCCTGAACGCTTAGACTTCGCTCAACGTAGACTTCTCTGAAAGATTCATAGGGGAATTGTAGCATTATCCAACCTTCATGTCATTGCGGCCTTGACAGTCATTATGAAACTGTTATAATTATAATATTATGAATACGATACTCCAGGTGCCTGTTAGTAAAAAGTTGCGCGATCAAGCTGCTTCTTCTGCCCAAAAAATGGGTTTTTCTTCCCTGCAGGAAACAGTTAGAATTTTCTTAAATCAACTTGCATCTAATGAAATATCGATCACTTTCCAGTCTCCTGCTGTTAAACTTTCCAAAAAGAACGATCGACGTTACGCCAAGATGATTAGTGATATAGAAAGCGGCAAAGTTAAACTTAAAAACTTCTCCAACCCTCCTTAGGGTCTTTTGGGTTACAGGAGATATCAGAATAGTATATCTTCCAGTTTCCGAAAATTACGTTATCTTTTTAGACATCGGGTCTCACAACCAGGTATATTAACTATTCAAAATAAGCAACTGAAAACTATCCAGTTAGGGATTGAATGTAAGTTTGTAAATTATTCTTTTGAAGATCTGACAGATGAGGAGAGATTGTCTGGAGATAAGCTTGAATAGTATTTTGCGTTGCTTTTTTTAAAGCTTCCAAAATTTCTTCTTCTGAAAAATTTTCTTTTAATACTTGATCAATATTTTGAGGATTAGGCTGCTGCGATAAGGTCTTTTCCAGTAATATTTGCTTTTCTTCTGGTAAACTTTTAACTAAATCTACTAAGGCTTGTTGCTGACATAAAGACAATAACTCATCGGCAAATCTTTCTTTATTTTCTCCGTAACCGACTAAATCCAAAATTTGGATAATAATATCTTTAGGCTTCTGGCTCATTTCTATCTTGCGGAGCTTCCTTTTCTGCTCCTCTTGCTAGCTTTTCCTTCAATCTTGCTGATTGTGCATCCAATCTACGGTCGCCTATCTCCATCCATGCAGCAGCCCCTGCCATACCCACTCCTGCAATAATCCCTCCTATAACACCCTCCATCGCCTTACCATTAGATAAAGAATTGATTATATAACCAGCTTCTCCTATTGCTCCTATGATAAGTACGAATCTTGCACCTGTATGCAAACTACCAAAAGCGCTATTCAATTTTTCCCATGTTCTTTTTATGAATCCTGCACTAGCCTCTCTAACAGGATTATCAGAGGATTCAGGTTTATCAAGGGATTCAGGGCCATTTCCTGATCTACCTGACGGAAGTTCACTCATACTATTCTTAGTATAGCAAATTATGGGCCAAATGTGAATTTTAAACTTTGTGTGTTAGACTATTTCCATAATGGCCGGACAATACTTCCAAAGCTTTGACGGGGCTAAGATTTATTACCACAAAACTGTCAGGGATAAAGATAAGTGGCTAGTATTTCTTCATGGGTTTGGAGGCGATCTGACTGCCTGGAAAAAGGAAAGAACATATTTTACCAAGCTGGGGATTTCCACCATTGCCATGGATCTGCGGGGTCATGGTTTATCAGAGCGTAGTAATAATGAAGATTTCTATAAACTGGAAAATTTCTCAAAAGATGTAGCGACTTTGTTGGAAAAAGAGACAATTGCAAATCCCATCATTATTGGTCATTGTTTTGGAGGCATGGTGGCTATCTATTTTCAGGCTCAATTTCCCAAAGTTTCCAGGGGATTAGTGCTGGTAGATACAAGTTTTAAGCCGCCGTTTTTTAGCTACAATCCGATGGAACAAACTTTTTTCAAACAAATTATTAATCTGATATTAAAATTTATGCCTGATATTAAAACTTCCGGCCATGTAAATTTTAATAAATTTAAAGGTAGCTCTGATCTTGATGCAAAACGAATCCTGTCTGATATTTTACACACTTCCCTACGCAGTTACTTGCTGATGTGTGATAATCTAGTAGGCCTAAATGCCAAACAGTTACTGGATAAAATCACTGTACCTACTTTGGTGATAGAAGGAACAGAAGATAGCATATTCCCTCCTGATATTGCCCAATTTTTGTCTGAAAGAATAAAAAACTCCGAACTTGATCTAATTAAGAAAGCAAATCACATCATAGTTATAAACAACCCTGCTGATTTAGAAAAAAGTATTGAAAACTTTCTTAAAAAGATTAGCTTTATTTAAAAAGAACTCGGGCAGATTCTAAATATTCAGGATACCCCTGTTGGGCCATAAAATACCACCATTCCACCCCCCAAAGATATTGTTCGTCAAAGCCGGTTTTTTTAGCAAAATTTACATAATCTCTAAAGTTTTCCGGTGTAAAAATCCTGGTTTGTTCCTCCGGTGATATAAAAGCGCCACTTGCTAACCAAGGTTCAGCCTGCAGTTCCACAATAATAGTCTTTTTGTTGCTACGGGCAAAAATATTTCTCACTAGGCTTGATTTAAGACTGTAAAAATACGGAGGTAAAGGATAGATTATATATCCAAAGAATCTATCATGTACTTTTCTATACAAAGTTGTCCCAAACACATCTGAAAACTCTGCAGGGGTAATCCAAAAACCCAATTCTCCGGAGTCTGTCATAATAATTGTTTTATCGCTAAGACTTCTAACAAGGATCGCTTCTTTTTTGAGGAAAATTTTATCCGGAATGCCGCAATTTTCTCCAAATCCTCGCAAAAGAGGTTCATTCTCAATTTGCCAAGCCCAAATCGCTGGATGATCCTTATATCTTTCGACGGTTTTTTGCACAAATTCCAAAATCTTTTGCTGTCTATCTTGTAGCTTTAACCTTTTGGCCCACTCCGAAACATGACATTCCGGCCAGCGGGGTTGTCTTTCTCCCAATACCATAATCACCCTTGCTCCCTTCTTTTCTGCCTCATCCAACATAAAATCTGTTTCAGAGAAATCATACTGACCAGGATTTGGTTCCAATATGTCCCAATAACTTGGGATTCTTAAATGTTTAACTTTAAGATCATTCAACATCTGAATATAGATTTTTTGCCAGTCCAGTTTTAAATATCCGGCATATCTTGGAGAAAAAGTTACTCCATATTCAATTTTCTGAGGAAACTGATAAATAGAATTAAAAATAAATTCTCCTAAAAAAATCAGGAGGATTAAAAAGAAAAATACTATAACCAGAATCTTTAAAAAAGATTTAATTCTAACCATATAATCATTGTCTTCTTAACCGGCCAAAAATTCTAGAAATTATGTGTGCTGCAGTTTCAGGTCTAAAATCAATAATGCCTCCATGATCCGCATGTTTAGTGCCAACTAAAAATACCACATTTTCTGCCTCAGGTAATAAATTTGCTTCTAGGTACCGCTGCCTGACTCTGGTTAAACTTACCATCTCTTTTCTGCTTTTGTAGGCATCCTGATAACTGTTAATATAATTTTCCCTGCTGCCATATATAGCTTCATACTCCGTCTTTCGCTCCTCACTCATCTCGTCCCATTTTTTACCTATCTCATCAATTAATTCTTCTTCTGTCTGAGGAGGAGGCTGTCTGTTTTCAATTTCAGATGGAGGAAGATATTTTCTTAAATCAGAAACTAAATCCCTGTCTGTTGCCATTACCACCACCGGAGCTTTAATCTTCTCAAGATAAGGGTTAATATTTATTAAATTATTTAATTGATTTTTAAGCATATGCAGATATCTAGGCCCGGCAAAAGCAATATCTTTCAAAAGACTCTGCGCAAATTGCATCTCTAGTCCTTTTGGTTTATCTACCCCCATTTTCCGACGCTCCTGGCCACTGATTTTAAATATATCCAATAAAAAACCTTTTGCTATTTCCGCTAGACTTCTATTATTCATACCCATAGGATTTGCTAAAACTACACCATTAATTTTGATATCAGGGTATTGCTCCTGAAGCACAACGGCCAAATTAACAGCTCTTATCGCCCCTTCCGAGTGTCCGACTAGTGTAACTTCTCTAACGCTTTGTTCTTCTAGAAATGCAGCTATTCCAGCTGATTCTATTTGTAAAGAATCTGGTCCTATCTTATTAGTTCTGGTATCAATACTTAAAGTTCTGACTTTAGACTGTTCGGCAAGACTTCTAGGCAAAGGCCAGATAACCGATTGATCAACTTTCCATGGCCAACCAGGTAAGTGTATTACTGCTCGAGTAGGGTCGAAGTGCTCTTGTTCTTGCTCTGTTAAATGAGGAAAAAATTCTGCACAGGAAACTCTGACTACATCTGTCCCAACAACTATATCCTGGCTACTAAGCGTAGGTTTGATAGCTTCTGTAGGGGAAATTACCTCAGCATTAGTTTCCATGCTTATATCTTACCAAATTAAGCCTTACCTGGGATTATCAAGATAGACATTTTTTTCTTTTCTAAAGACAAAAGCTTCAACAAATGTTTGAATATACTCGTACAATCCAATCCAAAGTCCTTTTTTGAATCTTCTTCCGGAAAATATTACAGGTTTGTTGATAAATTTTATTTTGCCCAGTTTTGCAACCCTAAAGCTTAAATCTATATCCTCTTGTGCTTGCAGACTGGTATTGAACCCCCCGCTTCTTTGATAGATGGTTTTTAATATACCAAAACTGAATCCAGCCAGCCAGTAATGGCCTGAGAATAGCCTGTAAAAAGACGCTATTCTGGGCTGAGTAAAATTAAATAACGCATTTGTCAAAGACGAACAATCCGTAATCTTGCAAGGAGTAGTAGTTGCTACTACTCCATCTTTAAGCGCAGAAACTAAAGTCTCTACCCAACCTTGATAAAAAATGGTATCTGCGTCGGCAGACAGAATAATCTCCCCTCGAGCCTCATCAAAACCTCTAGCTCTGGCAATCCCCCTGCCTTGCCTGTCTTCTTTGAAGATCCTTAAATTCATCCCTTTGGCAAATTTTTGGGCCAACTTGACAGTTTGATCAGAAGAATTATTGTCAACCAAAATTACTTCATAGCTTATTTCCGTTCGCTGTTCCGATTCTAAAAGAGAAAATAAAGAATTTTCTATATATTTTTCTTCATTAAAAGCAGGCATAACAATCGATACTTTTGGGTTAGAATTATTCATGGGATCTTGTCTTAAACCACAGATAAACTATTGCGCTGTAAAAAATGAGCGCCCCTGATTCTAAAAGTAAATATTCTCTATAAAAAGGCATCCAAAAAGAAAGCGATGGCAAAAAGTTAAAGATACGTGAGTAATCTGTTGACATATTAAGATAAATGAAGGTCAACCCTAAAAAGAATGTCCAGATAGCAGAAAGGTACACCACTAGCCGATATTTTTCCAGATCTTTATGAATCACAAAAACAATGATAGCAATTAGTAACATAAAAGCTCCAGAAATTTTATCAAGTAGTCTAGCATAGACAATGGCCGAAGCAGGCCAATTGTTATTAACATCCACTAATTTAATATCAAAAAAATGTATAAAAGCATCAGCAAGAAGATAAATAGCTCCTAAAACCAAAAAACTTCTGAGTATGTTTTGAATCCTTTTATGCATACTACACATTTTATCAGAATTTTGACAACCAAAGGGAAGTTGATTATATTTAAACAATGACTCTTCCTTTAAGTATTATAATCCCCACTTTTAATGAAAAGCAGTTTCTGCCAAAACTCTTAAAATCCATCGAAAATCAAACCAGACAACCGGAAGAGATAATTATCGCTGATGCATTTTCTATTGATACGACAAGAAAAATCGCCCAAAGATTTGGCTGTAAACTTGTTAATGGTGGTTTACCAGGAATAGCCAGAAATAGCGGCGCCATGGTTGCCACAGCACCTCTGCTGTTGTTTTTAGATGCTGATGTAGTTTTACCACCCACGTTTCTGGAAGAAACTACTGCGGAAATGGTAAGAAGGAAACTTGATATTACCTCTTGTTTCATCACACCAAGATCCCCACTTCGAATTGATCACATCCTGCATAAATTTACCAATCAATATATGCGGCTGACACAAAAATTCCATCCCCACATACCCGGATTTTGCATCTTTGTAAAAAAAGATCTCCATTTGGCTATCAAAGGATTTGACGAATCTTTGATGCTCGCTGAAGATCATGATTATGTCAAACGCGCCAAAAGAATCGGCAGATTTGGTTATCTAAAATCTTATAAAATACCTGTCTCTGTCCGCAGACTATCAAAAGATGGCAGACTCAAGATAGTTTTAAAATATATCGCTATAGAGTTACATCTAATTTTTATCGGAAAGATAAAAAACAATATCTTCAATTACAAATTTGGCCATTATGACAAATGATTTACCGCTATGGTTTTGGGGTTAGACATTGTTGGGCTCTTTCCAAAAGAACAACTTTTTCAACCTCATTTAAAGCTGAAGAAGATGCTTCATGGCTTAAAAAATTACATGCTGACAGCCTGGAGGCTACAATCTGCTCTGCAAGCAGCGGTTTTTCTGCCAAATTGAATTTATCAATCAGTTTCAGGTCCCACTTGGATAAACTGTTGATTGTTGCTCTAATCGACATCAGTGCTCTTTTGTCAGAAACATGAGTGTAAACTGTTTGCAAAACATTCATCTGTCCGGCTATATTTTTACTAACTTGACTTGCAAAATCCGGATCTTTAAAGTTGGCTATACCGATAAACTCCTCCAGATGAAACAGATACCGGTATAGCGTTGGTTCAATCAGATCCTGGCGGCTGGTTTTAACCAATCCTTTAACTTCCCTGATCCGTCTTGTTGCAAATTCAAACTCACGGATAGCTCTTACATGGGTGGTCCCTGCAAATTTTAACTCCAGAATCTCACGGACTGATTTTAAGAAATAAAGGGGCGAGGCAGGAGTAATTTGAGATTGTCCTATATCATCCTCTTGGGCATAGGACGGAGTAATAAGTAAAAAATAAAAAGTAAAAAGTAGAAAACAAGCGGTAATTATTCTCACTATCTTATTTTATCAACTTTTCTTCTTCCCCACAATTTTTTCAAACTCATCAGACTCCAGGGTTTCTTTTTCTAAAAGCTCTTTGGCTACCTTATCCAATTTAATTTTATGATTTCTTAAAATATCCTGGGCATTTTTATAGCAGGAATCCATTATTTTCCTTGTTTCCGTATCCACCGCATCATGAAGCTTAGGAGAGAGGTCTGCTCCCTCTTCCATTCCCCGCCAAATCCCAAACATGGGCCTGGGGTTTACATTAATCGGCCCTAAAGAGGACATGCCATATTGGGTAACCATTGATCTTGCAATGTTAGTGGCTATTTCAATATCCGATGCCGCGCCTGTAGAGATATCTTTAAAAATCAAATCTTCTGCGGCTTGCCCTCCCAGGGCTGCGGTAATTTGTTCCAAAAGGCGACTCTTGCTCTCGTTAGAACGGTCTTCTGTTGGAGGAAACATTGTATGTCCCCCGGACATGCCTCTGGCAACTATCGAGATACGGTGCACCGGATCAACGTTTTTTAAAAAATGCCCTACAATGGCATGGCCTGCTTCATGATAGGCTGCCAGTTTCCGATCCTGCTCTGACTGCATCCTTTTCCGCTGCGGCCCTAATTTTTCCTTAGTGGCAGCTTCTTCCAAATCTTTATTATCTATGGCAGTTTTCCCCTCTCGTGCTGCCAGAATTGCCGCCTCATTTAACATGTTAGCCAAATCTGCCCCGGAAAACCCCACAGTTCTTCTCGCTAATTTTTCTGTTGAAACATCTTTGGTAAAAGGCTTACCTTTCATATGAAGCTCAATAATAGCTTTTCTTTCTGTCAGATCCGGTAAGCTTAAAACTACCCGCCTGTCGAAACGGCCCGGCCTTACTAAGGCTGCATCCAAAAGATCAGGTCTGTTTGTAGCTGCCAACACTATCACATGATCATTAGGGGTAAACCCGTCCATCTCCACCAAGATCTGGTTTAAAGTTTGCTCCCTCTCGTCGTGCCCGCCGGAAAAACCCATGCCGCGCTGCCTGCCAATTGATTCAATTTCATCTACAAAAATAATTGCCGGGGCAGCTTTTTTGGCCTGGGCAAACATATCCCGGACCCTGGCCGCACCAACTCCAACTAACATTTCCATAAACTCTGATCCGGCAATAGAAAAAAATGGCACTCCGGCTTCCCCTGCCACTGCCCTTGATAGTAGTGTTTTACCTGTTCCGGCCGGACCCACCATTAATACTCCTTTAGGAATTCTTGCTCCTAAAGCTTTAAACTTACCCGGGGTCTTTAGAAATTCCACTACTTCAGATAACTCGCGTTTTGCTTCTTCTGCCCCGGCTACATCTGAAAACTTAATTTGCGGAGCATCTTTGGTGAAAAGCCTGGCCCGGGATTGAGCAAAAGAAAAAATACCCTGACCTGCCTCACGGGCATTTCTAAATAAGAAAAACATTAAGCCTACCAGGATTAATATCGGCAAAACCGCAGATAAAATCCCGATCCAGGCCTCCTGGATAGATAAATCTTTTACTTCAATGGTAACGGTTTTTGGATCAACGCCACTCGACTCTAAAATTTTATAGATGGATTCACCGGCTTCTTTGCGGGAGGTGAGCTTTTTGTCTGAATCTTTTACTTCTGCTGTCACCTTATCCCCTTCCACAAAGATTTTTGTTAACTTTTTATCTTTGACATCAGAAACAATTTGAGAAATTGGCACTTCGTTACTGTCGGCAGTTTTGGGCCCACCGGAAACTTGATAAAAGAAAATCAGAGCAGCTAAAGCAATTAAGACATAAACAACTAGACCTTTAAAAAATGCGAAGAGCTTTCTATTGAAATTGATTCTTCTTTTACCATTTGCCATAGTTCGACTTGCTCACTACTTGCTCACTACAAGTGTTGCAAATTGTAACACAAACAGCTTCACAATAAAACCTTAAAATGTTGTTAGTTTTGTGCTAACTAAATCTCGGACCAGAAACCGATCGACACAAAACTAACACAAACGAGCAAGTCCCTACCGTGCGAGTGATTTTTTGTACTGCGACAAGCTGCTTTATCCAAAATAATCCAGCTTCATGGCAGCTTTGACTTCAAGGAGGGTTTTTTGGGCTTCTGTTCTGGCTTTGGCAGTACCTTCTTTTAATATCCGTTCGACAAGCTCAGGATCTCGCTCGAATCGAGCTCGATTTTCTCTTATTGGATCCAGGAAATTATTTAAAATTTTAACCAGGTACTTTTTTACCTCAATATCGCCTACTTGGCCCTTTGTATATTGATCTTTATATTTTGCTATTTGATCCTTATCCACTTCAGCTCCAAAAGCATCCAAATATGTAAACACGGGATTTCCTTCTACTGTTCCGGGGTCAGTTAGATGAATTCTTTTAGGATCTGTATACATGCCCATCACCTTTTTCTCTACTCCTTCAGGAGAATCTGATAAATTAATCACATTACCTGCTGACTTACTCATTTTCGCTGCCCCATCTGTACCGGGCAAAGTGGGAATTTCTCCCACCAAAACCTCAGGAATTGGTAAAACCTGACTAGACACCTCCGAGGTGGGCTTTGACTCCTCGGAGGTGGACCGATAAATTCTATTAAACTCACGCGCTATTTCTCTGGTCACTTCAACATGAGAGATCTGATCTTTTCCCACCGGTACTAAATTAGCTTTAACCATCAAAATATCTGCTGCCTGCAAAACCGGATAACCCAAAAGACCATAGGAAGGAATTTGGATATCAGCATCACGCATGACATCTTTTAAAGTTGGCATACGTTCAAGTCGAGGAACTGTTGTCAAATTCCCAAAAATCAAAGCCAGTTCAGTCACTTCCGGAATTTGGGATTGGATATAGACAGTAGATTTTTTTGGATCAATGCCTATTGATAAATAATCTAAAACCATCTGGTGAATATTTTCCTTAAGCTTCCCTGTTCCTTCTGGCCTGGTGGTTAAAGTATGCAAGTCTGCAATGATAAAAAAACACTCATATTCATCTTGCAATCTAACCCTATTTTTAAGCGAACCAACGTAATGGCCTAAATGTAGCCTACCTGTAGGTCGATCTCCAGTAAGTATCCGCTTCATGCTTTCTAGTCTACCACAAACTTACTATCTAAATAGTAAACCTCTACCGTACAATAATTTATTGTACTCATCCGGATAATTTCTGGGTGGGATAACTATTGCTGTAATACCGTTAATTTGGATGTGTCTTCTGTCTGCAAACTTACCTCCCCCAGTTATTATGTCTCTCCAATCTATCCGGTGAAATCTCTCGCCATTTGGTAAATGAACTTCCCCGCGTCTTTCAGGCACCAATATCCCATTTATACGTATCATAGACGGATAGGGTACCTGCACAGCCTTTGCTAACATTGCATCTCGTCCGAACATTTCCACAACAGCTACTGCACCCCAATCAGTTGGTATTCGACAAGCTACGTTTGTTTCCGGTGATGATCTACTTGCCATATTTTTTCCTTTCCCACAAAAAAACCGCTCCTTTTTTTAAGGGGCGGCTGAGGTGGGATTATTCCCGTTTATCAGGACTTCCTCCACATCCGCCACCGCTCCCTCTCATAAAGGCGCGATATGTATAATTAAATTTAAAAATTCTAAAAATTGCTTTCATAAAAAAACAAAAATCCCCCCAAAGAGATTATGAGATTTCATCTTACAAATACTTCCAGCATTCTGTCAAGCTTTTATTCTACTATAGGATTGAAGAAAAATCAAGTTTTTGTACTGGCACCCTAGATAGAGAACGGTTGTCCTCCTTCCTGTAATAGTGTTGTAACATATTCAAAAGGAGTTTTGTAGTGTATGGCTTGATGGAATCTGTGCTTGTTGTAATGACTGTTAAA
>JAQTPP010000009.1 GCA_028712705.1 Candidatus Daviesbacteria bacterium
TATCCTTGAGGCTATATGGGCTTTTGGAACTCTTGCTTCGTAAAGTTCCCAAGCCAATGTTATTTTAGTGATATTTAACACATCCATATTTTACCTGAAGTGTCGGATTTCTATGGAGAATATTGCGAGTTCTTGACAAACAGTGCTAGTTTTTGGTATATATCATGTCTAGTCTGCTCATGTAGTCATGCTGGAGCGAAGCGATAGCATCTAATAAGGATTCTATCGGTCGCTGCGCTCCCTCCAGAATGGCACTTTCATTTTATTATGGCAAGAATTAAATCAGATAGTAGTACGAAAATTAGCATTAAGCCCTTGATGGGTTATGTGTTAGTGCAACCCAGTGAAGCAGAAAATAAAACCGCTTCCGGCATAATTCTTCCGGAGAGCGCCCAGGAAAAACCGGCCCAAGGGGTAGTTTTGTCTTGCGGGGATGAAATGGTATTGGAAAATGGAAAAACCCTGAAGTGTCCGGTAAAAGTGGGAGATAAAGTGGTTTATAAAAAATGGGGCGGAGATGAAATAAAAGTTGACGGGAAAGAATTAAAATTAGTAAAATTCGATGATTTAATGGCAATTTTGGAGTAAAAATATGGCAAAGATTTTAAAATTTGACAGTGAGGCAAGAGAGAAATTATTAAAGGGTATTAATACCCTGACTGAGGCTGTGGCTACTACTCTAGGGCCAAAAGGTAGAAACGTGGCTTTGGATAAAAAGTGGGGTGCTCCTAATGTGGTCCATGACGGAGTGACTGTGGCCAAAGAGATTGAGCTGGAAGATCCGTTTGAAAACATGGGAGCCCAGCTTATCAAAGAAGCAGCCAGTAAAACTTCCGATGTGGCAGGAGACGGTACTACCACTGCTACGATTTTGGCAAAAGCTATAGTTTCCGAAGGTTTGAAAAATATCCAAGCAGGTTCAAATCCCATGATTTTAAAGCGCGGGGTTGAAAAAGCAGTTGTCGTTTTAGTTGAGGAACTTAAGAAAATGAGCAAGAAAATTGTTTCGCAAGAAGAAGTTGCCCAAGTGGCTACAATTTCCGCCTCAGATACTCAAATAGGCAATCTTATAGCAGAAGCTCTGCAAAAAGTCGGTAAAGACGGGGTGGTGACGGTCGAAGAAGGCAAGACCATGGAGATGAGTGTGGATTATAAGGAAGGAATGGAATTCGATAAAGGTTTTGTTTCCCCCTATTTTGTGACTGATACGGATAAAATGGAGTCTTCTATTGAAGATGCCTATATTTTAATTACTGATAAAAAGATTTCTTCGGCGCAAGATTTGGTACCATTCCTGGAAAAATTTGTGGCTGTGAGTAAAAATCTGGTGATTGTGGCCGATGAGGTGGAAGGTGAAGCTTTGGCGCTTTTGGTAGTTAATAAGCTGCGCGGTACGTTTAATGTTTTGGCTGTGAAAGCACCTGGTTTTGGTGATCGCCGCAAGGAAATGTTGGAAGATATAGCAATTTTGACCGGCGGAACAGTAATTTCAGAAGATACAGGCAAAAAATTCGAGTCGGTTGAGATTGATGAGTTAGGCAGAGCAGGCAGAGTCACCTCAGATAAAGACAATACATTGATTGTTGACGGTAAAGGCGTGAAAGCCAAGATCGAAGCCAGAATCGCTGCTATCAGAAGAGAACTTGCCGCCTCTGATTCGGAATTTGATAAAGAAAAACTGCAAGAAAGACTGGCCAAGTTAACAGGCGGTGTGGCAGTAGTTAATGTGGGGGCTGCCACAGAAATTGAACTTAAGGAGAAAAAGGAAAGAGTGATTGATGCAGTGGCAGCTACAAAGGCGGCAATTGAGGAAGGAATTGTAGCTGGAGGAGAAGTGGCATTGCTTCGGGCTGGTAAAGCTTTGGACGAGATAAATGTTGGCGACCCTTCGACAAGCTCAGGGCAAGAGGAAAAAGTCGGAGTGGCAATTGTCCGCAAAGCCCTGGAACAGCCATTCAGAATGTTAGTTAAAAATGCCGGTATGGATGATGGAATAGCATTATCTAAAGTAGTTAGTGAAACCGGTAATATGGGAGTTGATGTTTTAGACGGGGAAATTAAAGATCTAGTGAAGGCTGGAATTATAGATCCTGTGAAAGTAACCCGCTCTGCCTTGCAGAATGCCGCATCTGTGGCAGTGATGGTGATGACTACAAATTGTTTGATTACCGATAAGCCAGAACCAACTCCTCCGGCTCCTCCAATGCCCCCCGGCGGAATGGGTGAATATTAAAATCTGATACAATAAGGTTAATGGCTAAGTTCCATTACCGAGAATCTCCTACCGAAAAGCAGAAAAAGGCTTTCAGAAAATATTTATCTGAAGACGAAGAGTTAGTTTTGGTAACCAGTTTATCTAAAGCTTATATAAGATCTAAATTTATACTTAACTTACTTTTTCCGGGGATGCTATTTTTAGGGCTTGGTTTAGGGGTAGGATGGTTTTTTAATATTGGCAGAATCTGGGCTCTTGTTTTGGGGTTAGGATTTATGTTTTTATCAGCCATACTTAAAACAATGCATGTTTATCATGCCAATAGATATTTGTTAACTACCAGAAGAGTCATTATTAAAAAAGGGTTATTCTCCGTTAAATTGACTGCCGCACTTTTTGATAAAATTACCAATTTAGTGGTAGACCAATCGATTGTTGACAGGTTGCTTTTACACCACGGTACCATTGTTGTAAATACAGCCGGAGTCAGCAAAGGAGAAATAATATTGAAATATGTGGATTCGCCTATGGAGTTGAAAAATTTACTCGAAAGGTTAATTAATCGCGAGAGGGAACAATTTGGACTAAGGGGAGTTAACTTAACAGAGGTGGAAGGGGAGATTATTTCTTAGTCTTGCGCTATCGGGCGGGGCATATCCGGGATTTCCGGAAGTAGAGCCTCTGGATTAACGTAGCTATCATTACGGGTAATTTCCAGATGTGTATGAGGACCGGAAGTATGGCCTGTTAAGCCGACCTCTCCTAAAATATTTTCCGAAGCAACTTCGTCCTTAACTTTGACGTAGATTTTCCCCATGTGAGCATACTTTGATTTAAATCCGTTCTCGTGAGTCACTACCACATAATTTCCCAAACCCCAAAAATCTCTTCCAGTCTCTGAAACACTACCATTGATGATCGGACGGACAGGCATACCCAATCCTGTGGCAATATCTATGCCTGGATGCCATGCTGAGAATCTGGTTGTTAGATAACCAGGGTGCGGTAAGACCAGAGGTTTAGAAAATGATTCGGCAACGACTTCCTCTTTTTGCTCCTGCCCGGTCGCCTTATATGAAGCTAAAACCAGCGATTTTTTAACAGGAGGGATAGAAAGTGTTGGATAGTATCCTGTCAGGGAAAAGAAAATAAAAACAATTATGGCAAGCTTTGTAAACCTCTTAAGGAACCTTAGCTTGATTTTAGATAATTTCCGAGCGAGGGCAACCCTTCCGGGAATTATCATAGACAGAAGGTTTATGTTTTGATATTTCAAAACAAACCCCATACTGGATAGTACGGGATGAGTGCGAATAGTATCACTTTCGAGCTCAAATGTCAATGAAAATGGAGTATAATGTATCGATGAAAAAATTCTTGGTTTGGTTTTTAATTCTTTTGAGTTTGATAGCTTTGCTGCTTCGCTTCAGTAACCAATTGGCTGAAATTTTTTTTGGAGTCAAACAAACAAGCGGTATTTCTATTTTATCTGATCCGACAGAAGCAACTGTTTTCTTAGATGGTAAAGAAGTTGGAAAGACGCCTTTTGACAGCAAAGATTTAGACGTTAAAGAATATCTAATTAGACTGGAAAAAAATAGAGCCTTTTGGCAAGGTAAAGTTAAATTAAATGCCGGTACAGTGGTGGTTATTACAAGAGATATAGCTAGCGATTCCGCATCTTCTGCCGGGGAAATTTTAACATTAGATCGGGGGAAAGGGGTAACTATAATTTCCAATCCGAGTGATGCAGGAGTAGAAATTGATGGTCGCATCATTGGAAAGACACCAATCACGGCTGATGTGAATACAGGGGAGCATACTATTTTAGTAAGTCACACAAACTATTTGAATAGAAGCATCAAGATTGATTTGCCTGTAAATTTTAATCTTACGGTTTCGGTAGATCTAGCGCTTTCTGAAGCTGATTTGGAAGCAATAGAGACCCCAGCCATAACTCAAACACCTGAAGTTATCGTTAAGCAAACCCCAACAGGATTTTTACGAGTTAGAGATAAGGCGTCGCTTAGCGGAAAAGAAATTGCACAAGTCAAACCAGGGGATTCATTAGTACTTTTAGAAGAACTTGAAGGTTGGGATCGGGTACGGCTATCAAACGGAACAGAAGGTTTTGTTTCGTCCTCCTATGTTGAAAAGAAAAATCCTTAAGTTCCCAAAAAGTAAATAATTCCTACCACCATTACTATCCAGATGATGACTGTTGCGAGTAAAGGTTTATCGGTTAAGATTACACGTTCCGGAGACTCGCCTTCTTTTTTCTCATAAATTATGTAGAGATATCGCATGACGGCATATAACACAACCGGAACCGTTGCCATTAAATATTTTGCTTCTGTGATTGGTATTTCAAAACCGCCAAAGAAAGTTGTCAATATCCGGCCTGCTTGAATCGGTGGTTGTAAGAATGCAAAAAAAGCATATGTCAACCAGGTGGAGTTGGCAAACATGGAGGTTAGAATGTCCAATAAATTTTCCGGATAATGAAGCAATGTTTCTCTGTGTCCGAATGCCTGAGATTCCATTAATGTCCGCTCCGATCTTCTTTTTCCAATAGCTAAAAAGAGAGCAGAGCTTGTAACACACAGTAAAAACCAGACATTTAAATGAGCATCAATTACCCAGACTCCACTATAAACTCGAAGGACAAAGCCGGCTGCAATCACTAAAACATCAATTAAAATTATTTGTTTTAAGTAAGCAGAATAAAATAGTTGCATTATTAGATAAGTTAGCGCAGCAAAGAAAAAACCGGGAGAAAGCGCATATGACAGCGGCAAAAAAATTACAATTGAGGTAAGAGCCAAAGTTGCGGCTAAAGGAACAGGGATAAGTCCGGATGCTATTGGACGCTTTTTTTTAAAAGGGTGGAGTTTATCTCTTTCAATATCAAATACATCATTTAGTAAGTAAGTGGTTGAAGAAAAGATGCAAAAGAGAAGAAACGCTTCGCCCGTTTTTATTTGATCTACTCTGTCGAAAAGCATGCCGGAAAAGATTAAACCGGCGAAAACTGCGAAGTTTTTTATCCACTGCCTCGGTCGCGCTGCCCTGAATAATCCCCAAAAAAGTTTAACCATAAAATGGCTCCTAAAATAATTGTTCCAATAAGTGCTGCCGCAAATAGTTTGCCGCTGGAGGACAAACTTAGAGCTGCTGCACCAAGAATAGCACTTCCTAATATGTAAAACAAGGCAATTTGTTCATGCGAAAATCCTTGTTCAAGGAGTTTATGATGCAAATGACCCCGGTCGCCCCAGACAGGCGATTTACCTTCCAGAATTCGTCTGAAGAATGTGTATGCAAAATCGGTTGCCGGAATTAAAAGCACAAGCCCTGCGGTTGCCAATTTTCCTCCGGCTAAAATAGCCAAAACCGCAATCATAAATCCTAAAACTCCTGATCCGGAAAACCCCGGAAAAATTTTTGCCGGATGCCAATTAAAAAGCAAAAGAGCGAAAGCAGCTCCCGCAGTGATAAATGAAAGTTTTGCCAAATTGACTTGTGTAGGATCATGAAACGCATTTAGCTTTAAAGATAGCAGCCCTAAAATTATCGCTGCAATCGTAATCACACCTGGCATTTGACCGTCCACACCTTTTGACCAGTTCATCATATTAATTACCCAAACGATCCAAATTACCGCCAAAAAATCGGCAAGCAACACTAATTGGGGGCTTGTATCAAAGTGGATGATTCCACCCAATGGATTAGTGATAAAGGAAATGCCTATTCCCATACTAACTACGATACTTGCTGCAAGAAACTGGGTTAAGAGCCGCAAATATGGCGAAAGATTCTGGTAACGGTCGTCTAAAAGTCCTATCACAAGCAAAATGATAAGCCCTGCCAAAATTCCGATTGTATATTTTTCAAATGGGATAAATAGTACCATTGTCAGCGCAATTCCGATAAAGACAGGTAATCCTCCTGCTCTCGGAACAATCCTTTGTTGGGTATGAGCAGGGTGCGGTCTTGTCTTAGGATTATCAAGCATTTTAAATTTTTTTGCAAAAGTAATAGTGAGAGGTACGGAAATTATAGTCAGCATAAAAGAAATTATTGGAGGTAACAAAAAATCCATATTTAAATAAAGTTAAAGACTATTTTTATAAATGTGACTGTTAACAAGAGACTTATTACAAGCGGAGAAAAAAGCAGCATTTTTTTGAAAAAGGATTGGGATGGATGCAGCTGCCAGGAAATCACCGAATTCAGGAGAGTAATTAGAGTGATGATTGCCGGAATTAACAGAAACTCCTGGCGAGAGGCAAGTCGATCGTCGCCCCAAAGAAGTGAATAAAAAAGCGGTAATTTAGGCGGTAATGACCGCATACTTAAAAGTATAGTTACTGCGAGAATCAGACTTATGGTAATAGGAGATAGGGTTATCCATAAAACCAATTTGTTTGAAATGACAAAATCTTCTGATCCTTTTTTTAATTTAAACATAAATTTTTTATACCTTTTCTAGTAACCTTGCCTTATTGGTTACCCTAAATTCCAATTTTTTGCCAAACATCAGAGAAGTTTGGGCATCAATTGCAGGCAAGGAAGAAATAGTTATAAGGATTAAAGGTATCAAAAGCCATTGAGCATATGACCAGATTCTTTTAAATAGCGACCAGTCAGCCGGTCTTTTGGGCACTGTCTTTTCATGGACATAAATGGTGGCAAATAGCCCAAAAAAAGTGATTGTTAAAATCCACGAAGAAACAATCGGTAAATTTACAGACAATACGGAGGTTCTAAAACTGGGATTTACAAAAGATATTATTAAGCTTCCAAAGGTGACGAAAATTGCCAGAAACCCCCATTTCAGATCCCCCCAAATTTTAAAAAGTACCCGATCGGTTTTATCCCAAAAATCAATTTCTTTAGTAAAATATTGCTTAACAATGAAGGGAATATGTTCCACCCCATAAGCCCATCTCTTGATTTGTAAATACTGGTTTTGGAAAGTTTTGAAAAGAGTAACATCCTGAACGGCGTCTCCGGAAATAGGCAAAAAATGAGGGACAACCCTGTAATCGCCGTTAAAATGAAAATAAGCTTTCCAGTAAAAACCATTGTCGTCGTTTACTTTATCGGGTATCCAGAGACCGATATCAAGTAGTGCTTTTAGAGAAATTGACATTGAAGAATAGTTCATATATTTGTCTGAGCCTACCATTTCCGCCAGCTGCCAAAAGCTGGTACCGGTTGCCATGAGTCTCATCGGGGTTGGAGTTTGCCAGTAATTATTGTGGTATAGGAAAACACCGGTAAAGGTTCGTTTATCTCTGATGGAACGGGGCAGTGACAAATACTTATACAGTGCTCCATCAAGGAAATGAGGATGAATGATAAAATCAGCATCCAGGGTTGTGACAAAAACATCCTCAATTTGAATCCCTTTTTTCCGCAAGCTTGGAAGGATATGTTTTATCATCCAATTTTTATTTGATCCTTGACCGGCGACTTCTCCCTCTAAGCCATAAGGGTGGACTGTTGTGAATACGCCCCCAATTTTTCTTTCGATCTTTTTTAGATACTCTTTAGTTTCACGAATTTTTTCCGGGTCATCTCTTTCCTCAAATCCCACAGCAATCAAGATTTTATTTTTTGGATAACTGCAGTTGACAACGGCATTAAAAGTAGGCTTGAGGATATATAATGCTTCTTTGTAAGTGGGAATCAAAATTAATTGATAATATTTCTCCCATTCTTTTGGAAAATCCTTTCGTAGTAATTTTTGCCAATCCTGATGTTTTGCCCATTCCATTTTGCGATAGCCAATGATTATTAGAACAGCAATTCTAAAAGCAGTCAGTAACCAATAAACATCGGCAATTAAAATAAGATACGCGACCGCATAGGGGAGAGTAAGCGATAACCAGATCGGGGAAGTCAGGGCCAGCCAGGTTAAGCTCCCCGGTAGAATTTCCAGAAATCTTTCAAATCCATTCGCATGCTTTAAAACAAATTCCTGCTCCGACCTTTCAAAAAGGATAAATCGTTGAGATAGCAGATGGTGTATTATAAGACCGAGGCCTGATCCAATCAGAAAAAGACCGGTTAAGATATTAACTCCACCGGCAAGCATAGATTGTCCGAAAAGACTAACCAAAAATCCCAACAGAATAAAGAAAAGTCCAAGGAAACTATAACGGATTCCTTTAACTACTCTATTTAAGATTTCTGAAAAATAGAAAAAGGATAAAAAACCAATAAAAAAGACCAGTAAGATGCGCATATATGTGACCCTAAGTTTACCTACTTGAGCCTCAGAAAGCAAATGATTTTCAGATATTAAAAATCTTTTTGGCGCTTGTTGTGGTTTGGCGGGCAACTTCTTCTGAAGATATGCCTTTTAAATCTGCAATCAGCTGGGCAATTTCCGCTACTGCGGCAGGTTCATTTCTTTGGCCTCTTTTGGACTGGGGAGCTAGGAAAGGGGAATCGGTTTCTAAAAGGATCCGTTCTAAAGGGATAATTTTGGCAGCTTCTCTTAAATATTCATTTTTGGGATAAGTTAAATTGGCTGCAAAAGCAATGTATAAATTTGTAGCAGGTAGTATGTAGTTGGTAGTAGGGAGGAATCCGCTATAACAATGCAGTACTGCAAGTTGTCTGCCAATCATTTTTAGTATTTCATCCCAACATTCACTATTTTTGGGGTTTTTCGAGCGGTCATCACGGCAGTGGACCACCAATGGCAAATTTAATTTTTTGGCCAAATCAATTTGAGCCTGAAATAACTTTTTTTGTAAAATTTTGACCTGATCGGATGGTATGGATGGAGGAGTAAAACCAGGATTGTTCTCAAAATAAAAATCCAAACCGCATTCTCCAATAGCTACAACTTTTTCCGGATCAGATAAATATATTTGTTCCAGTTTTTCCATATCTTTTTGTACGGCTATATCTACATCTGATGGTTTACCCTGAGTGAGCGGAGCGAATCGAAGGGCTTCATGGGGATGGATGCCGATAGTGGAATATACTGATAAACCCTTTGGCCACCCTGTATTTTTAACCTGGTCTAAGGCTTCTTGGCTTTTTTCAATATCAACTCCAATATTGATAATGACAAAAATTCCGGCATCAACAGCTCTTTGAATGACTGCATCAAAATCTTCTTTGTATGAATCCCAATAAAGATGAGCGTGCGTATCAGTTAACATATACGAGCGTTATTCTTTCCTGTCATCCTGAGGCGATTAGCCGAAGGATATAATTATATTCTTCACTTCGTTCAGAATGACAATTCTCTTCATTAAATCCTCGGAAATAGAGGAGGTTGCGATTTAATAGCTCCGGAAAATTGTTTTAAAATTTTTTCAGCAGTTTCCGGTAAAAAAGGTTGTAAATTAAAAGCAATATTTTGAATCCTTTTTACCAAATCCTCTAAAACTTTTTTGGCTTTTTCTCCTGATAGCTCCCATGGTTTTTCTTCATTAATGAGTTTATCTGCCTCACCAATCTCTTTCCAAATATGAGCCAAGGCTTCATTGAATTTATATTCCTTGAGATATGTTGTCACCGCGGGACTAAAAGATTGCTTCATAACTTCGTTCTCCCGCTTAACGGGACTATAGCTCGCAATGACAGAATGAGATTCGCAAAGTTTAGCAACTCTTGCCACTAAGTTTCCTAATCCGTTTGCCAAGTCCGCATTGTAAACTTCCTTAAATCTTTCATCAGTAAAATCGCCATCGGCATCAATCGGAATTTGCGAAAGCATAAAGTAGCGCAGTGGTTCCAGACCATATTCTCTAACTACATCTTGTGGCGACACTACATTGCCGACAGATTTAGAGATCTTTTCTCCTTTTAGATTAACAAAGCCATGAATTAAAATTTGTTTCGGAAGTGGTAATTTGGCTGACAATAACATGGCTGGCCAATAAACTGTATGGAATCTATTGATGTCTTTGCCAATAATATGCAAATCAGCCGGCCACCATTTGTTAAATTTTGCTTCATCCCAGCCAAAACCGATCCCCGTTAGATAGATAGCTAGGGCATCAAACCAGACATAAATTTTTTGGTTGGAGTCTTCCGGTACTGGCACTCCCACACCTTTGGCCCGCTCATTTGATCTGGAAATACTAAAATCCTCTAAACCGGATTTAATAAAGGAGAGCGCCTCGGCTTTTTTATTTGCCGGAATAATAGATAATTCATTACTTTCTATGAGTTGGATTAGTTTTTCTTGATACTTGGATAATTTGAAAAAATAATTCTCTTCTTTTACAAAATCAGGTTTTGTTTGGTGAATAGGACATAAGCCGTTAATTAATTCTGCTTGAGTCTTAAATGATTCACACCCGACACAATACAGCCCCTCATATTCTTTTTTATAAATATCATTATTTTCGGCACACAGTTTCCATAATTTTTGTACTCCCGGCCAATGTTTATTCTTGTCAGAGCCCCTTTGGAAAACATCAAGGTGTACTTTGAGAAATTCATAAGTTTCATGCCAGATTTTGGAGTTTCGGTCTAAAAAATCTTGAACAGGAATACTTTCTTTTTCTGCAGCTTGAACATTCTTCAGGGCATTTTCATCTGCTCCTGAAAGAAGAAGCGTGTCATAGCCTCTTAACTGGTAATATCTTCTTATTGTGTCTGCCTGGAAGTATTCTAATGAGTGACCAACATGCGGTAGGCCGTTAACATATGGTATGGCTGTTGTGATATAGAATTTTTTCATCATTTCTCCTGTCATTCCCGCGAAAGCGGGAATCCATATAAATATTTTTATGGATCCCGTATCAAGTACGGGATGACACTTGTTGCTTGTGCAACTGTGTCAGTTTAGGGATTTTTGATAATTTAGTCAAACTGCGTTTTTTAATTTTCCTAAAATAACTGAAAAGTAAATAAGTGGCAACAGCAGTTAAGAGGCCAGTGACAATATTTAAAGTGTCCAAAGCTTTAAGGATAAGTAGAAAAATTAGACCTAAAGAGAAAGAACCGGATGAGAAAATATTTTTTAAAAAGATATTTAAAGTAAAACTTAAGGCAAAATATAAAGGCACAAAAAATGGAATCAGCTGAATATAATTTGCCTGGGTAAGGCTTTCGGGATAGGGTACTTGTAAAACCACCAATATAAAAATCCCCCAAAAAATTAAGGCTGGAATAATTTTTGGAAGAACTTTGGGCATATATTAATTGTAAACTAAACTCCCGCCATTTCAAAAGTGGATCCCATGGAATTTTTGGAAACTTCGATTCGGACAGGGAATTCTTCTTTTAGCTCTTCAATATGGGTGATAACCAAAATCTTTTCAAAATCATTTTTGATAGCATCAATTGCCTCAACCAGTTTGGCTCTGCCCGGTGCGTCCTGAGAACCAAATCCTTCATCAATTACTAAAAATTGCAATTTTGCCCCGGCTCGATGGGTAAGCAGTTTTGAAATAGCCAGCCGAATTGCAAAATTAACTCTGAAAGCTTCGCCGCCCGAATACATTTCATAAGGTCTCTCGCCCATTTCATCCGATATGATGATGTCCAGTGTTTCGATGAGCCCTTTTTCTCCACTTTCTAACTTAGTCTTTGTTTCTCGCTGTGTCAGTAGAGTAATCTTCATTCTTCCTTCTGTAAGTTTTTCTAAAAGTTTATTTGCCTCATCCTCAATTTCCGGAATGGCTCCCTCAATAATCATTGCCTGTATTCCTTTTTTGCCGAAAGCGAGAGCCAACTGTTCATAGGTTTCTTTATCTTTTGCAAGCATTAATTTTTCCTGCCCTTTTTGCTTTTGCAGTTTTTCCATCTGGGCAGTCCGGGAGATAAGTTCATTAATTTGCCCCAGCATTCCTTGGGCCTCTTTTTCTTCTGCCCGTAATTGCGTCATCTCCTGTTCTGTTCCATTGATTTCAAGGCTAACTTTGGATAATTTTTCAGGTAAATCAGATGGAAGTGCTACAATTTCTTTTTCCAGAGTATCGACTTGGGCTTTTTTATTTACAAACATAGCTCGCATTTCCGAAACTACCTTTTCTTCACTGGCAAGGGTGGCCTGGATTTTTAACATTTGTTCTTTCTGGTCCTGGGCTTTTTCTAGACTTTGCAGTTTCAAACAAGTTTCCTGGTATTTGTTGGAATCAAAAATTAAATCTTTTAATGTACTTTCTATTTTTTTTATCTTTTGTTCTTCCGGCGCGTAATCTATTTTAGAAAGTTTATGTTCTAGAGTCTTTATTTGAGCTGTTAAATTTTTATGGACATGGGCTTTTTCTTCTCTTCCTACTTCCTGACCACAAATAGGGCATTTTGCTCCTTCTCTTTTTGTTTCTTTTAATTGTTTTTGTAATTTTTCTATCTCATTTTGGTATTGTTCTTTTTTCTGTTTTTTTAAATTAATTTGTCCCAGGATTTCTGAAAGTTCTTTCTCGCCTTCTGTCCTTTTTTGTCTTATTTCCTCCATCTTTCTTTTCTGCTTTTCCAAATCTTTTAATTTTTCTACTTCAACTGCGACCCCTTTCAATTTTTCCAGTTCTTGTTTTAGCGCCTCAATTCTAACTTTCCGGTTTTTACCTTGGAAAATGATTTCTTCCAGCTCTTTTTTATTTTGCAAGAAATTTTGTTCTAATTTTGCTTTTTGCTCGTTTGCTATTTTTAGGGTTTCCCGCTTATCTTGTAAATTTTTAATTTTTTCTTCCAAAGTTTTTATTTTTTCCTCTACTTTAGAAATTGTTTCCTCTGCTGTCTTTTTCTTCTCGCTCCTGTCTTCTTTTTGGGAAAGTTCTGCCTCTATTTCTAAAGTCTGGTATTCCAAAAGTTGGAGCTTGCTTTGGATCTCTTTTATTTTTTCTTTGGCTTTCTCTTCTAATAAATCATAATGGGATAACCCTAAAATGTCTGCCAAGATTCTTTTTCTATCGGTCGGGCCTTTGGTGGTAAATTCATCCGCATGCCCCTGGCGGAGGTATGAAGAGTTGGTAAAAGTTTCAAAAGTTAAATGTAAACAGTTGATAATTTTTTCCTGGGTGGTTTTTATTGTCCCCTCTGTTAGGTTATGTGAATTACTCCAAAACTCAAGCGCTGTTGAACCGTTGCCTTTTTTCAAGCGGCTTCTTTTAACAATGTATGTATGCCCATCCAGTTCAAAACTAAAATCAACCCACATCTCATTTGCCCCGGAATGGATTAAAGAATCGGCAGAATCACCTGCCCGCGATACCCCCCAAATGCACCAGGTGATTGCATCTAAAAGCGATGATTTGCCGGCTCCATTAAGTCCTGAAATAGCAGCCAGCTTAAATTTTGTAAAATCCAGCTCCGGCGGATTTTCGGCGTAACTTGTGAAATTTGATAATTTTAATTTTACCGGTATCATATTAGGTTTCTAAAAGCGCTGCGGCGTATTTTTCCAGTTCCTGCTGTTTGCCAGGGGAATATTTTTTTGCTTCAAAGTATTTTTTTAAAGCGGCAATAGGGGTTAAACTCTCTACGTCTTTTCCTAAATCGATTTTTTCCCTTTCAACTTTTTCAATGTTTCGGGAAATTCCAGCTAAAATATGAGCGGCAGACAGCGCTTTTTTAATTTTATCCATCTCGATATCTTTATCCAGCTCTGCAGGTATATTTATTACCAGCCGGACAATTTTATTGTCAAGACTACACTTTTTAATTTCGTCTAATATTGTCTGGGTTGGGTCGAGATCTGTATTTTTTAGATCAACATTGATTGTTAAAAATCCTCTGGCATTGGTGGGGACAAATTTGTAACTGGTTTTTGAAGAAATTATCTCTACTAATATTATTCCTTTTTCTTCTTTCTCTTCGCCGAAATCTATCCGCTCTGGAGAACCGGAGTAAACAATTAATGGTCCGCCAGCTGGCGGATTAGAAAGAACTTGATGTTTGTGAATATGGCCTAAAGCCACATAAGAGATCCTTTTATCTTGGAGTAGCGGTAGAGGAATTGTGACATCGTTTCCAATAGCCAGGCCCTTTTCCGACCCAAAAGCTGCACCTTCAATTTCGGCATGAGAGGCAAGTATTGCAGGCGAATCGGACTTAATTTTTTCATACATAAGTTTTAATTTTTCGGCAACTTGCTTGTAATCATTTTTATGGAGCCAGGGAAGAGTAATAACTTGTAAATTGCCGGATTTGGTCTTAATTTGCAAAAGTTCCGGCTTTCTGGAAACCCAGACATTTTCTATTTCCAGGGCAGAATAGATATCTAAAGTATTGGCTTTGCCTTCTGCATTTGGAGTGTCATGGTTTCCCACTACCAGTACAACCGGGATTTTTTTGGCCAGTTTTCTCATTCTTTCTCCAAATCCTCGCTGTTGGGTGGGGTTTGGATCACGGGTTTTATATGCATCTCCTGCAAAGATAACTGCGTCAACCTGCTCTTCAAATGCTTTATCTACAATAAAATCAAAAGTCTTAAAAAAGTCGAGTAACCTGGTGGAAAGTCCGGTTTCCGGATCCAGTTTAGTATAATTTTCCATGCCAATGTGCAGGTCGGAAAAATGGAGGAGTTTCATCGAAGCGATTATACCACTGAAAGATTGTGATAGAATATGGCCATGTTTGAGTTCAGAATTAAGAAATTAAGGGAGTTGTTGGTTAAAGAAAACCTAGATGCAATTTTAATTTCTTCTGTTTCAAATATTAGCTATCTGACTGGTTATACAAATTTTTCTAAAGAAGAACGGGAAGCCTATTTAATAATTACCAAAAAAGAACAATTTATTGTTACTGACGGTAGGTATTCGGGTGTAATTAAAAGGCAAGTCCCCCATTTTAAATTACTAGAGCTAGCAGGTGAAAATTCCCTTAAAAATATTTTTGCAAAGTTTGCTCGTCTTAAAGTTTTGGGGATAGAAGAAGACGAAATAACTGTTTCAGAACATAAGATGTTAAAAAAGCATTTTAAGAAAATGAAACATCTAGATATTAAATCTCACAGATCAGTTAAAACTGATGATGAAATTAAAAAAATAGAGCAAGCTGCGAAGCTTGGAGATAAAGCATTTAAATATATTCTAGGAAAAATCAGATCTGGCATTAGTGAAAAGGATTTGGCGTATGAGCTGGAATCGTTTATCAAAAAAAATAAGGCAGATTTATCTTTTCCGCCCATTATTGCTTTTGGTCGAAACTCTGCCATACCACACCATCAAACAGGAGAAACTAAATTGGATAAAAAAGAAGGGCAGTTTATCCTCCTTGATTTCGGGGTGAAACTTGAAAATTATTGTTCAGATATGACAAGGACCATATTTTTTGGTAGTCCTACTGATAAGCAAAAAAAGATATACAAAGTAATTTTGGAAGCCCAACAAAAAGCAGTTGATTATATAAATTCTGCTATAAAATCTGGTAAGAAAGTTAAGGCTGATGAGGTGGATAGAGCAGCTAGGGATTATATAACTTCTAAAGGTTATCCTGTTATTCCTCATTCTTTGGGACATGGGGTTGGTTTGCAAGTGCATGAGCATCCCTCTCTTTCTTCCAAGAGCCGTGATATTTTAAAGACAGGGATGGTTTTTTCTATAGAACCAGGGATATATTTACCAAATTTTGGCTTGCCTCGCTTCGCGGGCGAAGCGGGCGGGGTAAGAATTGAGGATCTGTTTGTTCCGGGTAAAGCTGGTTTAAAGCAGTTAACCAATTCACCGAAATCAATTATTTCTATTTAAATTGACATTAATATTACGACCGTAGCATTAATGTCAGTCGTTATTGCGAATAAAACCAGAAATCACCCAATTTCTTAAATGGTTTCCAGTTTGGAAAATGATAAGTTTGGGTGATGACTACTGCTTTCTTTTTTAATTCTTCTTTTAACTTTTCTTCTAATTTTTTGACCCCTTTGGATAAAAGATAAATATAAATTACATCAGCATCTGTAATTAAAATGTCATTGCGAGCCCCGAGGGGGCGTGGCAATCTTCCACGGAAGATTGCCACGTCGCTGGAAGCTCCTCGCAATGACGTCCGATGGTGCCAGAATGACGGATTAAAAATATCTCCATGATAAAAACTTACGTTTACACCCTTGGGGTGTAAAGCTAATTTTTGGGCTTTATATCTGGAATACAAAACACGAAGCCATGATTGTTCAATGCCTATTGAGTTTGCTCCTAATTTTGCGGCTTCAAAAACTACCCGGCCATCACCTGAACCAAGTTCATAAAATTTTTTACCTTTTTTAACTCCTGCTAATTTTAAAATTTTTCTGATCTGATCCATTTTAGTGGGAACAAACGGTGCGTCAGTTCCGGCAAACCAGGATAGGGCTATAACGCAACCTATTAAGATGCCCCCGGAGACAATTAAAGCTATATCCATTTTAAAAGAAATATTTTAAGAGGAGTCAATTTATCAATAGCAGTAAACAGCCAATATACCGGCCAGTTAAATACCAAATCATAAGTCCCGATATATTCTGTTAATTGTCCTCCATATCCCTGTTTAAACTTATGAAACCCATGCCAGGGATCTTTTGGATTTGCATTAGGACCCAGGGCTCCCCACATGTCAAACTTTTTAAGACCCATTTTTTTACCTAATTTTATAGCTTCCCAGGCCACTAAATTATTTGCCATTACCTCCGGGTGGATTTTGGAAGAGCCGCCGTAAGGGTAATAAAGAGTATCTTTAAAATTAAGTAGCATCCAGGCAGTTAAAGGTTGGTTATTATAGGTGGCAATTAATAATCTGGCCATGCCGGCATTTTCTAGGGTTTGCCAGACTTTACGGTGATAATCTTTGTTATGGCCGTGATAGCCTTGTCTTTGGGTAGTTTCAAAATATAATTTTAAATAAATTTCAAAAGCCTCATCGTCCCTTCTTTCTTCCACTCTTACTCGATGTTTTTGGGCAACCTTGATGTTGTATCTGGTTTTCGGGTGCATGTTTTTTAAAAGTTCTTCTTCTGATTTTGTTAAATCAACAATAAAATTATATTTAGTAAATAACGGTTTAGGGGATTTGATAAAATTCGTATCAACGCTGTCATTCTGAGCGATTAGCGAAGAATCTAATTCTGGGTTTATATCCTTCGTTTCACTCAGGATGACAGGATGAATGTTAGCGATGGCATCAGGTTCTATTTTTATAAAAGCACAATTTTGTTCTTCGCCAATTTTTTTTAGGGTTTTTGCAAATTCTTGGTCTGGTTGTGGCCCTTTTGGGAGGTAGCCGACATATTGGTTTGTAAACGGAATCTTATGTAAGGTTAGTTGGAAAGCTTTGGATAATTTGTTTCTATGGTATATGCCGTAGCGCAGAAGCGGAACTTGTAGCGATTTTCTAAACTCCCCCCATTCCCATGATTGGATGACATGAGTAACTAATTTGTTGTACTGTGATTTTTGTTTGTTGCCGATTGGTCGTAAATCCATGCGACAAGTATATAAGGACCTGCTTCGCACTTCAATATGAATATTTTATTTCGTGCTCGCAGAACCTTGCCTTTTTGCTATGCGAAAATGTCAGAAGATTTGGATTTTGGCTTTTGTTCTAAGTTCCTGGAATTTTTCTGAAAAGATTTGAGTTAATTTTTGGTTTTTGAGATTATTGTAAGCTTCTTTTTCCTGTCCCGCAGAATCTGTTGCACTTAATTGATCTTGATTTTGTTCTATAAATTTTGTGACTTCTTCTGCGGAAACTGTCGCATCATTTGCATAAAGTTTTTCAATAGTTAATTGCAATTTAATTTGATTTCTGATGCTCATCTTTGTTTGTCCCTGTTGAGCAAGCATGGCATCCAGGGTTTGTGCTCCGCCTAAGCTTGTTTCTATTTCCGAGATTTTTTTATCAACATCCGCCTCTGATACTACCGCATGATTTTTTGCAGCTTCATCCAAAATTATTTTCTCATTTATCATTTGAGTTAAGGTTTGAGAGCGGAAATCCCGATTAAGGCGCATCTGTAGTTCTAGATTATTGATAGGTGAGCCATTTACTGTTGCAGCAACAAACCAATTCTTTTTGAATATTGCTAAAAGCAGCAACCCTGTGATTATCAGGATAATATAAAATTTCTTTGAGGATCGGAAATTTTTATAGTTAGACAATTTATCTAGCAAATTATTAGCTGTGCTAAATGGATAATTCGGTTTTTGTTTAACAAGAGACTGTTTAGCCATTGACCGATAATAACAGAAATTATTGTATTTTCGCAAGGGCTAATCTATGATGATTATATGCAAAGAGGTTCTGCCACGTTCAGTTTACATGAACGTGGTTCTGTCCAACTTCTAGTGGTTTTTATTGCTGTGACTGCTCTTGCGGCAGGTGGTTATTATTGCTTAAGCGCTAAAGGCAAAAATCCTTTGCCAGCTATTAATGCAAATATTGCTCCTTTAAAAACTCTTCAGTCTAGTGATTATGCAAACCAAAATTTGGGTTTTACTTTTACATACCCGAAGAGTTTTTTCGCAAAAGAGGATTCCGAAGATGAATTTAATAAGCGGGGCAATGGTGATTTCAGGAAGAATTTTAAAGGTTACGTTGGATATGAACCGGGGAAATTTTTAGGAGCAGCGGTGGTGCTAGATCAAGATAACTCTTTTGATAAAAACCCTTTAACTGTTTGGATTTTTGATAACCCGCAAAATTTAAGTATTGATAACTGGTATAAAAACTTTTGGTATTACCCATTTGTCTGGGGAGATTTTACATATTCTGGAAAAGTTGTCTTAGCTCCAAAAGAAGAAGCCACAATTTCAGGGCAGCCGGCCAAATCCGGAGTTATTGATTATCAACCAGGAAAACCGAAATTTATTTATGTTGCAAAAGATAAAAAGATGTATTTGTTCAGGGTGATTGAGGAAACTGGTAATCAGATTCTTTCCACTTTTAAATTCCTGCCGTGAAGATTGTTTATACAAGACACGTAGAAGAAAAGCTTTTGGCTTTAAGAAAAGAAGGTTGGTTTATAGCCAAGAAGAAAATCAGGGAAATGATCAAAGACCCCAGATGGGCAGGTATCACACGTTACAATCAGGAAACAATAATCGGTTTGTTGGATGAAAAGCATATTTTGAGGGCAGTTTTGGATAAGAAAAATGATATAATTAAGGTAATAACATTCCATATAGGAAGAAGAGGAAGATATGAAAGTACATTATGATAAAGATGAAGATATTTTAATGATCGTCCTTTCTAGCAAGAGGATAGATGATTCTTATGAGACTCAAGAGGGCAATATTGTTAGTGTAGCAAAAGACAGAGAGCCGGTAATGATTGATATTTTCAAGGCCAGTAAATTCCTAAAAGATTTGGGTAAAGTTATTCCTAAGAGTGTCCAAAAAGAACTTTGGACTGGTCAATCTTCTGTTGCTGTTTCGCACAGGATTAGATAATGCAAAAAGGCTCTGCTCCAATAATCATTCTGGTAGGAATTTTAATTTTGGCATCAATTGGTGGGACGTACTACTTTTACAAGATTAAGACCCCTGAACAAAAAGCTTGTACAATGGATGCTAAAATTTGTCCTGATGGGACTAGTGTAGGAAGAACAGGCCCAAACTGTGAATTTGCCCCATGTCCTTCTCCAAAAGTCACTCCTACTCCTGATGTTAGTCCTGCACAGAATGGTGCGGATGAAACTGCTAATTGGAAAACCTATACAGATAATGAATCAAAATTTAGTTTTAGATATCCTCAAGACTGGAAAATGGTATTAAATTGCTTAGGTTATGAAGGTTCAATTGTTAGGAAAGATATATGTTTCCAAAGTACAGATCTTGATCCTGTAGATAAGGATTATACAACTAGTGGAGTTGGTCCAAATAAAGGGGTGGTCCTTACTGTGTCAACTTATTCTGATAGCAGCAGTAAGATTGCTGATATTAATTGTGAAAGACTTAATGCAGAAAATCCTGACTCATGTTTTTATAGGAATCTTGTAGGCAAAACTTCGCTACATTTAATAAATAAAGAGGAATCTAGTGTTGGATTAGTCATTACCGGAGAGCTTATTTATGTGCCCATTGATACAAATACAGTATTAGTTATTGGTTTTTTTAATAATAAAAAAGAGGTTGGAAAAGATAGAAATATTTTTAATCAAGTTCTTGAGACTTTTCAAATTTTATAATAGATAAATATCTATAAATCTCGCACTCCAGCCAGCTGTTTTGGCATCGTCAAAGCCTAGGTCAATGATGTTTCCTTTGATAGCACCACCAGTGTCTCCGGCTATTGCCCTACCATATCCTGGAATATAAACCTTGGATCGAAGTTTTATCACTTTGGGATCAACTGCGATGACCCCTTTGCCGGCTCGCATACCTATGGCTGTCCATTCGTTGCAACCCGGGCATCTAGAATCATAATGAGTAGCATAAACCCGCATCTTTTTCCAATATTCAATTTCCCCATCCGGAGTCTGCAAAGTTTTCCAGACAATTTTTGTCCCCCGCAGAATTTTTTTATCTTGGGCTAGGGCAGTTTCAACAGAAATAAGTTCTTTGGAATATTCCTCATTCTGATCCACCTCGGGAGAGAGGGCGTCCGATGGAACAGAGCTCACTCCCGAGGTGCCTTTATTGGCTTTGTAATATGTTATTTTGTAGATCTTGACTTTTTTGCCATCTGCTCCTTCTTCCAACACCTTTTCTTCCCCTGCTTCGGTTTCCGGATCATCTTGATAAACTGTTTTCTTGGCTAGAACTTCGGTTTCTTCTTGCAGTTTTTCTGCAAAAGAAGATTCGGTATGGACCGGTTGATTAACCGGTAAACTGTTAATTGAAGATACCGTAGATTGTCCCAAAATAGCAGGGGATTGCCAGAAAGTTTTGGCAAAAAAAGTTAGAGCAACAATCAAAACGATCCCTAGATATTTTTCCATAAAATTCCACCTCGAAGGTGTTTGCGATTAAGCATTAAGCCATTCATCCTCATCATTACCAAGAAAATTGTTGTTTGAGGTGGTCAGTTCTTGCGGGATATCTGCCAAAAATCTGGAAACCAGATTATTGCTCCGTGTACCAAAGTACAATCTTTGCCCGGTATAAGTTAAATAAAGTTTTTCTTTGGCGCGGGTGATGCCGACATACATAAGTCTTCTTTCTTCTTCCAGTTCCCGGACATCCAGCATGGATCTGGAGTGAGGGAATAAACCTTCTTCCATGCCAACCATGAAAACAATTGGGAATTCTAATCCTTTGGCGCTGTGGAGAGTCATTAAAGTTACGGCATCAGCCGGCTGTTTGCTGTTAGTTTTTCGCTTTTGGCCAAGGATATTGCCATTTTCCACCAGAGCCACTTTTTCTAAAAACTCTGTTAAATCAGGAAACTGTTCCGCAACCGAGCGAAGCTCTTTAACATTTTCCGCGCGTATTTTGCCTTCTTCGCTACTGTCATCAAGATATGCCAAATACCCTGTGCGGGCGAGGATTAAATCAAGCAGGTTCAGTGTCGTATATTGATTCATTTGAGATTGTATTTCTGTAAAAATTTCCATAACTTTTGATAATCTGCCTTTACCAATTTTTTCGGCTCTCTTTAAAGAAATAGAATCTTCAGGATTTTGGAGTAAACGGAGATAGGCGAGAATATCCTTAATTTCCTTTCTGGCATAGAAGCTGACTCCGCCTACTAATTTATAAGGTATGCCGACTTTCAGGAATTGTTCCTCCAGAGCCCGGGACTGGGCATTAGTTCTGTAAAGGATGGCAAAATTTGATAGATCAACTCTTCGGTCGGCAGCCCCACTCTCTTGCTCGCCAACGCAAGCGTCCTGCGTCCCGTTTTGCGGGACTCGGATACGCTCGCCTTCGGCTCGTCTAGGGCTCGCTGCGTTCGGGGACAGCCTCCCTTTGTTATCAGTAGCAGTTTCTAGGATTTTTGAAATTATAAACAGCGCTTCTTCAACCTCATTTCTCGTTTCAACTACCTCTATTTTTTCTCCTCCATCTTTCTTGGTCCAGAGTTTTAAGATGGGGTGAGATTTATTTTTGGAGATGACAGCAAAGGCAGCATCCAAGATATTT
Organism: Candidatus Daviesbacteria bacterium; assembly: GCA_028712705.1. Classification (GTDB taxonomy): domain Bacteria; phylum Patescibacteriota; class Microgenomatia; order Daviesbacterales; family UBA10151; genus UBA10151. The sequence goes on from JAQTPP010000009.1 coordinate 22,192, forward strand.
TGAGTGGAACGGTAGTTTTGTTCCAGATTAAAGATCGCTACATTCGGGTAATCATTTTGGAAATTAACAATATTGCGAAAATCTGCTCCCCTGAATGAATAAATAGAGTTGTGAACAATTATTCCATTTGCCGAATAATTGTGGAGGATGTTAATATCCAAATCATAGACTTTACCTCCATAATCAGTAGTCTCTACAGAAACAATTGCATCAGTTAGAATTTGATTCTTGTCTAAAATGCCAATTTCCATAGTTTTTCTTAAATGGCTAGCTGGTGTGAATAAGAATTTTTTACTGTCTACAATAAAAGCAGAATGATTAATGGCTAAACCTCCGCCATCTTGAGCAATTTTCTCGGCTAAATTCAAAGCAGTTTCGTAATTCCAAAAACTAGTTTCAATCCGCCATGTATTTCTATTTCCTGTTCGAGTATAATGGCCTGCTATTTTCAATTGTTTCTCGAGAAGTTTGTTGGAGGTATTAATAGTTATTCTATGTCCGCACCAAGGACTTTTCGCAGTCGGTCTTTTATCGCTAAACAAAGTAAAATGAACAAGTTGTCTATCAGGAGCTAATCTACTGGCTATTCCCTTAGGTCGATGATGAGGATATTCTTCAAACAAACAATAATCTTCAAATAACTTTTTAGCCCGTTCTGCAGTATCTATAGATTTATAGAATTGATTGATTTGTTGTTGGGTGATAAGCATAGATCTGCCTCCTGTAGAAAAAACCATACTGGGAATACCGTATTGGACAACAAACCAATGTTCCCAGAAATTTGCTTCTGATCTAGTTCTACAGACTTTTAAAATCCACATCTTATCTGCACTTTCTTGATTAGATCTAACCATGAGGCCTATTTCAGCTCGTCCTCCTTTTTGGTGACGGGCATTTTTAGCAATACCTATACGATAGCCTTTGTCACGGCGATACATTAGATAAACATAGTAATTAGAGGTGGTAAGACTAAGACGAGCAAATAAAATATGGTTAGGAGTTAGTTTCAGAGTTTTTCCTGATTTAGTTTTAATAACGAAAAGCTTCCCTCTATAATTGGAAACTTTTACTCTTTGAATTGGTACGCTATGAGTTTTACCCCTACCTGAAGCAGAGATGATGAGATCATTAGTTTTTAAATCCTTAATGAGTTTTAAGCCGTTAGGAGTTGCTATTTGAGTATCTGGTGGAAGACATTGACTTGCATCTCCTACCACGCAAATGTTTTTATGGCGGTTACTCAAGTATTTTGAAATCAGATATTGGGCAGGATTAGTATCCTGGTATTCATCAATTAAAATATACTTAAATTGAATTTGGTATCTGGTTAAAATTGCTGGTTCGGCTTGGAATAATTTAATCACATATAGCAATAAATCATCAAAATCCAGAGCATGGTTTCTTTCCAGAATTTTTTGATATTCCAAATAAATTTTCGCTACAATTTCCTGAAAATAACCCCGGGCATATTGAGGGTATTCTAAAGAAGAAATTAATTCATTTTTTGCCCCTGATATAGTGGATCTAACAGAAAAAGGAGAAGTTTTTTGAAGCGGGATATTTAAATTACCCATAGCTTCTTTGACAGCATCCAAAGCATCACTTTCATCGTAGATGGCAAAGCCGGGAGGTAAACCCAAAACTTTGCCGTCCCGGCGCAGTATTTTGGTGCAAAAACTATGAAATGTTCCCATCATTGGTTGGGAAGGTAAATTGCCAATCAGTTTTCTAATCCTCTCAATCATTTCTCCAGCTGCACGATTAGTGAAAGTCAAGACCAGGATATTTTCCGGAGGAATTTTCTTTTCGGAAATTAAATAAGCGACCCGGTAGGTTAAAACTCTGGTCTTGCCTGAACCGGCTCCGGCCAAAATAAGAGTCGGGCCCTCAGTTGCCTTAACAGCTTCCTGTTGTGCGGGATTTAGATCATTTAAAAGAGAATTGGGCATAGACGGAGTCAAGTATAACACCCCTTTTACTTTTTTAAAAAGCATGTTATTATTTTTACCCTTATGATTAAACTTTTAGATTTTTGGGCACCTTGGTGTGCTCCTTGTCAAACAATGGCGCCTGTCATTGAAGAATTGGACAAGGAATTTAAAGGCAAGGTAGAGATAGAGAAAATCAATGTTGATGAAAAATCAGAAGAAGCCTCCAAATATGGCGTGATGAGTATACCCACTTATATTGTGCTAAAAGATGGTAAAGAGGCGGCAAGAAAAATTGGGGTGACTTCTAAAGCAGAACTTCTTAAGATATTACAACAGTAAATTTTCAATTTTAAATTATAAATTAGAAATTAAAAATTTTTTGAGGTGATGAGTTTTAAAGAACGTGTAATAAAAATAGTTAAAAAAATTCCCTATGGTAAAGTTACCACCTATGGTACTGTGGCCACTTTGGCTGGGATTCCTAGAGGTGGAAGGTTGGTGGGCGGGATTTTGCATTTTAATATTGATGCGGCACCTTGGCATAGAGTAGTCAATAGACACGGGTTTATTTCTACCAAATGCTTGGATCACCCAAAAGCATTGCAGAAAGTGCTTTTGGAACAGGAAGGAATTGAGGTGACAGCTGATTTCATGATAAACTTACAAAAGTATGGCTGGTTTGGATAAAAACATCTGGGTTATTGCTAACTGGAAATCGAATAAGACAATAGCTGAGGCTTTGGATTGGGTATCCAAAGTTGGTCCGGAAATTCCTAAACTCACGAATCTCAAAGCCGTAGTGTGTCCTGTTTTTAGTGCACTCTCTGAAGTTAAGAAGGCAATAACTGTGGGGAACTTTCCTTTGATGGCAGGATCTCAAGATTTATCACCATTTGGGGTTGGCGCTTATACAGGGGAAGAACCGGTAGAGCTATTAAGCGGATTGGCAAGCATGGCTATTTTAGGGCATTCCGAAAGAAGACAAAATTTTGGGGAAACAGATGAAATGATTATAAAAAAAGTAGACCAAGCCTTAAAGGGTAATATAATTCCTTTGGTATGTGTTCAAAGTGAGAAAACTTTAGTACCTCAAGGTTGTAAGTTAATAGCTTATGAGCCTATTTGGGCTATTGGCACCGGTAATCCGGATACACCGGAAAATGCTAATAAGACGGCAAAAGTTTTGAAAGAAAAATATGGTCAGGATCTGGAGATATTATACGGGGGAAGCGTTACCGGCGAAAATGCCAAAGCTTTCATATTTCAATCTAACATTAACGGAATGCTAATCGGTAGAGCCTCTTTAGATGCAGAGGAATTTATCAAGATATGTAAAGTTATGGAGCGGATTTAAGTGGATAATTTAAGGCCCTTAAGGTTAGGCAAAAGCGGAAAAGATAATCCCTTGAAGGTTAGAAGAGTGAGGCAGGCGATTAAAAAATTATTGCCGGTACTAATCGTAGTAGGAATTTTAATATCACTTGCCATTTTTCTAACGACTTTGTCGGGAACCAGTTCTTATGTTTCTTCCATTATTTCTGGTACCGCGCTCAAAAGTACCGATGGCAGGGTTAATATTTTGCTGTTGGGAATAGCCGGCGGTACCCACGAGGGACCAACTTTAACAGATACGATTATGGTTGCCTCGTATAATCTTAAAACCGATCAAGTCCATCTTTTCTCTATTCCCAGGGATTTATGGTTACCTTCTTTTAAAAGCAAAGTAAATGCAGTATATGAAATTGGTCTTTCGCAAGGCAGTGGCTTAGGACTATCTAAAACTGTCATGGGTAATATTTTAGGTTTGCCTGTGCACTACGTCCTAAGAGTAGATTTTAGAGGTTTTGTACAGACAATTGACACAATAGATGGAATAGATACAGTAGTTGAAAAGTCTTTTGATGATTATCTATACCCGATTCAAGGGAAAGAAGATGACCTTTGCGGAAACAGCGAGAAAGAGATAGAATTTAGTGAAGAAGAAGCAAAAAAATTAAATATCGATCCTGGCAAAAGAAAAGTTCTAATTAATCCTGAAGGACAAATCGCAACAGACGCGGCAGAAGAAGACAAAGGGGTGAAATATTTTAGTTGTAGATACGAACATATTAGTTTTAGTCAGGGTAAGATGCATATGAATGGGGCAGTGGCCTTAGCTTTTGTCAGGTCAAGACACGGTACAAACGGTGAGGCATCAGATTTTGCCAGGTCAAAAAGACAGCAAAAAGTGATTGAGGCAGTCAGGAGTAAATTGCTATCCTTAGAAACTCTCTCAAGTCCTCAGAAAGTTTCGGATTTAGTTAAAACATTAGGTAAAAGCATCGACACTGACATTTCTATAAAAGATGCACTTGAATTCTATAAATTGTCTCGCAAAATCGGCAAAATTCACAGTTTTGTTTTAGATGCTTCTCCAAAATCAGGTTTATCAGACAATATAACTTCTTTGTTGATTAATCCTCCGCGTGATGAGTATGGAGGCGCTTATGTTTTGATATCTCAAGATGATGACTTTTCTATTGTTCAGGGATATGTTAAAAAGATACTCGAAGGGATAGTAACAGAATATGAAGCTACTGGCGCTGCACGGATCGGCAATTGAAGCTTCCAGAAGGAAGTTAGGAGAACTGCGCAAGAAATTTGACTCTAATAATGTTGTGGTTTTTGAGGAGGCAACAGATTTGCAAGTTATCAAAAGCAGTTTAGTGACGTCTCCTCTTTTTTCCGATCAACAATTAATTATTTTAGAAAACCCTCCAGAAGATTTTGCTTGTGACTCATCACTTACTAGTGATCACTTATCAGTGATTTTGTGGTTTGATCACGAAGTTTCAGAGAAAAAGCCTGTCATGGAGTGGGTTAAGAAAAATAAAGGGCAGGTTTTCTATTTTCCAGAAAGCAGGGAAATATCAGTTTTTCCATTCTTGGATTTTTTGGCAGCTAAAGATAAAAAGGCTTTTTTGGAAGCGGAGAAATTAAAAAAAGCCAATTTCGATGTCCACTATTTTATTACCATGGTTTTTTATCTGTTGCGGAATTTGGTAGTTACTCCCAAAACTGCTCCGGATTTTGTCAAGAAAAAACTTATCAGACAGAGAGCTGCTTTTAGTCTAGAAAAGATTGAAGAGCTTTACAGGGATATTTTAGAAATTGATTTTAAAATTAAGTCAGGACTACTGGAAAAAGCCCAGGCAGAATTTTTACTGGTTAATAAATTCATTGGGAACCTAATGATTTGAGTTTTTGAGACATCAAATCTAGATCTTTCTGGTTAATTATCCCATCTGTATTTATGTCTGTTTTTGCACACGATCTATTCCCTGGCAAAGTAGTACTTGGTTTCTTTCCGAAACATGAAGACAGTATTGCATAATCAGTTGAGTTTATTTTTCCGTCACTATTAAAATCATATCGATCTAAATCTTTTATAGTTGGAGCGGGTGTCGGAGTTTCTTGCGACACTGTCAGATCAATAGTTTGACCCAATTTAATCGGTGGAAGCGGCATACCAGTTTTTAATTGAAATAGGGTACTTGCACTCCCTTCATCTGAGTTAATTGTCAGTTTAGCAACAGTTTCTTCTGTCAAAGGATATATATCAGAAAGATCGGCTTTTCGGATTTGCGATAAGGGAATTAGGAAATTGCCGCCTGTTTTGATCAGGGCAGATTCAGTGACGGCCTCGGGTATGGATAAATAGACGATACCGTCATCTAAGGGTTTATTGCCGTTTAACACAGAGCCTATGATTGGTGTGAATCCAGCTTGATTTGTTAGAGGGGAGGCAGTTTCAAATTTCAATATATCGGAGGCAAATTTGCCAGAGATGATTTTAAATTGATAGTTGGTTTCCGGCAGAAGATTTTTCAGTGTTACATAATGCAGGGAATGGGGTTTAGGTCCGCCAGCTGGCGGATCGCTGTCTCTATCGTCCAAGACTGTTTGCTCTCCGGGATTTTTTTGGCCAAAAGTGATAAAAGAAGCGGTTGGCGCATTTGTCTGCCAAGAAACTGTCACCGAGTCTTCCACGATATTGCTAATAGTAATATTTTGTGGAGCCAAATCTGGTGCGGCTTGCGACAAAAAAACTTGCTCTCTCAAAACTAAATAAAGCCCGCTTATTATCCCTAACAGGATTAGACTTAAACCAAGGAGTGTTGGTATTTTAAATTTGTTGAAGAAATTTGTCATGGTGATTCTACGCTGCTGGTATCCAAATTCGGACTAATTGGTACGATAATTTCTTGCAGCTTTTGAGGTATTTCCACTTGAGAACGTGTATGAAAAATATCAAATATAACCCATGCGCTAATCGTAATAAAAGTTATTATAACAGCTATCAGCCACTCTTTGCGTAACATATTATTTTAGATAGAATGCTTTTCCTGATAAAGATAAAATTAATGATTTACTGTCGCTGGTTTTCGATAAAGACAAACTGTCAATAGAGATTAACCGATTACTCGTTTTCAAGTCCTGCAAGAGCGCGGTTAAGTTGTTATAATTGCCTTCCGCGTTAAAAGTAAATTTCACTTCAGCCAATACACCCAATTTATCTGCAATTTTAGTTTCTATCGCAAACGGCTGGATTTGTAATGCCGATACCGACGCCTCGTGATTCTTAGTTGTTTGTTCAAGGGTTTGTGATATTGATTTTAAATTGATTGAGTCGGGAATTGCAGCAGAAATTTTGTCTTTAATTTTTTGATCTAAATTATCATAATTTTTTTTGCCTAAAGAGAGATTATTTGCTTTTTGGGTGACTTTTTGTAAAACCGCATCTGCATCTGCTATCTTTTTCTGCAAGACAAGAATAGTTTCTACAGTTGGTTTGATCGCAAAATATATGAGTATCATGATAACTAAAAGACTTAATATTGTTGATCCATAGTTTTTAACAATAGGGAGTCTGGTAATTGGCTTAATATATGTAAAATATCGCGAATAGAGAGTAGATTTGTTGTGCATACGATTACAATTTACTTCCTCCTGAAGCTGTCGGTTTAGCCGAGGCATCAATAGCAAATTTGATAGTGTCTTGTTCCAGGCTAATACTTGAAAGGTTGACATCGCTAAAAGCGCTGTCCATTTTTAAGCCGGCAATAAAGTCGGCAATATCGCTGTTAAATGATGTCTGGCCGGAGATATGAATATTGGCTCGGCCAATATTCATATCTATGTTAATACCTGATAAAGTAATACTTGTAGGAATTTGGTCGGCAATTTTTTTCAAAACTAATTGCCAATCAAGCGCATTTGTTTTTATTGTATCTATTGTTAATAATTTAAGTTGAGTATCTCTGATTAAAAGCTCATAAGACTTTAAGCTTTCGATGTAAGGAATTTGTTCTGCGATAGCTTCATTTTTTGCTGCTAAATCTGCATCGAATTTAAATCTTGCAACAAGAGCAATTAAAACCAGCGCATTAACAGCAATAAAGATGTAGCGTCCGCTGGAAAACAACCAGCTAATAAGCTTAACCGGGAGTTTTTCAGGATTACTTTGTGGTTTAAGCAGGTTTAGATTAAGAGTCAGAGCGGGTTTAGATTTGGGCATGACTTCATTATACTAGGATAATACACGATTGAAAACTACTTAGCTTTTTTAACAGGAGTTTTTTTGACGGATTTTTTAGGAGTGATATTTACTCCTTGCGAGATTAGTTTTGATAGTCGTGACTTTAATCGGGCAGACTTATTTGGATGAATTAAGTGTACCTTGGCGGCTTTATCTAAGGCAGAAAATGTGGCCTGTAAATCTTTGGCTGTTTTGCTTGCTCTTACTTTTTTTATTAAAGCTTTTAAGGCAGCCTCCCGCTTTTTGTTACGGGCTGTTCTTGTCCTATCTTTGCGCACCTTTTTAATTGCTGATTTTATAATTGGCATAAATTTATTTATGACGATTATATCAGAGGAGCGCAATTCGCCTTAGCGAAAGCGACCTGCTGATCTAATTGGCATGAGGGGAATAGTAACACAGCTTCTTTCTTTGCACAAGCCAGAATGCTAAAATCTTATTTATGGTAAAAAATCTTTTTTCGCTTCTTTATTCCAGACAAACATCAATTTTATCGGCAGCTTCAATAATTATGACAACGATGGTATTATCCAAAGTCTTAGGTTTAATCCGTGACCGTTTACTGGCACATGTGTTTTTACCGGAAAAAATAGATATTTTTTGGGCGGCATTTAGATTACCGGACTTAATATTTCAGATAATCATTCTTGGCGCACTATCAGTAGCTTTTATACCAGTATTTACTGAACATTTGGAGAATAAAGGTAAAGAGGATGCTTTTGAGATGGCGAGGGCAATTTTAAATGTGTCTTTAGTTATATTTATTTTTACAACAATCTTAATTTATTTTTTTGCCCAACCTATTATTGCTAATTTTATTGCGCCGGGGTTTACTGCTTCAAGGCAAATACAAGTCGTGCAGTTAACACGGGTTATTTTATTTGGTCAGGTTATTTTAGTGCTGGGATCTTTTTTTATTGGCATTTCGCAATCTTTTCAAAGATTTATTATTCCATCCCTGGCACCTGTCTTTTATAACTTTGGAATTATTCTAGGTATAATTTTTTTGTCCAAGCAGATGGGTATTATGGGTGCGGCTTATGGTGTAGTAATAGGTGCATTCTTGCATGCCGCAGTACAAATACCATTAGTTTGGTCTATGGGTTTCAGGTTTAAATTCCCTCTCAAATTTTTTAACCCGGGAGTAAAAGAAATAATGAGACTGATGAGCGTTAGGACGATTGGACTCTCTGCCGAACAAATTAATGAAACAGTAGGATTAGCTTTGGCTTCAGTTGCTTCTGTGGGATCTGTGACATATCTGACTTTTGCACAACATTTACAAGTTGTACCGATAGGTCTTTTTGGGGCAACATTGGCTCAGGCTGCTTTGCCTGTTCTCTCTTCAGAAAGAGCTAGAGGAAGAATTGAAGAATTTAAAATAACTATTCTTACAACTTTACACCAAATTCTTTTCCTGACGCTGCCGGCAACAGCAATTCTGATTGTAATTAGAATCCCGGTTGTCAGGCTTGTTTTTGGCGCTTCTCAATTTAACTGGGAAGCCACGGTTTTAACCGGCGCAACATTGGCTTTTCTTTCAATCGGCCTCTCTGCTCAAGCTATTTCTTTGCTTTTGGTAAGAGGTTTTTATGCCTTAAAAGACACAAAAACACCAGTTATTGTTTCTCTTATTGTAGTGACAGTCAATATTATATTGAGTTTATACGCTATTATTATTTTAAAGTTTGATGTTTGGAGTATAGGATTTGCCAATTCTGTTTCTGCGGTACTCTCGGCAATCCTGCTTTTTGGGACGCTTCATTTTAAGGTAGGAAAATTTAATTTAAAAATGGTATTAATTCCTCTTTTGAAAATGCTTATGGCAACTATAGTTATGGGTGTTTCTTTGTATATTCCAGTAAAGCTTTTAGATGCTGTAATTTTCGATACCACCAGAACTGTCAATCTTTTGGCTTTGACCGGGATTTCTTCCTTATTTGCTTTATCTATATATGTGATATTGGTTAGATTTTTGAAGGTGCGGGAATTGGATACATATGTTGAACTTATTAAAAGATTTGGGAGACTGCAAAGTAAATTGAAGTCTAAGGAAATTCTGCCTGAGACTGTTTAGGTTGAATTTGCTACAATACCCTCTGTGAATATCAGAAATTTCTCGATTATTGCTCATATTGACCACGGTAAATCTACTTTGGCAGACAGGCTGCTGGAGATTTGCCATACGGTTCCACCGGATAAAATGAAGCCGCAGCTTTTAGATTCTTTGGCGCTGGAGCGCGAACGTGGTATCACTATAAAACTTGCTCCTGTAAGATTGAAATACAATTTAGACGGTGTGGAGTATGTCCTAAACCTGATTGATACACCGGGACATGTTGATTTTTCTTATGAGGTTTCCAGAGCTCTGGCAGCAGTTGAAGGCGCAATACTTTTAGTAGATGCAACCCAGGGTATTCAAGCGCAGACTTTGGCGCACGGTTTGGCAGCTTTAGAGCAAAATTTAACATTGATTCCGGTAATAAATAAAATTGATTTACCGAATGCGGATATTGAATCAACAAAAAAACAACTTATAGAAACATTCGGATTTACAGCAGAGGAGATATTACTAGTGTCAGGCAAGACCGGTCAGGGGATAGAAAGGCTTTTGCAGGCTATCATTGAGCACATCCCTGCCCCAAAATCCGCAGGTGTCAATACCAATCCACCCCAAGGGTGGGCAGAAGAAGATAAATTTCGGGCACTAATATTTGGTTCTTTTTTTGACAACTTTAAAGGGGTGGTTGCAGAGGTACGAATTGTTGAAGGCCAGACACCGAAAACTCAAGCCCCGATTATTTTTCTGGGGACTAAAGCTTCGGGTCATATCTTAGAAACCGGATTTTTTGCTCCTCAGCTTACTCCAAATAACGGTCTAAAAGCAGGAGAGATAGGTTATATTGCCACAGGAATTAAAGAGCCGGATTTAGTCAGAGTTGGTGATACTATTGCGACTGATTTTTTCCAAGATCCTTTACCGGGATACAAGCAGGTTAAACCAATGGTTTTTGTGGGGCTTTTTCCCATAGATGCTGATGAGTATTTTGAATTGAAAGAAGCTTTGGCTAAATTTAGATTAACTGATCCTGCTTTTTCTTATACTCCGGAGCAATCACGAGCTTTAGGAGCCGGTTTCCGGTGTGGGTTTTTAGGGTTACTTCATGCAGAGGTAGTACAGGAGAGGTTATTAAAAGAATTTAATGTCGATCTTTTGGCGACTGCTCCGTCAGTTGAATATTTGCTGGATGGAAAACCCGTTATTTCACCAAGCGATTTGCCGCAAGGGACCAATATCAAGAATTTAGAAGAACCATGGGTAAGCCTAAGGATTTTTGTGCCACAAACTTATATCGGTTCGGTTATGGAATTAGTACAAGATAGGAGAGGTAAGTTTTTAAACATGCAGCACTTTGGGATACAAGTTGAACTGTTGTATGAGATGCCGCTTTCTGAGATGGTGACTAACTTTTATGATAAATTAAAATCAGTTTCTTCCGGTTTTGCTTCCCTAGATTGGGAGTTTTTGGATTTTCGGGAAGTGGATGCGGTCAGGGTAGATATTTTGGTTTCCGGGGAAAAAGTAGATGCGTTCTCAACCATTGTTTTTAGACCTAAAGCGGAAAGTTTTGGCAGGAGAATGGTGGAAAAATTAAAAGAAGTGTTACCACGGCAAAATTTTACTATTGCTATTCAGGCTGCTATTGGCGGGACTATTATTGCCAGGGAAACAGTTAGTCCTTTTAGAAAAGATGTCACAGCCAAACTTTATGGAGGAGATAGGACCAGAAAAGACAAGTTGCTCGAAAAACAGAAAAAAGGAAAAAAGAAAATGAAAATGGTCGGTAGGGTAGAGATACCGCAGGAAGCATTTTTAAGCGTTTTAAAATCTTAATTTATGAAAATAATAAAACCTGCAAAACTTTGTCCAGGAGATACCATTGGGATTGTGGCTTCATCTTTGCCGGTCCTACCTTCCTTTAGAGAAAATTATGAGAGAGGGAAAAAAGTACTTTCTGATTTAGGATTTAAGATTAAAGAGGGGAAAACAATAGACATGATTAGGTGGTGGGCAGCAGGTACACCTCAAGAAGTTGCAGACGATATCAACTCCATGTTTGCAGATAAAAGTATAAAAGCTATTATGGCTCAAACCGGCGGTTATTCTGCCAGTTCAGTTTTAGAATATCTTGACTATGAACTGATCAGCAACAATATAAAGCCATATATCGGCATGAGTGATGTGACTAATTTTCATATGGCTTTTTTGACAAAATGTAATATGGTGGGTTTTCATATGGATGATGTAACTTTTGGTTTAGGGCATGCTTGGGGAGAAGATGAAGAGTATTTAGCCGAGTTCAATAAGAATATATTTACGAGATTCCTGATGCAGGTAGAAGCTCCGAAGGTTATAAATCCTTTGACTGAGTGGGAGGAATGGAGGAAAGGGAGTGCTTCCGGACATTTAATGGGTGGAAATTTGCATCTTTTTGCCAATTTATTGGGAACAGAATATTTTCCCTCTCAAGAAAGCTTTAATGGGGCAATATTGTTTTGGGAGGAAGTTGGCCAACCTCTTCACAATATTGCCCGGTTCCTAACCCATTTGAAATATTCCGGCATTTTGGAAAATGTTTCAGGAATGTTGATTGGAAAAATTACTTATATTAAACCTGCCAGAGAAAAAGAAGTAGTAGAACCGGAAGTTAAAGAAATGATTCTGGATATATTAAAAGATTACAAATTTCCGATTATGGCTAATTTGGACTTTGGCCACTTTACAGTTAATATCCCCATGCCGATTGGGGTAAAAGTCTCTTTTGATACTTCAAAAAAAGAACTAAAGTTTTTAGAGGGAGCTGTAATATAAAAACCGATTAATTTCTTGTAATTTCACAATCAGGGCATCTAAGGGAATCTGCCTCGTAAATTCTGGCAACCTGGTTTGATAATTTAAAGATTAACTCTGATCCCTCGTCAACTTTAAAAATATCAGGATTATTGTCAAAAGACAGAGTGGCAGCTCCCCTAACCAATTTAAAAGTGACTGTATCCTCATCCTTGAAAAAAACAGCTGGAATTTTTTCAGTAGTATTGTTAAAAGCTAACCCCCAACCTTTTTTAAAAATTTGTCTGGTGATGCTTTTAAAATAACCGGTGGAGCCAAAAGGGGTAGAAGCTACTATCCCGTCCCCAATTAATAGTTTGTTATTTATGGATCCCGCGTCAAGTGCGGGATGACTCGTTACACTCATCACTTGGAAACGGATAGTATGTATAGGTTGGGCATTCCTGATGACAAAATCATTTAATGCTGTAAATGTCTGATATAAAATTGTAGTTTCCAGCTTTTTATACTCTTTTGTTTTTAACCTTCCTTCAAGCAGGCGCTTTAACAGAGTTTTTTCATCATGTTCGGGACATTTTTTACAAACGGAACTGGCCCTAACAGGTAATTTGGGGATTCCCGGATAAATTCTTTCTGAATACAAAAGAGTACCGTCTCCACCATAACTTATGATTACGTCAGGATTGGAATGAACTATTTCAAAACCGAAACTTTTTACAAGCTCTATTATGTTTTTTGCATTTTTACCAATTAGTAATGTTTTCATAGGCTCATGATACTACAATTTCTATAAATATTTCAGGTATACTAAAATATTAAGTTTCTATGGCACCTAAAATTTCACCATTTATAACTCTTAAAATCCCGGTTTTTAGGAATTTTTTATTCGGAACATTTATTTCGGAGATTGGCAATCAGATGCAAATAGTGGCGGTTGCCTGGCAGGTTTATGAGCTGACCCGGAATCCCGCTTCGTTAGGTTTAATCGGTCCGGTATGTTTCCGTAAATATCCGACACTAACTTCTTTCTAAAGGTGGCTTCATACCTAAGCCAATATGTGGTCTATGGTAATGGTATCTGTTTAGGAATTCATCTACAACTAGTGTGAGCCGGGA
>JAQTPP010000002.1 GCA_028712705.1 Candidatus Daviesbacteria bacterium
GGGTCAATGATGCAATATCTGGACTTTCGTTGATATTTCACAAACCCTATGCTGAAAACAATCAGGCTGTTATTTTAAAGATGCTGCAGGATTTTAATGTTAAATACATTATTTTACATAAGGATATTGATTGGAAGAAAATGGTACTGGAGGATCCTGAGCAGGAACAAATGATTTTAGATGCTCTTTCTTATCTGGAGAAAAAAAGCATGTATGATAATTTGATTATTTATGAAGTTGTACCCGAACATTTCCAATCTAAAATTATTATTTCCGGTAATTTTGAATTAGCTTCATTAAATTCAAATAGCACTATTTTTTGGCCCTGGATAATAGCAGATGTAAGCAAGGATATGGTTACTGCTATAGATCAAAAGTCACAAACTCAGATTTTAGATAAAACCAAAGGTAAGATAATCTTTCCTACCCAAAGCTCTTTTTTCCGTCAAGAAAATCCTTTTTCAGGCATTAAGTATGTTACTCGATTTAATATCCCTGCCTCCGGTACATACGAGCTGGTATTAACCAATGCCTCAACCGGTGGTGCTTATCTAAATGGGTTTAATAAATTAGACGTGTTAATTGATGAGATGCCGAATTCTTTAACAGGGATTATTAAAGGTCAGTTGGTTTCATTTGGCAGCCTTAATCTTAATGCAGGTAATCATGAAATTATTTTTCTACCTCTGGAATCAATTAACTTATTCCCAAGTTTTAATTTAGTTCAAGCATCTGAAAATGTTAAATTATTAGATAATTCGACAATTCAGATTAGCGCTTCAGCAAAAAGTCTGCAATTTATCGTCGGGGAGCTTTTAAAAGTATATGGCGGGGATGCCTATAACATAAGTTTTGAATATAGATTCGCAGGGGAAAAGGGATTTTATCTTTTAATGGTACAGGATACTGACTTGGATAAAATGAATCCTGCGATTGCGGAATTGAATAAGCTCGAATCGGATAAATGGCAGCAATATAATAATATTTTCAACCCTCTTAGACTAAATACTCAAAAATCAGCATTGGAGCTTGCCTTTAATCCGGAAACAAGCCAGCTTTTGGATACCCAGTCGACTTTGCAGATACGCAATATAAAAGTAGAGAGGTTATTTAATAATCTGATTTTCCTAAGACAGGAAAGCACGGAGCAAAATAAAATTCTTAGCGGATCTTTGGATAATTATAAAAGAATAGATGTCGGACTTTATGAGGGGAAATTAAAGGTAACTAAGCCGGTTTTGCTTATTTTTAAAGAAACATATCACCCGGGATGGAAACTTGAATTATCGGAAAATATCTCTCAGGGAAAGAAATTTAGAGTCGAAAACCATTATTTGGGAAACTTATATGCGAATGCCTGGTATATAGATAAATCCGGAGATTACAATTTTAAAATTATTTTTGAGCCTCAAAGTTATGTTAACTTAGGAATATTTACTGCAATATCTTCTTTGGTTGGAATAATTTTGTTAGAAGTTTATAACCACTTTGCCAAAACCCGTTCTCTTAGGGAGGGGATGTAGACGAAGACAGGTTACCATTTGTGTTAAGGTGATGTGAAAAACCGCTTTTTGCTATACTTAATATAGCTGTAGTTATGAAATCCTTCCGGTTATTTGTTATTTATCCTTGGCTTTTCCCCGCGATCATATTTACCATCCTCGTTCTTCTGGGTGCCAACATGCATCCACTGTGGGGTGATGAGGCAGAAACAGCACTTTTTGGAAGAAACGTCTTGAAATACGCTCTCCCAAAAGGATGGGATGGAGTGAATATCATGGGAATTTATGATGCAGTGGTTTTGGATAAGGATTTGATAAATCATACCTCTCCTTGGGTACAATATTACCTGGTAGCTATCTCTTTTAAGCTTTTTGGTGAATCTTCTTTTGCTGCCCGTTTACCCTTTATCATTTTGTCTATTCTATCCATTCCTTTAATGTATATTCTAAGCTTTAAACTTACTCAAAATAAGTTTATCTCATTTCTTACAGTTTTAATCCTATCAATATCCGTACCCTTTATCCTTTTTGCATATCAGGCCAGGTATTATTCTGTTAGCTCTTTTGCAAGTATATTACTTGTTTTAGCTACACTGCATATTTTAGAGAAAAAGCTTTGGCCAAAGTTACTTTTTGTATTTGCTTCGGTTTTGTTTTTCTATGGAAATTATGTTTCTTTTCTGGCTTTTTATATATCACTATTTTTGAGCTTTTCCATTAATCTCTTAGTAAAAAAAGAATTCTTCATAAGAATTAAAAGATTCACTTTGCTTTTTTCAGGATTGAGTATCATCATAGCGGTTCTGACAGCACCCTGGTTTTTTATCCTTAAACCACTTGATTCCAGAGGTGAAATTATATTTCCTTCTTTTTTTAAGGCGGTAGTTAATCTTTTCTCTTTAGGGTTTTCTATGTATAACAACAATAATACTTTACCGTTAGGTTTTGCGATTTTTGTGGTGGCTTTCTTGATAGTCAAGATCTATAAGAAAAAACCTGATCCTGCTTTAACTTTTGTAGCACTTCTTTCGTTTTTCTTCCTTTTGACCATGGTTGTTTTTTCAACGATGGCCGTAGCGGACGCAAGGTTTATAGATAATCGTTATACAACTCCCGTATTTTATTTTATGTTTATTCTTTCAGCGTATGTTATAAATGTCTTCTGGCAATGGAAAAAAATAATAGGGCTTTTGGTGCTCATTTTATATGCCGCTACTAATTTCTTTACTTTTCAACCTTTGAGGAGTTTCCCGCAGGAGTACTTACATGAACTAATTTATTCTTATCTTACCCCTGATAAAGTAGTGGCAGATTATTTAAAAAAGTATGCCAAAGATGGAGATACCGCCTTTGTCAATTTAGATCGCGATCATGAACCACTAATTTTTCACCTAAAAGATAAAATTCGCTTTGTTAACAGAGTAACTCCTACCAATCAGCGGATCTTCCCCGAAAATCTCAATATCATTCCCGAATATATTTACTCTTATCTTGATGAACCCGATTGGGTTATTTTATATAGCAAGAGGGGAAATGATAGAAGTTTTTTAACCTTTGGTTACAGGGGAGTTTTTCCCTTGGGACTTGCGCAAACTGTTGATTTAAAAAATCACTACGAAGAAATAGTACTGCCAGTATATTTTTCAGATTTATCACGGCCTGAGATAGACCTTCGGTCTTTTTCAGAAATAAAACCAGAGTATAATGATCAAGTATTTATATATAAAAAAAGATCGTAATTTTAAGCTTGGAATTGACCCTTGTGTGTAATAATTAGTACACTGAAGCTATAAATATTATCAAAAGTTATAAGTTATTAATAATAGTCCTATTTGTTGCTGCTATATTACGACTTTGGAATTTAGGAGGTATACCTCCCCATTTGAGAAACGATGAAGCATCTTTTGGATATGATGCATATTCAATCTTAAGTACCGGAAGAGATCAACACGGTGAATTTTTACCAATTCTTTTTAAATCATTCGGTGACTTCAAACCTGGTTTTTATATTTATTTGACAGTACCTTTTGTAGCTATGCTGGGATTGAATGAATGGGCAATCAGGTTGCCTGCTGCAATATCAGGAATACTAGGTGTTTATCTCTTGTATCTAGTAGTGTGGAATTTATTCAAAAATCAGAAAATTGCTTTAGCCTCTGCTTTTTCCTTATCAATCTCTCCTTGGCATATAGCTTTTTCCAGAGGTGCCTGGGAAGCTCAAGTGACTGTAACCTTAATTTTAGCCGGGCTATTATTTTTTATAAAAGCTTTAAATCAAAATAACAAGTATCTAGTATTCTCAACTGGATTTTTTGGGGTAAGTCTTCTAATGTCTCACGGAGCAAAACCAGCAATTCCACTTTTACTGTTGTCATTTCTACCGGTTTACTGGAAAAAGATTATAAAAATCCCCTTTAGAATAATATTACTTAGTAGTTTTTTGTTCATTATGTTGTCTTTACCCATTATTTTTTCCTTTTTTAATGGTAAAAGCACTCGTGTGGCTTTCTTATTGTTTACGAATAAATATCAAAATGCAAAGGTTGAAACGATAGCTCGTGATTTTTTAAATAATTGGTCTAATCACTATAGTTTGCCAATTTTATTTATTAAAGGAGATGGTAATCCTCAACATTCTGCTGCCGACTTTGGTGCGTTTATTACTTTAGATATTGTATTTCTATTTTTAGGTTTAAAAACTCTTGTCAATTTTAAAGATGTAAAAAGAGAAGCTAAGGTTTTCATACTTATCCTGTTGATTTTAACTCCCTTATCATCAACACTTACTTCAGAAGGCGTTAATTTTGAGCGTTACTTAATGTTTTTCATACTCATAAATATTATTCTTGGTCTAGGAATAAGCAATTTTAAAAGGAATCTGTTTTGGGGAATATTTTTGTTACTTTACCTTTTCTCTTTTTTACTTTTTCTTGATGCTTACTTTATTCATACTTCTGCAAAAAACGGCGCTTGGCAAACTGGTTATAAAGAGATTGTTCAATTCATCACACCAATACAAGAAAATTTTCAAAAAATATATATACCTCAAGGAGGTGACCAGCCTTATATTTTTTTCCTGTTGTATCAAAGGTATTCTCCTGAAAAGTTTCAAGCTTTTTCAGCTTCTGTGAATATTCCCAATGGTTCAGGTACAGGGATGGATTATATTTCTAAATTAGATAATATTGAATTTGTCGACCTTAATAAATTCAATCCACCCTTAAATCAATCGTTTCTTATCGTATTGCCTGTAAATAATACTTACAAATTTGAAGGTTTTCTAAAATCTATACATGGAGTCAAAGACCCGATTGGATTTCCAATATATAAGATTGATGAGTATGTTCCTAAAAGACTATGAAAAAAGTTTTCATCTATATCATTTTAATTTTTACCATTTTATGGCTGATTCTATTTTTATTTGCTTATAAGCGAAGCTTGAACGAAAACTATCAATTTAGTACCGATACTATATGGAAGATAGAACAACAAAGAAGAGAGCACACCTACCTATTCCCATTTGTTGCAAAATTTATTCATAATAAAGGCTTCTATTTTAGTTATACGGTTTTTGAAAACTATTTATCTTATTATTCTCCATCAATCTTTTTCTGCTGCAATCAACCTCTAGTGTTAGAGTTAGTAATTTTACTAATGTTCTATGGGGGAGCTTTTATACTTCTGCGGGAAGTTTCAAAACTAGTCAAGGCAATTCTATTTTGGATTTTAGCATATCCTATTTTTCTTTCTTTGACGTTATGGCCACCGTCGCTTGTGTTAGCGCTTCCGATTATTATTCCTGCATCAGGAATTTTGGTATACAGCCTGTATAAAGAAATAAAGTTCAAATAAACCCTACAACATATACTAAACTGTATATCAAAATGTAATATAATCTCTTAGATGAAACTTTTAAGCAAGCACATTTTTTTAATAGGATTATTTTTTGTTTTATTAAGCGGTCTATTCATTCTTTTAAATCACTCGGGATTTGCATTAAGATTTTTAGGTTTTTCATTTTGGATTATGGCAGGAGGGACGTTACTCTATATACTAGAGTTAAAAAATGAAAGGTAAATTTCTAGTAATAGTTTTATTACTTCTATTATTTGCGGTTTACTGGCAATGGTTTTTACCGGGGTTAAAAGTTGCAAATGATTTTCCAATAGTTTCCGAATCTTTACTTAAATCTTCTATAAATTTTCCTTATGCCTGGTCAGAAAATGGTGCCGAGGGATTAGGGGAGTATTCAACATTTTTTCTTTGGTCCTGGCCACTGTCATTTTTATGGGGTATTCTCGCAAATACTGGTTTAAGTTTCATAATCCTGGAAAAAGTTCTTTTTTTAATGCCATTTTTGCTTATAGGGTGTGTTGGAATTTGGAAATTTTGCGAAAGTATTAAATTAACTAATGCTGCTAAATTTATTTCATCCTTTTTTTATTTAACAACTACTTATATTCTCTTAGTCATTGATGGCGGACAATTATCCATAGCGCTTGCTTATGCTTGGTTTCCTGTAGCCTTCTTAGCAGTGGGAAAATCTATTGAGGGGGGGTTTAATAAGAAAGTTCTGGCGGGTTTGGCAATCTCAATTTTAGGATTTTTGGATTTTAGATTTATTTATGTTTTATTTTTACTAAGTTCAACACTATTTTTTTATCAATTATTTTTAGATTTTAAAAAAAAATACTCATGGTATTTAGACTGGATAAGTAGCGGAGTAATTATTGCCATAATAATAACGGGATTGAATATTTATTGGTTATTGCCTTTATTTAAAGCTCCAATCTCCTCCAATACTTATGCTTTTTTTACTCAAACTTCTTTCTTAAGCTTTATAAATTTAGGTCATAGCATATTGCTTCTTGCGCCTCACTGGTTTAAAAATATTTTTGGAAATATCACAACTTTACGTCCTGAATTTATCTTTATCCCGATACTGGTATTCCTAGCACCCATTCTGCGACCTAAAAATCCGGTTGTTGGATTCTGGTTATTAATTGCTATGTTTTCTATCTTTTTAACTAAAGGCGCTGAAGGTCCTTTACCAGGAATCTATCCTTGGCTTTTTTCACATATACCAGGTTTTTCATTATTCCGCGATTCAACAAAGTTTTTCTTTCTGGGAGCGCTTTCGTACAGTATCTTACTAGGAATAACTACAGATGAGATCCTTAAAAAGGCAATTAAATTCCCAAAATTTAAAATATTTTTTTTAATATTACTATCTAGCTATCTTATATTTCTGATAAGGCCAGTTTGGCTTGGACAAATGACCGGTACATTTTCTCATCCTCTATTTCAACAGGAGTTTACAGGACTTAGTCGATTTATAGAAAGTGATAAAAGTTTCAGTCGGGTATTTTGGATTCCGTTTTTCCCCTCTTTAGGTTATTCAAGCCAAATTCATCCTAGGGTAGAAGCCGCCCGTTTGGTTCAGAAGAGATCTTTTGCTATTGGTACAAGCGGTACTTATGAAACATTTAATTTTTTAAGGGAAGCACCATACATGGGGGAGATTTTCGATGTCGCAGGAATAGGCTATGTTTCTTATCCTTATCTTGATCCGAGGAAAGATAATGTGCACCCGGATAATATAAAATATTACTATACTTTTCTAGACCAGCTTTTAAAAAGATCATGGCTTTCAAAGGTTGAAAATTCAAAAATTCCACTTCTTAAGACCAAAGAGCACCAGGATAGATTTTTTGTTACATCAAACATCTGGTGGGTGATAGGGTCTGATAATCTCTACAACGAATCAACAAAAAGTGCCAAATTAAAACTTTCTAATAATGCTTTAATCTTTGCTGAAGAATATCTTGGAATAGGTACAAAGCTTAATGATTTTCCTGAAGCTAAAATTGTGCTAAATAGCAAGACAGATTTAGATTTAGCGGCGAGCTTCATAGAGCCCCTAAATTATATTTTTCCTGCTAAGAATTTAGATTTTGCTCCCAATAAATCCGGTTGGTGGAAAAGGGAGACAGTAGATTTAATTTCGTGGAGAAGTTTTTTGCAGGAAGAATATGGAATTGATAATCAGGATTTTGATTTAGGAGGCGGATGGGCGATAGGAGAGGGAGACAGGCAATTGACAATTGACAATTTACAATTTAAAAAAGAAAAAATACTTCTAGCTAGAGTGATGGAAAGCGCAAGAAGCGGAAAGTTGAGTTTTTATCAAAGAAATCAAAAGGTAGGAGAAGTTTCAACAAAGATTAATGGAGATGCTAATGTCAGATGGTTTGAGGTAGGTCAGTTGATACAAGATGGGGGAGAACTAGGAATAACTTCTTCTGGAGATATTAATGTAGTTAATGCATTAGCGGTTTTGGACAAAGCTGAATGGGTAAGCTATCAGGATAAAGCTGAAAAGTTGCAGGAGAGGATAGTAAATTTTGATGAAAAGAATGCGGAAGGTAATAGCGATCCCACTATTGCCTACCAGAAAATAAACCCCACAAAATACAAAGTTATTGTAAGCCATTTAACCAAGCCGTCACTGATGATATTTTCCCAAAATTATGACGGACTTTGGAAAATTAACGGAAGTCAGACTCCCCTGCCGGTGTATAGTTTGTTGAATGGATTTAGGATAGAAGGGGATGGAGAGTATATTGTGGAATTTGAAGTACAGAAATATGTTTATTTGGGCTTAATTATCACTGGAGTCACGTTAACGATCTTACTTATATTTTTGTTAAGATTGCCACGCCGTTTGCAGACTGAAGATCCTGTAAGGGCTCGTTCCTCGCAATGACAGGTGGAATTTGGATATAATGATATGATATATGCTTAAGGTTATCCTTTCAACTGCGACGTTTAAACAATCACAAATTACGGTTATCGGCACTATTATTAACGGATGCTTAGGCGCCTTGTTTTATATAGTGCTGGCAAGGTTTTTGGGCCCTTACAGTTTTGGATTACTAACTGTTTCGGTTGCTAGCTTGACATTAATAGCCGATATCGTTGATTTTGGGACAAATACGGGTATAGTCCGGTTTGTATCATCCAGTTTAGCTTCCAACAGGGACGCAGCATTGAAATTTCTCAAGTTAAGCCTGGAAATAAAGATTGTAGTCTGGATATTGGTACTTGCCGGCGGGATCATACTTGCTCCTTTTATTGCAGATAAAATTTTTAATAAGACAGAACTTGTTATGTCGCTTAGGCTGGTTATGGTTGGGGTAGGAGGAGCCCTTCTTTTTTCCTTCGCCACATCTTCCTTGCAAGCGTTTCAAAAATATTTAACCTGGAGTTTCGTGAATATATTTACAAATTTTCTAAGATTATTATTTATTTTATTGCTAATTTTTTATCAACAACTAAATTTAACCTCAGGGCTCCTTGTTTACTTGTTATTGCCGTTTTTCGGATTTTCTTTAACACTTTTTTTTATCCCTGCCAGAAAAATTTTTCAAGTCAGAGGTGAGTTTAGCGTAGCTAAACAATTTTTCAAGTTTAATGCTTGGGTTGCAGCCTTTACTTTGGTTGCTGCTGTCTCATCCCGTCTGGATACCTTTCTAATTGCCCGTTTACTTTCTTCAAAAGAGCTGGGTATTTATGGTGCCGCAAACCAGTTGGTTCAGGTGGTTCCGCAAATAGTTAGCGCCTTAGGAGTTGTAGCAGCTCCGAAATTTGCAAGCTTTGTTAGTATTGCGCAAATGGTCCATTTTTTTAAAAAGTTTCAATTGTTGGTTTTGGGGTTAGCAGTTTTGGGAAGTTTAGTAATTCTAATTTCCTCCCTACTTATTCCGTTTATTTATGGAGGACAATATAAAGAGGCAGTGTTGCCTTTTATAATTCTTTTTTTAGCCATGCTGGTATTTCTAATTTCAGTGCCGGTGCACAACAGTATAATTTATTATTTTGGCAAGCCTCAGGTTTTTGTCTGGGTCAGCATTGGACATCTGTTGATAATTGGCTTTTTAGGCTATTTGCTTGTTTCAAATTATGGTGCAGTTGGAGCCGCAGTTTCTGTGCTGGTAGGTATGATATTTAATTTTCTGATTCCGCTCGGATGGTTCCTGATGAAAGTGCGAAGATGAAAATTTATGCAAACACAATCGTTCATAACGAAGAAAATTTTATCTGGTTTGCTTTGATGAGCGTAGTAGACTATGTGGATAAAATTTTGGTTTGGGATACGGGGTCAACAGATAAAACAGTTGAAATAATTAAAGAAATTATAAAGATAAAAGGAGATAAAGTTGAATTTAAGGAAGTGGGGATAGTTGATAAATATGGAATGACAAAAGTGCGCCAAGCACAGCTTATGCAGTCCGATTGCGACTTCCTTTTAATTTTAGACGGGGATGAGATTTGGTGGGAAGATTCTATAAAACAAGTAATCAGAGAAATTAATACAAGAGGTGCAAAGATTGAGGGAATTGTTGTGCCAATGGTTGTACCTGTTGGCGATATTTATCATTTACAAGACGAAAAGGCAGGTCAGTATAATCTTTTAGGGCGTAAAGGGCATTATAATTTGAGGGTAATAAATAGAAAAATTCCAGGATTGCATACAGAAAAAGCTTATCCCTTAGAAGGATATTTTGATGACAATAATAAGCTGCTTCAAGAAAGGGATGGAGTTGTCTTTTTAGATGCGCCTTATCTGCATGTTACTCATCTACCAAGATCTACAAAAGTGAGAAATTATAACAAATTTAAACTAGAGATAGGTAAACTTCCCTCCAAAGATTTTAAATATCCGGAAATTTTATACGATTCATATCCGGATATTATTTCTAATCCGTGGAAAAAATTGTCCGGAATAGAATTTGCTTTAGCTAAAGTAATAACTCCGTTGAAGAAGATTAAAAGAAGCCTTATATGAATACTAAAACTAAATTAGAAAACGAAATTTGGAGATCAGATACATATTTTCTGCTGGCAAAAAAAGGAAGTATGGATATTAATCATCCAGGCATAAAAATTTTACAGAAATTATCATATAATGCACGGAACATATTGGATTTGGGATGCGGTGAAGGTACACGATTAAATTTGTTACTGGGGAAGAGAACAAATGGAACAGGAGTGGATATTAGCCCGAAAGCTTTAGAAATGGGTAAAAAAAGCTACCCTAAAATTAAGTTCATTAAAGCTGATCTTGAAAAAATACCATTGAGAAGTGAAAGTTTTGATTTGGTATATTCAGCTTATGTTTTTGAGCATTTAACAAATCCCGCAAAAGTTTTAGATGAGGCTATACGTTTAATATCTCCAAAAGGACGTTTAGTTTTACTTTCTCCTAATTATGGAGCACCTAATCGGGCATCACCTCCCTTTAAAGGGTCAAGAATTAAGAAGTTGATTGAAGGTATATTTAATGATTTTTGGAATTTGTTTGCAGTCGGAAATTTGGTGTGGAGAAGGGTAGAGCCCATTGTAAATAAGGATAGGTATGAAATGGATTGGGATACGACAGTAGAACCATATCTAGGTAGCTTCTTGAGTTACATCAAGTCACTAAACTTAAAGATAGAACAATATAGTTCATGCTGGTCAGAAGAATTACCTGACGCCAGGATTTACCAGAAACTTTTTAGAATATTAGGCGAGTCAGGAATTTACCCGTTTAATTTATGGGGACCGCATTTAGTTGTAGTAGCAAAGAAGATTCTATGAAAAATTCGATAACTTATGCCGGTACAAAAACTTTGGAAACAATGAATCAGGCAAAGTTTTATAATAAGTGGACTTTTTCTAAATTTGATAAATACCTTAAAGGGGATATTTTAGAAGTTGGCTGTGGTACCGGGAATTTTAGTTCCACTTTATCTAAATACGGAGAAGTTACCGCTATTGATATCGATCAAAGCTTGATACAGAAAGTAGGGGAAGATAAGAGCTTAAAAGTAGCTACCGGATATGGAGATATAGAAAAAGGTAATTATTTTTTTCCAGAAAAATCTTTCGATACAGTCGTTTGTATTAATGTTTTAGAACACATTAAAGATGATGAAAGAGCCTTACAAAATATGTGCCGTCTTTTAAAAAAAGGCGGGAAATTAATTCTTTTAGTACCCATATATAATTTTTTATACGGAGAAATAGACAGAGCCATTAATCATTTCCGAAGGTATAATCCCGAGCAATTAAAAGTAAAGCTTGAGCAAATTGGATTTACTATTGAAGAAAGCAGAAAATTAAATTTTCTGGGAGCGCTTGGTTGGTTTATTGCCGGAAGAATCTTTAAAAATAAACAGGTAGAAGATAGCAAGATTCAATTGTTTAACACCATCGCTCCTTTTTATCTTTTTATAGAGGATTTTATTGAACCTGTGATTGGAACTTCTGTTTTAATAATTGCACAAAAGCCATGAAACTTTCCATCATAGTCCCTATATATAATGAAGAAAAGACAATCCAGGAAGTTTTGCAGAGAATTGCTAATATCGATCTGGCTGCCATAAAGAAAGAAATTATCATAGTAGATGATGGGTCGACGGATAGTTCGAAGTTTAAAGTGCAAAGTTCAAAATTATTTAAAAAAATAAAATTTATAGCCCATCAAAAAAATTTAGGCAAGGGTGCAGCGATCAGAACCGGAATAGCGCATTCGACCGGTGATCTGGTAATTATTCAGGATGCTGATTTAGAGTATGATCCGAGTTACTATATGCCACTTTTACGACCGATTATGCAAAATAAAGCCAGTGTGGTGTATGGGACACGACTACTTACTTATCCCCTGAGACTTTGGGGTAAAAATAAAACGGTTTTGCCCGTACACTTAATTGCAAATAAATTTTTGACATTATTAACTAATATTCTTTATCGGAGTAGACTGACTGATATGGAAACAGGCTATAAGGTGTTTAAGAGCGAAGTACTAAAAAGCATAAATATAGATTCTAATAGATTTGATTTTGAAGCAGAAATAACTGTGAAACTGCTAAAAAAGAAAGTTCCTATTACAGAGGTACCAATATCTGTTAAACCAAGAACATACAAGGAAGGTAAAAAAATCGGTTTAATTGATGGCTTTATTGCCATATGGACATTAATAAAATATAGATTTTAAAATGAAAATTGTATTTTTAAGTAGGTTACAAAATAAAGTCAGTCGGGGTGCAGAGAATTTTGTATTGGAATTGTCGAAAAGACTTTCTAAAAACTATCAGGTGGACATATTGTCCGGTAATGATGCGGATAATATATTGAAAGTTATAAAAGGGGGTTATGATATTGCGATTCCTATTAACGGTAGATTACAAAGTTTAAAGACTTCTCTAGGTAGAATAACAGGTAAATACAAACTATTGATTACCGGGCATAGCGGTATTGGCAGGGATGATATCTGGAATATCGCAGTTGCCAGACCTGATGTATTTGTGGCGCTAACTGATTTTATGGCCAAATGGGCCAAGCAATGGGCCTGGGCAAGTAGGGTAGTAAAGATTCCTAACGGTATAGATTTAGATAAATTTTCTCCGGAGGGTGAGAAAATAAAACTTGATTTGAAGAAACCGATTATTTTATCGGTAGGGGCTTTGGTTTGGTATAAGCATCACGAGAAAGTTATAGATGCAGTTTCCCGATTAAGGAAAGGTTCTGTTTTGATAGTTGGTGAAGGAGAATTAAAAGAAGACTTGAAGAAATTAGGAAAGGAAAAATTGGGTGATCAATTTGCGATATCTAATTTTAGTTATGAAGATATGCCAAAAGTTTACCGGTCCTCTGACCTTTTTACTTTGCCGTCTTGGGATAGGGAAGCTTTTGGAATTGTATATCTGGAAGCTATGGCCTCAGGTTTAGGAGTGGTGGCTCCGAATGATGTATCCAGAAGAGAGATACTGGGAGACGCCGGTTTGTTTGCCGAGATTAGTAACCCCATAGATTATGCGGAAACTGTTAAGAAGGCTTTAGGGATTGACTGGGTAAAATTAGCCAGGGCTCAAGCGGAAAAATTTTCCTGGGAGAAAGTGGCCAAGGAGTATGAAGAATTAATGTTAAATATGATAAAACAAAAAGGGTGTCAAAAATGATCAGCGCAATTATTATTACTTTAAACGAAGAAGATAAAATAGGCCGGGCTATTAAAAGTTTAAAAGGATTAGCAGATGAAATAATTGTGGTTGATTCCGGCAGCAGCGATAAAACTTTGGATATTGCTGAAAGTTTAGGCGCAAAAGTTTACTTTCGTAAATTTGACAATTTTGCCAATCAAAAGAATTGGGCCGTATCAAAAACTAAGGGGGATTGGATTTTATCTTTGGATGCGGATGAGGAAATATTGGGCAGTTTAGCAGAGGAAATTAAAGAAGCTTCTAAAAGTAACAACTTTGCAGGTTACTTATTACCCAGGAGAAATTTTATCTTCAAAAAGGAGATAAAACATTCCAGATGGAGTCCGGATTTACATATCTGGTTATGGAAAAAAGATTGCGGCAGGTGGGTGGGGGATGTTCATGAAGAGGTGGTAGTTTCTGGAAAGGTAGGTTTACTGAAAGGAAGCAAAATTCATAATTCTCATGATACTGTAAGCAGTTTTATTAAAGCCAATAACTTATATTCAACATTAGATGCCCGGAAATTATTCAGAAAAAATATTAAATTTTCTTTCATAAAGATGTTTAGGGAAACTTTTTTTGAATTCTTTATCAGATTTTTCTACAAAAGGGGTTTCCTGGATGGAAGCGAAGGTTTTATTTTGGCTTATATAATGGGCATTTATAAACTGACTGTCTGGATAAAACTTTGGGAGTTGGAGAGAAAAGAATGATCTGGATTATTTTAGGTATAGGGGTTGTTTTGCGGTTGATTAGTTTAAACCAAAGTCTGTGGTTGGATGAAGGAATAAATATCATGGCTGCAAAGAGTTTTTCTTTGGCGGGCATGGTGACACAATATGCTGTTGCTGATTTTCATCCGCCTGGTTGGTTTATAATTTTATGGTTTTGGGGAAAGTTTTTTGGTTACTCCGAGGTTGCAGTCAGGATACCCTCTGTAATTTTTGGTGTTATTACTATTTTTATAATTTATTTAATAGGGAAAAAATTAGTTTCTAAAAATCTTGGGCTTTTGGCTGCATTGCTTCTAAGTGTTAATCCTCTGCATATTTACTACAGTCAGGAAGCCAGGATGTATGCTTTGGCAACTCTGGCTGTTTCAGTTAATGTTTATTTACTAATAAAACTAATTAAGGGAGAAAAGGTCAATTTAATCTTTCTGATTATTAGTAATCTGGGGATATTATTATCCGATTATGTAGCTTATTTTATTTTTCCTGCGGAATTTATCTTTCTGTTGCTATCGAAAAAGAAAGAGTTTCTAAAAAAATGGTTTATTGCTTTGGTTGCCGCGACAATATTGGGCAGTTGGTGGATTCCGATATTTTTAAGCCAACTTAATGTTGGAGCGGTCGTTTCAGCAAATTTGCCAACATGGAAATTTGTTGTGGGCGGGTTTGATTTTAAAACGGTTCCGCTTACGTTTGTAAAATTTATTATTGGCAGAATAAGTTTGGCAGATAAAACAATTTATTATGCGATACTACTGCCAATTTGCAGCCTGTTTGTTTATTTGCTGGGGATGAGTTTGAAGAAGTTGGACAATTTCCAGCGGAAATTGTTTATTACTTGGGTAGTTGTCCCGCCGGTAATAGCTACTATTATCTCGCTTGTTGTGCCTATTTATAGTTATTTCAGAGTGCTTTTTATTTTACCTGGTTTTATTATTTTAATTGCAGCCGGCATTTTTTATTTTAAAAATAAGTTAAGAGCTGTTTTTTTGGTTACTGTTTTGTTAATAGAGCTGGCGTGCTCATTGCTATATTTATTTATTCCCAGCTATCAAAGAGAAGACTGGAGAGGATTAGTTGTTTTCTTTCAAAGCCTTAAACCTTCAATTATTCTATTCGAAAGTTCCGGGACGCTGCCTCCTTTTGATTACTATGCTAAAGGAGGCTTAAATGCAAAAGGGGCTTTGAAAGATTTTCCCGCCAGGGATGAGAATTCCGTTTCTGATTTGGGATCCCTTATTAAGAGTTATAAAGAAGTATATCTAGTCGATTATTTAGTACAGATTAGCGACCCAAACAGACTGGTTGCCGGGAAATTAACAGGTTTAGGATATAAAAAGGCAGGTATTAAAAATTTTAATGGTGTTGGATTTGTCTATCATTACATCAAAGAATGAAAAGTTTTTTCTCCAAAACAGCTTTAATATATTCAATGTTATTTTTAATCATAGCAATTCATGTATTCATATTAACTAAGTTAATTTTTTTTCCTTATCCGGAATTGTTTATTTATCCCTATCTGACAAATCATGGCTTGAAACCTTATAGTCAAATCTTGGACCAACATTTTCCTGGACTTTTGTTTTTACCAATTAATTTCAACAGTTTAGGTATGACTACTCCGGAGATAGCCAGAGCATGGTCGTCAGTGATTGTAATTTTGACTCAGATCATGCTGTTTTTGATTGGTCGTAAGATTTTAAAAAGCAGCACAAAAGCAATTTTTGTAAATATTCTTTTTTTAATCTGGCAGCCTTTTTTTGAGGGTTGGGTTTTATGGATAGACAGCTTTTTGCCGCTTTTACTTTTGCCTGCTTTTTATTTTCTCTACCGCGGTAGGATTTTTGCCGCAGGAATATTGTTGGGACTGGCTGTTATATTTAAACAAACCATAATTCCTCTTTCTCTCCTTGTTTTAATTTATATATTTTGGAAGACGCGCAGTTTTAAAAATTCCTTTAGATTTTTAGGAGGGTTACTGATTCCTGTAGTGCTAATGGTTGTATATCTTGCCAGTATAGGGGTATTTTCTGATTTTTGGTATTGGACGGTTATTTTTAATCTGACAACATTTGCCCAATTTGGCAGGGGCGCGGTTCCGACTCCGGCTCATTTCTTAAGAGTGCTGTTTGTATTTGGTTTGCCGTTTTTAATACTTAAATGGATTAGATTGGCGGAGGTACAAATCCTGCTAATTTTTCTGATAGGAGCACTGGCAGGTCTTTCTACCAGGTTTGACTTTGTGCATTTTCAACCTGCTTTGCCATTTACCCTGGTTGCTTTTGTCTTTGTATTGGGGCGATTAGGGAAATTAGGACGGTTAGGGATTATGAGTCTGTACGGTTTGATTTTAGTATGGTGGCTCATTATTTTTTATAAGGGTCATTTAGGGGATCAAGTGATATCATTTGGTCTTAATACCAGAGAACTTGCTGTTAAAATTAAAGATAATACCAATCCTGGTGAGAAAATTTTTGTATATGGCGCACAGCAGCATCTATACCAGATGTCTGATACATTGCCTGCAGGGGATATTTTTGTTTTCCAGTTTCCCTGGTTTATGCAAGTGGCAGGAGGTAGGATTTTGGAAGGGATTATAAAAGATAAACCAAGAATTGTGGTTTCTGACAGAGAAGTTTTGGTTGAGAACCGGAAGATTACGGATTTTGCCAGAGATATTGATCAATATATTCAAAGTAATTACCAAAAGATTGACAGTGTGGGAACTGCAGAAATTCTGCAAAGGAAGTAAGATATTAATATGGATACAAAAATACGTGTCGGTTTTGATATATCACAAATCGCACACAAGGGGGGGGTTGCAACATATACTAAAAATCTTGCTGATTGCCTCTTAAAATTATCAGGACTTGAGATGGTCTATTTTTATTCTTCTCTACGAAAGACGTATAAAGGAAAGCTGAAAAACGTTAAATCATACCGGTTGCCTCCAACGCTTTTTGAAATGCTATTTAATAGATGGAGGAATGTTGGTATTGAAAAGTTTATCGGACCTTTGGATATTTTCCATAGTTCAGATTGGACGCAGCCAAAAAGTAAGGCCAAAAAGGTTACTACCTATCATGATGTGGTGCCGTTTAAATATCCCCAATGGTCTTACCCAAAAATAGTTGCTGTTCACAAAAGACGCTTAAAGTTGGTCGAGAAAGAGATAGACGCCGTCATAGTCGTGTCTGAATCAACAAAAAAAGATTTGTTAGAAGTGTCTAGAATTCCCGAGAATAAAATAACGGTAATTTACGAAGGCCCGAGTTTTACGCTCCAGGGGGACGCCTTGGAGCCTGATAAGATAAAAAAGTTTAAAGAGAAATATAACCTGCCGGATAAATTTATTCTGGCAATCGGAGGAATAGGAGAGAGAAGAAATTTAGAGAGAGCAAAAGAAGCCACGCGTGGATTAAATTTGGTTATTGCAGGGGTGACTCTCCCTTGGTTGAGTATGGAAGAGCTGGGGCTTTTATATCACAGCGCTAGAGTGTTGTTGTACCCCTCCCTCTATGAAGGTTTTGGTATTCCCATACTGGATGCATTTTCGACAGGAACCCCGGTAATTACATCTAATGTTTCTTCCATGCCGGAGGTAGGAGGAAACGCAGCTATTTATGTTAATCCGCAAAGCGTTGAAGATATAAAAGAAAAACTCAATACGGTGTTAAGCGATGAAAAACTAAGGCAGGATTTGATTAAGAAAGGTTTTGAAAGAGTAAAAGGGTTTAGTTGGGAAAAAGCGGCTAAAGAAACTGCCGCAGTATACCGGAGGCTGCTGGAGTGAAAATTTGGATCGACGGGTATGAGGCAAATGTTTTGCAGAGGTTAGGTTCGTCCCAAGTAGCTTTTGAGCTTTTAAAAAGTCTGGAAAAAATTGATAGCAGAAACGACTATGTAATTTTATTACCTGCTCCCCCGCTAGGCGATCTGCCAAAAGAAAGAGCCGGATGGAGATATAAAATACTCCGGCCTAGGAAACTTTGGACCAGGATTGCTTTGCCTTTGGCGCTTTATAGCACAAGCCAAAAACCGGATATATTTTTTTCTCCAACTCACTATATCCCCAGGTTTACTCCTATCGGGATTAAAAGAGTGGTCATAATATTTGATTTATCTTTCCTCCGTTTTCCGGAGATGTTTGAAAGCCGTGATCTTTGGCAGCTTAAGAATTGGAGTAAGTTTTCGGTAGATAATGCGCAGCATATAATCACCATTTCCAACGCCAGCAAAAAAGATATTATCGGGCAGTATGGAGTGAATAAAGACAGTATTACTGTTGCGTATCCCGGGATAGATAAAGACATTTTTCATCCGATCAAAAACAAAATGACAATTCAAAAAACTTTAAAAAAGTATGAAATTAAATACCCATACATTATATTTATAGGTACACTGCAACCTAGAAAAAATCTCCAGAGGTTGATGGAGGCGTTTAGCAGGGTAATCCACCTTGAAGGAGAAAACGTCCGATGGAACAAAGCCCATCTTCGAGGCGAGTTAAGCACAGACGATTTGAAGCTGATTATTGTAGGTAAAACTACAGGTAAAGGTAAACAAGGCTGGATGTACAAGGATATTTTACAGACACCTAAAAATTTGGGGATAGAGGGTAAAGTAAAGTTTTTAGGTTTTGTGCCAACAGAAGACTTAGCAATACTTTTATCCGAGGCTTTGGCCTTTGTGCAACCGTCTCTCTGGGAAGGGTTTGGGATACCGGTGGTAGAGGCTATGGCGACTGGTACACCGGTTATTGTTTCCAATATTTCCTCCCTGCCGGAAGTAGCAGGGAAAGCAGGATTTTTAGTAGATCCTTATTCTGTTGATCAAATAGAGCAGGCAATTAGAACGGTGGTAACTGATAAGAAGCTGAGTCAGAAGTACTCAAAGGCAGGAATTGCACAAGCCAAGAAATTCTCCTGGGACAAAATGGCAATAACGGTGCTAAGAGTTTTTGAAAAGGTAGTTAGTAGTTAATTTTGGAGATTGACAAGCGGGAATAAACTTTGCTTTGGGATGTTGGCCTCGTGTATAATCTTTGTATGGTTTTCTTTAGGGATCGGATGGGTAAATCCTTAACTGCAGCTGAGGCTTCCCGGAAAATTGCAAATAGGGCATATAATTGGATTTTGGATTTGGAATTATTACTGGTGACTTGGGCAGGATTAGTGCCCTCTCATTTATTCAGGCTTTTCTTCTATAGTCTAGCGGGAGTAAAGATTGGTAAAGGTTCAAGGATACATATTGGAGCCAGGTTTTTTTATCCGGTTAATGTTCGAATCGGGGAAGGTTCAATTTTAGGCGACAATATTTTTTTGGACGGCAGGGATAAATTAATAATTGGCAATCATACAGATATTGCCTCAGGGGTAATGATTTTAAACTCCGAACATGATATTAATTCAGAAGATTTTCATGCAATTTCTTCCCCTGTTGAAATAGGGGATTATGTATTCATTGGCCCAAGAGCCATTATTTTGCCCGGGGTTAAAATCGGTAAAGGAGCAGTAGTGGCAGCCGGAGCAGTGGTGACTAAGGATGTGGGGGAATTTCAGATTGTTGGTGGCGTACCGGCTGAAGTGATAGGGGAGAGAAAGAGTAAAGATTTGCATTATAGGTTGGGTCGGGCAAGACTATTTCAATGATGAAGAAATTTTTTCTTATATTTTCCGTACTGCTTTTAGTTTATATGATTTGGCCGGGACCAACAAAAATTGCCGATTTCAAGCCACTTCCCTCCTCTAACAAATCTACACTTGCGGGAGACAATATAGAACAGGTATCTAATGTAGCAGGGTATTTTTCAGATAACTTCAGACCGTTTGTAACCTCTTTCTATAAATCAAATTATTGGCAAAAAACTTTATTGCCATTTCCTCCGATAGAATTAATACATCCTCCGGAGTATGCGTTTGTAACAATAAAAAAACACACTGATAGCACTTACCTTGAGGAGCTGGTTTATCCGCTAAGGGATTCTTTGTATGTGAATGGTTTTGAACCATTTTATTCCGATGGGAGTCCAAAATTCTGGGGGTCAACGAAATTTGATGTTGATGGGGGCAGTTTTTATACTAAAACTACACTTAGATTTTATCCTTCCCCGATTTATGTAAGAATATTAGTTTGGTTAGGAATTGTAGTTTCGGTTTACGGGCTCAGTAAAGTAGGAAAAAAAATCCTGTTTAATATATGAGAAAATTGGATAAAATCTTAGAAAAATTCTTATTATATCTGATCCTATTTCTGTTTGTATTCATTCCTCTTTACCCAAAGTTTCCACTATTTAATGTTGCGGGAACATTTGTTGCAATAAGATTGGAAGATTTAGTAATAGGATTAACTTTAGGGCTTTGGGCAATTTATTTAGTAATTTCTAATCAATTAAGAATATTTTTGAAAGACAAACTGAACTTAGCAATATTACTGTTCTTTTTTGTGGCGGCTGTTTCCATATTTTCTGCAAATTTTTTGACACATACTGTCACCTTACACATTAGCATTCTTCATTATCTTAGAAGAATTGAATTCCTTCTACTTCTTCCTGTTGTAGCAAGTGTTGTAAAAAATAAGAGAGATTTAATTTTGATAATGATCTTTTTAGCGATTACCGCAACATTAGTAAATATATATGCCTTAGGTCAGATCTATTTTGACTGGCCTGTGATTTCAACCAGTAATTCTGAGTTTTCAAAAGGATTAATATTACGTTTAACTCCGGGAGCCCGCGCTAATTCCACTTTTGCAGGGCATTATGATTTAGCAGTGTATCTTGCCATGGCAATTTCCCTGTTAACAGCAATTTTCTTCTCAGTTTCAAAGAAGCTTAAATTTGGCGTACTGTCACTAGGGATTTTATCATTAGTTGTATTAATTATGACCGCAGCAAGATTAGCTTTTGTTGCGGCTTTTATTGGAATAATTTTATCACTCCTTTTTTCAAAAAAGACGAAGTATATTCTGTTTATTCTTTTTATTGCCGCGGCGATATTAATATATCCATCTCAACTTAGAGACAGGTTAATTTCTACAGTCACAGTAAATCTATTTTCTCAAGGTCAGCGGTATGTAGGGCAAACAACCGATCAGCAAGTAAGAAGCAAATTAAATATTCCAACATTGGCAGTGAAAACCTCAAGCACTTCAGGATTAACATCAACTTTTGCATCTTCTTCCGGTCAAACCGCGACAGATATCACGCCGGGCGAGCCGATAGATACGACGCAGTTGGGTGTATACAGGTCTTTTGAGATCAGGTTGAAGGTTGAATGGCCAAGAGCGGTAACAGCTTTTATTAAAAATTCCTTGCTGGGAACCGGATATTCCTCTATTGATATAGCAACAGATAATGATTTTTTAAGGTCTTTGGGGGAAGTTGGTTTGTTGGGAACTTTGGCTTTGATTTTAGTTTTAGTAGAAATTGCTAAAAGGATATTCTTTTTGCTTAAAAGCGAGAGTAAACTAGTCAGGTTTTTTTCAGCCGGAGTGTTATCAATGTTTTTTACCTTTATTATTAATGGATTATTTATAGATGTTTTTGAAGCTTCCAAGGTGGCATCGCTTTTTTGGATGATGCTTGGATTAAATTTAGCTGTTTTAAGATTTAAATAAATGAAAAAATGAAAGTTTTTAAGATTTTTGCAAATCAATATTTTTGGCTGACATTAATAATTGCATTCGGTTTTTTGGTCAGGCTTTATAAATTAGATTCTCCAATTGCGGATTGGCATTCATGGCGGCAAGCCGATACTGCAGCTGTCACAAGAAATTTTATAAAACTCGGGTTTAATCCTTTTTTTCCCAAATATGACGATATGTCCGGGGTTGCGGAGAAACCTATTGTTAATCCGGCGGGATTCCGTTTTGTAGAATTCCCTGTTTATAATATTGTAGTTTATCCCTTATATCTATTATTTGGAATTGATGATAAATACCATCGTTTAGTTTCCATAATTTTTTCGCTAAGTAGTACGGTATTTTTGTTTTTTATAGTTAAAAAATATGCAGGTACCGCAGTGGGTCTTTTAACAGCTTTTACTTTTGTTGCTTTACCGTTTAATATCTTTTTCTCGAGGACAACCTTGCCCGAGACAACTTTTGTATTTTTTGCACTGGGTATGATTTATTTTGTAGACAAATGGATTTGGGAAGGTAAAAAAAGTTTGGGTTTACTGGGATTTGTGTTTACCTCAATTGCTTTTTTAACTAAACCTTGGGCAATATTTTTCTATTTGCCACTTTTGTACTCTCTTTATTTCAAACAAAAGTCAAGAAAATTTTGGATAAAATTTTTGGCTTTGTCTTTAGTTGCACTTTCTCCTTTTATATTATGGAGGCTTTGGATACTTCAGCAGCCCGAAGGCATTCCGGCTTCAAATTGGCTGCTCAACGGTGACGGAATACGTTTTAGACCTGCGTTTTGGTGGTGGATTATTTCAGAGCGGATGGGGAGAGAAATTCTAGGGGTAACAGGAATTGTGTTATTTTTTATTGGATTAATCAGCAGGCCAAAGAATGGTTACTTCTTACATTTTTGGGCTTTATCTTCTTTTCTATTTATTGCTGTTGTTGCAACGGGGAATGTCAGGCATAATTATTATCAAATTTTGTTTATACCGGTGGCGTGTATATTTTTTGCACAAGGATTTATTCAGCTTCTCAAAGGAAATAGTGTCTTTATACCAAGAATTTGGACGATCCTTTTAGGATTAATTCTCTTCCCTCTTGCGTTTTATTTTGGGTTTAAGATGACAAAAGATTTCTATAATGTAAATAATCCCAGTATTGTTGAAGCCGGTGAAGTAGCTGATAGAATTCTGCCAAAAAACGCAATAGTGTTGGCGCCTTATAATGGGGATACTGCTTTTCTTTATCAAACAAACCGTTTAGGATTTGCAGCGGGAGTGTTGCCAATTCCGGAATTGGTTGCAGATTTTGGGGTTAGTTATTACATATCTACAACAAAAGACGATAAAACACGTTGGGTAATGCGCCATTTTGAAGTTTTGGTGGATAACCCGCATTTTGTCATTGCGAGTTTAACAAAATTTAAAGTACCTATTGAAAGTAGCGACCCCGAACCGTAGAACTTAAGAAGGAGAATTTAAAAAACGTGAAATTATTAATGCTTACGCCTTATTTACCTTTTCCATTGCTCACTGGTGGTCAAACCCGTTCTTATAATTTAATTAAAAGACTTTCGGCGCTGGGACATGAAATAACCCTTTTTAGTCTGGTCAAAAGCGATGATGAAAGAAAATATGTTGGGCAGCTCCAAAAGTTCTGCAGGGAGGTTCAAGTTTTCTCCAGGTCTGAGAAACCGTGGACACCTAAAAATATTCTAAAAACCGGATTCAGCTTTTATCCTTTTTTAGTTATTAGAAATTGGGCTAAAGGGGAGAAGGCAGCGATTGAACAAAAGATTAGGCATGAAAAATTCGATCTAATCCATGCTGAAACTTTTTATGTCATGCCGCATATCCCGAAAACAGAAATACCGATACTTTTGGTTGAGCAAACTATTGAACACCTGGTTTACCGGCACTTTGCAGATGAATTTAAATTGCCACTTTTGAAATTACTGTTATACATAGATGTTTTAAAGATGAAATATTGGGAACTTTTATATTGGAGAAAAGCTAAAGCGGTTGTGGCAATGTCCGAGGAAGACAAAAAAATGATGATGAATGAGGTTTTGGGATTAGATGTTGATATCGTACCAAATGGGGTGGATAGCAAATTTTTCGGCGAATCTGTTATAGAAAAGGCAAAGGAACCGATCGTACTTTATCTGGGGAATTTTACCTGGTTGCAGAATAGAGAAGCAGTCCAGATTTTATTAACTAAAGTATGGCCGAAAATTAAACAAGGATTACCAAAAGCAAAACTTTGGATCGTCGGCAAGGAAGCCGGAGATTTTTTCGCAGATTTGGCATCCGAAGATATTTTAGTTTCGGAAATTGCGGACGTAAGAGAGGCTTATCAAAAAGCATCCATATTAGTTGCTCCAATATACGGCGGAGGGGGTACCAGATACAAAAACTTTGAAGCTTTTGCATCAGGTTTACCGGTTGTTACCACCTCAATCGGCATAAGAGGGACAGATGCACAGGATGGTAAGGAAGTTATCATCAGAGATGATCCGGATGAGATCGCAAAGGCTGCCATTAAATTACTTAACGATAAAATTCTTTCTAAAAGGATTGCTGAAAATGCAAAAAAGATGGTACGGGCAAAATATGATTGGGACCCTATTGCAAAAAAATTAAGTAATATATATGAAAATCTAGGTAAAAAATTAAATTTATGCGAATAGTTATTGACGGAAGGATGTTTAATGAATCGGGAGTAGGCCGGTATATCAGAAACTTAATTAACAATTTAGCGATTTTAGATAAAAAGAACGAATATTTTATCCTGCATCTGAAGGAAGATTATGAGAATTTGGAATATCAGGATAATTTCCGCAAAATTTTAGCTAATTTCCGCTGGTATGGGATTGAGGAACAAATCAAGTTATCAGGATTAATAAAATCTCTGAATCCAGCTTTGGTGCACTTCCCCCATTTCAATGTGCCAATTCGCTATGGCGGTAAATTTGTGGTAACCATTCACGATCTAATCCACCAGCATTTCAGCATGGAAAGATCAACTACTCATGGGCTGCTGGTTTATAAATTAAAGCGGTTAGGGTATAAAAAAGTTTTTACGACGGCAATTAATAAATCGCTGGCAATACTGGTACCTTCTTATTTTGTTAAGGATGAATTAATCAAGGATTGGAAGGTTTTGAAGGATAAAATATCGGTTACGCATGAGGCAGTTGATGATAAATTATTCACTATATTGAACGAAATGAAAATGGAAGATATAAAATCAGTCAGAGATAAATTTAACATACGAAACCCTTATTTATTTTATATAGGTAATGCCCATCCGCATAAAAATGTTGAAGGGTTGATCAGGGCATTCGTGGCATTAAAGGAAAAGTACCCGGACTTAGGGCTGGTGTTGTCCGGAAATGACCATTATTTTTGGCAAAAAATCAGGAAAGAATTTCAACAGGAAGGTGTTATTTATGCTGGTTCTGTTTCTGATGAAGAATTGGTCGGGCTTTATAAAGGCGCAACAGCGTTTGTCATGCCGTCTTTGGAAGAAGGATTCGGGATACCTATTTTGGAAGCTTTTGCCTGTGAGTGTCCGGTGATTTCTTCAAATAAAGGAAGTTTGCCGGAAGTAGGAGGGGATGCTGTTGTTTATTTTGATCCGAAAGATCCGGGGAATATGAGGGAGAAGATAGATATAGTTTTGCAGTCGGAAGAGATGAGGAAGGAATTGATTAAAAAAGGTTTAAAAAGATATAAGCTGTTCAGCTGGAAAAAATTGGCTCAACAAACTTTGGAGATTTACCAACAACAACTATGCGTGTAGCTATTGTACATGATGATTTGGTGCAGTGGGGCGGAGCTGAGAGAGTGCTTTTAGGACTTTCGGAAATCTATCCTGATGCGCCTATTTATACATCTGTGTTTGACCGTACCAATACTGCGTTATTGCGAAATTTTGGTACCAAAAAAGTTTATACTTCCTTTTTGCAAGCAATACCCGGGTGGAAAAGTTTATATAAGACACTACTCCCTTTTTACCCGATAGCATTTGAACAATTTGATTTTTCCCGGTTTGATTTAGTCATTTCCCACACTACCCGTTTTGCTAAAAGTATTATTACAAAACCGCAAACTTTACATATTTGTTATATGCATACGCCGCCGCGGTTTTTGTGGCATTTTTCCGGAGAAACAGATTTCGGCTTAGGAGAGATACTCCTGACAAAACTTAGGCTTTATGATCAAGTTTCAGCCCATCGGGTGGACTATTTTTTAGCCGGGTCTGAGAATGCAAAAAAAAGGATTAAGAAAGTATATAACATGGAATCGAGAGTTGTTTACCCGTTTGTGGATCTTGAACGGTTTAAAGATATTGAAAGTTTTGACGGAGGGTATTTTGTGGTTATTTCAAGAGGTAATAAATACAAAAGAGTGGATTTGGCAATAAAAGCCTGTTTTGATTTAAGACTACCGTTAAAAGTCATCGGGGGATTCAGGGAATCCGGGAATTTTAAGAGAGTAGAGTTTTTAGGTAGTTTAGATGATGAGACGGCGGTTAGTGTTTTAGCTGGATGTAGGGCATTAATTATTCCCGGGATAGAAGATTTTGGATTAACCAGTTTAGAGGCCCAAGCTTTGGGTAAGCCTGTTATAGCATTTAAAGGAGGAGGCGCTTTGGAAAGTGTAATTCAAGATAAAACAGGTATTTTTTTTGATGAGCAAACGGAAGAAAGTTTGGGTGATGCGCTTCTGCGGTTAAATTCTCTGGGCATAGATCCACAAGATTGCATGAAGAATGCCGTAAGGTTTAGCAAAGAGGTGTTTATTAAAAATTTTAAAGCACAAGTTGCTTCTTTGTAGTACACTAAAACAACGCATGATATATGATTTTCTAAAACGGATAACAGATATTATTGGATCTTTGACCGGTTTAATTATTCTTTCCCCCCTTCTTTTGTTGGTATCTTTGGCTATTAAACTTGATTCACTGGGTCCAATTATGGCTGATACGCCAATGAGAGCAGGTAAAGACGGTAAGCTTTTTAGCATCTATAAATTCCGTTCTATGGTCCAAAATGCTCACGAGATTTTGGAAAAAAACCCTAAGCTTCTGGAAGAATATAAGAAGAATAGTTACAAGATATTTAATGATCCGCGCGTAACCAGGGTGGGAAAATTTATTAGAAAATATTCTATTGATGAATTCCCGCAATTTTTTAATATCCTAAAAGGGGAGATGAGTTTAGTGGGACCAAGGGCGTATTATCCTTATGAGTTGGAAGAGCAACAAAGAAATTACCCGCAATCAAGAAAATATGTTAAGATTATTTTATCCGGCAAACCCGGTTTAACCGGGGTATGGCAAGTGACCGGCAGGTCGGAGATTAATTTTGATAAACGGGTGAAGATGGATGCGGATTATGTAAAAAGAAAATCTATTCTTTATGATTTTTGGTTGATACTCAAAACTATCCCTGCTGTAATATCCGGAAGAGGGGCAGTATAAATGGACAAGAGATATTTAAAGAAAAGTTCAAATAAAGCCAGGAAAAGATTAGTAGTTATTTTAGTTATCCTGGCCATCGCTTTAATAGTGCCGTCAATTTTTACTTACTTAGGGTTAAAAAGCGCTATGTCCCATGGCAAGGGTTTAGTGACTGCATATAAAAATCAGCAATTTGAAAGTTTAAGGACGGAAGTTACTGCTTCGAAAAACGGGATGCAGGGGGCTAATATATCTTTGGGTTTTTTGTTTTGGCTGCGGCTTATTCCTTTTCTGGGCGGTTATTATTCGGATGCAAAGGGTTTTGTGGGGGCCGGAGCAGAAGCGCTTGTTGCTTTGGATACGGTTCTTATCAACCTAGAATCTGCAAAAGACGAGTTGGGTTTTAACGGTTATCCAAAAAGCGGACCCGAAAGGGTGACACAGGCAGCAAATATTTTAAATAAATCACTCCCCTTTTTAGATAAAATACAGGTTAATCTAGCTAAAGCAGGAGACAGCGTCAAAAATATTGATACGAGTAAATATCCTGATAAAATTGGCGCTATTTCTATTAGGAAAAATGTTGAAGTGGTGAAGAATTTTGTTTTGGGTGCTTCGGTGGCAATAAAAGAAGGCAGGCCGGCTTTAATGGCGACTCCCAAGCTTTTAGGTATACCGGAAAGTAAAAATTATCTTTTGCTTTTTCAAAACGATAAAGAAATCCGGCCTACCGGAGGATTTATGACTGCTTACGCAACATTAACAATCAATAACGGGCAAGTCAGTGCCACTACTTCGGATGATATATACAGGCTTGACGAGAAATTGCTAAACGTTTGTTTGACCAAAATTTGCTCCTTGTCCCCCCCTGCACCAATTGTAAAGTATTTACCGGAAGTTTCAGGAAAACCAAGAACTGCCTGGAGTATGAGGGATTCAAATATCT
The DNA here is from genome assembly GCA_028712705.1 of Candidatus Daviesbacteria bacterium. Taxonomy (GTDB): domain Bacteria; phylum Patescibacteriota; class Microgenomatia; order Daviesbacterales; family UBA10151; genus UBA10151. Next base: position 28,307 of record JAQTPP010000002.1, read on the forward strand.
CACCTGATGTGTCCTCTTCTGCTAAAGAGTTTGAAAGGATGTACCAGCTTTTAGGGGAAGGCTTACCCTTTGACGGAATTATATTTATTGATACACAAGTAGTTGAGGAGCTGATTGAAGTTACCGGATCGATTGACGTATTTGGGACAAAATATTCTGCGGAAGTTGATAAAAGGTGTAATTGTCCGAACGTGATTTATGAGCTGGAATCTTATGCAGAAATCGCGGCAAAAGGAGAAAAGGATAGAAAAGCAATCTTAGGAGTACTGATGCAACAGATTTTGGCCCGGTCAGTCGGGGCAGATGTTGAAAAATTACCGCAACTGATTGAAACAATTGCCAGGTTGGCAAACCATAAGCATATCATGTTTTATATGCATGATGAGGTGTCGCAGAGCGCTTTAGCTAAATTAAACTGGACAGGGGAAATTAAAAGTTACGGCGGGGATTACCTGCATATAAACGATTCAAACTTTGCAGGCGGGAAATCTAATTTGTATGTTGAGCAAAAAGTTACCCAGGAGATAAATATCCAAAAGGATGGGACGGTTAAGAAAAAAATTACTATTGAGTATAAAAATGATCAACCTTTTGGAATTTGGTTAAACGGGATAAACAGGGATTATGTCAGGTTTTATGTGCCGAAAGGAAGTAAGCTCGTATCTTCCAGGGGTTCGGAAGATACGGTTAACACCATAGAAGATTTAGATAAAACAGTCTTTGAGGTGTTTATCCAGGTCAGGCCGCAAAACACCAGGAAGTTAGAGATGGAGTTTACTTCACCTTATAATCCCAAAGGGGAGTATAAAATTATGATCCAAAAACAACCGGGGGCTAAAGATTTCCGCTATATTATTAAAATTAACGGTTCAACCAAGGCAGACTTTAAATTAGACCAGGACAGGGAATTTAAGTTTAATATTTAACTTATTATGGTAAACTGCATGTTATGCAAGGGGTTAGGTTAGAGGGAATTATTTTAAAGAGGAGAAATTTAGGGGAAGCGGATAGGATTTTGACTGTTTTTACATATCAAAAAGGTAAAATTTCGATTCTAGCTAAAGGAGTACGGAGAATTACCTCCAGAAGATCCGGCAATGTTGAACTTCTAAATAGGGTTTCTATGTATTTGCACCAAGCTAAAACATTTCTGATTTTAACAGAAGCCTCCAGTTTAGATACATATCAAAAACTTAAAGAAGATTTAACGCTTTCTACGTATGCTTTTCATATTGTGGAGTTAGTTGATAAACTAACTGCGGAAAACCAGGAAAGCAGGATTTTGTATGAAGATTTGGTTAATGTTTTACAAAGATTGTCCAGGAATCCCAGACAGATTTTGGTTCGGGCATTTGAAGTAAAAATACTTTCACTCTTGGGTTTTATGACATTTCGAAGCTCCACCCCGGGGGTGTCAATACAAATCCACCCCAGGGGTGGACATACAAATATTAGGGATCTTTTGGAAAAACTGGAAGTTTTACCATGGGATGAAATAGAAAAGATTAAAATAGGAGAAAAACAAGCTCTGGAACTTGAGCGGGTGTTACGATATCATATAGAAAGAGTAATAGAAGGGAGATTAAAAAGCAGACAGCTATTAAGGAAATTATGAATAATGATTTAATGGATAAAATTGTGGCGCTTTGCAAAAGGAGAGGATTTATTTATCCCGGCTCCGAAATATATGGGGGATTGGCAAATTCCTGGGACTATGGTCCTTTAGGCGTTGAGCTTAAGAATAATATTAAACAGGCCTGGTGGAAAAGATTTGTGCATCTAAGGGAAGATATTGTCGGCATTGATGCGGCTTTAATCATGAATCCAAAAGTTTGGGAAGCCTCAGGACATGTAGCAAATTTCCAGGATCCGCTGGTAGAGTGTAAAAAATGCCATGAACGGTTTAGGGCGGATCATATTAAAAATGGAATATGTCCAAATTGCGGGACAAAAGATTCATTTACCAGCGAGCAAATGTTTAACTTAATGTTTAAAACATTTATTGGACCGGCAGAAGAATCTTCCAATATAGCATATTTTCGGCCTGAGACTGCCCAGGCTATGTTTGTGGATTTTAAGAGTGTTTGCGATACTAACAGGATGAGACTGCCTTTTGGAATTGCCCAAATTGGTAAAGCTTTCAGAAACGAAATTACTCCCGGGAATTTTATTTTCAGGACCAGAGAATTTGAACAGATGGAAATTGAATATTTTATATCTCCTCCAAAAAATAATAGTGACTGGCAGGGTTTTTTTGAACTTTGGAGGAAAGAGATATTAAACTGGATTAAGGACGATTTGGGGGTGGATATGAATAAGATACATGAACACGAGATTGAGGCAGGAGAAAGGGCCCATTATTCAAAGAGGACAATTGATTTTGAGTATGATTTCCCTTTTGGCTGCAGCGAATTATACGGACTTGCTTACCGGACTGATTTTGATTTGAAAAACCATGAGAAATTTTCAGGGCAAAATTTAAAATATAAAGACCCGGAGACCGGTGAGGAATTTATACCGCATGTGATAGAACCTACCTGGGGGGTGGATAGATCCGTGTTGGTTGCATTACTGGATGCCTATAGTGAAAAAGAGGGAAGAGTTGTTTTGAAACTTCAACCGAAACTTGCTCCGTATAAAGCAGCTATATTTCCGCTGCTTGCCAATAAACCTGAATTAATAAAGCTTGCCCATAAGGTTTATCTTGATCTCAAACAAAATTTAACGATAGCCTGGGATGATAGGGGTAACATCGGAAAAAGATATGCATCGCAAGACGAGATCGGTACCCCGTTTTGTATAACAGTGGATTTTCAAAGTTTGGAAGATTCGACGGTTACCGTAAGAGACAGGGATACAACTGAACAGGATAGAGTGAAAATTGCCGATCTTATGAAATATCTTACAGAAAGAATCTAAATGGAAAAGATAAAATCTTTGTTTTTTGCGCATAAGACTACAGTGATTTTGGTGGCGGTGCTTATTTTGTTAGGAGGAGGCGGATTGGTAGCTTTTCAAAAGTTTACAGCTAAACCAGCAGGACTCATTGAAGAAGTCGATCTTTTCTTTGATCCTGAAGGTCCTTATGCTACACTTTTTCCAAGACGTGACGGGAACGCTCTAGTTTTAAACCTTAAAAGAACAAGTTCGTATGACGCTATTACTTATGAACTTGCCTATGCCAGCAGTCCAGATGAAACAATAGTCAAAGGCAACAAAATTATGGATGATGGTGAAGACAGTAAGACTGGCGGTTCAATAGACCGGGGGGTGCAAGGAACGATTGATACCAAAGATAAAAAGGGAGAGTATGAGCAGGAAATTTTATTCGGGACTTGCAGTAAAAATGTTTGTAAATATGACCAGGGTGTCGAAAATGGAACATTAACTTTACATATCAAAAAAGGCAGTAAGGCTTACAGGATGGTGACGCAATGGCATCTGCAAAAACCTGATGTGGTTTTGGGGAATTTAACATCAGGTGACGGCCATTTAATTTACAAAATAGATAGTGATAGGCAAACTTTATCAAATATAGGATTTTCAATCATTAACGATTTGACAGGGGTACCAAAACTGCCTTCAGGAAAGCTGGTGTCAGGTAAGGTTTATTCTCTGAATGTGCCAATTGCTAAGCAGTTGACCAATGGTTCAGTCAGTTTGGAACTGGCAGAGAACCCGCCTGATGGAGCAAAGATTTACCGGTACGATAATGAATGGAAAGAGCTGGATACAAAGATAGATGGCACTAAATTATCCGCCAAGACAGATGGTGCAGGGATATTTGCAGTTTTGGTTTCTTCAAAATAAGTAAGCAGCTTGTCGCACTACAAAAAATCGCTCGTACGGTAGAGACTTACTCGCTTGTGAGAATTTTGTGGAAAGCAATTTCAAGATTCTGAAATAAGTTAAGCACAAAATCCTCAACATTTTTTGTTAGTTTGCGACTTCGCTACTTAGTCTGATAGATGTAAATTTTACCCCTTGACAAGTTAGTAGAAAATGGCAGAAAATGGTTATAGATGGTGAAAAAGGGTGATCCGTCAGCTGACGGACCCTAAGATATCTGCCCAGAAAGTCCGCCTTCGTCTCGATTGATCGGGACTTCGGTCGGGTAAAAGAGGATGTCCTCATGTTTTTGGGTGAGTATCAAACAAAATTCACAGGAAAAGGTCGAGTGGTTCTGCCTCATAAGTTTAGGCAAGAGCTTAAGGGGAAGGAAGTTATCTTAAGCCGTGGTTTTGAAAATTGCATCTGGGGATTTGATTTAAAAGATTTTGAAAAAGAGGCAAGGAAGCAGCTTGAAATATCTGCTACGGAAGAACGGGCCAGGTATATGCGAAGATATATTTTCGCAAGCAGCGAATCAGTGGAGTTAGACGTTCAAGGTCGGATTATCATACCGTCGGCCCTGCTTGATTTTGCTAGCGTTAAAGACGAAGTGACAGTGATAGGTGCGGGTGATCATTTTGAGATTTGGGATGTCAAGCTTTGGAAAAAGCATATGAAGGAAGTGGAGGTATCACTTGGAAGGGTATCATAGGTCCGTTCTTCTTAAGGAAGCAGTAGATGCTCTAGTTGTTAGGGATGGTAGATGGTATCTGGATCTGACTGTGGGGGATGCAGGGCATTCGATCGAGATCATTAAGCGGGGCGGGAAAGTGGTCGGAATAGATGTTGACCCGCAGGTCCTTAAGAGAGTGCAAAGAAGATTTAAGGATTTGGGAATTACCGAAGATAAATATAAATTAATTTTAGGTAATTTTAGAGATTTGAAAAATTTAGTTTCGCAGACGGAGCTGAGACAGAAATTTGCAGGTGCAATTTTTGATCTCGGGGTTTCCAGTTTGCAACTTGAGAGCCCCGAGAGGGGTTTTTCTTTTGGAAAATCAGGACCCTTGGACATGAGAATGGATCCAAGCCTTAACGTGGAGGCGTCTGATCTAGTAAATTCTTTAACAAGAAAGGAATTATATGAATTATTTTCAAAAATGGGTGAAGAAAAATATTCTTGGGCCGTGGCTGGTGCTTTGGTGCTCGCCCGTGAGGTAAGCCCGATAACAAATACTTTAGAGCTTGCCGGGATCGTGGAAAGGGTTGTAGGTGGTAGAAGAAGGAAAATCTCCGCTGGAAAGATTTCGGCGGGCAAGCATCCGGCAACGAGAGTATTTCAGGCTTTACGTATTGCAGTGAATGATGAGCTAAATGCTTTAAAGGAAGGGTTAAGCAACTCTTTAGATTTAATTGAGAAAGATGGCCGTATTGCGGTAATAAGCTTTCATTCATTGGAAGATAGGATTGTTAAGAATACCTTTAAAACGTGGGAAATTGCAGGGGTGGGTCAGGTTTTAACTAAGAAACCGATAGTGCCGAATGATGCGGAAGCAGCAGAGAATCCTAAATCAAGGTCTGCAAAGATGAGAGTTTTTAAGAAACTATGACAATTAGAGAATAATCTATGACGATTATAAAAAAATTTGAACCGGCTGAACAAAAAAAGGGATTTTCGAAGAAATATGCATGTTTAGTAGCGATAGGTCTTTTTATTCTTATGCTGGTAGAGATCTGGGCCAGTAATAATGTTGTTGAGTATGGTGAAAAGTTAGAAAAATTATCGCTACTGTCAAAGACATTGAGTACGGAAAATCAACTTTTGGAAAACGAGATAGCTTCGAGCGGATCATTGAGTAATGTTGCATCCAGATCCGCAGAGCTTGGTTTTTCGTCACCCGAGAGTATACAATATATTCGTTAATACATGCGAATATTTTGGATTAGGGCAATTTTTCTAATATTTCTTTTTCTTGTCGCAGTCCGTTTATTCTATTGGCAAGTAGTCCGTGCAGAATTTTTGCAATCTCAAGCAGACAACCAACATTTTACAGATACCAAGTTGGATGCTGTTAGAGGAGATATCTTTTTTTCAGATGGGTCTATTTTAACTTCTTCCAACCCCTCGTTTACTTTATACGGTTTGCCTAAAGAGATAGCAAAAGATCAGAAAATTCAAACTTCTTACTTATTAGCCAAAATTTTATCGGAATCGCAAGACTATGTAGACGGCCTGGCAAAGGAATTAGTCAATAAATTAGAGCAAGATTTTTATTGGGTGCCATTAAAAAAGAATATTTCTTTTGATCAAAAAAAACAGATTGAAAAACTAAATCTAGCGGGTATCGGTTTTAATCAAGACAGTAGCAGATTTTATCCTGAAGGTTCGTCTTCCGCACATTTGCTGGGTTTTGTGAATTCCGATGCCAAAGGTAATTTTGGATTGGAAGGTTACTTTGATGGAGAATTAAAAGGTATTTCAGGATCAATAAGACATGAAAAAGATGCTTTAGGTTTACCGATATTGATAGGAAAATTTTTAACAAATGATGCAAGAAACGGGAAAAATTTAATCTTAAACATCGACAGATCAGTCCAGTATATTGTTGAACAAACCCTTAAAGCAGGGATTGCAAAATATGGCGCTAAAGCAGGTTCGATTGTGGTGATGGAGCCTGGTACAGGGGGAATTTTAGCAATGGCGTCTTTTCCCAATTATAATCCGGAAAAGTATTTTGATTATCCGAGGGAATTCTATAGGAATCCTGTTGTTGCCGACCATTACGAACCGGGATCGACTTTTAAAGTTATGGTTATGGCAGCTGCTTTAAATGAAGATTTGGTAAGGCCGGATACGAAGTGTGACAGCTGTTCCGGCCCGGTTTCTATCGGAGGTTTTACTATAAGAACATGGAACAATAAATATTATCCGGAGTCTACTTTAAAAGATGTGATAATTCATTCCGATAATACGGGAATGGTTTTTGTAGCCCGGAAGTTAGGATTGGATAAATTTTATTCCTATCTTGATAATTTTGGATTTGGGACTTCTACGAATATTGATTTACAGGATGAATCCACGCCTGATATCAGGTCAAAAAATAGTTGGAGAGAAATTGATCTGGTAACAGCATCATTCGGTCAAGGTATTGCGGTTACACCAATACAGATGGTTGCTGCGGTGTCGGCTATTGCAAATGGTGGAAATTTAATGGAACCGCATATAGTAAAAGAAATTACCAACGAGCAAGGAAGTTTCGCGATAACCCCAAAAGTTGTAAGAAGAGTGATTAAAGATTCGGTGTCCCAAGAGGTAAAGGACATGATGGTTGCGGCAGTCGAAGAAGGTGAGGCAAAAACGTTTAAGCTTAAAGGATTTAAAGTTGCAGGCAAAACAGGAACTGCCCAAATTCCGGTTGCCGGCCATTATGATGCAAACAAAACAATAGCCTCTTTTGTAGGTTTTGCGCCGGCGGATAATCCGAAATTTGTGATGCTGGTGCGTTTTGATGAACCTTCATCTTCTATTTTCGGCTCAGAAACAGCAGCCCCTACTTTTTTTGAAATAGCCAAACAGCTTCTTTTCTACTATAAAATTGCTCCTTCTGAATAGATGACTCTGTTATAATCGCTTTGCGATTACATCGCAATGCTTCTTGTAACGCGTTGCGTTATAATGCCTTAATGAAGAAATTAATTAAGGTAATTTTTTCTCAAGCATTAATTAATATTTTTTATCATTTGCCAAAAGCCACACTGGCAAATGTTGTTTATGGCTTCCCTACCAGGCGACTTAAAGTTATTGGGATAACCGGAACTGACGGTAAAAGTACGACTACCAATATGGTTTATCAGATTCTAAAGGCTGCCGGTAAAGCGGTTTCCATGGTTTCTACAATTAATGCTGTGGTTGGCGGAAAAGCATATGAGACAGGTTTTCATGTCACATCACCTGATCCTTTTACCGTACAGAAATTTGCCAAAAAAGCATTAGATAACGGTGATGAATTCCTGGTTTTGGAGGCAACCTCGCATGCTTTGGATCAGTATAGATTTTGGGGAATTAAATTTGATGTGGGAGTAATTACCAATGTTACTCATGAACACTTGGATTATCATAAAACTTTTGAAAATTATTTAAAAACAAAATTCAAGTTACTGCACGATGTTAAGTTTGCGGTTATCAATCTGAATCTTAGCCAATATACTGGACGATCGCATAAGTTATTGACGAAGGGAAAAATTATCACTTTTGGGTTAGATAAAGGTGATTTTAATCAAAAGGATCTCAAGCTAAACTTGAAAATTCCGGGTGATTATAACATAGAGAATGCGCTGGCTTCCCTGGCCGTTGCTTTTGTTTTGGGAATTGATAAAAAAATTGCCCTCAGGACCCTGGAAAATTTTACAGGTATAAGAGGTAGAATGGAGGAGGTTAAAAATCGAAAAGGCATCAAGATTATTATAGATTTTGCTCATACCCCAAACGGCCTAAAGCAAGTTTTAACAACTTTACGCTCCCAGGTGAGACCCGGACGGCTGACAGCTATTATTGGGGCAGAAGGCTATAGGGATGTAGGAAAGAGGGCGATGATGGGAGAGACGGCTCAAAGACTGGCTGACTTTGTTGTAGTTACCGCCGTTGATCCTCGCGGTCAGTTGGATATAATTAACAGGCAGATTAGCGATGGCGCAAAGAAAGCCGGAGCAAAGAAGGGTATTAATTTCTTTATAATAGACGACAGAAGCGAAGCAATAAAATTTGCCATAAACAGGCTTGCTAAAAAGAAAGATGTAGTGGGGATTTTTGGAAAAGGTCATGAAGCTTCTATGAATTTGGATGGCAAAAAGGAAATTCCTTGGTCGGATTTTGAGGCGGTTCAATTTGTATTAGCAAAGTCAGCTCGTCACGGCGCAAAAAACCGTTCGACCACTGAATCTTGAAGCATTTAGTGATTCTCTGGTCTCACTTGAGGCTCGTCAATCGACTACCCGCTGCACGATTGACTCGCCACATTTTTTGACTGCTCGTGACTTCGCTGTCTTTTTATATGGATTCTAAATATAAACTAATAATTGATTCTTTTGGGAAAGACAGGTTTAAATTTAATGAGCCTTTGAAAAATCACACGACTTCCGGATTCGGGGGACCTGCCAAAATATTTTTTATTGCCTTTAGCGCCAAAGAGTTAATTAAAATAATCAGTATGTGCAGGCAGTTGGGTTTACCGTATTTTTTATTCGGAAGCGGTTCTAAAATTATGATCTCCGATTTGGGATTTGACGGGTTGGTAATTAAAAATCGGATAAAAGATATCCAGACGGTATCTGTTAAGGGTAAAGTGACAAAATACGGGATAGGAGTTCAGGAGGCTGCAATAGAAGCGGAATCCGGTTTGAGTATAAAAAAATGGGTTGAATATCTTAATGCTCAAAATCTGGAAGCTCTGGAGTTTATGAATTTACCGGGGACTATCGGCGGGAATTTATTCTTGAGCAAATTTTTGCAAAACCATGCTAAAAGTATTAAAGTATTAGACTTGAGATCTGAAATCGTAGAGATTGCTGCCGAGAATTTGAATCCAAGAAAGCATATAATAATATCTGCAGTATTTAGAATTAAGGCAAAAAAATAAATGCGGTATATCATTAACGGTGGAAAAAAATTAAAGGGGTCGATTAAAATATCCGGTAACAAAAATTCGGTCTTTCCTTGTATTGGGGCCGCACTGCTGACAGAAGACGAAGTCATTTTAGAGAATGTGTCTAATCTTAAGGATACGGAAATCCTGATACAAATTTTACAAAAATTGGGGGTAAAGGTGCAAAAAAACCGTTCTACGCTCAAAATTAAAGCTTCGAATATACACCACTCCACTTTGCCGGAAGATTTAATGGTTAAACTGCGGGGATCGCTTGTATTGGTAGGGGCTATGCTGGCAAGAGCAGGCAAAGTAAATTTTTATCATCCCGGAGGAGATATCATCGGTAAAAGAAGTATAGAGACTCATCTTGAAGGTTTTAAAGCTTTAGGGGCATCTTTCAAAAAGAGCAACTCAAAATACAGCCTGAGCATCCCGCAAGTTTCTAGCGGAGGTTACCATATTTTCTTACGGGAAGCCTCAGTTACGGCAACGGAAAATCTAATTTTGGTTTCAGTGTTAGGACAAAGGCAAGTAATTTTAGAAAACTGCGCCAAGGAACCCCATGTTGTGGATCTTTGTAATATGCTTTCACAAATGGGTGCCCGAATTGAAGGTATAGGAACAGAAACTTTAATTATTACGGGAGTTACTAAATTAAACGGAACCAGCTTTACGATCGGGGCAGATCACATTGAAGTAGGTACGTATATAGTAGCTTCGGCAATAACAGGAGGGGAAATTAAAATTGAAGGGCTTAAGGGGGTCTGTTTGGATCCTATTTTAAGGCCGCTTCAAAGTTTTGGTATTAAACTGGAAAATATCGGTAGCAGCATTGTCGTTTATCCGTCAAAACTTAAATCAGTGTCGGCACTTATTACCAACATTTGGCCCGGATTTCCGACTGATTTAATGAGTGTTGCTATAGTTCTTGCAACACAAGCTAAAGGGATAACTTTATGCCATGATTGGATGTATGAAGGAAGAATGTTTTTTACGGACAAATTAATTAAGATGGGCGCCAAAATTACTTTGGCTGATCCGCATAGAGTATTAGTGTATGGGCCAAATAGGCTGCGGGGACGAGTACTGGAAACTCCGGATATCAGGGCAGGAATGGCTTTAGTAGTTGCTGCGTTGGTTTCTAAGGGTGAAAGTGTCATTAATCAGGCAGAGTTGATTGAGAGAGGTTATGAGGGTGTAGTAGAGAAATTAAAAGCTCTTGGTGCGGATATTAGCAGAGCTGAGGTATAAAAACCTGCTTCGCGCTTCGTTATATGTTATATTATAACTCGCGCTCGCAGAACTTTGCCTTTTGCTGACGCAAAACGTAATTACTCATGGATATCGCAAAGCATCCGATTTGGGATCAAGTAACGCCTTATAAAACAAAAATTTCTGCTTTTAAAAAACCATTCCATTTGTTTAGGATATATCTGGCTAAACAATATGCCAAATTATACAAACCGGAAACATTTATCGGCGTGACAGGTTCTGTCGGGAAAACTACTTGCGTAGAGGTTGCTAAAACAGTTTTATCACAAAAATATAAAACTATTTCAACAAAACCGAATTTGGATCCTGTATTAAATATCCCGTCTACAATTCTTAGAATGAATCCTGCAATCCAGAAAGTCATTCTAGAGATGGGGGTAGAATATAAAAATGAAATGGATTTCTATCTCTCACTCGTTAAACCTAAGATTGTTGTCATTACCAAAATTGCCTATGCCCATAGTGAATATCTTGGAGGAATAGACGGGATTTTAGAAGAAAAAGGTAAGCTGGTGACAAGTTTAACCCCGGATGGGGTGGCGATATTAAATTATGATGATCCTAACTGTAGAAAATTGGCGGAGAATTGTGAAGGAACTGTTTTCTATTATGGTATGGATTCCAAAAATTGTACCGTTTGGGCAGGCAATCCTAAAATAGAAAATTTTGCGACAACCTTTGAATTAAATCTTGGTGTGGAAAGAGTTAAAGTTAATTTCCAACTGTTAGGATTACACCAGGTCTATTCGGCGCTTGCCGGTGCACTTTTAGGGGTAGTCAGCGGTATCCCGTTAACAAAAATAAAATTGGCTTTAGAATCAATAAAACCATCAGAACATCGTTTGCAAGCAGTTCAAGGTCCTAATGACTCGATTTTATTGGATGATACTTATAACTGCTCACCGAGCGCGCTGGAAGCTTCAATAGATGCCTTACTTGCTGTATCGGCAAGACGGAGGATAGTTGTGTTGGGCGAAATGAGAGAACTAGGTCCATATTCTGAGAAGTTACACAGAGCAGTTGCGCAAAAAATATACAAAGAAAAATTGGATTTTGTTTTTTTGGGCCAAGGAGATACTGAATTTATAGCAGATGAATTAAAAAGTTTGGGGTTTCGGGAAGACAGGTTGGAATCAAATTTAGGAAATTCCGATCTTGTTTCAAAATTACTCCGGACACTTGAGAAAGGTGATGTTTGTTTAATTAAGGGATCCAGAGCAGTAAGATTAGATGAGGTTGTGAGGAGAATTGCAAAAAAAATATGACTCAATTACTTGGATTAGTTTTATTATCATTTGTAGTGACATCAGTTTTTATAGTGCCATTTATTGATCTGCTTTTTTATTTAAAGAGGCGTTTTGAGCGGATTCAAAGGGAAGACGGGAAGAAATCTGAAACTCCTATACATGACCAATTGATGAAGAAAGACATTGATACCCCGTCCGGGGGCGGGATACTTTTAATTTCCATCTTGGTAATTTTGAATGTTGGATATACTTTTTTAAATCCTGCTGTTGATAAAATATCCTTGGGAATTTTACTTTTTACCCTTGTTTCTTTCGGATTCTTAGGTTTAATTGACGATATTAAGTTTATCGTTACCAGAAGAAGAGGTAAGTTGTTAGGGCTCGGTAGAAGAAAAATGTTATTAATTCAAGCTATTTTGGCCTTTATTATTTCGGTAATGCTTTATTATATGGTAGGGTTAAATAATTTTTATATTTCAGGCTTAGGTAATTTTATTATTTATGCTTGGTATATTCCGCTGGCAGCTTTTGTAATTATTGCATTTGCGAATGCTTATAACATTTCAGACGGCTTGGACGGTTTATCTGCAGGACTTTTGCTTATTTGTTTATTTGCTTTTTTAGCGCTTAATGCTCAAGGTTTAAATTTATCCCTTGCACCGTTTATAGGGATCTGGGTTGGTTTGCTTTTTGCCTTTCTCTATTTTAACATTTGGCCTGCCAGAATTTTTTTAGGTGATGCAGGCGCTTTTGCTTTTGGTGCAACATTGGCGGTTGTGGGACTCCTGACAGGTAAAATTTTGGCTCTGGCAATAATTGGCGGCATGTTTATCGTTATTGTTTCTTCATCGCTGATTCAAATACTATCCAAAAAAATTCTAAAAAGAAGAATTTTTCCGGTTTCTCCGGTTCATATGTATTTTAAGTACATCGGTTGGGAGGAACCGAAGATAGTTAGCAGGTTTTGGTTAGCAGGCGGAGTATTTGCAATTTTAGGTTTATGGATAGCTTCACTTTCAAGATGAGATCTCAAGAAAAACGTATGGATTTACCTCTTTTCGTAACGACCGCGGTACTGGTACTTTTTGGTTTATTAATAGTTTACGATGCTTCGGTAATTAAAGGTTTAAATGATTTTAAGGATAATCTCTATTATATAAGACAGCAGCTTGTTTGGATGGCGATTGGTATTTTTTCGTTGATTTTCTTTGCCAGGTTCAATTATAGAAAATTTAAACTTCTTGCGGTTCCATTGCTTGTTTGTTCGTTATTACTGTTGGTTGCAGTCTTTATTCCGGGATTGGGGGTTTCGGGTGGAGGAGCCCACCGTTGGTTAAGATTTGGAAATGTGACAATTCAACCAGCTGAAATAATTAAATTAACGGGAGTAATTTATTTGGCAGTGCTTTTTGAAAAGAAAATTAGAGCAGTCCCCTTTTTAATGTTGGTTGCGGGTATTACTTTTATCACTGCAGTTTTGCAAAAGGATCTGGGCTCTTCAGCTGTTTTTGTTTTTACGGCCTTTGCTATTTACTTTGCATCCGGGGGGGCGCTTTGGCATTTTATTTTAACTATTCCGGTTGGAATAGCAGCTGCTGCGGCTTTAGTGTTAACTTCCGGTTACAGGAGCAAGAGAATACTGGCATTCTTAGATCCATTTTCTGACCCGCAAGGCTATACTTATCATATTCTTCAAGTTTTAATAGCGCTTGGATCCGGGGGGTTATTTGGTTTAGGTTTGGGACATTCCAGGCAAAAATTTGCATATATTCCTGAGGCTCATACGGACTCCATTTTTGCTATTATCGGAGAGGAATTGGGATTTATGGGTGGGATTTTCGTGGTAGTATTATTTGCTATTTTCTTAATAAGAGGTTTTAGGATTGCACAAAATGCGGAAGACAATTTTGGAAAAATTTTAGGTTTGGGACTTACTTCCTGGCTGGGGATTCAAGCAATAATTAACCTCTCGTCCATGACATCTTTGCTCCCGCTGACAGGAGTGCCGCTCCCTTTTATTTCATATGGAGGCTCCGCTCTGGTAGCAAATTTAACAGCAGTAGGGATTCTACTTAATATTTCAAAACAAACAACATAATGAATACGAAAACAATTTTTAAAATTCACTGGTCAGAATCAATATGGTTTTTTGACATCGACGACACCCTTATTGATACAGCCGGGAATACGTTAAATGCTTCAGAAGGTATAAAAAGAGTGTTTTCCGCAAAGTATACAAAGGATCAATCGCAGTTAGTTCAAAATAACTTTAACAATATTTTTGAGTTAATGTTGTCCGGGTATAGAGTAAAAGATGAAGATGATTGGCGAAAAGTTAAGGGAGGAAAAGAGGTTTTTAATAACCTTTTAAATGATATAGAAAATTCTCAAATTAGAATAAAAGAAAAGTATGGTGTAATAAAAAAATGGAGTAGGGAAGTTTTCGTAAAACTTGCCGCGGAAAAGGCTGGCTTAAAAGTTACTCCAGCATTGGTTCATGAAGCAGTAGATGCATATTGGTTGATACTCACAGAACAAACTATTGCTTATCCTCATGCGCTTAATTTAATTCAAAAAATTAAAGCACGCAGTAGACCGATTTATTTGATAACCAGTAGTGATGGCCGATTAAAAATGGATAATGAAGGACAATTTGATTATGATCCGCAATATTCGGCAGCACTGAAAAGACAGAGGATTGAATTATTGAGAGAAAAGGGTGTTATTTTTAATGCTGTGTCGATTGGTGATCCTGAAGATAAACCTCATCAGGATTTTTTTGAGAAAGGATTAAAGATAGCAGAAAATGATTTAGGTAGTATTCTTGATACGAGTCATGTCATAATCGTTGGAGATTCTTTTGGTGGAGATTTGCAAACACCGAAAGAGAAAATGGGATTTGGGTTAGTTGTACTTTTTGAAAAGGATAGATCGAATACAGAGGTGGTTGATGAACATCAAATTACAACAGGGATATTATCAGAGGTAGCCAATTTTTTGGTTTAAGCATCCTCCAGTGTTTGCTTTTTTATTAGTGAAAAATCATCTTTTTCTTCCACAAATGATTTATATGAAAGCTTTGGATTAGTCTTGGAAAAGTAACTGAGGATTTCTTCCGGATGAATCCACTCCGTTTTTCTTTTTCCCAGGTATTCAGGATAAGAAGATGGTTGTTGTTCCCAGTTTTGTAAGGTCTGTCCTTCAGGGTGTATCCTTTCTGAAGATTGGTGAATCAATGCTTGCTTATGAATATATTTAGATAGATATACGAACTGTTCTTCAGTCTCTATGGATACAGCTTTATAGGTATCCTGATATAGAGATCCAACTCTTTTGTATTTTCGATTAAAGTACATCGTGTACCGAGTACCTAGGGATTGCATAAATTTATCCATAGAAACAGAACTCCTTTGCTTGATAAAAAAATGAAAATGATTAGGCATTAAACAATAGGCAAGTAGAAGAATTTCCTCATAAAAGTTATTCAACCTTAGAAGTTTTAGTATGTCGTTTTTTTCTTTATAGGAAATATTTGGATCGGATAGCTCTTTGAATAAAATTCTTTCATTTTTAGGTAATAAATAATTTTTGAGATAGGATAGAAAAACGATGTAGTCCTGTTCATCAAGGAATATCAATCTTTTTTCGACTCCGCGGTTGTAGATATGATAATAATTATTTTCAATATATTGTTTGGTTCTATTGCGTGCAGGCATACTAGTATTGTATCCGGTTTAGTAAATTTATCAAGGTGTATCCTTCTAAGGACGGACCTATAAGGATACACCTTAAAAGCTTGAAGCGGAAAGATTAATGACGTATGATTATAATTGATGGAAATATATTAAATGGAGATATATTAAAATGATGAAAATATTGGTAACAGGGGCGCATTTTACGCCGGCAGTGGCAACTATTGAGGAACTGAAGAAGATTAATGGATTAGATGTAGTTTATGCCGGAAGAAAAACGACTCAGGAAGGAGATAAGACCCCTTCGGTAGAGTCGCAAGTTCTGCCAGCGTTGGGGGTTAAATTTATTCCAATGATAGCCGGAAGGTTGCAAAGAGTTTTTACTCTTTATACAATTCCATCTCTTTTTAAAATACCGGTTGGTTTTATTCAGGCTTTATACATAATTTTATCGGAAAAGCCGGATGTAATTTTATCCTTTGGCGGATATGTGGCAGTGCCTGTTGTAATAGCTGGTTGGCTTTTTTCGATTCCGATTATTATTCATGAACAAACTCTGGTGTCGGGTTTGGCCAATAAAATAAGTGCATTTTGTGCAGATAAAATTGCTGTATCTTTTGAACAAGATGTATTTAAGAGTGAAAAAGTTGTTTTAACAGGTAATCCAATCAGGCGTGAAATTGTCGAAATATCCCAAGGTGTCAAGCTAATCCACACCAGGGGTGGGTTAGAAGTGCCGACTATTTTAATCATGGGGGGGAATCAAGGATCACATATTATTAACCTGGCTGTTGAAGAAGTTTTAAATAAATTGACTAAATTAGCTTATGTGATTCATGCAACCGGAGATAATAAATATGGAGATTTCGAGAGGCTAGAGAGACTGGGGAGATTTGGGGAGAGGTATTTGGCCAAGAAATGGATCGGGAAAGGATATGGAGCAATTCTAAAAAAAGCCGATTTGGTAATTTCACGAGCGGGGATAAACACCCTGACAGAGTTAGCCTGTTTAGGAAAACCCGCATTAGTTATTCCAATTCCATATCTCTATCAAGACGAACAAAATAAAAATGCCCGATATTTTGAAAAACTTGGGTTAGTAAGAATCCTGCCGCAATCCAAATTGTCCGCAGAAGCATTATTTAAAAATATCAGGGTTATGTTAAGTGATTTGAATCAATTAATAGAAAGAGCGAAAAAAGCCAAGAAAGTTATCGTTCCCGATGCTGCTAAAAGGTTAGCACTTGAGACAATACTTTTGGCAAAAAATCTCGGGGTGTGTACAAGTGGGTAATATGGTTAGAAAAGAAAAAAGAAGATTTTTAAGATTTTCAAAAATTATTTTTTTACCACTTTTAGGTTTATTTATTTTAATAATTTTATTGGTTGCCCGTTCCAGTTTTTTTAGTATCAAACAAATAGAAATTCTAGGGGACAAAATAGGCTGTGCGGATAGCGACCAATTGAAAAATGAATCGGGTTTGTATGGACAAAATTTTTTCGTACTGAATAGTAAAAATTTACAAGAAAGACTAAAGACAAAATTCGTCTGCATAAAGACTGTTACGGTTAGCCGTTTGATTCCTGATAAAGTAAAACTGGAAATTGCCTCCAGGAAACCGGGTGCAATTTTACTTAATCTTAAAGATAAACAGGCTTCCCCCAGTTCTTTAATTGAAAATATTGCAACTCCCGAAGCCGCAGCGGCGCAGGATTCCTACATGGTAGACGATGAAGGTGTGGTTTTCTCCAAAAGTATAGATAATCCGGATATTCCAAAAATTTACATTTATGATTCAGACATTGCTATTGGGAAGAAGCTGAAAAACAGTTTAATTAATAATTCTTTGAAGATTTTGGATAGAATTAAAAAATTTGGTGTAATTGCAAAAAAAAGCTGGATCGCTGAAGATTTTTTCATCATAAATCCGGACACGATGGATCCCAAAATAATTTTTCGATTAAATGATCAAATAGATATTCAACTTGCATCTTTACAATTAATCCTGACTGACGCTAAAATAGACTTGAGAGAGCTCGCGTTTGTCGATTTAAGATTTGATAAACCGATTGTGAGATTTGCCCCTAAAAACCATGACTGGAGACGAACAAGTTCTCTTTTGTAATAAATTATATATAGAAAGGTATAGCAGTGGCAAAAGATAAAATTATTTGCGGAATAGATGTCGGTTCATCAAAAATAGCAACTCTTATTGCATCAGCGGATGAATCCGGTAAATTAAATTTAATTGGAGTTTCTTCAACAGTTTCAAAAGGTGTTAAAAAAACACAGGTAGTTGATATAGATGAAGCAGTGGAAGCTATAACAGAATCTGTAGAGGCGGCCGAACGAATGGCCGGTTACTCTATTTCGCAAGCATTCATATCTCTCGGCGGGCCTCAAATAGAAAGCGTTAACCAGCATGCAGTCGTAGCTGTTTCCGAGCCTGAAGGCGAGATTAAGGAATCAGATGTGAGAAGGGTAAATGATGCGGCTCGGGCAATGTCGCTTCCTTCATCAAGGGAAATACTTCATGTGATCCCGCGCACTTTTACAGTTGACGGACAAGAGGGTATAAAAGATCCGACAGGAATGACCGGAGTGAGGCTTGAAACGGAAACACACATTATTACCGGCTCTGCAACTTCAATGAGAAATCTTGTCAAATGTATTTCGCAAGTAGGAATTGATGTAACGGAGTTAGTTTTTTCAGGTATTGCCTCGGCGTTGGCTGTTTTAACCGATACGGAAAAGGAATTAGGGGTGGTCTTAGTCGATATTGGCGGAGAAACAACAGATGTTGTCGTTTTTATAGATGGATCTGTTGCTTATTCGTCAGTTGTACCGATTGGTGCGCGTCATATCACTTCAGATATGGCTGTAGGGCTTCGGGTGTCACTCGAATCGGCAGAGAAAATCAAATTGTCGTTGAATAAGATTCCAAAAATTCCCGCAATGGCTGAAGAAACAGAAGAAGAAAATAGTAAAGCTAACCTAAATCACAAGAAAAAAGATGAGGAGGTAATAGATGTTAAGTCTTTGGGGATTCAGGAGGACATACAAAAAATTTCCCGCAAATCAGTAGTTGACGGAATTATTAAACCCCGATTACAGGAGATATTTAAATTTGTTGGTAAAGAAATTAAAAAGAGCGGTTTTGGAACACAAACACCGTCTGGTTTGGTGCTCTGCGGAGGCGGTGCCCAAACGATTGGAGTTTTGGAGCAGGCAAAATATGTACTCGGTTTTCCTGCAAGGCTTGGCACTATTGAAGGCTTGTCAGGACTTGTAGAAGAAATAGATTCTCCTGCGTTTGCATCTGCGGCCGGACTTATTTTTTATGGGGCGACACAAAATACTCAAGGTCAATTGCATATACCTGTTTTATCCGGAAGCTTACCGATTAAAGGAATGATTCAAAAAGGAATAGATTTAGTAAAATCATTTCTGCCCTAGGCTCTTGCAATTTTAAATAGTAATCTGTTATATTCTGCCCGAGAGGAAATTATATTATAGAGCTATGTTAATTAAACCTGATGTTCAACGATTTGCCAAGATTAAAGTGATGGGATTGGGAGGCGGCGGTTCCAATTCTTTAAACTTAATGATCTCCATGCAGCAGATTCAAGGAGTAGAGTTTGTGGCTGTAAATACAGATGCCCAGGCTTTGCTTAATAACCAATCTCCTACTAAAGTTCAAATCGGAGAAACTTTAACCAAGGGATTGGGCTCGGGAGGAGATCCTGAAGTGGGCAGGCAAGCTGCTGAAGAATCCTCGCAAAAACTTGAAGATGTGTTGTCTGATGCCGATATGGTATTTCTAACTGCCGGAATGGGCGGAGGAACAGGAACGGGTTCCATACCGATTGTGGCTCAGGTTGCAAAAAATCTGGGCGCTTTGACTGTTGCTGTTGTTACCAAGCCTTTTTCTTTTGAAGGCACAAGACGCATGATGGTGGCGGAAGAAGGGATAGAAAAACTTAAAGATAAAGTAGACGCCTTGATTGTTATTCCTAATCAGCGGCTTTTGGAAACGGTTGAAAAAAATATGACTTTGCAGGAGGCATTCAAATTGGCAGATTCGGTGTTGGGTCAGGGTGTCCAGGGTATTTCCGATTTGATTACAATGCCAGGTCTTATTAATGTTGATTTTGCCGATGTAAAAACTATTATGTCTAATGCCGGTTCGGCGCTCATGGGAATCGGTGTGGCAGGCGGAGACAATCGGGCCGCTGCGGCGGCCAGGATGGCAATAGCATCACCGCTTCTCGAAGTTTCAATTGAGGGAGCAAAAGGCGTGCTTTTCAATATTGTCGGCGGATCTGATTTGTCAATGACAGAGGTGAATGAAGCTGCTCAAATCATTGCCCAAGCTGCAGATCCGGATGCCAATATAATCTTTGGTGCAACTATTAAAGAAGATCAGCTGGATCAGATAAAGATTTCGGTTATAGCAACAGGTTTTGATGAAACAAGAAGAAGACTGCGGGAGTATATAGGGACCGGTATAGGCTCCGGTTCTCTTCAACAACAAACTAATCCCTGGGTAAAATCAACTCCGGTAGCGGATGAGCCCGAAATACCGCAAGCATTATCAGAACAAGAAGAAACCGTCAATGAACAGACTAATGAAAATGATGAAGATTTAGAAATCCCAGCATTTCTAAGGTCTAATCGTTAAAATAGAGATTTTGACATAAGATTAAATTATTGTTAATATTATTTAAGTTATGAATATCCAAAATTCGATAAGCATTATTATTGCAATTATTACCTCCAGGAAGGGAGGGTTCTTCGCGTAACTTAAATTAAGTTTCGCAGAAAGGAAACCTCCCAAAAAAGGGGGTTTTTTTTGTGGAAAATGAACAGATTTATTAAATCAAAGAAAATTGAGACATATGATACAACGCTACGAGATGGTGCCCAAGATCCGCGATCAAGGTCTTCTGTGGAGAAAAAATTAAAGATAGCAAGTCTCCTTCAGGATTTTGGGTTTGATTATATTGAAGGTGGTTGGCCCGGAGCAAATGAGGTTGATACAGAGTTTTTCCGACGAGCCGGAAAGATTTTTAAGAAAAATAAATTAGTGGCTTTTGGTATGACTATAAAAAATACTCAAGTAGAAAAAGATGTAGGTTTAAAAAAGTTACTGGAAAGTGGGACAAGTATAATTACTCTGGTTGGAAAAACTTGGAAACAAAATGTTGAAAGGACGATTCGTATACCGGGGCAACAAAATTTGGATAATATTTACGAGAGTATTAGATTTTTAGTAGCACAAGGAAGAGAAGTACTTTTCGATGCGGAACATTGGTTTGACAGTTACAGACAGAATAAAAATTATGCATTTAAGACTCTTGAGGCGGCTCTTGCCGGAAGAGCAAGCAGATTAATTCTTTGTGATACCAGAGGCGCTGGTACTGATAGGTTTATATTTGAGGCAACCGCCGCTGCTATTGCCAGATTTCCTGAGGCTCGATTTGGTATTCATGTGCATAACGATGGAGGATTGGCTGTAATAAATACCATCCGGGCAGTTGAAGCAGGAGCAATTCATGTTCAGGGCACTATGAATGGGATTGGAGAAAGAGTCGGTAATTTGGATTGGTATTCTTTTTTGTCAACTGCGCAGTTTAAATATGCAATTGAAATGGGGTTAGACTTGACTAAATTAACTGGATTTGCCCATACTGTTGCACTCATCAGCGGAATTCCTGTTCCTATTAATGCTCCATATGTAGGTTTATATGCTTTTGCCCATAAAGGTGGCCTTCATGCTTCCGGTCAAAGAAGAGACCGGGAGGCTTATGAACATATTAAGCCGGAGTGCGTCGGTAATAAACGGGTATATGTTTTTTCGGAACAAGGCGGTAGCGCTCATTTGGAGTTTATGTTAAAAGATCATGGTTATACTTTAAATAGAAAAAACCCAAAATTTAGGGCATTATTAGGAAAAATGAAGCAATATCAATGTTTTGGTAGAGCTCAAGAAACTTTATTCCTTTATGAAAATATGGAAGGAGGATTAATGCCGTTTACCATTTTAGATGGGAGTGGTGTAGAAGATTTTAGCCCGCTGCCACCAAAAGCTTATGTTAATGTGCAGGTTAATGGTGACAAATATCATAAAGAAGCAATTGGGGATGGGCCAATAAATGCATTTGATATTGCACTTAAAAAAGCCCTATCAGCTAAATATCCGGAAGTAAATGAAATAAGGCTTTTGGGATATGGAGTTAGTTTACCAAATGGTGATCCCAGTACGGCAGCTGAAGTTGAAGTTTGTATTAAGGTAGAATTTGATGGTGAAGAAATAACTTCTGTAGTTCGTGACACTAACCAGCAAAGAGCAGGCGAAAAGGCCTTAGCAGATGCCTATAATTGCTGTATTATAGAGAATTAAAAGAAGTCTCTATGTTGTTATTGTAACTAAATATTCCATTTTTTGGCTATTGCCAATTATTGGAATATTTCTTTAATGACTTTAATGATTTAATTAATAGTTGCTAACTTAGTATTGCTTAGCTACAATTATAAAAGGTTTTATAGGAAGGTAAGAATGTTTAAATCTGTTTCATCACAAGTTAATTTTCCGGCTTTGGAGGAAGAATTGCTTAAGTTTTGGAAGGAAAATCAAACTTTTGAAAAATCTATCGACACCAGACCCGAGGATAAAAAATGGACCTTTCTAGATGGACCTCCTTTTGTGACAGGTACACCACATTACGGCTCCCTTTTATCAAGTATTCCAAAAGATGTGTTCGGTAGATATTGGACAATGAAAGGTTACAGAGTTCGAAGAGTTTGGGGGTGGGACGGACATGGTCTGCCGGTAGAAAATAAGGTAGAGATAGAGCTTAAAATTAAAAGAAAAAAAGACATTGAGGAAAAAGTTGGAGTAAAGAGATTTATTGAGGAGTGCTTAAAGTACGTTAATCAGGTTTCCTCCGAGTGGGAATGGTACATTACTCATATCGGCAGATGGGTTGATTTTCAGCATGCTTACAAAACCTGGGATCTTTCTTACATGGAATCAGTGATGTGGGTTTTTAAGCAAATGTATGATAAAAATTTAATTTACAAAGGCTTGAGAGTTTCGCTGTATTGTCCGCATTGTGCCACGCCGATTTCTAATTTTGAAGTTGCCATGGATGCAGATAATTATAAAGATATAAGCGAGGCGACAGCTGTTTATAAATACCAGCTTAAAGATGAACCTGACACTTTTCTTTTGGCTTGGTCCACCACCCCTTGGACTAAATTGGTTACTTTAAGTTTGGCAGTTAATCCAACGTTAACTTATGTAAAAGTAAATCAGGGGAAGGAAAATTATATTTTGGCAAAAGGTACGATAAAAATGCTCAAAGGTGACTTTAAAAAGTTAACAGAATTTAAGGGTAAGGATTTAATAAACAAAGAATTTATACCACATTATTCATTTTATAAAATAGATCCCGGACAAAAAGCTTTTGTGGTAGTTGGTGATAAGTTTGTGACAGCTGAGGAAGGAACTGGCATTGTGACTTTGGCAGTTTACGGTGAAGAAGATTTGGCTCTCTTACAAAGAGAAAACATTCCTTTAGCGATGCATTTGGATGAGGAAGGAATAATAGAAGATTTTGTGCCTCAATTTGCAGGATTAAATTATTTGGAAGCAGATGAAAAAATAATTGATGATTTAAATAAAAGAGGATTGATATATCGAGTAGACAGTTATATCCATTCTGTACCTCATTGTTGGCGGTGCGGCACTAGACTTTTTTATGCGCCAAAAGATGCTTGGTATGTAGATATACAAAAACTTAAACCGCAACTGTTTAAAAATAATGAACCAATTAATTGGTTCCCTAAACATTTTAAGTTTGGTAGGTTTGCCAAAAGTATGGAAGCTGCTCCTGATTGGAATATTTCCAGAAACAGGTATTGGGGTTCACCTGTACCGGTTTGGGAATGTGAATGCGGAAAAAGGATAGTTCCCGGCTCAATTGCGGAGTTAAAAAAGCTTTCTGGTAAAAAAATTACTAATCTTCACAAACCTGATATTGATGAGGTAAAAATAAAATGTTTTAAGTGCCCTAAATTTGCAAAAAGGGTTCCTGAGGTTTTGGATTCCTGGATTGAAGCAGGTTCTGCTTCTTTTGCCGAAAGACATTTTCCTTTTGAAAAAGATATTAAGCTAGAAGATTTTTTCCCGCCGGATTTTATAGCAGAATATACAGGTCAAATTAGAGCCTGGTTTTATGTTCTTCATGTGATTGGAACAGCGCTCTATGATTCTCCGTCTTTTAAAAATGTTTTGGTAGAAGGGGTGATGCTTGGAACTGATGGTAGAAAGATGAGCAAAAACTACAATAATTACCCGGATCCTAAAGAGTTGATGCAAAAATATGGAGGGGATGCGTTAAGACTTTATCTTTTAGGCTCCCCTATTATGAAAGGAGAGGATGTTAATTTTTCAAATGATGGAGTACCAGAGATTACAAGGGGTTTTATATTGATTTTATGGAACTGCTATAAATATTTTGTCGACTATGCAACCACTTTTGAGTGGGAAAAAAGTAATTTGGAAAATTTAAATATCTTGGACAAATGGATTTTATCAAAGCTTGCAAAACTTATCATAGAGGTAACAAAAAGTTATGAAAAATACGATACTTTTTCGGCTGTTAAATGCTTGCGGGAGTTTATTGTTAATGATTTATCAACTTGGTATATCAGAAGGTCAAGAGATAGGATTAGCGGGGAGAGCGATGCTGCAAGAAATACATCTTTAAGCGTATTGCGCAAAGTTTTAGTAACTTACTGCAAAATTCTGGCACCTATTGCTCCTTTTGTATCTGAGGAAATTTTTAAGAACTTGACTGGAGACGAATCTGTTCACTTGCAGGAGTTTCCCAGTGAAGATAAATCAATGTTGGATGAAAAATTAATGGAAGATATGATTGTGGTAAGAAAAATTGCAGAAGCTAGTCATGCCAAAAGAAAGGAGGCGGGGATTAAACTTAGACAACCTCTCGTCTCTGTTTTATACAAATTGCCAGAGAGATTAAATGAAGAATTGGAAAAAATTCTTGTGGAAGAACTTAATGTTAAACATATTGAGTATGAAAAGTCCTCATCTGTGGAACCGCAGGTAATTTTGAATACTAATATTACTCAAGAGTTGGCAGAGGAGGGTAAAGCGCGTGAGTTGATTCGTCAAGTTCAGCAGAACAGAAAAGAACAAAATATGACATTAGCTGATAAAACCAAAATTATTGCTCCAGAATGGCCACATGCTTTTGAAAAAGAGATATTAAAAAGCACTGTTTCTGTTTCTTTAGAAAATGGTCCGGAACTCAAGGTTTTAAAGGTGCAAGGAAATGAAAATTCTAAAACTTATTAATCTGCCGATAACTTTAAGCAGTTTTCTGCTTGTATCAATTGGCATATTGGTTATTTATTCTTCCTCAAAAGAGTTAGCCGTTCAGCAAATTATATTTACAATTATTGGTATGGTTTTTTTCTTTTTTATTTCACAATTTGAACTCCAATCACTTAAACATCTGGTAAAGCCGCTTTATATTCTTATTGTTATTACGCTTGTGGCCGTGTTTATTTTAGGTATAGAAACAAGGGGAGTTTTTCGTTGGTTTTCTTTGGGAATCTTTAATATTCAACCGTCAGAGTTTGCTAAACCAATTTTAATTTTATTTTTGAGCAAATTCTGGTCGGAAAATAATCCTTCCTGGCGAAATATTTTTAAGAGCATACTCTGGTCTGCGCCTGTTTTTTTGCTTATTTTTAAGCAACCGGATTTAGGTTCCGCACTGACTATAATCGCAATTTGGCTGGGATTATTATTTGCGGCTCATATCTCTATAAAGAAGATATTAATACTTGTTTTAATTATTATTTTTATAATTCCGGCAAGCTGGTCTTTTCTGCACAGTTATCAAAAAGAACGCATTATAAGTTTTTGGGCACCCGAATCTGATCCTTTGGGCAAAGGTTATAACTTGATTCAATCAACAATTGCAGTGGGATCAGGACAACTTCTGGGGAGGGGTTTGGGTAGCGGAACACAGTCAAGATTGCAATTTTTACCGGAATTTCGGACAGATTTCATATTTGCTTCAATTGCAGAAGAAATGGGTTTTTTAGGATCTCTTCTGATTTTATCGCTATACCTATTTTTGTTAAGTTACTGTTTAAGGGAGGCGCAAAAAACAAACAACTCGTTTAACCTGCTGGTGATATTCGGTGTGGTTTCGATGTTTTTGTTTCAGGTTGTCGTTAACATTGGAATGAATATAGGGTTACTGCCGATTACAGGTATTACCTTGCCATTGATATCGTATGGTGGGAGTTCGTTAATCTCAACCTTTTTATCTTTGGGGATGGTTGCATCTTCTGCCAGGAATAGAGCTGACTCTGATTCAATCGGAGTTGACCACATTCAGTTTGCATGAACGTGGTTGACTTGTAGCTTGGGAAAGGATAAAATCTTCTTCGTGTTAAATTACGCTATTTGTGAAATTTCAGGAAAACAATATAAGGTTGTTCCTGGTAAAGTTTTTGAAATTAGCCTTCAGAAAGAGGGAGAAGATATCGAGGCGGACGTTTTGCTTTTATCCGAGGACGGAAAATTAGAAATAGGCACGCCATATCTCAAAAAAAAGTTAACAGTTAAGCGGGTGGAAGATACAAAAGGACCGAAAATAAGAGTCAGTAAATTTCACGCGAAAGCAAATTACCGACGGACAACCGGTTATAGATCAAAAATTACCAGAGTAGTATTACCCCTGCCCACATTGTCACGCAAAGCGTTGCAGGCGGGTGTGAAAAAACCTTGACAATATTTTTCACGGAGTGTATTTTAAGATCCTATGGCACATAAAACAGGTGGAGGAAGTACCAGAAAAAATAGAGATTCAATTTCCAAGAGATTGGGAGTAAAGCTCTATGGCGGAGAAAAAGCGCAGTCCGGGAATATTATAGTACGCCAAAAAGGGAATAAATTTTATCCGGGAGCAGGCACAAAACAGGGTAATGATTATACAATTTTTGCTACCGTTTCCGGAAAAGTTGTATTCAAAAAGAGAATTGATAAGATCATTATAGATGTAGTTTAAGTATGGATCAACAAGAACAGATTTACGAACTTGAGATAGATTTACTACAGCCCAACCCGCTACAGCCAAGAGGATTGATCAGCCCTGAATCTTTATTGGAACTTGCAGAATCGATAAAATCTCATGGAATTCTGGAGCCTTTAGTTGTTGCGAAAACTCCTGCCGGATACCAGATTATAGCCGGTGAGAGGAGATGGAGAGCTTCTAAGGTCGCTGGTTTAGGAAAAGTACCGGTGATAATCAGGGAAACCAGCCCTCAGGGAATGCTGGAAATGGCTATAGTTGAAAATGTGCAAAGGATAGATTTAAACCCGCTGGAGAGGGCACAAGCGTATAGGAGATTAATGGATGAATTTGATTTGACTAATCAGGAAATCGCAGAGAGGGTGTCGAAAAGTCCTTCATATATTTCCAATACGATCAGGTTATTAATTTTACCGGATGCACTCAAAGATGCCTTAATGTCCGGAGCCACGACAGAAGGTCATGCAAGGGGATTGGCTGCACTGGAAGATCCGCATCTGATAATAAATGCCTACAAAGAAGTATTGAAGAGAAATCTTTCCGTACGCGGGACGGAAGAATTAGTCCGCCGGATTAGAACAAACATGGGTATCGGTCCGAAAAAAATGGCAGATATTCCGCATATGCGGATTATCTCCGAAGAGGTTGATAAAATACAGTCGGATATTGGCAATGTTTTATCCTCCGTAACAGATAAATCGCAGACTAAATGTTTCTTGAGCGGAAAGAGGGCCAAGCTGGAATTAATTATTGAAGGCGATCCGAATAAAACTACACCGGTTTTAGAAGATTTACGTCAGGCAATCGTCGGGTATTTTAAATTAAAGACGGGCTAGCCCGAGTCGTCTATTTATTGGTTAGTAAGCCAACATCAGATATTGGATAATATCTAAAAAATGCTTTTCCAATAATCTCTTCTTTTGTGACCGGGCCCCAATCTCTGGAGTCGGAGGAATGTTCCCGGTTATCTCCAAAAACAAAGTATTGATTGCTTCCTGCCTTAATAATATTACCTTCCTGTATAAAGGCGCCTACCCGGGTTTGAGTGTCGGGCGGCAGATAATTCTCTTTTATTATTTGGCCGTTAATAAAGACAGAGTTCTTACTTATTTGTAAAGAATCACCCGGTACGGCAATGATTCTTTTAATGAAGTCCTGACTTTCATCCCGGGGATTTTTTAAAACTACAACTTCTCCATGTTTTGGATTTCTAAATCTATAGCTGATTTTTTCCGTGATTAAATAATCGCCATTGTGAAAGGTTGGTACCATTGAGCTGCCTTGGACTTTGTGGAATTGCGCGATGAATAAATAAATTGAGACAAATATCGCCCCGAAAATGACGACCGTTTCAAAAAATTCGATAAAATAGCCGCCTAAACTGGCGAAAAAACTTTTCTTGGGAAGTTCTCCGTAAAGATCAGGTTCCATTCTATTGAATATATCAAAGATTTCGGTTGTGAAGCAAGAGGGGGAATGGTAAAATTTGTTAGTCTAAGGGTACTTAGCTTCGTCCAGAGGACGACCAGTCTCTGGCTGGCAGCGGCAGAGTGAATTTTAATATGTTTTATGTCTATTTCGCAAAAAGCCTAAGGAACGGTAAAGTTTATGTAGGATTTACATCTAAGAATCCTGTAGATAGAGTTAATGAACATAATAGTGGATGTAACCAATGGAGTAAGAATAATAGACCATTTAAACTGATATACTATGAAAGTTTGATTTGTGAAGATGATGCGCGGCAAAGGGAACGATTTTATAAATCAGGCGTTGGAAAGAAGATTAAGAATTTAATAGTTGAAGGTATGGGTACTTAGCTCAGTGGTAGAGCGCTGCATTCACATTGCAGATGTCGGGGGTTCAAATCCCTCAGTACCCACAAGTTAGTTCAATCATGTCAATTATACTGTTGCACACCGGGTGTGTGTAAGTCATCTTGACACTTTTGATCGCAAAAGTGT
Source organism: Candidatus Daviesbacteria bacterium (assembly GCA_028712705.1). Taxonomy (GTDB): domain Bacteria; phylum Patescibacteriota; class Microgenomatia; order Daviesbacterales; family UBA10151; genus UBA10151. The sequence continues at coordinate 57,094 of JAQTPP010000002.1, forward strand.
CCAAAACTCCTGCAAGTGATGTTCGAGCTAAAATCTTGTCTTTGCTCCTCGGGGAGTTTACCCCTCTGGTATTCCTGCACTAAAGTGCTAGTCAGTACCAGCTTCCCCTGAGTTGCAAATCCTACGATTTTTATACGCTCTCTGCATCAATTGCAGAATGAAATTTTAGTGCATTTGTTCCAAGTCAAAGATAAAAAAGAACTTTTCAAAAATTATTTTTTCTTTCTAGATTTTTCTCTCTGAGATAAATCACTCGCAGCAACCTTTCTAACTTTTTTTACTTTAGATTTTCTAAGTAGTTTAGAAGCTATCTTAGCAATTTTTAGACTTGTAACTTTTTTACCTTTTGGCATTAACTTTCACCTCCTTTTTCTACCATTTCTTCAACTTTTCTCTTTGCTTCTTCTAAAAGCTCTTTTGATTTCTTTCTTGCTTCATGCGACTTTCTCACCAACTCCGCAATTTTTTCTTGGGTAGTTTTTGGTAAAATCGGAATTAGTAAGTTTTTAATTTGTTCTGGTTTCCAATGAGCAATAATCGAACCGCCTGCATCTCTTTCAGCTTGCCATTGACCAATCACTGAGCTAATACATAAAGCTAAATATTCTGGGTCAATATTATCTTTTACTTTAAGCCGTAAAATCCCACCAGAAATAATGCCTTCCACAGCCTCTTTCAAGACATATGCAATTCCTGGAGTCGCGTCCTTGGTCAACAAGACCTCTCCTATTTTTGGCTCAAAATCGTTTTGTAATCTTTTATATAACTCTTCACTCAAATACTTTTGATCTTTATCTTCAATTCCAAATTTAGACAAACTGCTAACTCTAATAAATAATTTTCCTTCTTCTTGATACGCTTTACTCCCGGGCTCAAAACCTTTTTTCATTGAGACTAAATCACCAAGTAGTTTTGCATTATGTTTTTTAATCTGCTCAACTAATTTTTGATACTTTGGATGAAAGTATTCCGCATCAATACGGTTTACAGATTTAACATCTGAAAGATTAACAACAAAACTCAAATCATTTTCAATCTGAAAATTCTTTAATCCTAATTTTTCCAAAAGCAAATCTTCAGCTTGCTGATAATAAATTTTTGAATCATCAAATGTTTTTTTAGCTGAAATTATTAACTCTTTAATTACGCTTAGTAATTTTTCTTGTGGTGTAGGTATTAAAAGTTGTGCTATATTACTTATATTCAACTTTGGCTGTGCATTTCCACTAATATTTCTTATAACTTGTAAATACCCTAACTTTGAATTCAAAAATGTTAATAAAAACAACTTTTGATCCAAAGTAGTGTTTGCATCTTTAAATTTTATACCAATGTTATTTTCGCTAATATTACAAACTCCAAGTTCTTCCGGAATTGCTGATACTACGCCAATTGTATTACCAACTTTAGATATAACTAAGTCAAAAGGATTAAGTTGTGATTGTTTTAATCTATGATTATCTTCCTCAGATATACACACTAAATCATCCTCATTAATAAAAAAATCTTGTAAATTACTTACCCTTATAAAGGGGATACCCTTTTCTAAATAAACATCACTTTTAAGAGATGAACCGAACGGACCGCTAACAACCTTACAACCAAAATCTTCTAGTGTGCTAAATTGTTGTTCCTTAATGCTTTTATCTAATTCCAAATATTTTGGTTGAAAATATTCTGGGTCTAATCTATGGACTTCTTCAAGTTGAGATTTTTGGATGATGGAGAAATTCATAAAAATTATTTACCCTTCTTTAAGACTTTAATTATTTCTTTTCCGTCATTAGACACTATAAATTTAATTACCTCCTCTTCTTGAATAGAGGTTTTGACCGTCATTTTTTTCATAAGCCCTAGACCAATAACTTTTTCTTGTATTGCCTCTTCCTGTGTTATTGATCTGTTTTCATAAATTTCAATCCATGGTTTTACCAGTCGATGCTTCTCTAATGCCTCAAAAACAGTTTGAGAGAAAGAATCTCTATTTTCCTGCCATATAAATTTCTGCCTTGTTTGAGAAAATAAAATTGCAAAAATTGTAATAACACTTAAGAAGAATACGATATAACTTAAAGTTTGGATAATTTCTAAAAATATATTATTATTCAGGTTAGACAAATAAAAAAATACGAGTGAGGCAATGATGCTTAAAGCTATAAGTATCCATGTTATTTTAGTGGTACTTATGGCTATTAATGGTTCAGGATAACCTTTACCTCTATCTTTAAATTTACCAAAAGTTAATTGGAGATAAGGCTGAAATTCTATAATTTGCCAAATTATAGCGCCCCCTGTCATAAAGGAAAGAAACGAAGCAGGTGTAGCCAGTTTTTCATTAATAAATAAGTTAGTTATAAAATCTTTCGTGAATAAGGGAAGTATTGCTGTAATTAAGGCTACTAACAACCCAAAGGTCGAAATTATAGTTTGAGTAAAATTATCTAATCTTTTCATTTTAAGTCTTAAAATTAATCCTTTCTCCGCTTAAAGATGTTAGATATTCAAGTTGAGATTTTTGGATAATTGAGTAACTAATCATAAATTAAGTGTTTTAACTACCACGAATGTTTCTAAAGCTTTATTCCTTGTATATTGCCAAAAACGCAGCGATCTATTATGAAACAGACAAGCAATAAAAATAGAAGTTATGAGTAATAAGATTATCTGTAAATTATATGCTACAAAAAGAACATATATTGATAGAAATATAGACTGCAAAAGGAAAATTATAAACCAGCCTCTATATAAACTGTAATATGCATTAAAAATTTGTACGTGTCCACTAATATCTTTTGCAAGAGCAAATACATAACAAAGATTCCATATTTTATCTTCGTCTTGTTTTTTTAGTTTGAAAAATATTTTTGCTTGTTCGAGTATCTCTTTTTCTTTATCTGTAAACTCTTTTTTGTTCTCTCTAATAAGAAAATTTAGTAAAGGTATCTCATTCAACAAATTTGCTGCGGTTTGAACAACATGACCAAAAAAATAAGCAACAATAAACCAAACCAACAAAGCATCAAGTTTAAATTCTGGTATTGTAAGGCTATAGAAATAAAAACTATCAAAAATGATTAAGATTAAAGCGATTGCCCCAACTAACAAATAACCAATTTGGTCATAAAGATTAAATTTTGAAAAAATATTGTTCATGAGCGATAAAAGGCAATATCTTCTGTATCATTAAATGGAATATCTGCTATTATTGTTCTAAACTCATGAGTTTTATAAATTGTCGTATTTGGTAAAACCATTTTGTATTTATCTGATGCTCCATTTTGCTCATCCTCTTGTTTGCTGTTAGAGAAAACTATGAATTGCGGTTTCATTATTTTTATTGCTTCTTCATGGAATCCTGATTCGTGGCCATGATGCGACGCTTTTAGAACAGAACATCCAGCAATTTCTTCTTTACAATTTTCAAAGATATCATTCCATACTCGCTCTTGACCATCACCACCAAGTATAATCTTTTTGTTATTAACTCTAATTAATAACGCATAAGACATCTCGTCTATTTCAACTTGTTCTTTCTTAGAACCATCTTCATTATAATGAGCCATCTTAATGAGTTTTAGAGATGGAGAAAGAATGGTAATTCTGTCTTCATAATCCTTCCAGTAGTTTCTTGGAGAATCTTCTCTGTAGGTTTTAATAATTCTTAATGTATAACCTTTCCTAATTTCTTGATAAGTCTCCCAGTCGTTTTGATATTGCTCATTGTAATCTAAATCTTCGGGGACAAATTCGTGTTCTAAATCCCAAAAATTGATAATCTCGAGTTCTGTATCATTAAAGAGTTTGCTTAATCCATATATATGATCCATGTGTGGGTGGCTACAAATGAATCGAAAGATCGGTTTCAATTTTCCATTAGTATCACGAAAATCATTAGAATTTTTATAATAATTTAATACATTTTCGTATTCCGCTTGATCGTCATAGTGATTCAAATCGATAAATGTAATCCTTTCTTCCTTAGTTTTAATAACTTGTCCTTGGTTATTTTTTACCTCACGATAAGGAAAATGAACAATTGTACAATCTCCAGAACCAACATTAAGAAAGTGTATTCTAACTCCCATTTTTATCTCCAAAAACTAAAATTTTGCTCCTTTGCAAATTTAATGAAAGCATCAGCTATTTGATCTAAATCATGATCTAAAGCTTTATTTCCCTTACTATCAAAAGTTATTTCTCCTTTTTCATCTTTTTTATAGACATAATCTCCGGAATTATCTTTCCCACTTCTCCTAGAAACAGCCATAAAGATTGGGTAATCCTCTAAAGGTTTTTCACCTTCCGTCCATTTTTGCAAAAATAATACAGATGTCTTTGTGCCTGTGTGTGGTTTAAAAGTATTAACCTGTAACCCTACAACTGCCAAAATTCTGGCCTTATCAAAAATCCAATTCCGGATATATTCCATATTAGTATTATTCAAAACTCCTTGTGGCAAAACTATGGCTAATCTGCCACCAGGCTTAATTAGATTCAAAGCTCTTTCAATAAATAGAATATGACGTTCCATTTTATTGCGCAGTTTGCCTTTATCATTTTTAGCCAGTTCATAGGCATTTAAAACAGTTCTATCTATAATTTCACCGGCAAATGGTGGATTAATTAAAAGCATATCAAAACCAAAATACTTAAAATACTCCTGGTTTTCCTTATCTTTGTCATAATCGTTAAATCTTAATAGCCTTTGTTGTAGTTCCGCCCTAGCTTTTAATTTTTCGCTATCATCACCTTGCCATTCTTTTGGATTTAGAGAATTTAATTTAAAAATATGCGACCTGCCATCACCTGCAATAAGCATTAAAGCCCGGGAAATTTTGACCGGTTTATCGTCAAAATCTATTCCGTAAATATAGTTTCTTGCATAATCTATTCTAGTATCGCGAGAGACGTTCTCCGGCATATTACCCCAAACCCATTGCATAGCGTGGATTAAAAATCCGCCAGATCCGGAAGCGGGGTCTGTTACATACTCATCTTTTTTGGGATTTAGCATTTTTACTGCCATATCAATAACATGACGGGGAGTAAAATATTGGCCCCTGTTACCCTTGGCAACATCCGGAAGTAAGTACTCAAAGGCTCGATCTATGATTTCCAAATTAGCATCAAGCAATTTAACTTTTTCAAATTCCCCTATGCAAACAGAAAGATGCGTTGGGGACAGTCTTATTGTTTCACCCGGCAAAAACATACCCGGCCATTCTTTTTGTGAATTTTCGAATAATCTACTTATATTGTCATAAGTAATTCTTGGATCTTTTGACTGGCGGAAAAGTAGCTCGCCATGTCTATCTCTGGCATACTTCTCATCATAGAGTTTTGCATAAATAAGTTTAAAAATTTCATTAAAAGAATCCTCTCCTGCACCTGCCAGAACTAATTCCTCTAAAACCTTAATCACCCTTACTAAATCAAATTTTGTTTCAAGTTGATCAAGCGTAAGTTTTTCTTCCAGAACATCATCTACTGTCTGATTTGATCTGGGAATATCACGCAAAGTATTTTCAAATTCATGAGGGTAAGGTCTATACAAAATTACTTTAGTTACGCCGTTTGATAAAACTCCGATTGGAGCACCTTGCGCATTTAGATAACTTTTTACTTGTTCCAATCCGTCTTTTGCATCCGGACTTTTGATTTCTAAAATTATATGAGGTGTTTCTTTGTCTTCGTCGTAAACTACAATATCTGCTGCTTTTTCGCGTATCTCCCTTCCAAAATTTACTGATTTTTCAACAGCTATTCTTTCGTAAGAGTAGTTATAAGTTTTGTTTAGTCTATAAAGCCAAAGCTGGCGGACAATTTCTTCAGGTTCGCCAGCTTGTTTTTCTTCGCTCCATATAAACAAATCTGTGTTTCTTTTAAAACATTTAAGGTAAAATTTGCCTTTTTCTTTTTCAAATATATCTAAAATTTCTGAGGGGTTTATTTTTTCAAACTCTGTAAGGCCAAATTGAACATCTGGCCTACGAAAAATTTTATTGACGATCTGTTCTGTTATACTCTTAGCCATTAATTTTACTCTTTCCAAGTATACCTACAATTTTACCTAATAATCTAGTCTCCGGATATATTGGAATATTTTTATACCTTGGATTCTCCGGTTTTAGATAAACCTTGCCATCATCATGAACAAATCTTTTGACTGTTGTTTCGTCATCATTTCTTGCAAGCACAATATCCCCATTTTTAAACTCTTTAGCATTCCTTACAATTACTATATCTCCATCCTCAATATTAGCCCCTATCATAGAATCACCGCTAATTCTTACCAAACGATCGCTGGAGGTAACTTGTACATCGTCTGTTACACGCCATTCGTTAATTTCATAAGTTTGCATATATGGTCCGGCTGCACTTACTCCAACTACAGGAGCCATTTGTTTTAAACCTAACTCCTTAATACCTTTATCCAAAATTCTTAAGCCTCTTGCCATGCCTTCCGCTTTTTCTATATAACCCTTGTCTTCCAGGAGTTTTAATATATCTAAAACTGCTTGATTAGAGGAAACTTCAAGAGCGTCACGTAGTTCTGCTAAAGTTGGGGGATAACCGGAATCTGAAATGGATTTGTAAATAAGTTTTAAGACTTCGGCTTGGCGGACAGTAATTTTATCCATGACTAATCTATAATACTGACTAAATAGTCAGTTTGTCAAGAAGTAATTTGTCCATTTTTCTTGCCTAATTATTGCACAGAAGAGGTCGGGAATAAAGATCGGTCCACCTCGGAGTCAAAGCCCACCTTCGAGGTGTTGTTAAATGGGTTGGGCAGAAGTGGAAGTTTGGCTCATTTTGAAGTAGAATATCCAGATTAATGAAACAAGTTGTTGTAGCGCTTCTGGTAATAATAACTATAATTAGTCTTCTGGTAATTGCCTTCACCGTTAATCAGGTAGGGGAAGAAGAACAAAGGCTTAAATCTGATTTGCAATACCGGTCTACCCTTCTTGCCGAAAGCCTGAAAGAAACAGTCGAACCAAATTTTATTAATAAATCAGAAAACTACTTACAGGATGTAGTAGAAAGGTTTGCTAATAAAGAAAGGTTTGCAGGATTGGGGATCTATGACAATAAAAATAAAGTTATTGCGGTTTCCTCTACCATCCCCGAGGCCACCTCTGCTGCTTCCGAGATAGTTGCCAATGCTATGGATGCGGATAAAGCAAGCGGAGATTTTGAAAAATTTGCGAACAAAAAAATGTATGTTTTGGCAATACCTTTACATGATGACAAAAGCATAGTGGGCGCCTTAATGGTGGTACAAAATGCCGGTTATATTGATGACCGCTTAAACGAAATCTGGAAAAATAATCTTATCAGATTACTTATTCAGGCATCACTACTCTCTCTTGCTACAGTTCTTCTGATACGCTGGATTATTTACAGACCAATCCGGGGGTTGGTTGAGACATTAAAATTAGCAAGAATGGGAGGAGTGGAACAAAACCCCAAAGGCTTAACAAACTCTTTTTTCTTTCGACCCCTTGTTAAAGAAATTTCCAATATGAGAAGCAGTTTAATGGAGGCCAGAATTTCAGCCAGCGAAGAGGCCAGGCTGCGGTTGGAAAAATTAGATTCTCCGTGGACAGCAGAGAGATTGAAGGAATTTATCAAAGATATTTTAAAAGGAAGGACTATTTTTATGGTTTCCAACAGGGAGCCTTATATCCACACAAAAACAGGGAGAAAAATCGATTATTATTTTCCGGCCAGCGGTGTGGTCACGGCAATTGAGCCGGTGATGCGGGCTTGCGGTGGGGTCTGGATTGCCCATGGGAGCGGTGATGCAGACCGGTTGGTTGTTGATAGCAGCAGCAAAATAAAAGTTCCGCCCGATGAACCAAAATATGTACTGCGGCGTATCTGGTTAACCGATAAAGAAGAAGCGGGTTATTATTACGGTTTTTCCAATGAAGCATTGTGGCCTCTTTGTCATATAGTTCATCAGAGACCGACTTTTAGAAAAGAAGATTGGGAAGAATATAAAAAAGTCAATCAAAAGTTTGCCGATGTTATCATTTCCGAAATAAAAAACCAAGATCGGCCGATTGTTTTAATTCAAGATTTTCACCTGGCTTTGGTTCCGAAAATGGTCAAGATGCAAAGATCAGGGGCTGTCGTAGGGATTTTTTGGCATATTCCCTGGTCAAGCCCGGAATCTTTTAGTATCTGCCCTTGGAAAAAGGAAATTTTAGACGGCATGTTGGGAGCAGATCTCATTGGCTTTCAGACTCAACTTCATTGCAATAACTTTATTGAAACGGTCGGTAGAGAACTTGAATCCCTCATAGATTTTGAACGATTCGCAATTACCAGAAGTAACCATATCTCTTATGTCAAACCATTTCCAATCAGTATTGCTTTTCCAAACGGTTTTGATAAAGCAAAAGATCTGGACGGAAAAGAAGAAAAAGAGCGCTTACTCAAGAGCTTAAGGATCAAGACTAAATATATCGGGCTGGGGATTGACAGGCTTGATTATACAAAAGGAATTCTGGAACGGTTTAAAGCAATTGAGGTTTTCCTAAATAAATACCCACTTTACAAAGGTAAATTTACCTTTGTCCAAATTGCCGCCCCCAGCAGAACCAGAATTAAAAAATACCGTGATTTTGCAATCGAGGTAGAAAACGAAGCGGAAAGAATTAATGCTTTATTTAAAACAAAAGCCTGGCAGCCGATTATACTTTTGGTAAAACATCACAGCCACAGCGAAATCCAGAAATTTTACAGAGCTACAGATTTTTGTCTGGTGACATCCTTACATGACGGAATGAATCTGGTGGCAAAAGAATATGTGGCCTCAAGATATGATGAAAAGGGAGTTTTAATTTTGAGTCAATATACCGGTGCTTCAAGAGAGTTGAAAGATGCCTTGATTGTTAATCCCTACAACGGAGAACAAACAGCAGATGCTATAAAGAAAGCGCTGGAGATGACCGCAAAAGAGCAGACTAAAAGGATGCGCAGCATGAGGGAAATAATCAAAAATTATAATGTTTACCGCTGGTCGGCAGAACTTTTAAAGACTATAGTCAATTTAGGGTAATTATGGATTTATGGAAAGATTTAAACAAAATTACCGCTCTTTTTAAGAGAGGCCCCATAAAAATTTTAATGCTGGATTTTGACGGCACTTTAGCTCCGATTGCCGGATCTCCGGATAAAGCAAAGCTTTCAAAAGAATCTAAAAATTTATTAATCAAGCTTAGCAAAAAGAGGGGGTTTTATTTGGCAATTATCAGCGGTAGAAGTTTAAGCGAGCTGAAAAAGAAAGTTAACTTAAAAAACATCATCTATGCCGGCAATCATGGGTTGGAGGGAGAAATTTTTAATCAAAAGTATGCCTTTCCTATACCAAACAAAACTTTAGTAACTTTAAAAAATATCCGCGGACAACTTGATAAAATAGCCAGCCGGTTTAAAGGGGTATTTATTGAGGATAAAGGCTTGGCATTAAGTTTTCACTACCGGCTGGTAAGCAAACAACAAGTACCTCCTGCTAAATTACTTTTTAAAAAAACGCTGAAGTCTTATCTTAAAATTGGCTTAATCTCTATCGTGGCAGGGAAAATGGTATTTGATGTACGACCAAGACTAAATTGGAATAAAGGCAGTTTTGCAAAGCTAGTAATTAACCAAATACATATACAAACAAAAACAATACCGGTCGTCGTTTTTATCGGTGACGACAAAACCGATGAGGACGTTTTTCAAAAAGTCGGAAAAGGAATTACCATAAAAGTAGGCGGTGGTTACCGATCAAACGCTAAGTATCGGCTTAGTAATACCAAAGATGTTTTTAAGTTTCTTGAGTGGATAGCAGATAATTTCTAGTCACTGTAGAGAAACACACAGGTTTCTCTGTGTGCAACGACTCATTAGCTTTTATTGCCTGCTGGTATATCTTTAGTGTTATTCTGATAACATCATCCAAATTAAATTTTTCTTTAATTCTTTGCCTTGCTGCTCTTCCCATTTGTCTGGCAAGCGCTTTTTTTCTTAACAGGATTGTCAATTGATCGGCTAATTCCCCAACCTTGTCGGTTTGTAGTAATAATCCATGAATGTTATGTTCAACTACAAAAGGCTTAGTTAATGATCGTTTTGCTACAATAGGTAATTCTGATGCCATTGCCTCCATGACCGCCATCCCTCTATTTATCGGGGGATAGCAAAAGACATCCGCAGCAGAATGAAACTTCCTGATATCGAAATGTGCAGGGTATATTAATACTTTTCCGGAGAGATTACTTTTCATTATTTTTTCTTCTATTTTTGCTTTCGTATCCCCCCATTCGTCATCACCTGCAATAATCAATCTGGCGCTAGGAATTCTCTTGCATACAATCTTAAAAGCGTCTACCAACTTCTCTATACCTTTTCCTGGAACTATTCTTGATAAGCATAAAATTACTCTGTTGTAAGAAGTAAGATTTAGAGAATTACGTGTTTCTATCCTTTCCTCATTTGTAATAGAAGTAAAGTTATTTAAGTTTATCCCATTAAGCACAATTTTTACTCTGGTTTTTTTAAGTCCATTCCGAATTAATCTCTTAGCCAGATAAGGGGCAATTGTGATAACAATATCGCAGTTAGAATTTAACTCATTTACAACAAAAGCATATTCGCTAGCTTTGTAAGCAAGGTGTTCATGACTAATAACCGGGATCTGAAAAACCCTTCGTGCCAACTGACAGCACAAGAGCGAATTCCTGCATTGTGCATGGATTAGTTGAGGTTTATATTTTTTGGCAATATCAAATATAATTTTTTCGGCTATTTGTTTGTTTTGTCTACTCCTTGATATTGGTGCGAAAAACAATTTAATTTTTGGAGAAATATGCGACGCATATGGTCCTTGTCCTGCAACCAATATTACTGAAATATTATTATTAATCAATGCATTAGCAAGATTAATCGCATATCTTTCCGAACCACCAAAATTGAGTTGTTTTAAAACTATTAATACCGATTTAATCATGAGTGCATTTTAACAGATAAGGAGGATTGCGCCAATGCAATATATACAGTAATTTTGGTATAGTGTTCGTATGGACAATATTAGCCGCAACTACCGTGAGTTACTCAAGGAGAACCGTAGAGTAACAGATGGTTTTCAATATACCATTCCCTCTCCTACTTCTTATCCATACCAATGGCTATGGGATTCTTGCTTCCATGCCATAATTTTGTCTCACTTTAAAGTAGCTGATGCAAAAAAAGAAATTCTATCGCTTTTGTCAAAACAGTTTCAAAACGGGATGATCCCCCATATGATTTATTGGAAAAAATATAAAAAGACAGATTTCCCCCGAATTAAGTGGGGGAAAGAAGAAACCAGCACTATTACTCAACCGCCAATGCTCGCATTTGCAGTGTGGCAGATTTTTCAGAAGGAAAAAGATAAACTTTTCCTAAGATCGGTTTATCCTCATCTTTACCACTTTTATAGATATTTGCTAACCGAGCGCGATCCTCATGAAAATCATCTAATTGGAATTATAAATCCTGATGAATCCGGCGAAGACAACTCTCCCAGATTTGATTTACCTTTAGGATTACCGCCGGTGCAGACTTTAAAAGAAAATATTAAAAGAAGGCTCAAATTAGTGGCTCAAAATATTGAGTGTAAATTTGATGCCCCATTTTGCATGAGGAATTTTTTCTGGGTTAAAGATGTATCTTTTAATTCCATTATGGTAGCAAATTTAACTTTTTTGGCAAAAGTTGCCAGAGAGCTGGGTAACAGCGAGGATGCTACTTATTTTATGAAAGTAGCAGAAGATATATCCTCTGCTATGAGACAATTTATGCGGGAAAATGGTGTTTTTTACTCAACTTATGGGGAGGAATACAAAAAGATTAAAGTTAAGACCTGGGCCATATTTGCTCCGCTTTTTGCTAAAATCCTCGGTCAAGAAGAGGCGAAACAATTAGTTAATCGGCACTTGCTTAATACGAGGGAGTTTTGGACGAATTTTCCGATTCCGACTACCTCTTTAGATGAACCATCCTTTGACCCCCAAGGTTATTGGAGAGGATCTAGCTGGATAGCGACTAATTGGTTTGTCTATAAGGGTTTGCTAAATTATGGCTTCCGGGACATAGCAGAAGAAATTAAAAAATCCTCTACTAGTTTAATCCAAAAATCCGGCTTCCGTGAATATTTTAATCCCCAAACAGGGGAGGGATTAGGGGCAGAGAGTTTTACTTGGGGCGGGTTAGTTATAGATATGGATGGATTTGATACAATTAACTCGTGAAAAATATACTTAAACAAACCTCCTGGCTGTTTTTTTCTCAAACTATAACCAGAATAATAGGCTTTTTTTATGTGATCTATTTAGCCAGGATTTTAGGTGTTTCTGATTTTGGTTTATATACCGTAGCTCTGGCATATTTTTCAATAATTTCTTCAATTGCTGACTTTGGATTTAATAGATTTTTAATTAGGGAAGTTGCAAGAGACAGATTACAGGCGCCTCAACTTATTTGTAATGTGGCTGTATTTCGATTAACGCTAACTTCGGTTTTATTCGCAGTATTTTCTATATTTTTATATGCGTTGGATCAGGATAAAATGAGGATTAGCTTGATTTTGCTGGCGACGCTTGCGATTTTACCTCAATCTATTGCCTTCACCTTTGATGCAATTTTTGTTGCAATTCAAAAATTGCAGTTTTCTGCCGGCGCTCTTTTTATCTCCAGTTTAACAACCGCCCTTGCCGGTTTAATCTTAATTGAAAACGGTTTTGGTGTTTGGGGCGCAGTGAATGCTTTAATTCTGGGACAGTTTATTTATGCGGCTGCCTTAACTTATCTTTTATATAGACAACAAGGGATATTTTTATCGGCGATTAAATCACGCGTAATTAAGGAAGCAATACTGGGGTCTTTGCCTTATGGGCTACTTTCGGTATTAGGGTTGCTCTATTTCAGGATTGATAGCGTTTTACTTTCTTATATCAAAGGAAATTTTGAGACGGGTATTTACGGGGTTGCCTATAAGTTCTTAGAAGCTGTGATATTTATTCCCGGAGCTTTTTCACTGGCTCTGTTTCCAATTTTGGCGAAGCTGCATGATGATAGGACAGATGAGATGAGAAAGCTATATTTTAAGAGCATTAAGGTGATGGGGGTAGTAGGCATAGTATTATTTCTCATATATTTTTTGATATTGCCTTCATTAATAAAACTTTTTTTGCCAAATTATTTGCAATCTATAGAAGCTATAAGGATACTCTCTTTTTCAATTCCGTTTATATTTATAGCTGCTCCCGGCGTACAAGTTTTATTATCATCCGAAAAATATTTAAAATTAGTGGTATTGCTCTCACTTTTTACAGTGGCATTTAATGTTATATTAAACTTGAATTTTATTCCGGAATTTGGGTTTAGGGCAGCAGCCTGGATTACGGTTGCATCGGATGTGCTTTCTTTTGCCGTTTTTTACATTCTGATTATTAAGAAGATTTTTAAATGAAAAAAAATAAGGCCTCGGTAGTAATTCCAAACTGGAATGGAAAAAATTTATTGGAAGATTGTCTGCAATCTTTGGAAAATCAAAGCTTTAAGGATTTTGAAATAATTCTGGTAGATAATGGTTCGGAAGACGAGTCGGTAAAGTATGTACAGGATAATTTTCCTCAAGTAAAGATAATTAAATTAGAGAAGAATTTTGGTTTTGCCAGGGCTATTAATGAAGGGGTTAAAGCCTCAGTTGCCGAGTATACTCTCTTTTTAAATAATGACACTTCGGTGGATAAAGATTGGTTAAAGAATTTAATTGCTTGCGCTGATTCTCATCCCGAGATAATTTCTGTTAATTCCAAACTATTAAATTTTTATGACAGAAAGATAATAGACGGGATAGGTATTTTAGTTAATGAGGTAGGTCAGGCCAGGTCTGTCGGCTGGCAAGAAAAAGACCTTGGTCAGTTTGATAAGGAGCAGTATATTTTTGGGGCAACAGGCGGGGCGTCGCTTTTTAGAAGGGTAGATTTTATTAAAGTAGGGGGGTTTGATGAAAATTATTTTATGTATTCGGAAGAAGTTGATTTTGCCTTTAGGGCTCAGTTTCAAGGATACAAGTCAATTTCTTGTTCTAAAGCAGTGGTATACCATAAACATAAGGCCTCGGCCCGGGAAAAACCGCACCATATTGAATATTGGCAGTTTCGCAACATGACTCAGACAATTATTAAAGATTTTCCAACGAGCGTTTTATTTAAAAGATGGCGATGGTTAAAAATAATTGCCGTGCATTTAAATACAATTTTTTATCAAGTTAGAAACGGGTATTTTTGGCCACCGCTTTTGGCTATGCTTTGGATATTTTTTCACCTGCCTAAACTTTTAGATGAGAGAAGGAAAATCCAGATAAATAAAAAAGTAAGTGATGAATATATTGAAAATTTTTTGAAAGAAAAGAAGATTACTTTTTGGGGGCTACGGAGATAAGTAAAACCCAGACTAAAATTGGCGGATAGAACAGACTGTTGGCAAAAAAGGAATGGATAAGCAGTCCGGTAAGTCCTGAGATTAAAATTAAATTCCTGCCGGTTGAAGATTTGATGAGAGTCCATAAGAAATAAAGATAGGAAATCAGCCCCAAAATGCCGGTTGTTGATGCTACAAAGAGAAGGGAAGAGTCATTGCTGGAAGCGCCGTGACTTTTTAGAAATTGCTCATCTCCTAAGCTATATTCTCTGATTGCATACCTGTAGGCATTAAATCCTATTCCTAAAATAGGATTTTTTTGGAAAATTTGAAAGCCCTGTTGCCATGTATTAAGACGCAGTGAAGCAGATTGTTCCCTGTTGATATTCTGCGGTATAGCAACAAGACGGTTGTAAATTTGAAAACCCAGCAGCAAGAAAGTAAAAAGAAGCAAAGTTGTGACGGTATATTTCTTTGATTTTTTAGAAAGAGAAAAAGTTAAACCGCTGACTAAAAACATAAAATAACTGCTACGGGAGAAAGTAGTTAAGAGAGCTGCATAAGTTATTATAAAAAATAATGTATTCCATTTCTTGGCCATTGCCAAATTTTGGAATATTAATATTAAAGTCAGGACCAAAAAAGCTCCGGCAAAATTTGGGTCTAAAAAAGTGGAAACAGTTCTAAAGTAGTGCGGGTCCCACCCCAGGAAACTTAAAAATTCTAAGTTTGGAAAGATTATAAATTGCAAAAGTCCCAGTACTGCAAAAGAAATTCCGGCAAGCAAAAGTGTTTTTTGTAAACTTTTCCTGAAATCACCAAATGCATCTGAAAAGATAAGCCAGGCAATGAGAATATAAAGAGCAAAACGGATAATATACAAAAAGCCGGTAATATATTCATTTAATTTAAGATGTAAAGGAGTAAGAATAAGGGAAGCAATTGCCAGGGAAATAAAAATAAGCGCTGCGGTAATCCGGGCAGGGGGTTTGTGGAGTTGGAATTTTGTTTTGAGTAATCCCCACAGACAGAAAAAAGCTATAATAATATCTAAAATTGTGATGCCGCCGTTTGCAAAAGGTATCCTAATCAATTGACCCGCTGATATGGCGAATGCTAGTATTAGACCTAAAAGGTTAGTCATGCAATATACTTTTTATGAAATTATATCCTAAGGTTGCGTCCATCTTCATCATTTGGCTTATATCGGTTTTGTTTATTACCTATTTTGGTTTTTCTACTTTACCACATTCCAATAAATTTGAGTATGATTTTTTTGGAAGTTTCGGCAATTGGGACGGCGGACACTTCTTGGGAATTGCCAAAGCAGGTTACAGCCAAAAATTCCAGTATGCTTTTTTTCCACTGTATCCTTTAGCGATTAAAATCTTAAGTTTAGTGACCCATAACTTCTTGCTGGCAGCGGTTTTGATAAGTATGGTTGCAACTTTTTTAGGACTGAATCTTTTGTATAAGCTGGTAATAGAGGATTTTGACAAGAAAATTGCTACAGAAACGGTTTTAATTTTTTTATTTTTTCCCACGTCTTTCTTTTTACTAACCGCTTATTCCGAAGGGTTGTTCTTTTTTCTGGCCGTTTTGACATTTTATCTCTTGCGACAAAAAAAATTATTTTGGGGTGTTGCCGCAGCCGCTTTAGTTTCCGCCACAAGATTAGCCGGTTTGGCAGTAGGAGCAGGATTAATAGCAGAGGTGATAGCAACTCAGGGGTTTAACCGTAAAAATTGGTACATAATATTTGCTCCGGCAGGGTTTGTGATCTATTGCATTTATCTTTATCTCCAAACAGGCGACCCGTTTTATTTTATTACGGCTGAAAATCATTGGCAAAGAACATTGGCCGTACCAACAGCCGGTTTCTGGCAAGCCTTAACAAATGTCACAAGTTTTAATATTTTCCTTGATTTAATTTTTGCCATACTGGGAGTGGGGTTTGCTGTAAGGTCTTTGCGGTTTTTACCCCCTTCCCTGGCTATTTATAGTTTATTGTCGGTTGGTATCCCTCTTTTTACCGCCACTCTTTCATCAATGCCGCGATTTCTACTACCTGTATTTCCGATATTTATTTTAATGGCATTAATAAAAAAACCGCTGATAAGCATAAGTCTGCGGGTTTTTTCTATTATGTTGCTGGCGGAATTCAGCACTTTATTTATAACCGGCTATTTTGTTTCTTAAGGGTTATAGTTGATTATTCTTTGGATTTCACTCTGATTTAAAGCAGAATCCTGTGCTTTTATGGAAATGGTATTATCGCCGTCATTTAAAGATTGGTCAATTGTGAAACTCCCATCGCCGTTGACAATCGCCTGGGTATTGTTGACAAAGACTTTTGCGCCCGGCTCGGTTTTGCCTGAAACTTTTACTTTCCTGTCGCCACCTTGGATCTTTTTGTTGTCCTCGGGTTCGCTTACGGCAAGAGATGGTTTTTCACTGTCGTAAATTAATTTAATGGTTTTTGACGGTAAGCTTTCTTTCTCCTGTTCGTCCAAAGTAGTGCCGTAAATGTTATTTATGCCGAGATATAAAGTTACGTTTGCAAAAGTAAAGCTGCCATCACTTGAGACATCAACAGTTTGTAGCGATTCACCGTCAATATAAAGCCTGACGCGGGAGTTAGGACTTACAAATCCTTGAATATCAATTTGAGCAGAATTTGTAGCTTCGAAAGGAATATTTAAAACCGGTGGAGCCAGGGAAGCATTTTGGGCTGATTTAGGAGTTAGTGCCTGGGGAGGTTTGATAATGTTTTTAATAACCCCAATACCGCCGATAAAGTATGGTAAAACCCAATTCAGGGTGGCGTAGATTAAAAGTAGAATGATAACTAAAGTAACTATGAAATTTCTTTTGCTTTTGCGGGCTAATCTTCTGGCTGATCTTCTGGAGCGGTATCTGTAAGCCATTATACTTCTTAGTATATAACAAAATCTGGTAAAATATGACGGATTGCGGGATTTGTATAGTGGTAATACGCTACCTTCCCAAGGTAGAGCCGCCAGTCCGATTCTGGTATCCCGCTCCAGCCGAAGTGGCTCAGTGGTAGAGCAGTACTTTCGTAAAGTACGGGTCGTGGGTTCGATTCCCACCTTCGGCTCTTGAAACGAAGAATGGTCTATTTATTGGTTTCCAGGAGTTCCTGTTTCAAGATTTGATTGTTTGGGTCAATGTTTAGAAGTTGTTTAAAAATTTCCCTTGCTTTGTCTTTATCCCCCATGTTCAAATAAATAATTCCGATGGCATTTTGCAGTGAGAGGTTTTTTGGATTCATCTGGGCGGCCTTTTGGAAATTCAAAAGGGCAAGATCGTATTTTTTTTGCTCAAAATATACTGCTCCGATATTCTGATAAGATTGCCATAAATTAGGATTATATTTAAGAGCATTTTGATAATTTTCCAGGGCTTTTTCCGGCTCATTCAGCTCTCTGTAGGTATTTGCTAAATTGTGATAAGCATCGCCATAATTAGGCTTTAGCGCAATTGCTTTTTGGAATTCCTGCAAAGCTGCAAGTTTATCACCTTTTCTTCCGTAAACGTCGCCTAAATTATTGTGCGCATTAGGAGAAGAGGGCGAAGTCTTTCCGGTTGCTATCCAAAGATTATCCTCAGACTTCCAGTCTATATTTCTGACAATAGTCCTCAAAGTAAATAAAATAATTGTTATAGTGAATAGAATGTATCCGGTTTGCCTGAATTTTGCAGAAGCTATTAGTTTATCAAACCCGAGTCCTGCCAGGCTTAAGATTCCAATAATAGGAAGGTATAAATATCTTTCGGCAACAACCCAGTTTAACCTGAAAGGTGTCAAAGTTGGGGATAGGGCAATCAGGAAAAACGATAACCAGAAGAAGATGAATTTATTTTTCTTAAAACTAATTAAGATTCCAGCTAACAAGGCAATAGTGATTAGTAGTCTGATGATAAACTGGATTTGGCTGAAAGCCAGTTCAGAATGGTAAAGCGTCAGCGTTTTGGGAAAAAAGATCATCTCAAGATATGAAGTTACGGCAATAGTGACAATTGCGATGGGATTATCAATCCCGCTTTGCTGATAATGTACGGACCTTAAAGTAGTTTCCCGTTCCGGTAAGGCATTTAAAGTAATCAATGCAAAAAATAGCGAGATAAAAAGATAGGGAAGCATTTTAGGCCAATTTTTTTTAAGTCCGCCGGCCGTCGGACCAAATGTAATCTCAAAGAGGGGAAATATTAAAAAAAGCGCTAAAGGCATTTGCGGATGCGACATAAGTGATAATAGGTAAAAAGTAATAGATAATAGGTAATAGAGTTTTTTCCTGGGGGACAGGAGGTAGAAGAAAAAAGATAATAGGAAGAAGAAACTATATTGTGTATACATGCCTCCGGAGATCCAAACTACAGCTTCGGAAATTGCCGGATGGACAGCAAACAAACTGGCTACGAAAAAGCCTAAACGTTTGGAATAAAGAAAGTTAAACAAGGCATAGATTAGAAAAACCGAGCCAAGATGAAAAAAGATATTAGATAATCTAAAAAGGGCCGGATTAAGCCCTCCAATTTGAAAAATAAACCAGTATAGAAACGGTCTTATGAAGCCAAACGTGTGATTAAAGACATTACTGAAGCTACCGATGTTGGGATTCTGGACGATTTCAGTAAGGTCGTCTGATAAAAAAGCATTGTTTAGTGAATTGCCATATGCAACCAAGACCAGTATTAACAAGAAAAGCAAACTAAACCGGTGTTTTCCGATTGCTTGGGCAAAGGTCATTGTTAAAGTATACAAGATTATCTGGGGATAGTTAAGGTGGTCCCGGGTTCAATCAAATCCGGATTTTGGATGTTATTTGCTTTGGCAATTTTATCAAAAGCGTATATATCCCCATAAGCACGGCCGGCTATTTTGGAAAGCCAGTCATCTTCTACAACTGTGTATGTGTCGCCGTCAATCTTTGGTCCCCAAATAGTCATATTTCCTCCACCTGTACCTAAGGGTTCTGGTGAGACTTCTGTTTGGGCTTGCTGAACTTCCAATTTTGGGATTTCAAGCACTTGTCCTGTTTCGACTTGGTCGGGATTTGTTAAATTATTTGCCTGGGCAATTTCCGTATATTTATAGCCGTCTTGATAGTATTTATCTGCGATCATGAATAAGGTATCACCATCTTTGACGGTATATTTACCAGGAAGTTTGTTTGGTGAAACATCTGTTTCTGCTTGCGTTTGTTGGGCAGGACCTAAACTGGATTTGCTTTGATTGAGGTAATTAAAGATTAAAATTCCAATGACTAAAATAATTAACACGCCTAAAACTAAACTAACTCTGGATTGATTAGATTGAATTTCTTTTTCAAGTTTCTCTAAATAATTACTGGAAGTTTTTTTAGCCATTTTTTGGAGCAGATTAGAGGACAGTTATTGACTTTTACTTTTTATTCCAAATCAGCTTATTTGTCAAGAGGGTAAATATTTTGTTACAATATTCAGCGTATCTTGGGGCCGTAGCTCAGTTGGTTAGAGCGTCTGGTTGTCAACCAGAAGGTCGCGGGTTCAAGTCCCGTCGGCCCCGCCAAGTGGTATACTATTTTTGTGGAAATATCTAATCAACAATTGGCTAAAATCTTTCGCAATGTAGCAGCTGCGTACACTCTTAAAAAAATCGGTAATATTTTTCAAATTCGCGCTTATGAAAATGCCGCTGATGCAATAGAGCATTCAACTGCAGAAGTTCAAGATCTTTGGCAGGAAGGCAAACTCTCAGAAATTCCAACATTGGGAGAAAAACTTCAGGATTATTTGGATGAATTGTTTACAAAAGGGAAAGTTAAGCATTTTGAGCAGGTCGAGAAAGGTATCCCTGCTGTAGTGTTTGACTTACTTGATATCGGCGGAGTGGGGCCAAAAAATGCGGCCAAGCTAGCCGAACTTGGTGTTAAGGATTTGGAGGATTTAAAAAAGAAAATTAAGTCAGGGGAGCTGGTTAGTAAAGGTTTTTCTGCTAAAATCGCTCAAAATATCATGTTAGGTCTTCTTGACTTAGATCAAAAGGATCACAGGATGCTTTTGCCATATGCCTTCGCGCAAGCTGACAAGATTTTGAATTATTTAAAAAAGAGCCCTGATATATTAGAGGTACACCCCTTAGGTTCCTTGCGGAGAATGGTGGCAACAGTGGGGGATTTGGACTTTTCAGTTAGCTCGGAAAAAGAAAAAGAAGTGGTGGAATATTTTTGTAAGATGCCGGGAGTTTCCCGGGTGGTTGATAAAGGAGAAAACAAGGCTACGATAGTTTTGACAAGCGGTATTCAGGTTGACTTATTGGTTGGTAAACCTGAAAGTTATGGAGCCCTTTTGCAGCATTTCACTGGCTCCAAAGCTCACAATATTAAGCTGAGGACTCTTGCTCAGCAAAAAGGTTTCTCTTTGTCTGAATATGGAGTCAAAAATGTCACAAGTAACAAGTTGCAAGAGACAAGAACAGAAGAAGAGTTTTACAAATTGCTGGGAATGCAGACTCCTCCGCCCGAAATTAGGGAGGATACGGATGAAATTGAGGCCGCAACTGCGCATAAATTACCTGAGCTAGTAGATTTTGAAGACATTAAGGGTGATTTGCATATCCATTCTAATTTGATTTCCCAACCCTCTCATGATGTCGGAGCAAATAGTGTTGAGGAAATAGTAAGCAAAGCAAAGGACCTGGGATATTCTTATATTGGTATAACTGATCATCAGCCAAGTCAGACAGGTCACACTATAAGCCAGACAATCAGACTAGTTGAGAAAAAGAAAAAGATAATCGAGGAAATAAATTCCTCACAAAAAAGTGTTCGAGTACTAAACTTACTCGAAGTAGATATTTTACCTGATGGTAGCTTGAGTTTATCCGAACAAGCCTTGAAACTTCTGGATTTTGCCATTGCTTCTGTTCATTCATCTTTTAACATGCCTGAAGAAAAAATGACACAAAGAATATTAAAAGCTTTGGAAAGCCCTTATGTAAAAGCGCTAGGTCATCCAACCGGAAGACTGATTGGCAAAAGGGATTCTTATGAGGCTGACTGGAGGAAGATTTTTGAATTTGCAGCCAAAAATAAAAAAGCTTTGGAAATAAATGCTCATCCAAATAGATTAGATTTAAGGGATGATCTCGTCAGGACGGCACTCAGCTTTGATGTAAAATTCGTCATCAATACTGATGCCCACGAGGTTTCTCAAATGGACAACATGAGGTTTGGGGTAGCAGGGGCCCGCAGAGGTTGGGCTACAAAAAAAGATGTAGTTAATACCTGGGACTGGACAGATCTTGCAAAATGGTTTAGGATTAACTTATGATCATGTATGTAATTGCGGGGGTAATTATTGTAGTAATATTATGGCTGTTTGCTACATACAACTCGCTTGTTACTTTGCGTAATCGTGTTCGTGAAGCCTGGTCTCAAATTGATGTGCAACTGAAAAGACGGTCATCTTTAATCCCAAACTTACTCGAAGTTGTGAAGGGTTATGCCAAGCATGAAAAAAGCGTTTTTGAAAATGTTACAAAAGCAAGAAGCGCCCTTTTGGGTGCCAAAAATCCCGGGCAAGCTGCAGCGGCAAATGATATGTTGACCGGTGCTTTAAAATCTCTGTTTGCGGTAGCAGAGGCTTATCCCAATCTTCGGGCGTCTGAAAATTTTAAGGAGCTTCAGGAAGAAATTTCCGATACGGAAACCAAAGTAGCAGCCTCCAGGCAGTTTTATAACACCAATGTTTTGGATTTGAATAACACTATTGAAACATTTCCTTCAGCCTTGATTGCCAATATGTTCGGTTTCCAAAAGGCTGATTTCTTCCAAGCTTCAGAGGAAGAGAAAAAAGATATAAAAGTTAAATTTTAAACTCCACGCAATCTTCCGCGGTAGATTGCCGCGCTAATCGCCCCGCTTTGCGGGACTATAGCTCGCAATGACAAAAGAGAAATGATAAAATAAACCCAATATGGCAACTGTTAATACAGCTTGGGATCAAGTTTCCGGAAACATTTTCAAGACATGGTTAATCATGTTTTTATTTTCCATATTTGCAATCGGGGTGATATATGTTCTGGCAATGGGGTTTGGATTTGACAGAACCGGAGGTTTGGGGTTTGTAGGAATGGCATTGATTTTAGTCGGGATAATGAATTTCGTCTCGTATTACTATTCAGACAAGATTGTTTTGGGAATTTCCGGGGCCAAGTTGCTAAAACATGATGTTAACAAAGAGCTTTATCATTTGGTGGAAAATTTATGCATTGCTGCGGGTTTACCTATTCCCAAAATTTATATAATTGAAGACAGCGCCACCAATGCTTTTGCAACGGGAAGAGATCCAAAGCATGCTGCGATTTGTTTTACAACAGGAATTTTAAGCAAACTTAGCAAACAGGAGTTGGAGGGAGTGACGGCCCACGAGCTATCGCATGTCGGAAACAGGGATACACTCCTCATGAGTGTTGTATCTGTTTTAGTAGGGACTATTGCACTTCTTTCCGATTGGTTTATGCGGTCAATGTGGTTTGGCGGGCATGATGATAGAGATAATAAAGGAAATTCAATAATGCTGGTTGTGGCTATTGTAGCAGCAATTTTGGCTCCAATTGTGGCGACTTTAATACAACTTGCGGTATCAAGGCGTCGGGAGCTTTTGGCAGATGCTTCCGGGGTTTTGCTAACCAGATATCCGGAAGGTTTGATAAATGCACTGTTAAAAATTTCTTCTGATAAAGAACCGCTGGAAGCAGCCAATAGAGGAACTGCTCATCTGTATATTGTAAATCCCCTTAAAGGTAAAGATGCGGCCGGTTGGTTTGCCGGTCTTTTTAATACCCATCCTTCAATAGATGTTCGTGTTAAAGCCCTGCGTGAAATGGAGGGAAAAGTCTAGTTGTAATCCAATTATGAAGTTAACATCAGATCAAATAAAACATGTAGCTAAACTGGCTAATCTGCCACTGACTCCTGATGAGGAAGAAAAATATTCTGATCAGCTTTCCAAAATTTTAGAA
Organism: Candidatus Daviesbacteria bacterium; assembly: GCA_028712705.1. Lineage (GTDB taxonomy): Bacteria > Patescibacteriota > Microgenomatia > Daviesbacterales > UBA10151 > UBA10151. Next base: position 80,588 of record JAQTPP010000002.1, read on the forward strand.
TACGTTGAGCAACTTAATCAGGTTGACACATCCGATGTGGAGTCGACATTTAATGTAACTGGCCAAAGCAATGTAATGAGGGAAGATGAAACTACTCCCAGTTTATCTCAAGAAGAAGCGTTGTCAAATGCACCGAGAAAGAAAGACAGCATGTTTGTAACGAAAGGAGTATTTGAAGAACAGTAATTTTTACAAGGTCAGACCTTGAGTGCTCAAGGTCTGACCTTAACAAGACTATGAATATAACGGAACTAACGCTTACAGAAACTTTAGAAGCTTTAAAACGGAAAGATTTTTCGGAAGAAGAGTTAAATAAGGCTTATTTAGAAAGAGCAGCAAAATTAAACCCGAAATTAAATATTTTTTTAGAAATTAAAAAAAATTCTTGCGGTATTCCTGCGGCAATTAAAGACGCAATTTTAACCAAAGGAATGAAAACTACAGCTGCTTCTAAAATATTGAGTAATTTTTTACCCCCTTACAATGCTACGGTTATAAATAAACTAATAGAGCAGGGGATTAGTATTCTTGGAAAGACCAATTGTGATGAATTTGCCATGGGAGGATCAGGAGAAAATTCTGCCTTCGGATCAACAAAAAATCCCTGGAATTTAAATAAAGTTACAGGTGGCTCTTCCAGCGGTTCGGCAGCAGCGGTAGCAGCAGACTTATGTGCATTTGCGCTAGGTTCTGATACTGGTGGATCTATCCGCCAACCTGCCTCTCTTTGTGGGGTAGTGGGTTTAAAGCCAACTTACGGCCGGGTTCCGAGATACGGGCTTATTGCCATGGCCTCCTCCTTAGATACAATCGGACCCATCACTAAATCAGTTGAAGATGCGGCTCAGGTTCTAGAGTGGATAAGCGGCAGCGACGGCTATGATTCTAACTGTAGCGATACAAAGTTTACGTTACAACCTGAAAGGTTGACGCAGGGAATTAAAGGTTTAAAAATAGGAGTGCCAAAGGAATATTTTAGTGAGGGGTTAGATCCTGAAGTAAAAAAAGTTATTGAGGATGCAATAAAAAAGCTGGAAGAGCAAGGTGCAGAAATAGTAGAAGTAAGTTTGCCTAACAGTAAATATGCCTTAGCAGCATATTACATCATTGTTCCCTCTGAGATATCAGCCAATATGGCTCGATTTGACGGCATCAGGTATGGATCCGCCAGGGCAGACTTTGGACCGGAAATTAAAAGAAGGATAATGCTTGGGACATATGCCCTATCAAGCGGATATTATGAGGAGTACTACGCCAAGGCAGCACAGGTGAGAACTTTAGTGAAGCAGGATTTTGATAAAGCATTTGCCAATGTTGATGTGATAGTTGGTCCGGTCTCCCCCACCACAACCTGGAATTTAGGAGAGAAAATAGACGATCCGCTTACTATGTATTTATCTGATATTTATACAATTTCTGCTAACTTGGCGGGAATTCCGGGATTATCCGTACCATGCGGGTTCGCTGACGAACTTCCGGTAGGCCTGCAGATTTTGGGAAAGCAGTGGGATGAGGAAACTATTTTAAGGGTAGGTTACGCTTATGAGCAGGCAACGGAGTGGAGAAAGGAAAAACCGAAATTGTCATTCTGAGTGATTAGCAACCGCGTGCCGCCACCGCTCACTACGTTCGCTCGCAATGACAGAAGAAGAAATATGAATAATTACGAACCAATTATAGGGCTTGAGGTTCATGTAGAGTTAAATACCAAATCCAAAATGTTTTGCCGTTGCAGTGCCGATTATTTTGGCAAAGAACCTAATACTCACACCTGCCCTGTTTGTTTAGGATTGCCGGGAGCGCTGCCTGTTATTAATAAACAAGCTATTGAGAGCTGTATAAAAATTGGCTTGGCTTTGGGTTGCCAAATTTCAAAAAAGTCTCTTTTCGAAAGAAAAAATTATTTTTATCCTGATTTGCCAAAAGGTTTTCAAATTTCCCAATACCGCTGGCCACTGTGTATCAACGGACAAATAACTTTAGATAGCGGACAAGTAATTAGAATTAACCGTGTGCATCAGGAAGAGGACACCGGAAAATTATCACACCGGGGAGATGTGACACTGGTAGATTTTAATAGATCGGGAGTGCCTTTGGTGGAGATAGTCACCGAACCTGATTTTAGGGATGTTGAATCAGTCCGTGATTATGCCAAAAAATTGCAGCAGCTTTTGAGATATTTGGGGGTTTCAAATGCAGATATGGAGCGGGGAGATATGAGACTTGAAGCGAACATTAGCGTCCATCCTATAGCTATAGCCTCCAAGGCGTCCCCCTGGAGGCTACCGGATTACAGGGTAGAGTTAAAAAATATTAACAGTTTTAGATTTATAGTAGCGGCAATTGAGTATGAAATTAAACGGCAAATTGAAGCTTTGGAAAAAGGAGAGAAATTACTTCAGGAAACCAGAGGTTGGAATGAGGACAAAAAGTGTACGTTTTTGCAAAGAAGTAAAGAAGAAGCTCATGATTACCGCTATTTTCCCGAACCGGATCTGCCGGAAATTGAAATTCAGAATTCAGATACCAAAAAAATTGCGGAACAATTGCCGGAACTACCCTGGAGCAAGAGCAAGAGGTTTGCGGATGAGTTTAAGCTGACAGCAACGCAAGCGCAAATATTAAGCGAATCAAAAGAGCTGGCCTGGTTCTTTGAGGAAACAGTCAAACATGGTAACAAACATGGAGTAAGCGCAAAGGAGATAGCAAATCATCTGATTAATAAAAAAACAGATATAAATATAGTGCTTCCGGTGCAGGTTATTGAAGAGTTAAAGGGTAAAAGAGTCGGAATAATAGAGAATAAAGAAGAGCTGGAAGAACTTGCTGAACAAGCTGTCAAAAAAAATGCAAACGCAGTTCTGGATTATAAGAAAGGTAAAGAGGTAGCGCTGCAAGTTTTAATAGGCGCAGTAATGAAATTATCTTTAGGCAAAGCAGATATTGCTAAATTGAAGCCGATTTTGGAAAAATTACTTAAATCTTAAACTCCCTCTTGAAATAACATCCCAAGGTGCTGGTAAAATGACAACCACAAAGACTATTATGCCTAAATTTGTTCACCTTCACGGTCACACCCAATATTCTCTTTTAGACGGACTGTCAAAAGTTCCGAAATTAATTAAGGCCGTTAAGGATTCGGGTATGGAATCAATAGCCATTACGGATCATGGGGTAATGTATGGGGCTATTGAATTCTACAAAGCTTGCCGCGAAGCCGGAGTAAAACCTATTGTCGGGGTAGAAATGTATGTTGCCAAAAGATCCCATAAGGATAAAGAAGGAAAACTTGACAGCGAACCGTTTCATTTAACAGTACTGGCTAAAAATTACCAGGGATATCTGAACTTGATGAAGCTGACAACTATTGCCCACCGTGACGGATACTACTACAGACCAAGGGTGGATAAAGCTTTATTGAAAGAGTTTCACGAAGGATTAATAGCTTTGTCAGGCTGTCCTGCAGGAGAATTTGTCAGGTCTTTGAATACGAGAGACCCTAAAAAGGCCGAGGAAGTAATCAAAAATTATTTAAGTATATTTGGCGAAGGTAATTTCTATTTGGAATTGCAAAGTCATCCATATCAGCAGTCTTTGGACGAAGCGGTAGACGATACAGTCAAAAAGGATCTGCAGGAGATACTGGATATACAAACCCAAACCTGGAGTACGGTAAAGCAGTTATCAAAAAAAATTGGTATACCAATAGTTGGAACCAACGATTACCACTATGTTGCAAAAGAAGATGCCCAAGCTCAAGATGCATTGCTTTGTGTTCAAACCGGAAAATTGCTTAGCGATGTTGTAAGGCTTCGGATGATTGATACCCCTGATTATTTTGTGAAATCACCGCTTGAGATGGCGGAAAATTTTAAAGATATTCCGGAAGCTCTGGAAAATACTGTAAAAATTGCGAAACTGGTTGATTTGGAAATCCCGTTGGGTGTAGCCCGGTTTCCGGTATTTGAAACTCCAAACAAGGCTTCCTCAATGGAGTATTTGCGGGAGATAACATATCAAAAAGCAGCTGAAAAATTGGAATTGACAGAAGAAATAAAAGAGCGTTTGGATTTTGAACTTAGCGTGATTGAGAAAAAGAAATATGCGGACTATTTTTTGGTGGTTGCGGATTTTATGGACTGGGCTCACCAGCGGGGGATTATCACTAATACCAGGGGCTCTGCGGCAGCTTCAATGGTTTTATATTGTTTAGGGGTAACTAACCTAAACCCTTTGGGTTATTTACTGCCTTTTGAGCGTTTTTTAACAGTCTATCGCCCGTCCCTGCCGGATATTGATGTTGATATAGCTGATGACCGCCGCGATGAAGTGATAGATTATGTGATGAAAAAATATGGTAAAGACCGGGTTGCTCACATTGTGACTTTTGGAACCATGATGGGCCGGGCTGCCATTAGGGATGTGGGTAGGGTTATGGGGATGTCTTATTCCGATGTAGACAGGATTGCCAAATTAGTCCCGCCCCCCCACCAGGGTTTTCACAAACCTTTAGGGTTAGTAGTTAAAGAAGTGCCGGATTTGCAGAATTTATATAGAAGCGATCCTCAAATTAAGAAACTGCTGGATTTGGCTGCCAGGATTGAAGGTACTGTGCGTCATGCTTCGGTACATGCGGCGGGTATTGTTATTGCCCCGGATGAAATAACCAATTTTACCCCTTTGCAAAAAGAATCCAGCGGAGAAAGACTGGTATCCCAATATGACATGTTTGCGGTAGAAGATGCAGGTTTGGTGAAAATGGATCTTTTAGGTATCAGAAATTTATCAATTTTGGGTAAAGCCGTTGAATTTGTCAAAGAAAATAGAGGAATAAGCATTGACCTGGATAAAATCCCCCTGGATTACAAAAAGGCTTTTGAGCTTTTGGCCAAAGGCGAAACTATGGGAGTTTTTCAGCTGGAAGGTTCGGGCATGACCAGATATGTAACAGAACTGAAGCCAACCAGTATTACCGATATTCAGGCCATGGTGGCTTTATACCGCCCCGGGCCGTTGGGGGTAATCCCGGAATATATTGCCCGAAAGCATGATCCGAAAAAAGTGAAATTTTTTGACCCCCGGATGAAAGATTATACCGAAGCCTCTTTGGGTTTGCTGGTTTATCAGGATGACGTATTGCTTACAGCTATTAACATTGCCGGTTATTCCTGGGAAGAGGCTGATAAGTTCAGGAAAGCCATGGGTAAAAAAATTCCCTCTGAAATGGCCAAGCAAAAAGACAAGTTTATTGAAGGATGCATTAAAAACGGCATGAGAGCGGAAAAAGCGGAAGAGTTATTTGCCATGATTGCTCCCTTTGCAGCTTATGGGTTTAACAAAGCTCATGCAGCCAGTTATGCCATGATTGCTTATCAAACAGCTTATATGAAAGCAAGTTTCCCTGTTGAGTTTATGGCGGCGGTTATGACGGCCGAATCAGGAGACAGCGATAAGATCGCCTCGGCGATCGAAGAATGTAAAAGACTTCAGATTGTAGTTTTGCCGCCTGATGTTAATAAATCAGGAATCGGTTTTTCTCTGGAGAAACTAAAAGAGCTTTCGCAGGCCGATCTGGAGCGAAGTTTGAGTGTTGGAGAAAGCGAAGCGAAAGCAGGCCACAATCGTGTAAACCGATTATGGCAGGGTATAAGGTTTGGCTTATCAGCTGTGAAAAATGTAGGTATTTCTGCGATTGAATCAATCATTTTGGCAAGAGAAGATGGAGAGTTTGTGTCTTTGGCGGATCTTTGTTCACGGGTTGATACCCGTTTGGTAAATAGAAAAACCCTGGAAAGTTTAATTAAAGCAGGTGCCCTGGATCATTTGGGAAGCCGGGCCGGACAGCTTTTGGTTTTGGACTCTTGTTTGGAGCAGTCTCATAAGCAAAGTAAGGCAAGATTGTCCGGACAAGTGTTGCTGTTTGACAGCGAAGAGGATCAGGGAGTATTTGCTGTGAAACTGCCGGATGTTGCCGAACTGCCTCTTGAACAATTGCTGGTTTTCGAAAAAGATCTTCTGGGTTTTTACCTGCATGAACCCCCTTTTCTTGCGGCGCTTCAAAAATTAACCAGGTTTGTATCTATCAAACTTTCCGATTTGAGCGAGGAAAGTATTGGGAAAACTTTGAAACTGGGAGGAGTTATTGTTGCGGTTAAAAAAGTATTAACCAAAAAAGCAAGCAAAGAAATGGCATTTGTTAAAATTTCCGATGGGATTTTCAGCCTGGAAGTAGTAGTTTTTCCCAAAATATTTGAAACAAGCAAAGAATTTCTGGTTTCGGATCAGGTTGTTTTAATCTCCGGACGCGTCGAGAAAAGAGAAGAAGAACTTTCTTTAATTGTTGAAAAAATTGCGCCATTTGATCCTGAGAGCGCGGATGAGGTGCAGCAAAACAGCTTGATGGTTGAGATTTATATTCCGGCAGGGGTAGATATATCGGTATTACAAAATATAAACAGAACTCTGCGGGGATTTCCGGGAGGCGCGCCGGTTGCGTTATTTTTAAATAGCGACAAGGGTGTAAGACGCATGGATTTGCCGTTTTCTGTTGATCCGCAACCCTTACTCGAGGAAAAAGTTAAGGAGATTCTAGGCAAAGGTGCTTTTAAAATAGTCTAGCCTCCAGGGGGACGCCTTGCAAGGCTAAGCGGGTGCAGGTTGCCAGCAGGTTTAGATTATGTTAGTATTCCTTAATGATTTCAGTGAAAGTTGATGAACAAAATATACATATTGGAGATACTATAAGAGTACATAGTAAGGTGGTAGAAGGAACAAAAAGCAGAGTGCAGATTTTCGAAGGAATTTTAATCAGGCTTCGGGGTCGGGATGTTAATAAAACTTTCACTGTCCGTAAAATTGGAACAGGAGGGATTGGGATTGAAAGAACCTGGCCGTTGGATTCAAATTCTATTGTTAAAATTGAAGTTAAAAAAAAGGCCGGAAAAGTTAGAAGATCAAAGCTTTATTTTTTAAGAGGATTGACTGGTAAAAGCGCTGTAAGGGTTTAATTATTCTTCCAATAATTCAATGTCCAATACCGATATCGGAAATAAAGGAGAAGAACTGGCGTGCAAGTATCTTAAGAAACTGGGGTATAGAATTCTTGAAAGGAACTTTCGGATCAGGGGTGGAGAAATAGATATTGTGGTAAAGGATGGTAATACCTTGGTGTTTGTGGAAGTAAAGACTCGTTATTCTCACGATTTCGGCTTGCCTGCCGAGTCCATGACACCTTGGAAAATTCGCTCACTTTTGAAAACCGCCAGATTTTATATTCAGAAAATTAACTGGGGTGAGCGAGAATACAGGTTAGATTTTATGGGGGTGGATTTTGCTGAATCTGGGGATAATCCCAAAATAGAACTAATTAAGAATATTGCCTTATAGTATTACGCTCCAGGGGGACGCCTTGCGAAGCTACCCCTTAGTTTTTTCCGCTACCACAAAGGGGATTTCTTCCCAGTCTTTAACTTTTCTAATTTTTTTATTAATTTCCCAAACCGTTTCCAAAAGTTTTGGATCGAGTTTTAAACTCTTAGCCCGGCCAATTAAGGCAACGATATCTTTAGGAAAACATTTCCCCCCAAAACCTTTGGATGTAGTTACATCCAGGTGTGAGTTAAAAATCCGGCGGTCTGCCACAACGATGTTTTTAACTTCTTCATATTTAATACCTAAAGCCTGGCATAAATCATACATCTGATTGGCAAAAATTACCTTGGTGGCTAAAAAAGCATTAGCCATATATTTGACCATTTCGGCAGTTGTAGTATCTGTTTGGAAAACCTTGGTTTTCGGGAATCTTTGTCTGTATAAAGAGATCAATCTTCGGGAAACCGTATCGTTATTCGCTCCTACAACATTGCGGTCTGATTTTATAAAATCCTCTAAATAATTTGCCTCTGTTAAAAATTCCGGGTTCATGGCAAAGTTGCTTTTTGGGTATTTTTTTTCTAAAGCAGCAGTGGTACCGGGTACAACAGTTGATTTAATCACAATGATTTTGTCGGTATTGTCGGTATATTGGGTAATCTCTTTAATGTTTTCTTCGATGATTGAAAGGTCGATTCCCGATTCATCTTCTTTCATCGGGGTGGGCAAACAAATAAAAATAAACTCGCTTGATGCAACTACGCTTTCTAAAGATTCGGTGTTTTTGTATTTGTCGTAAAATTTAATTTCATATTTATCTTTTATCTCCGGTTGGGAAAAGCCGTATGCCAAGGCTTGACCGACTATTCCGTAACCGATAATTCCAAGTTTGGCGGGGTTGATTAGTTCTGCGGAGTCCTCTTGTTGCTTATTCATGCAAAAAAAGTATAGCATAAAGAGTAAACCATGGGTATTATTAAAAAGGTAGCTTTGGCAGTGTTCAAAGACAAAAAGCTGCTGCAGGTAAGAACACACAAAGAGAGTCATGTATTTTTTACGCTTGGCGGTAAACCGGAAGGGGATGAATCCGAAATTGAACGCTTAAAAAGAGAGGTTAAAGAAGAAATCGGGTGCGGGTTGGATGAGTCGTCAATAAAGTTTTTGACAGAATTTGAAGATGTGGCACACGGTAAAAGCGGCGCTTTGGTAAACATCAAAATGTATGAAGGAGAATTAATTGGTATCCCACAGCCTTCTTCAGAGGTAGTGGAGATCGGCTATTTTGATACTAAATCAGATAAAAAATATCTTTCAACTATTGCAAAAAGGACAATCTTCCCCTGGTTTAAAAACCATGGGTATATAAATTAGGCATTGACAGGCACATGACCTCATAGTAATATAACCCCCAATGTTAGAAAGTGAATTTGAAAGACTATGGAGATGGGCTCCGGTTCCCGATGAAGTTCGTAAAGAAAAAGGCGCTTGGAATTATGGGTCTCCTGGTAATAATTTTACTGGAACTGATAATGAGCGAGAATCCGAACTTTCGTTGTCTGATATTCGAAGATTAAATTCTAGGTTTACTGAAGGACCAACGAGAAGATTACGGCCGTATGTAATAAAGGCAAACCCACTTTTTAAAGAGCAATCAGGCAAAGAGGAATCAGATGAAACACCCGGACAGTCTAAATACGTACTTAGAGAAGGAAGATGGGCAATTACTGTAGCAGGAAGAATAGCTAGACGACCAGATAGTCATGATCATAATTGGGTGGTGAAGCATAAGGACGAAGGAACTCTACCAAGACCAGTAAAACTGATGCGATCTATGAAGAGAGATGGTTTTATGCCAGAAGATTGGCCAGTAGAAAATGTATCAAGAGATCCTTTAGAAGGTCCGTGGCAAGTAGGAGGAAAAATTACTGTATTTAGTTCCCATGCTGAATGGGAGGATCTTGACGCTGGTTTCATTGCAAGATCCCACAAAACTCCAAAGACTTAATAAATCGATAGATTTTGCTTGGTTGAATTGATATAATTTTATAGTTTGCTGCCAAGTCTGACTTGGTTGGTATATTTGACGCGCCGCGTTCGTCTAGTGGCCTAGGACGTTGGGTTTTCATCCCAGAAATCACGGGTTCGACTCCCGTACGCGGTACCAAATCCCGAGTTAGCGGGGCGGCGCAGAGCGCCGCCCATGGGTTTAGAGCTCCACAGCAAACTATTTTGTCGGTGAGCTTGAGGTTCGAGCCGAAGATTTTTTGTGCAAGTACCTTTTTTGCTTCCATGTCTTCCCCCCTTGCGGTATTAGCTGCGTTAGCAGCTTCCACTATCCAGTTTTTGAAAGGTTCGAGCCAAACATTTTGCGTTTGTTGAAAGCGGAGGATTTGTTCTTCTAACGTCTTCTTTTTAGATAACAGTTCAGCTTTTTTGTTAAGGTAAGAATCTCTCTCAATATCCTGGTCAAGGTATGAATCAAGAAGACGTTGAAGTTTATCATTTAAACTTCTAATCTCCGCTTGTTTCTCCTCAACAAACGCATGGCAGGATTGGGCTACATTTTTTTCTTCTACAGATAATCTATCCAGCATTTTATCTGCCCAATCCTGACGCAAAGAAACTGATGCAATATTATCTGAAAGCTGTCGATCAAGTTCCTCCTGCCTAATAAAAGGTTGATTACATTTAACAGTTTTGGACTTTTTCGTACATCTGTAATACAAATAGGTGGCATGATGATTTGTTTCCTTATAAAATTTTTCCTTAAATTCAGCCGTAATCATCATGCCGCACTGCCCGCAGCGAAAAAGTCCCAGGTATGGTTTTAAAACAAGAGGTTTTTTCCAAGACCTGCTTCGTTTCCTCCATACCTCTTGTACGCTATCCCACAGTTTCTTTGAAATGATCGGCGTATGTTTTCCTTCGTGGATCTCGCCCCAATATTTAAAATGGCCATAGTAGAAAGGGTTAGTTAAGATCTGTTTAGTTACTCTATCAGCTTTCCATTCCTGTCCTTTTCTGGTCACTATGCCATTTTTAGCCAAAAAGTCCCGGATATCCATTATCCGGTAGTTACCGGTAGCAAACAGTTCAAAAGCCTTTTTAACAATAGTAGCCCGCTTTTTATCCAAAACTATAGTTTTGATAAGGAGGTCGTTAAGGTAGCCAACAGGAGGGATACCAGGATATATACCATTTCTGACTTTTTGGCGTAAACCTCTTTTGGTGTTTTCTGAAAGCGAGTCCACGAAGTATTTGCTTTGCCCAAATGCGATGGTGAGCATAAATTTTCCCTGGGGTGTAGCATCAAACCAGAATTGAGGAAACTTAAGATACTTAATTTTACCGGTATCAATAAGATAAATAATTTTGCCGCCATCCACACTATTTCTCGCAAGTCTGTCAGGATGCCAAGCTAAAATTCCATCTGCTTCCCCGGCTTCAATCCTTTCGATCATACTGTTAAAAATAGGCCTGCCAGGGATTTTAGCTGTCTGCTTTTCAACAAGCTCTTCTAAGATAATAATACCTTCACGCTTGGCATACTCCCTTAGCTCTGTAATTTGAGCAACAATTGATAAAGCCTGCTTATCTTCTACGTCTGTAGACTTGCGGGCATATAAGAACATTTTATTCGTATTTGTAATACTCATAAAATAACCTTGAACCCTGTCGGGTATAAAAAGAATTTTTGCGATAAATTATTGGCAGTTTGTTCCATATCTTTTGTGAAAGCGGATTGACTCCGCTTTCACTTAAATGGCCACCTTGGTGATCTCAACCGGTGAAGGTTGTCCAAGATGGCCATTAAAAAACTCCACCGAATGTTGAGATCGCAAACATATTACAAACTGCCAAAAGAAAATACAATATAGCAAAAATTCAATTGCGCATTTAGGCAAAGTTTCCCCACCTTAAGTGGGGAATTATTGATTTATATTTATATAAAAATAAGCAAAGCTTTTCTTTTTGCTTTGCAAAAAATAAAAAATCGCAAGGGGAATTAAAATTTCAAAAAAAGGTACTGCAATTAAAAGAATCTTGGGCTTTCTGTTTCCTCACCGACAAAATAGTTTGCTGTGGAGCTCTAAACCCATGGGCGGCGCTCTGCGCCGCCCCGCTAACTCGGGATTTGGTAGCGATCTATGATATCGCTCGGACTTATTTTATCAGGAATTATTAATCGGCGCATCGTATCGTTACGCTTCGGCCGGCTAATCGCCGGCCTTGCTAATCACCGACGTATCGGTTCGCTCCGCTCAGGCCGCCTTCGGCGGCCTTCGCTTACCCCGATTCAATCGGGGCTTAAAACTAATCTTATCTTTGGAAATTTTCGCATTTTCTATCCTATCTTTCTGTCTGTTTTATTTTGAGTAGCTTTTGTCTAAAGAGCACTTTTGTTACTCAAACAAAATGTCTGTTATACTTTATTTATGTCTCAAAATTTTTATGATAAGGTAGCTAAAAAATTTGGTGGTTATGGATATGGTAATGGAAGGAAACCTCAGTATAAAAGCGAATACCCAGCGGGCGATCCTGAAAGGATTTTTAAAGAAAAGCTATTGGAGTTAAGTTCAAAAGATAAAACGGCACTGGATAGTGGGTGCGCTGACGGCAAATTTACTCTTTCTATTGCTCCCTATTTCAAAAAAGTGTACGGGATTGATATTTCAAAGGAAAATTTGAATGTTGCAAATAACCACAGAGCTGATGAGAGAAGTAAAAATGTTGAATATTCTTTTCAAAACGCAAAACATACCTCATTTGAGGATTCTTTTTTTGATATAGCATATTGCAGGAGAGGACCTACTTTTTACAAGGAGTATCACAGAATTCTTAAAACCGGTGGATATTATCTTGAAATTGGAATAGGAGAGATGGATACAATAGAGCTAAAAAAGATATTTGGCAGAGGGCAAGGGTATGGAGAATGGGATAAGTCAAAATTGGATGAAAACTTAAAAGAAATAAAGAATCTTGGTTTTAAGGTTATTTTTGCAGAGAATTTTTATCCCTTTGAATACTATCCTTCTTCCGCGGAGTTTGATTTATTTCTACATCAGGTACCAATTTTTGAAGATTATGATTCGGAAAAAGACGAGGTATCACTGCAAAAGTATGTTAAGAAATTTTCAGCCGATAAAGGTATTATGCTTTCGCGTCACCGGTTGGTAATGGTTGTACAAAAAGTCAGTTAGACGATTTTCTCGTTTTATTTTTCGTAAATTCTGATTGCTTGCCGATATTTACAAAAGTCACAGTCGCTACCACTATTGGGTAGTTTTTCAGATTTTAAACATTCTATAGCATCGAAAATAGTTCCTTCAACCCAGCTATCGTCTCCTTCGTATGGAAGAATTTTAATATCAAATTCCAGTTTGGCATCAAAAGCTGCTTTGTCTGTATTGCCATTGCAGTAAACAAAGTATCCGGTATTTGAAACTTTGAAACAGTTTTTCCTAAAAAGCCACTGGTATATTTCCATCTGCCTTTTATAGCCAATTTGCCACTCGGCATTGAGGGTAACTTCTTCATCTTTGGCAGTAGCCTTGTAGTCAACTATGATTAGTTCTTTTTTGGGATTAACCCAAAGATCATCAATTCCCCCTGTTACCAAGACATTACTGTGATCTATTTTTAAAGTTATTCCACCCCGTAGAGAATCTCTCCACTCATCCAACTTTTCGTGAGCCATAGGGACTGCATCAACTTTGTAATGTTTCATCAAAGGATGGGGAGTACCATTTGCACGATGAATATCAAACTCTTTTTTTAACAATTTATCTACAGCAGAATTAAGGGAGAAGGGATACCCAGGCGGTTGAGCAACTCCTAATTTTCTATCAAGGTAAAAACATCTTGGGCAATTTAAATATAAATCAATTTTTGACCTGCTCAAACGAAATAATTCTTTAGAATTCTTATCATATAAATTTCTTTTCCTACTTGGATTGTAATATTTAGACATCTTTGAAGTTGTACTTTTGCTCTCTTTTTTGGAAAGCCTCTCTCCCTCCCTCAAGAATTTCGCAAACGTGCTGGCGGACACCTTTTCTATAAAGTATAGATTTTTCTTTTGATTCCGATAGTTCAAAAGCATTTTCTAGTGATCCAGATACATATTCAAATGTATATTTTCTATTATCTCTACCTTTTTCTTGACCTTCCTGGTTTGCTACTATTATTTCTTCGGCATCAGCTCCAACAACTAGATTAGGGTTATGTGTTACAAAAATAATCTGTCTTCGCTTTTTCTTTTTCTTGATAAAAGATACCAAATCATCGTATACGGATCGATTATCCAAGTCATCTTCAGGTTGGTCTAAAAGTATAGGCCATTCTTCATTGCTTAGGTCAATTAAAATTCTTAATAACACAAGACCTTTTTTACCAGGAGACATTTTATCCAATGAATCATTTTTATATGAAATTTTGAAATCAAGGTAAAAATAGTCATCCAAAATTTTTGTTACTGCTTCTTTGGTAGATTTATTCTTAACAGTTTTTATTTTTCCATCTATTACGCTTGTGAAAATAGCAGTTATAAAATCTATATGTTCGTTCGGATTGTATTGATATTCATACTCATCTTTCCACTCAGTACCGTCTATCAATCTTTTAATATCTACTTTATTTATACAACCATTTATTACTTCATCATTAAATCTTTGCTCATTGAATCCTACTAAAACGTTTAAAGAGATTCCGTCAAATCTCTTTTCATACTTTTTAAATTCGTCCTTTATTGAATTATAACTACCGAATATTTTTTTATAAACATCAATTAAGAATTCTTTCTCATTTTTATGGCTATTTTTCTTTGATTCTAGATTCTTTTTTTCAATAGCTATCCTATCTAGTTTACCCTGCTCAATCTTAATTTCTTCATTTTTCTTTTTGAGTTCATCTTGGAGTTTAACCTTTGCCATTAGAGGTGTTAGATCTTTTCGGATCTCTTCCAAAAGCTTTTGCTTTTCAGAAACTCTAGTATCTATTAATCTAATTATTTTACCTACAGATAATAATAAATTATTACGTACAGTTTCTATCTGATGAAATTCTTTTGTAAATTCATTTTTAATCTCCTCATCTTCTAGATATACTAATTGTTCGTTCTTTAAATTCTCAAAACTTTTTAATTGTTGATAAATATTTTGACTAAATAAATTTATATGCTTTTTATCTTCCGATAAAAGTGTAACCTTTCTTGTTGCTTCTTGCTCTTTGTTTAATAATTGTTCGTAATCTTTAATTTGTACAGTAGTTAAGCCAGACTTGATCTTGATTTCGTTAGCTTCTTTCTGCAGTTGCTCTAGATATTTCCTAATACCACTCTCCTCTCCAAGTTGCTTTAAAGTTTGTTCAATTTCTAAAATATCATCCCTGAACTGATATAGATTGTTTATGCTAATAGGAATATTTTTTGAAAGGCTTTTAATTTGCATAAGATCACTTTCGTGTTTTTCTTTCACCTCTTTATCTTGAAGTAGTACATCCATTACGAATCTATTTAAAGTTTCTCTACTTTTTATATTCCTTTCAGAAAGTTTATTTAAATAATTTTGTGGAATATATAAAATCTTTCTTTCATTTTCTTTAACTTGTGCACCTGTATTTTTGAGAAAAGTACTTGCTCCATCTGTCCAAACGACTTCGAAATTAAAGTTTGGATTTTCGTCGAATGTATAAGGTAAAACTAATTGTCCATCTGTAAATCTACCACCAGCTTCAAGTGGATCAATGGTTTTAGCAATATAATAAAGTAATAAAGATTTACCTGTAGATTTACCGCCAATGATAGCTGTTAAGTTATTGTTAATTTCTATTGGGTCTGATTGAAAATTTTCATTTCCGGTACTATCAATAAATCGTATTTTATCTATGAGAAAATATGTTTTTTTTGATTCTGGGCGTTCGTAACCAAAAGCTACTCTATCCCAAGGCTCAAATAAAATTTGTTTTAATCCTTCAAAAGTTTTATCTGCTTTTATCCAAGTTATATCTTTTTCCGTATTGCCTTGAGTATTAGTGAACTGTTTCCCTAAAAAATTATCAAGATCGGAGAATGAATGACAGTCTGATGTAGTGACAACAGCTTTAGGCTTTGACTGTATACTTTTATTTTCATAGCGATCAGTTTGTAAGTAATAATCTTTATTGTTAGCATTTCCGAAGAAAAAATCACAAAAGCTGTCAAATGAGTCAGCTAACTCCTTTTTAACATTAGAGCTAGGAACAGCCCTTAAGCTCCCCATACCTGAAGCCACCCCTACAATGAGATAAGGACAGTCATTTCCAAAACTATCCTCTAAAGTTTTTTTTAAATCTTCAATCGAAATACTTACCCGATCATATCCGCCACACCCTGTAATATCTGCATCAACACAATAACATTTTGATTCATCAGGTTGTTTGTTTTGAAGGGGTAATCTAGAAAGAAAGCTTTTTATTCTTGCAATCTCGCATTGAGGATCAAAAATCAGATGGCATTGTAATTGTTCTGTAGCTTGATTAAGACTAATATCTAGTCTCAATTCAATATTTGGAAAGAAAACTTTCCCCTCAAAATCTGAATTACCTTGTATCTTTGAGATAAGTTTTTCATACCCATCTATGGAAAAGTAATCAGTGATACCAAATACTTCTACATCAGAATTCTTAATTCTTTCCAGAAAAAGATTCCAAACGTCATCAATAATACCGCCTCTTATTTTATATTGGTCTTCTCTTTTAGTCTCAGGAGTATGAATCTGTAAATCCCACTTCCTCCATACAGAACCCTTTGGGTATAAATTGTTCATATTATTCTTTATTATTTTCTACAATCGCAATTTCTTCCTGCGTTAGGCCGTAGAGTTTATAGACAAAATCGTTAAATTCAAACATATTAAATAATCACTTGCGCATAAATTTTTCTTCAAATATGTCATCAAAAACGGTTTCATTACTTTTACGGTAAATGGCATACCAATAATTTTTATCCATTTATCATGAGTTAGTAAGTTTCCGTATAATAGACATTAAAATTTTGCTTATTAGTTTCCATATATTATGAATGATACTGTCTCGTTCCTCTACAGTAAGGGAAACGGGAACAACCATAAAATCTACCATACCTTCCGGTTCTCAATATCATACCCGAACCGCATTTTGGACAATTTTTATCGTTAGAAATTAGAGCATCATTAACATCTTCGGCAGGCTTTTCAACTAATGTATAACCCTTACAATGCATACAAAATCGTCCATATCCGGTTGTCAAATCAGGATCCCTAAAGTCTTTATATTCTCTAACTTCCTTACATTTTGGACACTCCTTCATTGAACCATTTTGTAAATTTTCTACCGTTTCGTGTATATGGCTTATGACATTATTTTTTCCCACCCCATTTTTAACTAAACTAATTATTCTTTCGTTAAGAGTTGCAATAGGATTGTTGCCAATGTTGAATTTATTAATTCTTAAAAATCTGTAACCGTAACTCTCTAATACTTTTTCTCTATAAATATCTGATTCGGAATAATAATCTTGGTAGTTGTATTCATTTATTTCATCGGTATCCTTAAAGTGCTCTTTAAAACCGTCATATTCCATGACGATTTTGTGTTCTTTATGTGTTTCGTCCTTATATACAAGTAAGAAATCAACCTTATATTTTGGATGATTGTAGGTTCTATCGAGTTGTTTCAAATACTTTCCAAGCTCAAACTGTGGAATAAACTCAATGCTATCCTTGTGTTTTGTCCAAAACTCCGTTTGATAAAACCAATTCATGACTTCAGGCTCCATCTTAGACTTCTTATCAGCTTCGGTAACACTGTGCTCCTTCTTAGATTCGTTAAGAACAAAATAATAGTGTCTTAAGGCTTCACCTATTGAACCGGTATAATTTTCAATAGGTTTACTTAACACAAAATGCATACATTCTTTGGCACGGCTTAAACCAACGTTCAATCTTTGAGCTTTTATTCTTCCTTCTTCTTCAACATCAACATCATTTAAATCTTTAATAAACACACCCCAAAGATGATCATCTTCTTCCATCGCAACCATGGAATAAAATACGAGATCTCTTTCTTCGCCTTGGCAGGTGTCAAAAGTCATTATTTTTAATTTAAAGGTATCGTAAAAGTAATCTTTTTCCGGTAATTGACTAATTTTTTCAACGAGTAATTTCTGTTGATTGGTGTGGGGCGTTATAATACCAACGCTTTGATTAGACCCAGACTCTTTGAGTTTTTTCAACTCCGAAATAATATATTTGACTTCCAATTCATTAGAATTTTGCAACAATTCCGTTTTCCCATCATGTTTGATAAACGAAAATTTCAGTACTTCATCAATCGACTTCCCTCGAATTTTCATTACCTGTAGGCTGTCCTGATAAAAGTATTTATTTGAATAGGAAATAATCTCTTTGTAACCTCTAAAATATTTTAAAAGTTGTATATCGTAGTTACTAATAAAATCAAAAAACTCAAGAATTGAGGTTTTAATATTAAACTTTTTGAGTTTCTCTAATTTCACACCTTCATTTGAAATATTTTTAACAAAGCTGTCTTCAAGTTGACTTAAATATTTCCTATTTTCTTCTGTGCGAGCTTGCGCAGTCTTAACGTTACTAAATTGTTTTCTATCTCCCAAAACTAACACCTTTTTAGCTCTCAGAAGTGCAGGAAAGGCCTGAGCTATGCTTACCTGTGAAGCCTCATCTATAATTACTAAATCAAATATTTCAGGTTCAAGAGGAATATACTCAGCATAATCTCTAATTCCAGCCAAAATGCAGGGAAAAGCCTCTTTAAGCTTTAGAAATTCATTTTGTGGAAACTTCATTTTGCTTTGAATTATTTTTTTCAAAGCGGTTGCGGTAGCTTTGTAATTAGTCCAAAAATCAATCAGCCTATTGTCCATGACATGAGTCATTTGTACAGTAAGCAAGCTTTCAATGTCTTTCTTTTGACTATCGTAGTTGAGATCAGGAATGTCTTGAAAATCCTTTTCAATCTTTTGGTTCAAACTCAAATATCTGATTAATTTATCGAAATCCAAATCAGATATTTTTGTGAAACTATTATCAGTAAGAGTTTTAAATGACGAAAGATTAACTTTTAGTTTTTTAGCCGTAAGTGGATACTTATCTATATTTGAGCCAAGATATTTTATATCATCATTTAAAGCTATTAAGTCATTTAAAGATGATAGAGTGCTTTCATTTTTTATGGCTTGATGAAAAAAGTGTAAGTAGTCGAGTTTACTAATAAATTTGTCATCAAGCTTGCCAAATATTTCATCCGCATAATTATAGATGTTCGTTGCTTCGTCAAGTTTCTTTAGGTTTTGTTGTGGTTCGATTGAAGATGAATATTTAAAATTTTTTCTAAATTCAGTATTTAGCCGCCCTATCTGATCTTTTTTGAATAGATAGCCGAATAGCCAATTTTTCTCCTCTTTATATTTTTGTATGGACGAGTTTAGGATTTTTAACCTAGAAGAATCGAAGCTTTCGAACTCTAGAATTGAATTTACTTTATCTCCATATACTTCACGCAGTTTAGCGACAGATGAAGAAAGAGAGCTTAAAAACTGTAAATATTTTTGAAAATCAGATGTATCTTTGAAGTCATCAAGAGAAAAATCCAATAACTCAAATATTTTTAGTGCCTTTTCATTTTCATCAGTATTAATTACTAAATTAGCTTTAAGTGTTAAAAATATCTTCCGGAATTCTTCAAGATCTATCGCAGACTCCTGCTGTTTAACCACTTCTTCTAAATCAATGGGGAAACCATTGTTTGTATGGTAGCTTTCAAGATCAAAGTATTCGTGAATCTCTTTTATATCGATATCCTTATAAGTCAATATTTCTGCTTCTATGTCCTCCTTTAATGACTTCTGAGATTTATCAATATTCTGTTCTAGATCCTTATAGTTTTTCTTTACTGCAAGAAAATTATTTGTAATAGCTTTAATTGATATTGGACTTAGTATCTTTGCATAAGCATTACCTATTTTCCCCAATCTTAAAACAGGATTTTGAAAATTATCGTCTGTCCTAACTTTGTTCATCGTTTCCGTTATCTTATCCTCTACAACATCAAGAGCCTCTTTCTTATCAGACAGAACTAAAACAGATTGGTTTTTAAGTATTGCGTTGAAAACAACTGCGGTTATTGTATGGCTTTTACCTGTTCCAGGAGGACCTTGCACAATAATATATTTACAATCATCTTGCTTTATAGCTGATAGTATTTGTAGTTGTTCTTCGTTTAATGGAATCGGGCTTTGAAATACAAGTTTATCCTGTACTTCTTGATCATTCCAATCTTCTTGAATTTCTATATTGAAACTTTTTGGGTCTTTCTGAATAAAGTCATCAATTAACTTGTTAAAAGCACCAGCTAAAATATTATCCTCGGAAGAAAGAAGCTTTAAAATTTCTTCGTAATCGTTTACCAACGCTTCATCAGATTTATCGAATAAGGTTATATAGCATGAATTAGACACCCTAACAAGAAAACTCTTCGCAACCTGCGGGTCCGTTTTATCTATATCAATATTGTTGTCTAATTCAAAAAAGTTAGTGATCTCATTCAGGATTTCGCTTGTTAATTCCCTGAAATCATCTTGATGTTGTGCTAGATAGATAATTCTTTCAGCAATGGTTTTTAGATTTCCCTTTTTATCTTTTTCTTGATTATATTGCTGTGAAATGTATTCAAGTGCTTTCTTGTTTATGTAGACTTGAGAATCAAATTCTATATTCAATAGATCATTTTGTTTTTCTACAGTAAACGGAATATAGAAAATTGGATACTTTGCCTTTTCAAAAGTGATATCGCAAAAATATAGATAAAATTCCTGTTTGTCTAAAATGGTACGGTTCCGCTCCATCTCATATACTTCTGCAAATAAATCTCCGACACGGAAACTTTCAAAAAACGACAAAATATTAGTTTTGGCATTATCAATGTCAAAAACATCCTTTAATTGCTTAGGAATGTCTACCTTTTCCTTTGCCAACAGGAGCTTAATAACTTCTGAAATTTTATTTTCAAGCAAGGAGGTGAGAACAGAGGTAAGTTCCTCTTCCATTAAATAGATACTGTCCTCATCTCCTAAATTTAAGTTCTCGAGTGGTTTTTCTAAATAATTAATAAATGGTAGTACTAATTTTGATTGAATGACTTTTGAAGTTGCTTCGAGGGCTGTACTTAACGCTTGGTCATATTCTTTTTTATACAGAGTAGACGATTTCTCAATCTCTCCACCAATTTGTTCAAGCATCTGAGAAATTTGCTTATTCGTTATTTTTGTAAGAGATAGCTCGATAAGATCAAGAAGATTTTGGGGTATATTTGTACGGTAGACACCTTTTTGGATCGCATTTAAAGCACTTTTGTCAAAAGAATGATTAATTGCTTTCCAAACAAGATTAGAAAAAGCCGGATATTTATTAAGGTTTAAACCAATTAGTAGATTATTACCACTTCGTAATTGAACACTCCGTTTTGGGTTTCTTCTTTTATGGAAATCTGTTTCCAGAAAATCCATAAAGTATTTAGCAACTTCGCGAATAAAAGTAAGGCTCTTGGAGAGACTAAAAACTTTTTCGTCTTTATCAGTCTCATTATCAATTAATGCCATAGTTTAGATCAATTCTAGCAAAATTCTTTGATTTAAGATAGGAAGAAATTAAACTTGAGATTTACAGACCCCAGATGCCTCTTTTATTTTTCTTGGCCTCATCTTGAGCTTTAAGTAATAACTCCCGGTAAATAAATGGTTTCTTTTTTTGGTAAACTACAACTTGTGCCATGCCAAGTCTGGCAAGTTTCATAGAGACATTTTTGCCATCAACAATTACATAGGCAAGTATCCTGCCAAATTTGTCTCCTTTGTAATTGTCATATTCCAGTTTTATTTCTTTCCCTTCAACCAATTTTCTGTTTGCTTCAGTGGCCTCTTTTTCAAAAGGCTCATTAGTTTCAGGGGAAGTTATACCAACATACCTGACAATTGCCCCGCTGTGCAAAACAATGGTATCTCCGTCAACAATCCGTTCAACTTTTGCTTCCTTTGGAAAATAACTGATATTCTGGGTCTGGTATTTACCTGTATTTTCAATTAGGTCTTTAATCTTTTTCTCATAAGGAGTATTTTTAAGATGAGGCAATATATCTTCCAGTAAATTTTCTGAAACGGTAATTAGTTTAGCCATATTTATGGATCCCGTATCAAGTACGGGATGACAAGGTAGATTAGTTATGCTCAATAAAAGCTTTGTAGCCAACAAGCTTTTTGTTATCCCCTGAACTGGAATAGATATTTTTAACTCCAAAGGTGAGATATAACTCATCTTTGGCATAAGTGATGGTAGTGCCATTGGGGTCTGATGAATTGAAGGTTTGCTTGAAACCGGAATTTGTAAGCTCTCTGGTATAGTAATCAATAAAGTCTTGAGGAATAGTTTCCAGTTGTGATGATTCAAGGTAGACACCTTCCTGCTCAATTCTTCTTTTACCTGAAGTAAAAAGTAAGGTTTTGCTTTGGGTTAGTTCCCAAGTAAGGCCGGAGAATAAAGCAGGCAAGATAGAAGGATTAGAGGGGGTAGAAGGAGAAGAGGGATTAGGGGCAACAGGTAGCGTGGGAGTGGGGGTTGGTTTAGTTTCAAAAGAAACAACTTCGGAGACTTCTATTAAATTAGGGGTTGGGGTCATGTTGCCTTTAACTTCTACCTTCATGTTTTCAAAATTAGCTAAATTAACATTTTGTGATTTAGGTATTAGAGTCCACATGGTTTTATTTTTATCATTTGCCTGCAGGTAATATCCTTTGGTAGACTTTTGTATTGTCCCCTGGGCAGTAATTGACCGGTGCAGGATTGGAGAAAAATTGGGGAATAGTTTACCTACAGCATAGTTCAGGCCTGATTTAAATCCTACTCCAAAACCTCCAATTCCCACCATTATTACAATCAATGCCAGGACAGGAATGCGCAGAGTAATCATTTGTCTTTTGAGCAGTTTAGCTAAAAATTTCTTGAGATATGTTACAGGATTGGTCAGAAAGAAGCCAAAAAGAGGAGGGTCTTCTTTTTCAGAGGGTTTGGTATTTTGGTTAATTTCTATGATAGGAGGCAGAATTGAGGAAGGATTAGAGGGAACAGAAGGATTATCCGCCTTCGCCGAGGCTTCGGTGGACGAGGTAGGATGTTCAGATGTAATGAAGTGACCATGTTCGTCTCTTGGTTTGTTTTGGGCTGCTTCAGAATAATGTTCGTGTTTTAAAGCATCTGGTCCTTCGGCTTCACTCAGGATCTTCGAGGTATTCGGAGTGTTCAGGGGAGGAGTTTGTGGCGTAGGCGGGATAGGATTAGGTTGGGGTTGTGTCTGGTAAGGACTGTTTGGGTCTACAGGATTAGTATGGGGGTTAAAGTTAGAGCCAAAAGGTTGAGGCGGATCTTTGGGCAGATTATCCATATCTTCAGTATACCCTCAAGATAATTTCAGGTGCAAGCTAAAGATTCTATTTAACTGCAATAGATATTAATTTTTCGTGATACTCCGGCTTTTTTGAAGAATCAACTCCATATAAAACTACTTCAATAATATCAAATACCCAATTGACTTTTTTTAGCCTGGTACTTAATTCCAAGAGAGAGGCTTTAAATGCTTCTTGAGCTTTTGGATCTCCTACCCAAGCCACAGTAACATGAGGATGAAATGGTAAGTTATTATCAGCAGCGCAGTAAATAGATAGACTTTTTGAAATTAACTTATTAAATTCCTGTAATTGCGGCGGATATTGAACATCTGAAAATAGTATTCTTGGCTTATCTTCTCCAAAATACCCAAAACCGCTAACCTTTAATTTAGTTCCTTTCAGTATTTCTAAATACTTTTTGACATCTTCTGCTATTCTTGACAAAGCGGATTGAGATTGTTTATCTAAATAACAAACGGTGATATGAGGAGTTTTAGGGTGGGTTGTTTTAAATAAAGGACTGATTTGAGAAATATCGGTCTGTAAGTCTTCAAAATCTTGTTGATACTTCTGAGGCAGGGGGATTCCAATAAAATATGAACTATAATCTTTCATGAAAGCAGTATATCAAATTTTGACTTTTTGAGCTTATAGGTTTACAATCCGATTGTTATGTCAGCTGAAGCACCGAAAAATACTGGTATAACTGCTCCTAATACACAGCAAGAACCACAAGGCTGTCTTCCCGGATTTCTAAGAAGATTATTTGCAACTCCACAAGAAGTACAACAAATACCAAAAATTATACAGCCACCATCAGGCTTAGAAGGCTTTGCTGATCAGCTACAGCAAGGAATAGATGGATATTTTGCATCAGTAAGGCAGCAAGATTTAGAGAGAAGAAATGCTGAAGCTGCAAGGATGGCAAATAAGGCATTAGAAAAGATAAAGACTGAACAACTACAAAGAGACCGGCTGGAGCAAGAACAATCAAGAATTAGGGCAGCAGTCACAGAGGCATCTAAGACCTTACAGGATTTCCAGATAGCCGAAAGATTGAGATATATACAAGATAAAATATGGGGAGGAAAAGGGAATATAGCAGCTGCAGAACCTGCATTTAATATTGATGGAAGGTATAACCGCCTAGGCGGACTTAGGTTAGAATATGAATGCCCATATTACTACAGAACGGTAACAGAAGAATGGTCAGATGCAAAAAATTATGCTTCCCGAAAATATGAACGAAGGTGGAAGTATGCTTCAGCTACATTTGGAACATGTCTGAGTGTAGATGTATTAGCCTGTCGACAGGACTCCCAAGTGGAGGCAAGAAAGCTCCTTGAAGTATCAGCAATATATGATTATACATTTAGAGTAGGTGTAGGTCGTTTCCCTTTTGGGGGTGACACATTCTTAGGGAAAGTTACTATCCCGATAGACCAACCAGATAGCAAAACCCTTTTAGGCGGGGCTTTAACTCAAGAAACAGTTCATAGAGTTGCTATTGGATGGATACCGTCGAAACTAGATGAACAAGCACTGGAAGAACGGTCACGTCTCCCTCATTGGGAAAAATGGATTTATGTACCCCCAGTGTATTCAGGTGGTGACTAATATTTATTATTTTAATTTGCGGCTTCCGCCGCCCCCGCAAAGTTAAGGTATAAAGACCCAAAAAGAGGGCAGCACCATTAGAAGGAATGTTAGGAATGTAGATAAAAATATAATTGGGTGCTGCCCGATATACGCGAACCCGCCAAATTTTACTTCGGGATTTTAAAAGGGCGGGTGAGCCATCGGAATCAGTTGTGAGTGTCCCGTCTCGAGACGGGACCGAACGGCATGGAAACAGAACAGGGTAAAAATTGCGGCGGGGGCGAAAGCGGAATACCCCCGCAACGGCAGGCGGTACTTCATAACCAATTTAAGGTAGTCAAGGAGCAGACCCTAAAGGGTCTCCGATCTATAACAGAATAAATAAAGGAATCAATATAAAATAAAATTTCGCGGCTCCGCAGACGGGTTAGATACTGTATGAGCAAAATTGAAACGTACCATATAGGCGAGTCGCCCCCTAGGGCGACCTCTCGCCCAAAAGCGGGGGTGCCGCCACAACTATTTGGGTGGGTGGGTTGCTAGGAGTATGTACCAGCTCCACAACTTACCACAACACCACAATTTGTGGGCTGCTGAAGCAGGTAACCACAATTGTGGTCCACAATAAATTATTGTGGTGATTAGATTGTTACAACAGGCTAATTGTGGTACTTATAAAAATAATGCAACTTTGTAAATGGTTGTGGGAGTGGGACTAGTTGCCCGCGGATGGGTGGGGTGGGCAAGGGCAACATTTTCTGTTTCCCCCTTTCCCCTCCTGCGAAAATTTCCAAAAAAAAGATTAGTTTTAAGCCCCGATTGAATCGGGGTAAGCGAAGGCCGCCGAAGGCGGCCTGAGCGGAGCGAACCGATACGTCGGTGATTAGCAAGGCCGGCGATTAGCCGGCCGAAGCGTAACGATACGATGCGCCGATTAATAATTCCTGATAAAATAAGTCCGAGCGATATCATAGATCGCTACACTTCGGCTACGCTCAGTGCAGGCCTATATGGAACGATCAAAAGAATGGTTTGTATATATGCTTCTTTGCGATCAGAAAACTTTCTATATTGGTATTACCACTGAGTTAGTTAACAGATTTTCTCAACATAAAAACAAATTATCTAAAGCAACAGTAGAGTTTTCTGATCTAAAACTAGTTTATTGTGAAAAGTATCTATCGGAACATGAAGCTGCTCTTAGGGAGAAACAGCTTAAGGGATGGAGCCATGCAAAGAAGCAAAAGTTAGTAGACGGGATTCTTGGTAGGAATGTATGTACTGAGTATGCAGAAGTTCTGCTAAAACGAGAGAACTTGTGAGTTTACCCTGAACGAGCGAAGCGAGCTGAAGGGACTCCCGTACGCGGTACCATAATAAGAGTTTAGTTTGTTACAATAATCTAAACAAAGAATAATGGGTTTACATTGTTAAAACATTATCTTGATTCAATTTCAGGCACCTTCCTATCGAAAGGCCAAAATTCCCCGTCGCCAAATCCTTTTCTATCCACCTCTGTGTAATCACTGCTATGTCTAACATCAAGATAGTTCGAAGCAAGGGTTTGCATTATGACATCGGGGTTTAATTGTTTATCGCGCAGAACTATCGGACTAGTAGGACATCGAGTTACTTCTGCGTACCTATACCCAAAAGAAAAACCATATTCCCCACGATCGACTATTCTTTTGGGATCCCCTTGAAGTTGCCAATATCCTAGCTGGTTATCCATTATAGCTTTGTACTCAAATTTGAATTTTGGAGCACCGCGGATTATTAGCAATTGTCTTTCAACACTCCCGTCAATGTTAACAGATTGGAATTTATACCCTGTAGTAACATCCCAAGCTCCTCCTGGACTTACCCAACTACCAGAGCCGTATCCTTCTCTGACTGCGGATGTAGAATGAACGCTTGTGATATGACCTATATTCCACACAAGTGAGATCCGACTTAATAAAGTTCCCTCTCCACATAAATATTTAGCACCATAACTGCCATCATATCTTTCAGCTTGCTCAAGGTAACAATGATCAAAACTGGATGTTGATATTGAATAAGGAAATCTTTTCCACCAGAGGACATAGGCTCCACTAAGTTTATCCCCGTCAATTATTGCCTGCAGATATTCAGGGATCCTTAAAACCTCAAGAAAATGCATATTATCACGAGCAGCGTCCTCTACCCTTTTAATGTGATTTTGTACCTCTAAATCTTGTTGAGCTTGCTGCGCAGAAGCTAGTGTATCTATAAAAAGTTTACTTCGTCTTTCGCGCTCTTCTTGAATTAAATCCTTCATTCCTTGTTTTGGTTCGGACTCGTTTACCATAGCGTAATTATACAACTATAAGTCAAGATAACCTACTAAATTCTAATCCCTAATGGTAGTTATGGTTCGACTACGCTCACCATTATAATCTGAAACATTTGGGGTACAAAATTAGTCCTATAGTTGAATTTGTGTTAAATTTAGGTTATAATTTGTACTAAATGACTGCAGAAGTACCAAAACAAATAGCAGAAATAAGGCAACAAATTGGTGCCCTCCTTGATACTGGAAGGGTTGAAGTGAGTGGTGGTAAAACAAGAGGGTTATATTTACCAGCTTCAGTTTTTGAGCAATGGCCAGATGTGCCTCATATCTCCCGTTACGCTCTTCAAAATCCTGAAGTTGATGATGTTATAAGAGTAAAAGTATCAATACAAAACCCGGAGAGTGTTGTAGCAGACAAAAGGTTTTTAGGTGTATTTAACAGACAAGTAATTGTTTATAAGCCTGGATTTACATCAGTTGAATTGTTTGCTCGTCCTAGACCAACCAAATGGATTTTCGATCCTTACATTAGATGGCAATATGGATTATTGATACCTCTTGCAGATAAGCCAATTCTCAGTGTACTTGAAGACGAGTTGGTATATCATCGTCTTGATCCTGGGGGCCCTGAGGAAGCATATATGTATGCTAGGACTTGCCGAAGCACTATGTTGGCTTCTGCTCCAACCCTAGAAGCTTTCAGTTTATTCTTAGCTAATGTAACAGACAAATTCCATACGGATTCTACTTCATTTTGTGTATAATTCACTAATGGCAAATTGCGAGAAACAAATAGGTTCTTATGGATTGGTAACAAGAATTAATGGTCCAATAGACTGTAGTCGATGTCCAAAGGAACCAATGATTAGACAAGTTGATCCTACAGCTCCTTGGTGGAGAGAGCTCCCGGAAGCATTACTGCGTTCATTTAGTCGTAAAGGTATAGAAGACCCACAACTAACTGTAATTCATCATATTCTTGACCATGGTCAAGTTAGTGAAAGTGATATTAATAGGTTAACTGTTTTAACGGCTCGTGATCTGGGAATATTTTTCGGTAATTTGATTACTGCAGGTACTAAAAGGGTTTCTACAGGGTATAGATTATGGTCAGATTTTTGTGAGGTGTTGCCACGTGATTTACCAGCAAAATTTTTTTTGGGAGCTGTAGATTCTTATAATATGCAATTATACGGAAGAGTGGATGACTTACCAGGATTTAATACTCTAGATCATGCTATTAACATGTTTGTTTTACTTCCATCAGATGCAAGACGTGGTATTTTCGAAAGAATGATTCAACCTCCAGATACAGATAATGCACGAGGGTTCTTGAGGTTAGTTGCTTTGACTGTTGGAGACGCAGGAGTAGGTTGTATGGAACTGTTGCAATTAGTAAAAGCTTAAACGGTGCAGAAGCCTTAAAAAAGATTTTGGGGGTACAAAAAGATTTAGAAAAACTTATTGTTATATAAAAATTTGGCAATCTCTTCACTGATAAAATAAATTCCGGTAGGGGAAGGATGTATAAAATCATTGGAGTTGATATAGTCAAGGCTTCCGGTACCATTTTGATCTAAGGATTTCTCGTAGATATTTATTAAAGGAATGTTGTGTGATTTTGCGAAGTCAATATGGTTTTTAATATAAGACATCCTCTCCTCGGCCCACTTGCTTCTTTCCCCGGTTGTTAAATTTATTACTCCTTCAGCATATCTTTCTTTATTAGGAGCAATGGTGGTTACGAATAAAATGGTTGATTTGGGGTGCTTTTGCAGGATGGTTGAGACTATTTTGTCCAGGGCGTCGCGTTGCAGCTTTAGTCCTTCTTCTAAAGGATGGTCGGATAAGGGATTATGACCGAATGATTCAATGAGGATAAGATCAAAAGGGATGTCGTTAATTGCCTGAAAAATCCTTCCGGAGTGAGAACTCATCTTTTCCAACCTATCTTGTACGGATAATATGTTTGTTGAACTGAAGCCGTAATTTAAGAGCAAAAACTTTCTTTTAGGATAGTAGTTTTTTAAATACCCTTTTAGTTCATCAAAGTTTCCCAGGTACTCCGTCATTGAATCACCAACAAAAACAATGGTGGGATTTGAAGAGTTGATATGGAAAGTTATCATAAAAAAGATTAGTAAACTACTTACCAAAAACAGAGCGAAAATTTTCTTCTTTATCACTTGTTTGTCAACAACTTTTGGGTTTTCAACTATAGGTTTTGTGAGCCGGCAGGGGATCGAACCCTGGACCAAGAGCTTAAAAGGCTCCTGCTCTACCGCTGAGCTACCGGCCCGCGAATGTATTGTACTAAATTTAAGCTAAATTTGCTATGATTTACCTATGCTCTTCGGCCTGAACTGGGTTGATTTAGTAATTATCGGAATACTTCTCCTTTTTGCCCTGGAGGCTTTGGGCCGCCCTTTAATTTTAGAACTATTGGATTTTGCCAGCTTCCTTTTGGCAGGTATCTTATCCTTTAGTTATTACAATCTTCCTGCCAAATTTTTTGAAAGCCAGTTTCGTATTCCTCATGGGCTTACCTTGGTGTTGGGTTTTATGACTGTCTGGTTTTTATCTGAAATTGTTTTTTACTTGTTGGTTAGGTTCATTTTACCAAAGATCCCTAAGTTTAGGATCCTCGGGTCTAAAGTTTTATCTGCAGTTCCGGCAATGCTTAGGAGCTTAATTTTTATTGCCTTAGTTTTGGTGATGGTGGCAACTTTCCCTATCCAGCCTGCTATTAAAAAAAGTGTTCTGGATTCCAAAATTGGCAGCCGGATATTAAAAGCTGCATACGGATTGGAGTCTCCTGTCAAAAAAGTTTTTGGAGGAGTGGCTAATGATTCCCTGACTTTTTTGACCATAGAACCCAAGACAAATGAAAAAGTTAACTTGGGTTTTCAAACTATTCAGGTATCCCTTGACAGCGCTTCGGAAGACAAAATGATTGAGATGGTAAATAAAGAAAGAGTCAGCAGGGGAATCAAGGCCTTAGTGTTTGACATTAAGCTTCGGGATATCGCCCGATCTCACAGCGAGGATATGTTTAAAAGAGGTTATTTTTCCCACTATTCACCTGAAGGTCAAACCGTAGCTGATCGGGCTTTGAATGCGGGAGTGGATTTTTTGGTAATCGGTGAGAATTTGGCATATGCCCCAAGTGTGGAATTGGCCGGGCAAGGATTGATGAACTCCCCGGGCCACAGGGCAAATATACTGTCTGCTGATTATGGAAGAGTCGGGATAGGCGTAATGGATGGGGGAGTTTACGGTAAGATGTTTACCCAGGTATTTAGCAACTAGAAATAGATGTTTCAGAATACTAAGCTATTAATTTTATCCAGTTTCTTTGTAATCACTGTGGGATTTATGTTTTTGTGGTTTGGACTACAGCCGGTAGCTCAAGTATCCCATGAGCAAACAGTTGTTGCTTCGCCTCCAGTTGCAACTACAGTTGCGGCAACCGGATCTGCTGCTTTAGGAGTAGAAGGTGAGCGGGCCTTAGTCACCAGAGTGGTGGATGGAGATACGATAGTGTTGGATAATGGTAAAACAGTCCGTTTTATAGGCATGGATACTCCTGAAACCGTTGATCCCCGCCGACCTGTCGGTTGTTTTGGTAAAGAAGCCAGCAGCGAAACTAAAAAGTTATTGACGGGTAAAGTTGTGATTTTGCAAAAAGATACCTCCGATACCGATAAATATGGCCGGTTATTGCGGTTAATCTTTCTTCCTTTGGAGAACGGGGAGATACTTTTTGTTAATGATTATCTGGTCAGGGAAGGTTTTGCCAGAGTTAAAACTTATATTCCTGATGTAAAATTTGAAAGCCGTTTATACGAGGCGGAAAGACAAGCGCAAGAAGCTAAAAAAGGACTTTGGGGTAAATGTATTTAGTGTAGTAAACTGATTGTGGTAAACTAAACCGTAGGACTATTTTCCTGCGGAAAAAAAAATTAAGGTGAAAAAATTTGTTATTCAGATCATACTTTTACTTGTATTTATTATTGGGGGAGTATATTTATATAAAACAAGCGGACAAATTTCCGGTTTGCCTTTTATCCCTCAGGGACCTGTATTTAAGCAAATACAAATTAATGGATCAAAACTTAATGTTGAAATAGCGGATACGCAGGACAAAAGAGCTAAAGGTTTGGCCGGAAGAGATAGTTTGGCATCGGATTCGGGGATGCTGTTTATTTTTTCCGAGCCGTCTAAACATTCGTTTTGGATGAAAGGTCTTTTATTCCCGTTGGATTTTATTTGGATTAGCGGGGATAGAGTAGTAAGTATTTTACAAAATGTTCCGCCGCCTGCTCAGGGTCAATCGGATTCGTCCTTGCCGATTTATCAGTCAAGCGTAGAGGTGGATAAGGTTTTGGAAGTTAATGCCGGAGTAATCCAGCGTTTAAACATTAAAGTAGGGGACAGTCTGACTCAATGATTGAAGTTCTGCCGATTAGATTACTGACAGATGAGGATGCGCCGATTTTCGGCAGCTTAAATTTGAATTTGGCAAAGCTGTTTCGATCCGGAGTTCCTGTTGGGTCCGGGTTAGTTGTCACGCCGCCGCAGTTTAAACTCAAAACAGTTTTGGAAAATTATGATTTTGGTACTAAAGAGGTTTTTCAACAGTCTCTGACCTTGGTTAAAAAAGAAATACGCTCAATTCCTGTCCCGGATGTTTTAATTAACGGTGTCAACTCAATCCACAGAAATTTTTTGCTTAATGGAGAAAAGATTAGCTCAATTAAAGATCTTTGGTTGAAATTATTATCAATTTGGATAGAACAAATTGAAAACAAGTTATGGAATAGCGGATTTTACCCGGGTATTACCGGGGGTTTAGATCCGCAAATTGTGATTTTTGTGAAAAAAATGGAATCCTCAGGAAACGCTTATTATGACCAGTTGCAAGGCGATGTAGAAGTTCAAGTAAAAACAGGAAAACTGCATCCGAACGATCTCAAAAAAATTGTAGAAATAGTCCGGGCAGCCGATAAAAAACTTTTCATCCCTCACGAATATGAATGGATCTTAGATGGGGAAGTGAAATTGGTTGGTCTAAAACCATATACCCTGCCTGTTACCATTGAGCCTGCTTCTATGGTTGTAGCCCCCAGGGGGACGCCTTGCGAGGCTAGAAGCGCTGTTAAGGTGTTTCTTGATCTATCAACAGAGTTTGCTACGCTGGAAAATGTTGACGGGATATATATCGCATCGGAAAAAATATTTGACCCGGATAACCCTTCGGAATCATTTGAAAATTTGGTTTCCAGAGTAGTAGAATCTGCTATCAGTTTTCCAGACTCCCCTATTTTTTTAAAGTTGGCAGATAAGTCAGAAGGTATGGGTAAGGTGCGCGGAACCTTGCGCTTACTTCACCAGAAAAGTCTATTTGATCCGTTAGCGAAAGTTTTGGATTTTGCCCGACACAAAAAAGACTTAACAAATGTTCATATAGTTGTACCCTTTGTGAGGGGCGTTAATGAGTTGTTGAAAATGAAAAGGGATTTGGCTGTCCGGAAGCTCTCCAGGAAAAATTCCCTGCAGCTTTGGATGGAAGTGGCCGTGCCGGAGAATATTATTAATTTGGAAGATTATTTGGTTGCCGGCATTGATGGGGTGGTTTTAAACCTGGAGGAGCTTGCATCTTACTTAAATGGTGTTGACTCCTCACAGGAAGATTTAGTATTTTACAAGAGTGAAGTTTCGGGGTTACTTAAGTTTCTGGAAGACGGGATTAAGATTTTACATAAGTCAAAAGTTCCTTTCATAGTCTACGGCAGTTTACTACTTTC
This sequence comes from Candidatus Daviesbacteria bacterium, assembly GCA_028712705.1. GTDB lineage: Bacteria > Patescibacteriota > Microgenomatia > Daviesbacterales > UBA10151 > UBA10151. The sequence continues at coordinate 113,169 of JAQTPP010000002.1, forward strand.
TCCAAAAGTACTGGAATTTTTGGTAGAAAAAGGAGTTTATGGAGTGGTGGTGGAAAAATATGAGGCTCACTCAGCTAAGGATTTACTAAACCAGGCAGAAAAAAGAATGATCTTAAAAAGAACTTAACAATCTCACTCTTCCTTTGTATAATTAACACTATAACTATGAATGAAAGTGTGCCTGAAGGTGAGACAAGTCCAGGAATGCCACCGGTTGATTCGACAGCATTACGTAATGCATGGTTAAGGGAGACACAACCCAAAGGGATTCATCTTCCAAAATTTTTTCTGGGAGAAATACTGTTTGATATTGATGGAGATGATGGAGATTTCTTTAGATGGGGTAACCAAGATGTTTATCTAGCAGATCCGGAGGTTTTCCGAAGGAATGCTAATGTAGTACGTGAAGAATATATAGTACGTTTAGATAGAGAAATTTCGACTTGCTTGCCATTTTCTTCAAATAAAAGAGTTGAAGGGAGAGTTGAAGATATAAAGGTTGAATTGGGAAAAATGCAAGAGAGTATAAGGTCGGCGGATTGGACAGATAGGGAACAATTTCTCAGTGCTTGGGATCAATGGCGTTTATTAAGCGAGCAAGTACGAGAAATCCGGAAGGAAAACCCAGAACTTCAAGAAGCATTTGATTACTATTGGCGGAAGGCGGATGACGTTGATAAATTGTATCAGACCTCATTAGAGAGGTCGGAAGAGTAAAACGTATTCTCCCTTGGGTCCACCATCTGGCGGATTTTTTAGTTCTTCCAGCCATTCGCTAATTTTTTGTCCCTTAACACTTTGGTGGATTTTGGTTAGTTCTTTTGCTAAAACTATTTCCATATCCCCAAAAACTTCCTGCATATCCTGTAAAATTTTAACCAGCTTATGAGGTGAAACAAACAAAATATAGGTTACTTTCATATAATCATTTTGTTCACGGTCGTGAACATTTTGAAATAATTTTAATCTGTGGCTTTCTTTTTCTGGAGGATATCCTAAGAACATAAATTTATCAGGCGGTAAACCGGAAAGGGTCAGTGCAGGCAGGATGGAAGATGGGCCGGGCAGGGAATCAACCGCAATTCCTTGTTGTGAGCATTCCCGGATCAGTTTATACCCGGGGTCAGAAACGAGCGGTGTGCCGGCATCAGAAACTAAGGCCAGATTTTCTCCGGACTTTAACCTGTCAACAATCTCCGGAAAAATCCTTGCCTCATTATAGTCATTTAAAACAATCAGAGGTTTTTTAATTTGGTAATGGGAAAGCAGCAAACCAGTTCTTCTGGTATCTTCACAAATAATCGTATCCACAAAGCGGAGGACCTCTAGAGCCCTTAAAGTGATATCCTTTAAATTGCCGATTGGCGTTGGAATGATGTAAAGCACGCAATGAGTAGTATACTGTAAACACCTTCATTCTTTCAATTGCTTTTTCTTGAAATGATAAGGTTTCCAAAAATATAATCCAGAAAACTTTCCCTTGAGTTAATCTTATATGATTCTTCTTTGATGGATTTAATAGCCGGAGCATCGGTAGGAGCATCCCAAAGTATCACAAAATCCCACAGAAATGTTTTCATCAGAAATTTTTTGATTTTTAACATAAGGTTTTATTCAGCTGAAGGGTAGGCTTAAGAATTGTTGAGAAAGAACGTTTTACATAAATGTAGCTTTCCCGATATTCTTAGATATTTAACTTTTAAGTTAATTCCTACCCCCAGCCTGAACAAGTTAAACATATCATTAGATGAAATAATAATCTGTAATTTAAATAACAATCTGAAGTTTTGAGTAGAAAGTCTAATGATCTTCTGGCTGTAATACTTCCCTAACTTGTTTAACAATATCAGCAAGTTTGACTTCGCTTTTAACTAAAAAGTCATAAACTCCAATCTCTATTGCTTCGGATACTTTCTTTTGGTCGCTTAAATTCGACAGAACAATTACAGGTACTGTTTCTCCCCATGGATCTTGGCGAAGTTTTTTCAACATGGTCAGACCGTCCATTTTGGGCAATAGAATATCGAGTAAAATTAAATCCGGTAAGTCTTGTAAAGCCTTTTTTATGCCATCTTCCGCACTGGTGGCCTCACTAACAACAAAGCCGGAATCTTTAAATTTGTCAGACAACAGTTCCAAAAGTACCTGTTCGTCTTCAATGATTAGAATTTGTTTTTTCATACTGCGAAAGGAAGCATCACCATAAAAGTACTTCCTTTATTCACCTTTGATTCCACAATAATATTTCCCTTTAGATAATTTACCATAGCTTTGGTGATATACAAGCCCAGCCCGGTGCCTTCAACTCGATTTTTAACATTATTAGCCCGATATATTTTTCGGAATATCTTTTCTTGGGCTGATCTTGGAATACCAATGCCAGAGTCGGTAACTTGTAAAATAAGTTTATCATCTAATTTCTGTATTTTTAAGCGGATCGAACCACCGCTTGATGTAAATTTGACAGCATTAGACAGCAGGTTTCTTAAAATTATATAGATGGCGTTTGAATAAGTTTTGTATGGTTTAATATCTTTGTCAAAGAAAAATTTAAATTTTATTTTTTTATCCTTGAGTTTGTCTTTTAAGTTTTCAATAACATTTGAAGCAATCTCGATAGGATCAATTTTTTCGTGTGTGTATGAATGCACACCCAGTTCGATTTTGGTAGTGGTTAATAGGTTGTTGGTTAGTTCGAGCATATTTTGGGTTTGTTTATATATTTGATCTAAACTTTTCTTTTGCTGACTAGAATAGAGATTTTGGTCTTCGAAAAGGCGTTCTAAAGACCAGGCTACAGCAGAGAGTGGAGTCCGCAGTTCGTGCGAAGCCAGGGAAACAAATTCGTCTTTAGCCTGGTTAATTGCCAGTTGCTGGCTATAATCACGATAAACGCTAATAGCTCCCACTATGGCATTATCCAAAATCACCGGTGAAGAAGTAATAAGTAGAGGAAATTTATCTTTTTTAACCAGGAAATAAACTCCGCGAACTACTTGAGCGGTATTCAGCGCTAGTAATGTAGGATGCAATTCAGAAGGTATTAAATTATCCTGTTCGTCTTCCAGCTCCACTTGTTTAAAAATCGATTTGCCTAATATCTTTTGTACATTCCAGCCAAACAAGTCTTCGGTTTTTCTATTTGCCTTAATGATCACTCCATATTTATCAACCACTATTATTCCATCCCCGATACTTTCAAATAAAGCTTCTTGTTTGGCAAGCATTTCTTCTAAGGAATTATTTAAAAGTTCTAGTTTTTGGGCATAGTTAGTCAGCTGTTCTTCAGCTTTTTTAAGCTCGGTGATATCGTGGGTCATGCCTATGGATTTAATAACCGTACCTGATTTATTTTTAATATGCTCGCATTTTTCGTGTACAATTCGGATTTCACTGGTATTATTTCTAATAATCCGGTGAATTATTTCGTAGCCATCTAATTTTTTACGAAGGGATTCAGTATATGCAAGGTTTACTTTTTCCCGGTCATCAGGGTGGACTGTTTTAAGAAAAGCTTCATAAGTGGCTTTAAATTCTTGAGGTTTTAGACCAAATATCCGGTAGGCCTCATCCGACCAAGTTAATTTATTATTTAAAAGATCAAGTTCCCAACTGCCGAGATGGGCGATTTCTTGAGATCTTTTAAGTAGCCCTTCGCTCTCACGCAAAGCCTCCTCGGCCTGTTTGAGTTCGGTGATGTCCTGATTCATGCCAATCCATTCCAAAACTTTGCCATTCCCGTCAAAAATCGGAACAGCAGTACCTAAAATATTGCGGTATTCTCCTTTGGCATTTCTTTGCCGGAATTCAACATGACTTGGTGTCACTGTTTTAACAGAATGCTTCCATGATTTTACCAACGCTTCACGGTCCTCCGGATGAATGGCCATTTTCCAGTTCCAACCCACCCAGTCTTTGTAGCTTCGACCGGTGAAAGCACGCCAGGAGGGTGAATCTTCAATAATTTCTCCTTTGGTATTGGATATCCAGATGATTTGACTGGAAGTTTCAACAAGCCGCCGAAATCTCAACTCGCTTCTTTTTAATGCTTCCTCTGATTTCTCTTTTGAAATAATTCTATGTTTCATTATAGTTTTAGCATCTGATAGCTAGCATTTTTATGTCGCCGCATCCTAAGACTGTCTATAATTTCTAACTCCTCACTGTTATAATTATCTGGGATTAATTCATGTGTAAGTAGATATCTTTTTAAGACATTGATACGACCATGCACTGGTATAATAATTAGACCTGCTTCTATTCCTTTTGGGCCCTGAGGCTCAAAATACGACTTTACAAGAGGAGGTTGATCATTTTTTTCAACTACTGCCCCAAAGTTCATACGACTTATCTGATAATCACCAAACCCTAATGATCTGAAAGGAACTGACGCAACTTCACGAGCATCATCATCTTTAAACTCATTTCGTATGGCTTCGTCATTGCCATCATGTAATTCACCACCAATTTCCGCATATTCTCCATACTTCATGATGCCACTTTGTATAGCGGTCCACCGATCAGGAGGATAGTTAAAACAAGTAGAATAGCACAGGTAAACATTGTTTCCTGAGTGATCTTCTTGAAGTTCACAAAATTGGTCGTTATTTCGCAAATCCTCCAGTGCGCAATGAATACAATGAATTCGAAACTGTGATTTATTGGCAATTCTAGAAAAAACTCTCTGTGCATTATGTTCAGCTCTATTAAGAGCATATTCACTGATATCTACAGGAACATAGACGATGGAATTACCGTTTATTAAATCACCAAGGGCGCGTACTACGCCCTTTCCTTCGCCAGACGCGAGGTCGTAATATACAATGGTCTTATCTGGAGACCTCATGTGTTGTAAATGGGCTCTTGTTTTGCTGAGTCGTCTTGCCAGTAGTATGTCTCTTTTAAAACTTTTTCCGCGCTCTCCTTTCTTCATTGCTTCAAGCATCTCTACTGAGCTATCATAACACCAGGCCCAGGGAGGCATTTCACCGATTAACCAGCTAACCAAGACAGGATTTTCTAAAGATTGTGGGATATATCTGGCAAGACTAGGGTCGAGTAATCTCTTTAATTTGCTGTCGATATTGATGCTGGTTATTCTTACCAATTCCCCATTGATAATATTGACTTTTTCAGTTATCGCATCCTGCGCCAAATACCAAATCACTCTTAAATATTCTTTGGGATTCCAATTTGAGACTATTTTTGAGTACTCCGCGGGATTCCAGTTTTGGGGTAGACTTTCAGTTGGCGGATAAGGTATAGAAGTACCTAACATATAATCAACTTGTTTGGCAATATTACCATCTAATACATGATGCATCCAGGTAATTTGATTATAAAGATCACGGTTATTTACACCACTGGCATATAACCTGGAATCTCTTTTAAATATGCGGTTGCCCTCTGGATAGTTGCTATCGTTATAATTTGGTGTATCATTTAATGCATATTCTGCAGCGCTCATCGTTATTACAAAAACTCCTTTTTTAATAATTCAAAGTTTGGAATAGTGATAAAACGATTGTGGTAAGTAATCAGCTTTTTGTTTATTAGATTATTAATCTCTATAGTCACTCTTTCACGGGACAATCCAGCCAAAGTGGCAATATCCCGATGGGTAAACCAGTACGAAATTACTATGCTTCTTTTGTCCTTTTTCCCAAAATATTTAGCCAGATCCAAAATAGTGGCTATCACTTGTTTCTGGGCATCACCAAAAATTTTGGTTTCCAACTTTTTCATAAGTTCTAAAGAAAGCGAAGTTAATTGTTGGGTTATTTCTGATCTAGCTGCCGGATTTTTGGTTAAAAATTGATATAGCTTATTTTTTTCGCATGAATAAACTTCAACCGGTGTTAAGGATTCAAAGTAATAACCATTAAAGTCCCCATTATTCTCCAACCAAAGAGGGAATAGGGAAGAAGGAGCAAATATGTGAAGCGTCAACTCGTTTCCTTCTTGCGATAAGGTATAAAGTCTGACATAACCCTGGTTTAGATAAAAAACTGTATTTGTAGAAGTTTCCAATCGGCCTACCTCCTGTTTTCTTCTGAAAAGCATAGGTTTAAATTGTTTTAAGAAACTTTCCAGTTTAGGATACGCTGTATTCATCTATAGAGAGATTACAAGAGAAAGTGTCAGGGCGAGTATAACACTTTAAGCGTTTAGCCTACAACCTAAAAGTCTTCCTCTCTTTTCTGCTATATTTATTTTGAAATTTAATCTATACTGGTGACAATGTTATTTCTGTAATCTGGATCACAAATTATGCTGGAAATTGTGGCAGGGTGGATCATTAATGTTATCTCAACTCTCGGATATCCGGGCATTGTTATTACCATGGTTATTGAATCAGCTTTGATTCCGTTGCCTTCAGAGATTATCATGCCATTTTCTGGCTATTTGGTATCTACAGGCAGGTTTGATCTTAACTTGGTGGCTTTGGCAGGAGCTTTCGGCAATGTTTTAGGGTCGTTAATTGCTTATGCTATCGGTTTTTATGGACATGAAAAATTAGTCAGAAGATTTATCAGAAAATTCGGCAAATGGATTTTAATTTCAGAAAAAGAGTTGGATGAAACCGAAGTTTTGCTTCATAGATTTAAGGATTTGGTAGTTTTGGGAAGCAGGGTGATACCGGGGATTAGGACAGTTATTTCCCTGCCTTGCGGGTTTGCAAAGCTGCCTTTGGGGAGGTTTATAGCATTAACTTTTATCGGGTCGCTTGTTTGGTCATATTTCCTGGCCTGGATTGGATTTACCCTGGGGCAAAATTGGAGAACGATCGGGCCATACTTTCACAAAGCCGATATGGCAATAGTAATTTTAATAATCGGCACAATCGTTTTTTATATCTACCACAAATTTAGAAAGTAGGTTCTTACACAATTCTTGACAAAAAGTGCTATATTAATAGTGTTATCTTAAGATAAAGAGGTATTTTATATGGATAGATTAAATTTATTACTTCCCTACGAAAATAAATGGGTTGCATTAAATCGGAATAGAACAAAGGTAGTGGCAGACAGTGATGATTTGAAGAACTTAGATAAGAAATTGAAAAAGCTAAAAGCCAAGAATGTTATTATAAGCTGGATCTTGCCTTTTAATGCTTCGTATTCTCCAAATGCCAAATAAGTATTTTAGTTTCTCTTATATAGGTTTTCCGCAAACTGATATTGCTGGCAATATAATAGGTGAAACATATAGACCAATAGTTCAAGTACGTATAAGTTATGGCCATAGATTATCGAGAGAGTATGATGCGTTAGTAGATTCAGGGTCTGATAGGAATTTATTCCCTGCAGAGTTGGGAGAACTTTTGGGAATTTCTTTTAAAAAGCAGAAATCTAAAATTATTAATGGTATTGGTGGTATAAAAATAAAAGCCTATTCTGTAAACATAGTAATTTATTTAGGAAGCTATAAGTACAATACTTCTACCGACTTTAGTTATGAACAGAGGGATCTTTTATTGGGGAGGGAAGGTTTTTTTAACCTATTTACAAAATTAATATTCAGGGAAAATGATAAATTCCTTGATATATATCTATGAGGGATGCTCTTTCTCTAGGAGAATCTTCTAATCACAGCAGAGCATTTTCCTTGAATTTTTACATCAGTTGCATAAATTGGGGCCATAGAAGAGTTGGCCGGTTCCAAACGGATCCGGTCAGTTTCCTTAAAGAATCTTTTTAAGGTGGCCAGGCCGTTATCCAAAAGGGCCACCACAATATCTCCATCTGTGGCTGTTGCTTGTTCTTCAATAATGACGTAATCCCCGTCCAAAATCCCATCTTCGATCATCGAATCACCTTTGACTTGCAAAACATACGAACGTTTTTTGCCTGAAACCATATTGGGAGCAACTTTAATAGTGGCATCGGGATCAGTGTAAGTCATAATAGGTTGACCCGCGGCAATAAATCCTAAGACCGGAAGTTCAATCCCTTTTAGAGCGGAAGAAATTTGCTGGTCCAAAACCTCAATTCCTCTGACAGCTCCTTCAAACTTTTTGATGACGCCTTTTAGAACCAGAGCTTGGAGGTGTTCGTGTACTGTAGCCAGGGAAGAAACGCCGATCGCCTCGGCGATCTCACCCAAAGTTGGTGAATAACCGTATTTGTCTATATATTGCTTTATAAAATCTAAGATTTGTTTTTGTCGGCGGTATAAAGTTATCGGCATAGTATTTCTACATTACCAAAGATTACCCGAACTTGTCAACTAGGTTAAACTATATCAATTAAAGGTTTTGAAATTTAAAGACTCATAGTTTGTATTTAGAGCTTATTTTTGATACAATCACACCACTAACTTTTCTAATGAAGGTTCATAAGCCTCAAAGTAGTCAAGAGAAAAATAACTATTCTTCGAAAGAAGAAATGAATCACTTGATTGCTTTAGTAAAAGCTGGAGATGTACAGGCTTTTGGCAAAGTTTATGACCGGTTAGTAACGAGGATCTATCGTTTTGTTCAATTTAGGGTAGGTGTAAGGGAAGAGGCAGAGGATTTAACTGAAGAGATTTTTTTAAAAGCCTATGAGAAACTTGCAAGTTTTGATGAAAGCAAGCACATTCCTTTTGAAGCTTGGCTCTTCAGAATTGCTAGGAATCATATAATTGATTACTATCGGACTGAAAAAAAGAAAGTAATGATTGATCAGTGGGAAATTGCAGATGATTGTATTTCGATTGAAGAGGCATTAGAAAAACAACTTTTGTTAAAAGATGTGATGGAAGCTTTAAAGAAACTGCCTTTAAGCTATCAGGAAATTGTGATTTTGAAATTTATAGAGGATCGGGACAATAAAGATATTGCCCATATTTTAGATAAACGTTGTGATCAGGTAAGAGTTTTGCAAAGCCGGGCCCTTAAAGCTTTAAAAAAGATATTAAAATGAAAAGAAAAATAACTAATAAAAATTTAATAGTTTTGCTGGGTTTGCTGCGCCATTTTAATAAAGGTCCAGAACCACGCTTCCGCCAGCAGGCGAGAGAAAGATTACTGGAGAAAATCTCCCCGCGTAAAAGGTTTTGGCTTTTGCCAGTCAGATTCCAGGTGCTTTTGGCCCTGCATTGGATAATGTTGTGGTTGGGGAAGGAGCGATCCTTACGAAGGATGATTGCAAAAAGGATAGCTGGAAAACCTTTGGTGTATTTAAAAACCAAGGAGATTGTGTTTCATTCGTAGCAACAGGCGGTAAAAATTTACCAGCAAATAATCCATAAGCTGCGATTTTTTAAGCAACCCATCGGGATGTCTCGGTGGGTTGTTTTTCCAGTTGACAGCCTTTTTGACAAATAGCCTATAATCTGGTAGTATTTCCTCTAATATGGTAATTGAATCAGGGAGTTCTCACCTCAGACAAGCAATAATTGCCTATGATGCCTGTAGAGATAGATTGACACCACAGTTAGTCACTGCATATTGGCGGACAAAATTCAGAGTTAATGGAGCAAAAGTAGGACTTGATATAGTTGTACCAGACTGTGATTGGACAGAAGAGGAAATTAGAAGACCGATGATGAGTATATCAGGTGAAGGAGTTCTTGGAATGATGGTATATAGACCACCAGAAATTACTCTCCCGCTTTTAAACAGGTTGTATCCTTTAATGGGGATGGCGACTGATTTTGTTGAAGAAGACTCTCTCGTAATCGATACTCATGGTACTACTGGATGGATAAAAGTTGAAGCAAGTATTAATGCTCCAAATTGTAATACTTTCCAAAAAGATCTGAAGAATTTTATTGAAAGGAGTGGATATTTTGGACAAAGACTGATTGTTTATATTTTAGCTTCTCAAGCTAGTAAAGATTTAACTGGTCGATATTTTGATCAAGAACCTATTTATTGTAGACTGTTTGGGTCTCGTTATAGAAGCAGGGTTATATCAGCCGGTTTTGATCCGAGTGGTTATCTGGGGTTCGATTGGCGCCTCGATCCCAACTTTCGCGACCGATTCCTAGGTGCTCGTTTTGAGGAGATAAAAAGATAAATATTTTCAAAATTGACATTTATCAATTATAGGGTAAAATATAGTTAGTTAGTACCATGACTCAAAGGTCGTGGTTTTTGTTAAAAAAGGAGGTGAAAATATGTCAGAAATAATGAGAGAAGTATTAGAAATGGTTATTGGGAAAGCAGGTATGAGAATGAGGGGGAGTGGATATCCATACGGTGGGATTACTCGTAGTAATGATGTTGTTTACGGCTTACCGTTCAAAAAAGGGGGAAAACCTAAGGAGGATCCGCGTAACGGACCTGTGATTATTTTAAGAGCTGCTGGTAAGCAAGATCAGCAGCCTGTTTTAGAGAAACCAAGCGAAGAGAATCAAAAATAGAATAGGTTTTTAAGGCCTTCGTCTTTTATTTGGTAGATGGTATAATTAACTGTTATGCCTAAATTCCAAATTGTTTCTGATTTTAAGCCAACCGGTGATCAGCCACAAGCCATTGAAAAACTTGTGACAGGTCTCAAAAACGGGTCCAAACACCAGGTCCTTTTAGGGGTAACCGGCTCCGGTAAAACTTTCACTATTGCCAATGTTATTGAAAAAGTCCAAAAACCCACCCTGGTTATCTCCCACAATAAGACTTTGGCAGGTCAGCTAGCCCAGGAATTTAAATCCCTTTTTCCCCGAAACGCCATTGAATATTTTGTTTCCTACTACGATTATTATCAACCCGAAGCATATATTCCCCAATCTGACACCTACATAGAAAAAGATGCCTCGATTAATGAGGAAATTGAAAAGCTCCGTCTTTCCACAACTGCCTCGCTTTTAACGCGTAGGGACGTAATCGTGGTGGCTTCTGTTTCCTGCATTTATAACCTGGGTTCTCCTGTCGAATACGGCCAGGCAATATTGGAGATCGGCAGCGGTATGAAAACCGGTATGCAGGCGGTAATGAAAATCCTGCAGAAAATGTATTACGAGAGAAATGATATTGATTTTCAAAGAGGTACATACCGGGTACGCGGAGATACTTTGGATATTTTCCCGCCGTATTTGGATCAAGGTTACAGGCTACAGTTTTTAGGGGATAAAGTAGAGAAGGTAAGTCAACTCGAAGTTGTGACAGGTCATATTACAGAAATGCAAGGAGCGCAAATTATTTATCCGGCAAAACACTACATTACTCCGGCGCAGCGGATTGTCCCCGGAATAAAACAAATAGAGATAGATTTAGAGTCTAGAGTCAAGAGTCTAGAGTCTGGCGGAAAGCTGGTAGAAGCTCAAAGGTTGGAACAAAGGACACATTATGATTTGGAAATGATTCGTCAGTTCGGTTACTGCAGTGGAATTGAGAATTACTCCCGTTATTTTGATGGGAGAGAGTCGGGTGAACCTCCTTTTACCCTGATGGACTATTTTCCTAAGGACTTTTTAACTATTATTGATGAATCCCATATCACCATTCCGCAAATCAGGGGGATGTATAACGGCGACCGCTCCAGAAAAGAAACTTTAATTGATTTTGGGTTTAGATTACCTTCTGCGCTGGACAACAGGCCGCTTCGTTTTGAAGAGTTTCAGCGGAGGATCAATCAAGCTGTTTATGTTTCCGCAACGCCTGAAGAATACGAATTATCCTTAGCTCGTGGTGAACACCTCCGAGGTGGTGTTGCGCCTGCGGCACACCTCGGAGGTGAATTTGATGGCATTGCAGAGCAATTGGTCAGGCCAACCGGAATTTTGGATCCGCAAATCTCAGTCAGGCCGATCAGCGGTCAGATAGAAGATTTAATACGGGAAATCGGATTGCGAACAGTAAAACATGAGCGTACCTTGGTAACAACACTGACAAAACGCATGGCTGAGGATTTAACCGATTATCTGGCCGAAAAAGGAATTAAGGTACAGTATTTGCACTCTGACGTGGCTACACTGCAGCGTTCTGATGTGCTGCAATCCTTAAGGCTGGGGGAATATGACGTGATTGTAGGTATAAATTTGCTCCGCGAAGGGTTGGATTTGCCGGAAGTGTCTTTGGTGGCTATTTTGGATGCTGATAAGGAAGGGTTCTTAAGATCTAAAACTTCCCTTATTCAGACCATGGGAAGGGCTGCAAGACATGTTAAGGGCAAGGTAATCATGTATGCGGATACTGTGACTAAATCCATGAAAACTGCCATTGAGGAGGTAAAAAGGAGAAGAGAGTACCAGGAAGCATATAACAAAAAACACCATATTATCCCCAGAAGCATTGAGAAAGCTTTGAGGGAAAGACTGGTTGAAAAAGTAGAGGAATTGGAAGAAAAGTTGGGTAAAAAGGATCTGACTATTGACGATATTCCTCCCAAAGAGCGGAAAAAGATGGTTAGAAATCTGGAAGCCCAGATGAGGCAAGCAGCAGAGCTTTTGGACTTTGAAGAAGCAGCCAGAATAAGGGACCAGATAAAAGAATTAAGCATGTAGACAGGTATGTTATAATAATAAATATGGCAGGACCAGGAAAAGAAAGAACAGGGGAAAAACATCCTTCTAGGACTAGAAGATGTCTGAACTTAATAGAGAGAACAGAAATACTAACAATGGAATTGCCAGGCAGGCCCGCAATTACAGCAAGCCCTTTTGATAGCTGTGGTTTTGAAACTCCTGAACAATGTGAATCAAGAAGAAGACAGAGGAATGATGCAAAACGAATAAGAGACCAGAAAAGAGCCTTAACTGAGTCACTAAAAACTGACGCAATAGATGTATTAGGTGTTCTTTTTAGATTACCCTAGATAAGCTTCTTTAAAATTTCAATTTATGATATTTATATTAATATGAATATAGGAGTAGAATCGAGCATAGAATACAGGAGAAATGGACTTATTGATGCTAGTGTATTTTCTAACAGAGAGTCTAGTTTAAGGAGTGTAATAGATCGTATAGGTGGATTTCATTGTCCTACAGTTTCAGATAGGCTTAGAGAAATAGTCAGGGAAGATTTTGAATTTTGTAGACGACTAAAGAGTTAAATATTTAAGAAACTGGCTAGTGTGAGCAGAACATCTCCTTTTTAGCTTTCAACCCCTGGGGTTGCTGGGTAGATATTACCGATCTAACCCCTTTTCAAATCTTGCAAAATGAGTTAAAATAGTTCGGTATTTTTCGGGAAAAATTCGCCCCCTATGTCATTCTGGAAGGAGGCGTAGCCGACTGATAGAATCTGTTAAGTTTTCAGATTCTATCGCTTCACTTCGTTCCGCTCCAGAATGACAATAATAATATGGCTATAGATAAGATTACAATTAAAGGCGCTCGGGAACACAATTTAAAAAATATTGACCTGGAAATTCCCAAGAATAAATTGGTAGTTTTAACAGGGATTTCCGGTTCAGGTAAATCTTCTCTGGCTTTTGATACCCTTTATGCCGAAGGACAAAGAAGGTATGTAGAATCACTTTCTTCATATGCCAGGCAGTTTTTGGGGGTAATGGATAAGCCTGATGTTGATTTGATAGAAGGTCTTTCTCCGGCCATTTCTATTGACCAAAAAGGTGTCTCACATAATCCCCGTTCAACTGTCGGTACGACCACCGAAATCTATGATTATTTGCGGCTGCTTTTTGCCCGGGTTGGCCATCCACATTGTCCTGTCTGCGGTAGGGAAATCTCCAAAATGTCAGTTGAGCAGATAACGCAAAGCGTTACCCTGAGCGTAGTCGAAGGGTCTGCTGGTAAGAAGGGTAAGAGGATCATGATACTGGCTCCGGTAATTAAGGATAGGAAAGGTGAATACAATGCACTTTTTGAGGATTTCAGGAAAAAAGGTTTCTCTAAAGTGAGGGTAGACGGACAAGTAAGAGACCTTGATGAAGATCTGGTTTTAATTAAAACTAATAAACACACGATTGATTTAGTGGTAGATCGGCTAGTTCTGGGTAAAAAAAGTGAACAAGCAAACAATATATACTCAAGATTGTCACAAAGTATTGAGACAGCGCTTAAATTAGGCGAAGGATCAGTGATTATCTCAGAGGTGTTGGATGCTTCTTTAGAATTTCCACAAAATCCTAAAAAAATGGACGACCGTCTTTATTCGGAAAGGTTTGCCTGTCCGCTGGACAGCATCTCTCTTAGCGAGATTGAGCCAAGGCTTTTATCTTTCAATTCGCCTCATGGAGCTTGTTCCGTCTGCGCCGGACTGGGTAGTCTTTTGGAGATAGATGAGACAGCGGTTTTAAATCCAATTCTTTCCATTGCGGAAGGCGGAATACTTCCCTGGTCAAGACTTGCTTCAAGCGACACCTGGTTTAGCAGGTTGATTGAAGCTGTGGGAAAAAAGCATGGTTTTGACTTAAATACCAGGCTGGGAAATTTAACGGCTGAGGCTAAAAAGATTTTGCTTTTCGGCAGCGGACAAGATCAATTTAAAGTGGAAGGTAGAAACAGACAAGGCAGATGGACTCACTTTTATTCTCAGTTCCAGGGTTTGGTAGCTTATCTTAAGCAAAGATATCAGGAATCGGAATCAGACTTTGTTAAGGCCGAAATTGAAAAATACATGGTAAAAGAGGTTTGCCCGAAATGTAAGGGTGCAAGATTAAAGGATGAAGCTCTTTCAATCACCATAGACGGATTAAATATTTCTGAAGTCACCAGCCAATCAATTGTTCAAGCGTTGGAATGGATGACTCACCTCCGAGGAGTCAAAGCCCACCTCGGAGGTGTGCTCTCGGATCGGGAAGCGCAAATTGCCGCACCGATCGTAAAGGAAATTATACTGCGCTTAAATTTTTTAATTGATGTTGGTTTGGATTATTTGACGCTTGACCGTCCTGCTTCGACTTTGGCCGGAGGAGAATCACAACGGATCAGGCTGGCTTCTCAAATTGGTTCAGGGCTCTCCGGCGTACTGTATGTCTTAGATGAACCATCCATTGGTTTGCACCAGCGGGATAACCGTCGCTTGATTGAGACTTTAAAAAAGCTGAGAGATTTGGGTAATACGGTTATTGTTAATGAACATGACGCTGAAACAATGGAGGCTGCGGATTTGCTCATAGAGATTGGTCCGGGAGCAGGTGAACACGGAGGCAACATTATCTTTATAGGAACTCCGGAGCAAATGAAAAAAAATCCGAATTCTTTGACAGGACAATATTTATCCGGCAAGAAAAAAGTGACTGTTCTCAGTCATCCCGTACCTGATAATGGCAATGGTGAATTTCTTAAAATTCTTGGAGCCACAGAGCATAATTTAAAAAATATCAACGTTTCTTTCCCCCTAGGGCAATTTATTGCTGTGACAGGTGTTTCCGGTTCAGGTAAGTCAACTTTAATTCATGATATTTTGTATAAAGCTTTAGCACAAAAAATATACAGGTCAAGAGAAAAATCCGGAGGACACAAAGGGATGGAAGGAGTAGAAAATATAGATAAAGTTGTTTTGGTGGACCAGTCGCCGATTGGCCGTACTCCCCGCAGCAATCCAGCCACTTATACCGGCGCATTCACTTTTATCAGAGATTTATTTGCGCAGTCTCCTGAAGCGAAAATAAGGGGATATGGACCGGGCAGGTTTTCGTTCAATGTTAAAGGGGGTAGATGTGAGGTTTGCGAAGGCGAAGGTACTCTTAAAATCGAAATGCAATTTTTGCCGGATGTTTATGTTACTTGTGAATCGTGTAACGGCGCAAGGTATAACAGGGAGGCTTTGGAAATTAATTTTAAGGATAAAAATATAGCGGAAGTGCTGGATATGACGGTAGAAGAAGCCTTGAGGTTTTTTGAGAATATTCCTCATATTAAAAATAAGCTGCAGGTTTTATTTGATGTCGGGCTTGGCTATATTAAACTGGGGCAACCGGCACCAAAGCTTTCAGGTGGAGAGGCTCAGCGGATTAAATTGTCTTCGGAGCTCTCCAAACGTCCAACCGGGCACACCATGTATATTTTGGATGAACCAACCACCGGACTCCATTTTGCAGACATTGAAAGACTCTTGACAATTTTGCGCAAACTGGTAAATTACGGCAATACTGTGATCATTATTGAGCACAATTTAGATGTCATCAAAAATACGGATTGGATAATAGATCTTGGACCGGAGGGCGGAGATAGAGGCGGGAAAATAGTCGCAGAAGGCACCCCTGGTCAGCTTGCTAAGATAAAATCCTCTTACACAGGTCAATATCTGGCTAGGATAATTTAAGGAATTACAGCTTGCAACCTTTCAGGTTACCGCACGAATTATTCATTAATCTAGATCAATAGTACGGTGTTTAAGGATTTCTAAAGTTGTGCCGTAATCTATTTGCGCTTCAACAAACTCCTGATATTCCTTGCTTGAAGGAAAAAGATCAAGTACCTGGTTTACTGAGCAGATACCTCCGACTCCGCTTATGTATTCATGGTAAGATGACCAAGGATAAAAGTTTAAATCTTTTGTAAGTCCGGCTACTATTGGATTTAAGTGGATGTAGCGGGATATGTGGACTAATTGTTCGTCTGTTTCGATTCTTATACTTTTAAAAACTCCCTGAAAGAGTGCGCCTACTCGGGCGTATTTAGTATTGAAATATTTGGTGTAGCTATTACTAATTTGGCTTAGGAAAACAGAGATGCCATTATTTTTAAGCTGTTTGACTAGAAAGTGAAAGTGATTAGGCATGAGACAATAACAGATTATTTCTACCAGTTTCTTTTCTGGATCAGGCTTAAAGGAATTTAAGTCTGATTTTGCAAATCTAGAAAAGCTCGGTTTTGGTCCAATAAATTGATAGTAAAAAAGGGTTTTAAAAAGTCTTTTATAATCTCGAGGTTGCGTAAAAATATTTCGTTTCTCATTACCTCGGTTAAAAATATGATAATACTCACCGACGACAAGCGGCGTTTTACGTCCTGGCATAATTTGTGTATCAACCTTTCAGGTTGAAGTGTAAATTTAGTGTAACATTGAAGGCAATTTTTTGCTACAATTAATCAGATGATTAAAAAGATTTCTGTTTTAATTATTTTCTTAATTCTTTTGGTTTTGCCGCAGCAGGTTTTTGCAGAAGGGGAATTTGCCACAGCTTATGATGTTTTGTATGACGTTTCGGACAGCGGAGTGACTACAGTTACAGAAAAGATTACTCTCAAAAACCTGACTTCACAATACTATGCCAACCAGTTCAAACTAACTATTGGGGCAACCCAAATTTCCGATATTAAGGCTGCAGATCCCGGAGGAGTATTGGATGTAACGTCAGAGCAAAAAGACACAACTACCACTATTAGTGTTAAATTTAACCAGCAGGTGGCGGGTTTGGGTAAGAGCTTATCATGGACTCTAAGTTTTAAGTCAAAGGATTTTGCTGAAAAAGTCGGTAAGGTTTGGGAAGTTAGGGTTCCAAGAATTTCTTCAACCACGAATTTGGAAGCCTATAACCTGATTCTTTCGGTGCCGCAGAGTTTTGGCCAACCTTCTTTGATTAGTCCGAATCCCAAAAACCAGACTGTTTCCTCCGGAAGAATATTTTTGACTTTTGATAAAAGTCAGCTTACATCATCCGGTATTTCTGCAAATTTCGGCAGCATGCAGATTTTTGATTTTGATTTGAATTACCATCTGGAAAACAAAAATCTGGTGCCGATATTAACAAACATCGCCCTTCCTCCGGACACATCTTTCCAGGATGTTATTTTTCAGCGCATAGACCCAAAGCCGCTTAACGTGACAGTGGACAGCGATGGCAACTACCTGGCCTGGTATAGATTGAACCGCGGACAAAAAATCGATGTTAAAGTTTTTGGCTCGGTAAAGCTTTATACAAACTCCAAGGTAAAGCTTCCTGTGCTGGATGAGGCCTTAAGAAAAAAATATACCGAATCTCAAAAATACTGGGAAAAAGATAACCCCCAAATTATGAATAAGCTGGATGAAATTCTGGGTGACAGTCCCCCAAGCGATTTTGAAGGTAAAGCTAAGCTCATTTTTCAATATGTAGTGAATTCCCTAAAATATGATTCCGGCCGGTTAAAAGATAGTGATATTGAACGGCTTGGAGCTGTTACGGTTTTAGACAACTCCAATTCCGCTGTTTGCATGGAGTTTACTGATTTATTTCTGGCCTTATCCAGAGCAGCCGGCATTCCGGCCAGGGAATTAAACGGGTATGCATACACCGAGAATACAACGCTGCGGCCGTTATCCTTAACAAAAGATGTTTTACATGCATGGCCGGAATATTGGAACGAACGGCGCGGATGGGTCATGGTTGATCCTACCTGGGAAAATACCACCGGCGGCGTGGATTACTTTAATAAACTGGATCTTAATCATTTTGTTTTTGCGGTTAAGGGCTCATCTTCACAGGAGCCAATTCCTGCAGGTTCGTATAAATATGCGGGTCAGGACAGTCATGATGTAAAAGTAACCTTATCGGAAAATGATTTTCTTGGTAAGCCGCAGATTGATGTTGTGATTGATGTTTTAAGCCCGATCTTTTCCGGTTTCCCCGGGGTTATCAAGGTGAAAGTTACAAATACAGGTAATGCTGTTTATCCCTCTGCGCCTCTTCAAATTTCCGTTGATAAACTCGTGGCGCTTAACGGAGAGAATCAAAAAACAGGCCCTATACCCCCCTTTGGAAACGGCGAATTCAATTTTAATATCCGGACCAAATCGCTTTTTGATTCTTATAAGGATCAAATTGTGATCAATGTGGGCAGTCAGAAGTTTACTAAGGATGTAGTAGTAAAACCCTTTATCGTATTCCAACCTGTTCCTCTTTTGATAGCCGGAATATCTCTGGCTATGGTATTAATCTATTTTGTAGTGTTGGGCGGCCACATTTACCGTAAAAGAATTAAGAATGAACGTATTAAAAAATCATGAGTTGGCTCCGTTTTAAATCCGAAATTCCACGAAGACCCGGCGTCTATAT
Source organism: Candidatus Daviesbacteria bacterium (assembly GCA_028712705.1). Lineage (GTDB taxonomy): Bacteria > Patescibacteriota > Microgenomatia > Daviesbacterales > UBA10151 > UBA10151. Next base: position 132,041 of record JAQTPP010000002.1, read on the forward strand.
GTTTAAAGATAAAGACGGGAAGATTTTGTATGTCGGAAAGGCTGTTGATCTTCATCAGCGTGTGGCTTCATACGGTGTCAACCTAACCCACCCCAGGGGTGGGATAGGCATACACCGTAATAATACTAAAGTAGCAACTCTTGTTGAACATATCGCCAAAACGGAAACAATCATTGTTGAATCGGAACTTGAAGCCTTGATCTTAGAAGCGAATTTAATTAAAAAATATCTCCCCCCATTTAATGTCAGGCTGACTGATGACAAGGATTATTTGTACATTGCAGTTAGCAAAGAAGCTTTCCCGAAAATTGTGACCGCCAGGAAAAAGGATCTCCAGATAATGAAAAAATATTGGGGTCCATTTCCATCAAGTAGAACTGTCAGGGAAACATTAAAATCATTAAGAAAAGTCTTCCCCTGGTGCGTTGCAGCTTCGCAAGGGGACGCCTTGCGAACCAAAACACGATTCCGTCCGTGTTTTTATTATCACCTGAAACTATGTCCAGGGGCGTGCGTTGGTTTAATAAGCAAAGAAGAATACAACAAAATTATTAACAGGTTTTCCAGATTTATGGATGGAAAAAAGGAGCAACTGATTATCGAACTGACTGCCGAAATGAAGCAAGCAGGGCAAAAACAAAAATTTGAGGAAGCAGCTAAGATCAAAAAAACAATCGAGGGTATTTTCTATTTAACCCAAATTAACAGGATCGGGCTTTATTTAGAAAATCCTAATTTTTTACAGGATGAAGGAAACCTTGCCCTTGAGCAATTAAAAAAGGATTTAAACCTGGGGAAGCTACCCGAGAGGATAGAAGGGTATGATATTTCAAATATCCAAGGTTATGAGACTACCGGCTCAATGGTTGTTTTAACTAAAGGGGAAATTGATAAAAGCCAGTACAGGAAATTTAAGATTGGCCCGCCAGCCGGCGGATTCGGTAAACCAGACGATGTGGCAATGATGCGTGAGATAATAAGGCGGCGTTTAAAACATCAAGAATGGGCTATACCGGATTTGATGATAATTGACGGGGGTAGAGGACAAGCCAGGGCTGTTCAGGGAACAATTCAACAATTTAGCAATGCAGCAATTCCCGTATTTGGCCTGGCAAAGCGAATGGAATGGTTATATCCACCCAAAGGTGAAATTCTAAAGCTTCCAAGAAAAAGCCTTTCTTTGAAATTGCTGCAAAAGCTGCGTGATGAAGCTCACAGGTTTGCCGTAAATTACCACAGAAAGTTGCATCAGAAGGTCAATCTTAATATCATATAAGCAGATGAAAACTTTGCTCCGCTATTTCCTAATCAATACAGTTTCCCTTTGGATGGTTACAAGAGTAGTCCCCGGTTTGACTTATTCAGGCGGGGTAAAGAGTTTGTTTCTTGGGGGATTGGCATTTATGCTGATAAATTTTCTCCTGGTTCCCATACTTAAAATATTGTTTCTGCCGCTAAATCTTTTGACGCTGGGATTTTTTGCCTGGGTCACAAATGTTTTGGCACTTTATGCCCTGACTACAATTGTTTCCGATTTTCAATTAGCTCCTTATACCTTTCCCGGATATAGCTACAACGGATTTAATCTTCCCCCTTATGATTTATCTCCTTTTTTGGTGGCAGTCGTAGTTTCTTTTTTAATCGGGGTAATTACCCATTTTCTGCAGTGGCTTAGCCATTAACCTTAGTGTATAATGGCTATTGATGAAAGCCGCAATTTCGCTAATTCAAATAATACTGGGCATTCTTTTGATTTTGATAATTATTATTCAACAAAAAGGTTCCGGTTTAGGCACCAGTTTTGGCGGCGATATGTCTTTTTACCGCACAAAAAGAGGAGCGGAAAAGCTTCTTTTCTATGTAACTATTGCTGTAGCGCTAGCCTTTGTTTCATTTTCCTTAATCGGTTTAATGGTTTAGTAAATTATGAATCTTAGATCCGTGAGGCTTTTTCTTTTGATTACCCGGGAATATCTGAAAAGAAATGCAATCCGGGTTATAGGCAGCATAGCTTTGATCATGCTTCTGGTGATTTTTCAAACCAGGCTAAAACTTTTCTATTCACCGGATATTGTCAGGGTAGGTTTAATCGGGACTTATCAGGAACATGATCTGCCTATTGAGGTAACAAGACTGTTATCTTCCGGCTTGATTGAAGCAAGCAGTGACGGAAAAATTAAACCAAACCTAGTAAGCGGTTGGGAAACCAATAACGATGCTACAAGTTTTAAGTTTAAATTAAAGGATTTAAAATGGGTTGATAAAGAAACTGTAAAAGCATCCGATCTGGAATTTTCTATCCCAAATACAAACGTTTCCTTCCCGGACGATAAAATAATTCAATTCGACCTAAAGGAATCATATTCTCCTTTGCCTTCGCTTCTAACGGAACCTATTTTTAAAAAAGGTACTCTGATTGGGGCAGGTCCGTATAAGATAAAAAAGATTGAAAAAAGCAGGATTTTTATTACGAAACTTATTCTGGAGCCACAAGACGGCAAATCTCCAGGCATAGTTGTAAGATTTTACCCGAATGAGAAGACAGCGGTTACAGGTTTTAATTTGGGAGAAGTACAGGTTTTAATGGGTTTAAGCAATCCAAAGCTGGTTGGTTCAAGTCCCTTAATCGGCGCAGTGCAAACTATTGATTACTCAAAAATTGTCACAATTTTATTCCAGACAACGGATTCTCTTTTGCATAACCGTTCACTCCGTCAGTCATTAGCTTTCCAAACTCCTAAAATAGAAAATGAAGAAGTTGCTAATAATCCTTATCCTCCGCAATCCTGGGCCCGCGACAGCGATTCCAAAAAATATCTGTCTAATCCTGAGGAAGCAGCAGCAGCTTTGGAGCGGGCGAAGCCATCGTTTACCGGCAACGAATTGGAATCGGAATTGATTTTAACGTCTACTCCGAATTTGGAAGAAGTGGGGAAAGTTGTTGTCGAATCCTGGAAAAAGTTGGGATTTGACAGTAAGCTCCGGATAGAATCAGGTATTCCCCAAAATTTTCAAGCGCTTTTAATTACCCAAAGCATACCGGTTGATCCTGACCAATATTTTCTGTGGCACGCAACTCAAGCAAAAACCAATTTAACAAGATATGATTCCAAAAGAGTGGATAAAGACTTGGAAGACGGCAGGAAAATTATTACCGAAGAAGAAAGGAAAGTCAAATACTTTGATTTTCAAAAAACCCTGCTGGAAGATGCTCCTGCAGTATTTTTGTATTTCCCCAAATATAATGTTATTTACCTTAAAAAGGTGGAGCCGTTTTTGAATAAAATATTAATTCCTTAATTTAGGAAGATGGTTGCCGGTAGACTTTAAAATGCTGCCTCTTTTTAAGGCATTAAGCTCATGCTGCATTGCTTTTATCTGATGTCCGGTATAAATTAAGCCGTTGTAGGTTTTTTCTTCACCTTCCTGGAGTTCTTCTATATGTTTTTTTACCTCATCCAGACCTTTGGCGTTTTTATTAACAGATATCTGAATCAGGGTTGTAAGGTAAATTACCTCCAAAAATACTGCCATAACTAAAATAAGCTGAATTAAACCCGTTGTCAGTCCAAGCAGCCCAAGAACAAAAATTCCACCAAAAAGCAGGAGATTTATTATTAAAGGCAGAAAAATTTTTTTAGATGAAAATAATTCTTTCAAAATCGTGCTTCCCCCTAAGTCACTAAAAAAATCTCTTAACCTGCTCTTTAACGGTTTTAGAGATTTCTAAATTAATTGTCTACCTGTTGGTTTAATATGTCAACACCCCAAATTAGCTTTAAAACCAACCCCTTTTTTTAAAATAAAGGCTCATTAAAAGAGCAGGAATTGTACCTGTGATCAGGATAATTATAAATGTGGTGTATTTTCCTAAAAAGGTCCAGGATCCGGCTTCTATTCCTCCCGGGAGTAAAACATTCATCCCAAAAAATGTTCCAATAACTGTAGCCGGAAGGGTGAAGGTAAAAAGAATAGTCAAAACAGCCAAAGTTTTGTTGGTTTTTTCTGAACTGATAGTGAAATCCGCATCTTTATAAATATCAACCGTTTCCCGTGCTTCTTCTAAAGTTTCCCAGGCTTTGTCAATCGAATCGGCAATATTCTCAAAATAAATGGATAAATTAGTTGAACTGAATTTGTTTATTTTAGTGGTCATCTCTGCTATTAATGATTTTAAAGGTCTGATTACCCGCCTTGAGGAAAGTATCTTGTGTCTTAATTGACCGATTTTATAAACTCCGGATACCTTGTCGTCAAACACGATATCCTCTGTTTCATCTACCTCTTTTAAGATTATTTGCAATAGCTGGGTCAAGTCGTCGGTTAGCTGGTTAATAATGGTGTATAACAAATTGGCAGAAGAATTATCAATATATGCCTTTCGTTGTTCTTTGCTTTCTTTGCACTCATTAAATATCCTGGAAACTGTATCTTTAGAGCTGTCGTGGACGGTAACGAGGTAATTTTTGCCTAAAAAGAAGCATATTTGATTAATAGTGATACTTTCTTCGTTGGCATTAAGCGCGGGAAAACGAAGCAGTAAAAATAAATATTTATCCTCTGAATTTTGCTCAATTTTAGGGAAATGTCCTTTAGACATACAATCTTCAAGGTGTAAAGGATGGAAAGGATATTTTTGGACCAGTTCGCTAATTTCCTTTCGGCTGGGATTTCTGACATCTACCCAAAGGATCTTGCCATTGCGGATTGATTGTATTTTATCATTTTTTTGGTCTGAATCTATTTCTTGCTTTCCATCTTCTTTGATATTGAGGAAGCTTAAATAGTATTTAAGAGCCCCGGCCAGTTTTCTAGGTTTACCCAGTAAAATTTGTATATCTTTTAGTGTTCCGGTTAAAGTTTTGGTCATAATTTTCCCCCTTTTAAAAAAGCGTAGGAAGAAAAAATTCTTGCTTCTTCTACGCTTGCCAGTGTTAAGTTTAGTCTCCTGCTTTGGGGCTTGTCAATACTGTGTACTGGCACCCTAGATAGAGAACGGTTGTCCTCCTTCCTGTAATAGTGTTGTAACATATTCAAAAGGAGTTTTGTAGTGTATGGCTTGATGGAATCTGTGCTTGTTGTAATGACTGTTAAATTC
>JAQTPP010000003.1 GCA_028712705.1 Candidatus Daviesbacteria bacterium
TCCAAAAATTTAGTTGAACTTATGCATGGTAAAATCCGGGCACAGTCGGAAGGGTTAAATAAAGGAACAACATTCACTGTGGCTTTGCCTGTTGCAACACCTGCTGTTTTGAAAGATATAAATAAATATCAGGTAAAACCAGAAGGTGAAGCCAAGGGATTGGAACCGGCAGTTATTTTATGATATAGATAAACTATGGATAATCAACAAAAGAAAATTCTTCTTGTAGAAGACGACCAGTTTTTAAGGGAGTTTTATCAAGAGCTTTTGCAGGCGGAGGGTTATTTTATAGATGTTGCGGCGGATGGAGAGGTCGGTTTATCTAAAATACAAAGTAATGAATACAACCTGATTCTTTTGGATATTATGCTTCCTAAAAAAGATGGCGTGCAGATTTTAAGAGATCTTAAACTAAAGCCTGCTAAGTCGTCAAATTTGACTGTTGTCATTTTAACAAATTTAGGGCAGGATTCGGTTGTCAAAGAGTGTTTTGATTTAGGGGCAGCAGGGTATTTAATTAAATCTGCCTTAAACCCGGATCAAGTTTTAACAGAGGTTAAAAGTTACCTGCAAAAGAGTTAATGATTATCCCAAAAATTATTTATTCGGATGACCGGTTATTGGTATTGGATAAACCTCCGGGATTAGTGGTTGATCCTGCTGAAAGCGTTAAGGGAGAAACTTTAGCTGATATTTTGCAAAAAGATTTTAACATTAAGCTTTTCCGCGGTGGGATAGCGCACAGGTTGGATAAAGATACTTCGGGATTAATTTTGATAGCTAAAACTCAAGCAGTTTTGGAAAATTTACAAAGCCAATTTAAAGAAAGAATAGTCAAAAAAGAATATTTAGCATTGGTTCATGGGCATATTAAAGACATTGGGATAGTGGATGCATCTATCATCAGAAATCCATTAAATAGAGAAAAGTTTACTGTAGCCTCGCAAGGCGTCCCCCTGGAGGCTAGGCCCGCCTGCCAGCGCCTGAGCGTAGCGATGGCGGGCAGGGAGGCAGTAACGGAATATGAACCCGTCAAGTTATTAGTTATGAGTTCGGAGTTGATAGAAAAGATTTTTGAAGGATTCAATAAGATTCAACTTCGTAAACTACGAACTATGAACTACCAACTTTATACTCTTTTAAAGTGTAAACCAAAAACTGGACGGACACATCAAATTAGGGTACATTTAAAATATATCAATCATCCGATCGTTTCGGATGAAAAATACTCAGGCAGGAAAATGAATAGATTAGACAAAAGATGGTGTCCGAGAATGTTTTTACATGCTGCTAAGATTGGGTTTAAGCATCCGGTAAGCGGGGAGTGGATGGAGTTGGAGAGTGAATTACCGGAAGATTTAGAGAAGGCGTTAAGTCTATTGTCATCCCAGATATGAACAACATTTTTATACAACTTGCCATTATTTTAAGTTTTTCATCTATCCTGGGGATGGTTGTTTATAAGTTTAAATTACCCCTTTTAATCGCTTATCTTGTTACCGGTTTACTGCTTTCTATTGCCGCTACTTTTGATATTAGTAAGTCTTTGGCTCTATCTTTTTTACCGGATATCGGCATTGCCTTTGTTTTATTTTTAGTGGGGATGGAGCTGGATCTCCGTGAACTTAAGAATTTTGGCAGACAAATCCTGACTGCCGGTATTTTGCAAGTGATTATTACCGCTACACTCGGTACATACATTGCCCAGAGTTTTGGTTTTAATACCCGGGAAGCAATATATTTGGGGTTGGGTTTATCTTTTTCATCAACCATGCTGGTAGTAAAATTGCTGATTGACAAAAAGGACTTAACTTCTTTATACGGAAAACTGTCAGTCGGGGTGTTGCTTTTGGAAGATTTGCTGGCTGTTGTTATTCTTTTGGTCATAGGTTCTTCGATGTCAATCTTGAACATAGGAGAATCTAATATCATGTTGCTTTCTATCCTGGTTTTTAAAGTGGTGGTCCTTTTTGCTATGGCGATCTTGATAAGCCGTTATATTTTAGCCGTTGTTTTTAAGGCTATATCTGATTCGGGCGAGCTGCTTTTATTAACTGCGCTAGCCTGGTGTTTCGGATTTATCACCTTGTCTATGTTAATGGGTTTTTCCATACTTATCGGGGCTTTTTTGGCCGGGGTGGCTTTGGCATCCAGCCCTTATCATTTCCATATTCAAGGTAAGATTAAACCCATGCGGGATTTTTTTACCGCCCTTTTCTTTGTCTATTTAGGTACACGGGTTAATTTTTCGCTAAACAATATCTCTCTGTTGCCGCTGATTTTAATTTTTACAACTTATGTAATTTTAATTAAACCGGTGATTTTCTTGCTTTTGTTTGGGCTATTCGGTTTCCGGAAGCACACTATGTTTAAAACCGCTATCAATTTATCCCAGGTTTCCGAATTTTCCATGATTATCCTGTTGGTCGGATTTAAGGCAAATCTGGTTAGCCAGAATGCTTTAACGGTGATTGCCCTGTCTTCTGTTATTTCATTTATTGCATCATCTTTGATGATTTCGAAATCGCATGCGATCTACAAATTGGTTTCTTCTGCAGTTTCATTTTTTGAAAGAAGAAAGCATCTGGTATTTGAAAAAGAAGCGGATGCGGAATTATCAGATCATGTAGTGGTGATAGGAGCTCACCGGGTGGGCGGGGAGATAGTCAGGTTTTTAAAAAAGGAAAAATATCCGATGGTAGTTTTGGATTTTAATCCCCATCAGGTTGAAACGTTATTGAAAGAGGAAATACCTGTTATTTACGGGGATATGTCTGATCCGGAAGTTTTAGACATACTGAATTTAGATACGGCAAAAATGATTATTTCAACCGCACCCGACCTTGGGGATAGCAAAACTTTACTGGAAGATTTAAAGCTTAGGAAGATAGGTATTCCGATAATAATCAGGGCAGAAACCATCAGGGAGGCCCAGGGATTATATAAACTGGGAGCGGATTTGGTTATACTGCCGGAAGTGATGGCAGGAGATTTACTGCTGGATATGTTAAGAGATCACTTAAACGAGAAAAGTTATTTTAAGGATAGGCCCAGGATTGAACTGGAAAAACTCTCCCGTAAAACACTGTCCTGGGGTTGACAACTTTGTAACTATTGTGTATACTTTAGTTACAATGACTACAGTAATCCATATTAAAGCTGATTATGAAGTTAAAAAGAATGCTCAAAAAGCAGCCAAAGATTTGGGATTGTCCTTGTCTGATGTAATCAACGCAGCTCTCCGGAATTTTATCAGAACCAGGGAAGTTGTCTTTTCTGATATTCCTCAAATGACTCCTGAACTGGAAAAATTACTGGATAGAGTGGAAGACGATATAAAGCATAACCGTAATCTTTCTCCTGCATTTGAAAATGGTGAAGAAATGGATAAGTATCTTGATTCGCTGCGATAATCCATGAGAATCAAGCTTCATAAGGATTTCCTAAAACAATACCAGAAGTTGAGAGCAAACGAAAAGAAAAAATTTAAAGAGAGAAGAAATTTATTTTTGCAGGATGAGTTTAATCCTGTTTTGAATAATCATTTATTAAAAGGTAAGTATTTAGGGTATAGAAGTATTAATATAACGGGCGACCTGCGAGCTATTTATAGAAAGAAAACTACTGAGATCATGTTTGTTGCAATAGATTCACACAGCAACTTATACGGTTAGGCAATACAAAGGAGGCCTCTATGGGTTATGAGGTACACAATTTTAACTTTGCATACCTCATACACCCATATATAGTTTTAAACCGCTGGTGCGCCTCCACCTTGTTCACCGCTTCCATTTTCAGGTTCAGTGGGTAAAGAGGGTGTAGACTCAGGAGCTTGTGGCTCAGGAGTTTGCGGTACACCTGGCATTTCAGGTTCTGCTGGTGGCGGAGCAGTTGGTTCTGCCGGCTGGTCCTGGTTTGGGTCAGCTGGAACAGCGCCTCCGGGATTATTTTGATCATCCATTATTTTAATTCACCCCCTTTCATTACTCACTTTAACTAATAACTAGTTGCCAGGTCAATACCCGATTAGGTAACATGAGAGTATGCGGAAAAAAGGCTGGAAAGATGTTCAATCCAGGACAAAGCAGAACAGAAGAACAAAACTTGCGATTTTCGTTTTAGCACTGGTAGCGGGAATGTTGATTCTGTCCTGGGCAATTCAATTTACGCAGCGCCTATTTAGCCCTTTAGGAACAGTCAATCAGCAGCGAAATTATGTCTGGAATGGGGAATTTAATATCAATCTGTTAGTTAGAACTTCACATACCGCTTTGCTCTCTTATAACCCGAAAGAAGAAAAAATAACTATCATAAAAGCGCCGGACGAGCTTTTTTTAGACGTGCCTTTTGGATTTGGCAAATGGCAGCTCCGTGCCATATATGAACTTGGACAAACCCAAAAGGAGATGGGTGGAGACCGTTTATTAAAGGAGACATTAACGAGTTTTTTTGCCGTGCCCATTGACGGGTTTTTGGATTTTAGCTCGCTTCAACCATCAAAATCCGCTTCCGAAATAGTGGAAATACTTAAGAAAAATCCTTTTTCAGGCTTAAATTTATTATCTTCTTTAAAGACGGATTTAACGGTATGGGAGCTTTTAAGGCTTAAAGTTAGCCTAAGCAATGTGAGGTTTGATAAAGTTAAAGAGCTGGATCTTATTAGTCTTGGCGTGCTGGAGCGGGAGAATCTTCCTGATGGTACAGGGGTGCTGACAACAGACCCGATTAAGCTGGATAGCGTTTTATCTGATTTTATAGATCCTGCGATTGTTTCGGAACATAAAACTATTGCGGTTTTCAATGCAACAGATAAGGTTCAGCTGGCAGGGAAATGGGCCAGGCTGATTACGAATCTGGGCGGTAATGTGATTATTACAAATAATGCCAGGGAAAGATTAAAAAAGACAGCAGCGCAGGGAGAGGAGTCGCTTACTTTAAAAAGAATACGGCAGATTTTTTGTGATACAATCAACTCTTCAGAAGATGTAATTTCTTCTCGCGCCCAGATAGATTTATTTATCGGAGAAGATTACTTAAACAAATAATTTATTATCACCATGATTTTGTGGCTACTACTTTTTTTACTGGTTATCGGGATATCGTTTATTTTAGCATTCCGGTCAATGAGGGATTACCAGGAGATACCTCAAAAAGTCAATGTGGATTATAGTTTATTTCTCATACGCCAAGTTAAAACTTTTGATGTCAAAATTCTGGATACCATCCGTCAAGAGGTACTTGTCAAAGGGAAAATAGTTAGTTTTGAAAGGCTTTTAAAAGGGTCCGAGACAGCGCTTACTGTCTTTGGTCCGAAAAATATTCTATGCAGGTTTCAAAACGAGCTAAATCTATTAGAATTGGAAGATTATGCGGCGGAATTTACAGACAGTGCAGTTTCCGTTTGGGAAGTAGGAGTAAAAGAGGCTGCCAAGTTAAACCATGATCATTTCAGTGATATTTTTAGCAATCTTCCTAAACTTGAACCGGATGAGCATTTTTTTTGGCAAGTGATAATTAGTAAAGACCAAGTTCAAATCCGGGCTGCAGTTTCTTCCAGGGATCCCATACGAAAGAAAATACTTGCATCAGCGCAAAATTTGAATGCCGGAGGACTTGTTAAAATCCCAAAACCGTTTTCAAATAAGCAAATGATTGAATTCTACAAAACAAGAAGTTTCAGTAAAGACAATTCCGGATTAATTTTAGACTCCGCAGGGATAATGCGTCTTTTAAAGGTTTAGGTTTCTTGTTCCTCTTCAACATCTTCATCTTCTTCGCTATTGGCTCCATCAAACGAGGTTAAGATGTCTGTTGTGACACTGGAGTTAGAATATTCCAAAAAAGACGGCTGGTTTTTAAATTTTTTACTTCGGAAAGTTTCTTTAATAATGACGGACAGGCTATTTATTCTGACAGACTTGACAAATAGTTCGTATTTGTTGCCCCCTTTGGACAGTCTCAACAAATGATGGTTAATGTCGTCGGGCAGTACCCCAAGATAATCCCCGTTTAAATCAGTGATGGTAATTTTTCTGTTTTTTATTACCATTTCTACCTTCATTCCACAAAAGGCGGAGATAAGTTTTTGAGGTTCGGCTACTTTCAAAAGACTCACAATTTTTGTTTTACCCGGTTCTTGTAAAAAAAGGGATGGGGAAAGTTTGGTATGGACGCAGCCGGCTGAGGATTGTTTATTGTTAGGGTCCTGAGTCGTTAGTTTGCACCAGTTGGATTTAAAAGACTTTATAATCCTTAAGTTTTTTTGGGCAATCGGGTTATAAGGATCAACGCTTAAGGCTTCCGAGTAGTATTTTTTTGCCAAATTCGCTCTGCCAAGTTCCATGTAAGCTTTAGCTTGGCGATTGAGGGCATCTACGTTTTGCGGGTCAATTTTTATGACTTGTTTATTAAGTTTAATTGCCAGCTCCCAATTGGAATCCAGCGCTGCATTTATTGCTTGCTCGTGAAGGCTTGCAGGTTCAAAGGAGTTGTCCATCTAAGTGATGAAGTATAGATAGAAAGTAGACAGGTTGTCAACATTTCGTGTTTTATTCGCAGTCATCCAAATTCACCCTAGGGGTGAATTTAGGGTGATATGTGAAAGTATAAGCTTCTAGCTACTGGTATTAGATTGCTTAATTAACCTACACTCTTTGACGCGAGAAGTGGTAATTGTCTGCCAGTGGCTATAATCTTCGCTTCCAGAAGGACCATCATGTCTAACCAGCTCTACTCTCATATCTTTTTTGATCTGGTGGAGTAGTAACGAAGAGCCACCCCAGGTTGCTCCTTTAATTTCAACATTATCCACCGGTCCTTTGAATTTTTCTTCAAAATATCCTCCATGTATTGTCCCGCTACATGATCGTCTTTTTTCACCCTCTAGAAAAGCAGGTTCATCCACCCTAAAGACATATATAGAGTTATTTTTAGAGCTAGTGGAAAAAACAATGATGTCTCCCTTTTTAACAGTAGAGAGATCCAAGCCTTCTAGAGCATCAGTTTCTTTAGCAAGTGTCGTAATATTCCACCAGGGTAATATCCCACCAGGGAATCGGGGTTTTTCTTCTGGGGTTTCTGTCATTTTGCTATTATATCAAATAGATTAAAATCATGATAGAATCGTCAAAGATATGTCCGGGCATTCAAAGTGGTCAACAATCAAGCGGCAAAAAGGGGTAGCAGATATTAAGCGCGGGCAGACTTTTACTAAGCTTGCCAATGCTATTACTATTGCTGTGAAATTGGGTAACTCAGGCGATCCAGAATCAAATCCTCGTTTAAGGATGGTAATGGAGGATGCGAAAGCTGTTAATATGCCTAAGGAAAATGTAGGGCGGGCAATAGATCGCGGTTTGGGTAAGTTGCCTGGTCAGAGTTTGGAAGAGATGATTTATGAAGGATTTGGACCTGGTAAGGTGGCATTTTTAGTAGAAGGAGTAACTGATAATAAACTGCGGATCTTGCAGGAGATTAAAAATTTTTTTGAAAGAAACGGAGGGAATTTAGCCGGACAGGGAAGTGTGGCGTATATGTTTGACAGGGTGGGAGAAATCAGAGTAAGGAGTAAAGGTGGAAACGCAGAGGAAGAAATGCTGGAACTGATAGATCTTGGCGCGAAAGACGTTGAAGACTATTTGGTAAACAGCATACAAATGTATTTGGTATATACAGAGAGCCCAGAATTAAATACTATGAGTAATAAAATTACTCAGGCAGGATATGGAGTAGAGTCGCAGGAGCTAGTGTTTAAACCAAATGCCTTAGTTTCAATAAATGATCCGGAAACAGCCAAAAAAGTTTTGGATTTTACAGGGAAGTTAGAAGAGTTGGATGATGTACAAAAGGTGTATGCTAATTTTGAGATATTAACATGATTATACTTGGAATTGATCCTGGAACAGCTACCACCGGTTATGGAGTCATAAAAATACCGGATGATATATTAAGTCGGGAATTTAACTACAATATAGAACTGATAGCTTATGGAAATATCAGCACGCCCAAAGATAAACTAATGCAGGACCGCTTGCATATGATACACAGCGAACTAACCTCGGTTATTAAAAAATATCAGCCGGACCAGATGATTTGCGAAATGTTATTTTTCGGGGCCAATACCAGAACTGCCATTATGGTAGGACAGGCGAGGGGAGTGATTATGTTAACAGCTTCTCAGCATAACATTCCGTTTCAAGACTATACGGGTTTGCAGGTGAAACTTTTGGTTGCCGGGTCAGGTAGAGCTGATAAAAATCAAGTCCATGACGGGGTAAGGAAATTTTTAGGAACCTCCGGTAGAAAACGGAATAAGCTAAAAGTAAATTGGAAAGGTGGACACCTGGATGATGCCACAGATGCGCTGGCAATTGCTATCTGTCATGTGCTTAAATTAGCTGCGAAGTAAGAAAAAGGGGAGCATGAATTTAAACTTAAATAAAAGACAAAAAATAGTTATTAGTTCAGTTTTATTAACTATAGGACTTCTTTCAACGCAACTGGTTGATTTTAATCTAAGATTTAGATTTTTGGGAGGGCTTGCGGTTTTCGCATATATTCTTTCCTTCTGGTCTCTTTGGGAGGGTTTAAATGTAACCAAAGCATTTATGCTTTTGATTTTACCGACCTTTTTTACAGTGGCTGTCGCAAGCTTTTATTTTCTTTTGCCTGTGCGCTGGCTAACGAGACTGCCGGTAGCTTTTATATTTGGCCTGACTTTCTATCTGTTGCTTTTGGCGCAGAATGTATTTAATGTGGCATCTTTGCGGACGATTCCTTTATACAGGGCGGCATCAACGGCGAGTTTCCTTTTTACGCTTCTTTCAGCTTTTTTTATATACCATGTAATTTCCGCTTTTAATTTATTTTTTCTGTGGAATGGGGTAGCGGTCATGGTAGTAAGTTTTTTATTAATTCTACAAGTGCTTTGGACTTTTAAAATGGAGGATACGATTTCGGTAGCAATTATTATACAGAGTTTTGTCTTAAGTTTAATCCTGGGAGAGTTGGCCTTAAGTTTTTCATTTTGGCCGTCTCCGACAACAATTTGGTCGCTATCTTTATCTTCCGCCATGTATGTTCTTTTAGGTTTAACTACTCAGTACTTAAGGGATAAGATGACTAAGAGAATGATGTGGGAGTATTTGATTATAGGGGCAATTGTACTTTTGGTTAGTTTTTTTACAACTTCATGGAACGGGTAAATATAATTCAAAGTTCAAAATTATATTGATAGAATAAGCTAAAGTAGGGAAGTGAGAGAGTTTACACTGAGCGATCCGGCGCAGCCGGAGAGTCGAAGTGTGAAAATTTTCTTTATTTTCGTGAAAAGAATAATTGATGTGGTTTGATATAGTCGACAGGTACGGAAGGCAAAAACTATGGGGTATGTTTTTCCAAAAATTAGGATCGATTCTCTGTCATTCTGGCTTGTCCAGAATCAAGATTCTGGTGTCAGTTGAAGTCTCAACTTCCCCAGAATGACATAGGATTGCATATTCTTTTAGCATGGTTTGTGGATAAGTGCTAAATAATACCGGACGTAGGTTTCCCGAAACCTAACGAAGCCTCCTGGAGAAGAGAGGTGCTTCTCTTTCTGCCTTTATGCAACCTTAATCAGATGTTTATTAGTAGAAATAGGTATGTTTATTCAGGTGCTGTTTCTGTAATACTCCTCTTTGCGAGAAAGGTTACAAACTTCCCTATATTTTGATGTCGCACAATATGTGAAACAGTAAAAAACGGAGAAGTGGTTTGGTTACCTACAGGTATGGCATTTAATCGGTAAGGGTACAAAAATAAGGAAAAATTTCATGTACTTAAATTATGGTAATTCCCGTCCAATTTTTCAGCCAATTTTATTCCATGAATTTTAAAATATCTAATAAGCAATTTAGGGCTTCATATAGAGCTAAAGTCTATATGAGATAACCTACGTCTTATCCCCTGAAAAGCCGTTTTTGGGCCATTTACGGGCCTCGTGTCTGGCTAGCCTCATTTGCATGCATCCAGCCCTGGCGGGGGTGAGGAAAAATCAAATCAGCAATTTCCATAGCCAGACTATTGTGCATACTTATATTCTTCTCCCGCTATCGGCGGGATCAGAATGACAAATTCGCTGGAGAAAACTGAATTAATGCTACTTTAATGCTTGACAAGGCCTGCTTAATCTTGGTATTATGAGTATAATCATTCAAACACTCATTATGTTAAGCTCGTCTATTGAAACAAAAAAGAAAATTCTCTTACCGTTATTTGATGAGTTTTTATTACATCTGCAAACCGATAACTACTCTCAAGAGACAATGTATAACTATGAACGCGATTTACTCACACTCACCTATTTTTTGGAACATGAAGTACAAAAAGAGTTTGAACAAATAACTAAAGTGGATGTGGAACGTTATAAAGCATATCTTTTATCAACAGATCGCAAAACAGCGATTTCGGAACAGGAAACTTCTTTAAAATTGCAAAGCGGCTCGATCAATAGGATACTGTCATCTTTTAGGAGTTATTTAAAATTTCTAATTTTTCAGGACTATAAAATACCTGTTGTTCCAGAAAGCGTAAGGATGGTTCGTAAAGAGAAAAAGCATTATAAAGTAGCGGAGCTCAACGAATTAATATCATTAATTGAGTCACCTTCAACTTTCGAAAAAAATTCTGTAGTAGCTACACGAAACCGAGCCATGTTAGAAGTACTGTTTGCAACAGGGATGAGAATATCGGAGCTTTTGTCTTTGAACCGTCGCGATATTGATTCATCCGGTAGAATTTTTATTATCGGTAAAGGTAAAAAAGAACGGTTTGTATATTTGACCGAACGGGCCAAATTTTATGTAGATAACTATTTAAAACTTAGGAAAGATGCTCTTCCGGCGCTTTTTGTTCCCCAGAAAGGTAAAAGAATGGGCCAAAGGGATTGTCGAATATCTCCGAATTATTTACAAGCTAAAATCAAAAGTTATCGCGAAAAACTTGGTATTATTGTTCCAACAAGCGCCCATTCTTTGCGTCATGGTTTTGCTACATATTTGGCGGAAGAAGGTGCTTCTCCTGTGGCCATCCAGATGCTTTTGGGACACGAGTCATTAAATACTACTACCAGATATGTTAATGCTTCTGACCGGTTTGCCGAAGATTCACATAGACGGTATCATCCCCTGGCTGAAAGACCTGAAAAATAGAAAGCCTGCTTTGTAATCGGAAATCTTAATTGATATAGTTTTAGGAAGACTGTCATTCTGGGGAGCGTTAGCGACACCAGAACCGATCCCAGGTAGGATTCTGGACAAGCCAGAATGACATGGATGGATAATAACACATTTTTCCGTTAACACTGCTTGCAGGGGTTGACTACGTTCAGTTAACATGACGTAGTTGACAAAGTTATATGATTTGGTCCACTATTAAAGAAAGGTTTATATTCTACGATGGGAGCAATTTTAGATTACTTCAAAAACGAAACAGGAAACTTGTTTCGCAATAAAAAAAATCTTGTTAGTCTGCTTGTTTTAGGTATACTTATTCTGGGTATTCCATTGGGTGTTAATCTTGTCAGGACGCAGCAAATTATTAAATCCCGCGCTGCTGTAGATCCAATTGTATTTACAGGTTCAAATGTTAGTAAAAAGAGTGATGGTACCTGGGTTACCACCAAGCCTCAGATTCAAGTTCAGCTCACTTCCCCGCTGGGTCCGGCCCAATCTTCTATTCAAACTGTGAAGTCAAAAGACTCATTAATAGGGGCTTTACCCAAAGGTTTGGTGGAAACTGTGTATGCAGCAGCAACTTGTTCTAATGGAACAAAAAATGTGGGAGATAAATGGCCTGAATGTCATGGTTGTGATGAGGGTGTGGTAGAGTGTACAGGACAAGATACTTATGGCTGGACATCTGTCAAGAACCCATCTCCCAATTGTGGAGCAGGTTGTGGTGGAGGCGGAGGTGGTGTAACTAATGCGTGTAATCCTCCAGGAGTTGGTAGTGCCGAGGGATGTAGTGCTATGAAGAAATGTCCTAATGGTCAAGCCTGTGCATCAGGTCATAAGTATTGTGTTTGGGACGCAGGTGGTAATCATTGGGGAGATTGCCAGATAGAGATAGATAACTGTGCTACCCAGTGTGCTAGCAGTGGTACAAGTAAGGGTACTATAGATTGTAAAGCAACTTTTAAACCAAGCGAACTGGGGATTAATAGTCCAGGTGTATGCGACAGGCTACATGAATTCCGTGCTGATTGTAACCGCTGGTGTCCTCAAAATCCACAATATTATTCTAATCCTAACGAGGATTGTCCAAAAAATACAACCCCAAGTCAACAAGCCTTTATTAATCCTGCCACAAGTGCCTGGTGTTATGAATTTAAAGGTCCAGCAGGTGACACTCATAATAATAAATGTATGCAACTTTGGTATATTGGGACAGGGTCAGAGCCAAGCTGTGCTTCGGGAGAAGGTAGCGGTGGACCTGCCGGATGCCAGGGGCTGGATGCATGCAGTGAATGTGTTTTACTGAAAGAAACGAGTATTTTATATAAGTACGCAGAGTGGGGTTGGGATACAAACTGTAGTAACCAGGCAAAGATTGTTGCGGATTGGTGCAAGATTAATCCGAGCGGTTGCCAGGGTATTAGATCAGGCCAGTGCGCTTCAAGCTGTGGAGGAGCGTCTGCTACTTCGCCTTCTCCCTCTCCCGCCTCTTCTCCTCCTTCTACTTCAGCTCCTGCCTATACTAAGCAATTTAGGATTGCGGAAAATCCGACTGATTTAGCTAGCGCTCCATGGCAGGATTATACAACTGTTGTTGCATCAAACCCGCTTGATTATACTTTCAAGGATGTAACACCGGGGCAGAAGTTTATCTTTGTGCAATTCATGGATTCTACCAATAAGGTAACCACTGCAGCCGATTGTCCGAAGTGTCAAGCCCAGATTAAACTGCTTGGGCCTGGTCCGGTTATGACTAGTTGTTCTTTGAGTTTTGAAGACAGCAAGACTACTCTGAATTTAACGGGGCAAAATTTTGGATCAGAAAAGGGTACAGTAAAAAGCGGTGATACTAATTTGGAAATAAAGTCATGGAGTAATAATAGCATTCAGGCGGTTTTGCAGAATGCGCAAACAGGACAAGTTTTGCCAATAACTTTCACAAATACAGACGAACAAACAGGAACCGGCCAGTGCGGTGCTATTTCACAGCTTGCTTTAGGAGCCAGGGTTTTTTGCAGGGCGCCGGCTTCTCATGATACGGAGAATGTAGATATGGTTCTGGTGGATGAAACAGGAAAAAAGACACGGCAAACAGTAAAGATCGATAAAAATGGAGTTGTCCAGGGGTTGACTCAAAAATTAGAAGTCGGTAAGAGATATATTGTGTCACTTAAGGCGCCGAAATCGTTGCGGAGAATTGCCCGATTTACAGCTGGCGACGGCATAGTCAGCATCCCCAATTTCATTTTGCCTATTGGCGACATTTTCCCATTGGACGTTCGTGACGGTGCAATAAACCCTTTTGATCATGCACAATTAATCCGCGAGTTTATCATTGCTGAAGACAGCTGCGACAGACCCGGAGATTTTAATAGAGATTGCAGGGTTAATTCTATTGATTGGGCTTGTATGAGATATGATTTCGGTCAAGTGGATGATCCGGAACCAACAGTTTCGTCCTTTGTCACAACCGCCAGTCCAAACCCAACCGCAAGTTCTAGTTCTAGTTCTTCGCCGTTATGATGAATTTGGACTGGTAAAAGTTCGGTAATTGTAGTACAAAATATATGTATATGGATGATTTAAATGTACAACAAAATAATCAGGAGAATAAGCCTGTAGTGCAAATAAAAAAATTTGTTTCTCTTCCCAAATTTATTTTTTTGGTTTTAGGATTGATACTTTTGGCGGAATTAATATATGCAATTCGGGTATTAACGTTGCCTGCTCCCCCGGTTGCAGGTAAGGTTCCACTACAATCAAAAGTGGGGACAATTTCATTAAATGCTCCCAAAAACACATATCGGATAAATGAAATTGTGCCTGTTGCCGTGAATATTGAGACGGGTTCACAAGCAATAAATGGGGTTGATGTCATAATACATTATGATCCTAAAGTTCTTGAGGCTACTTCCGGAGGACTAATCAAAGGCCGTCTTCTTGAGGAATATCCGACTATGGCTGTGGATGCGAGTAAAGGTTTGATCTCTATTTCGGGTATCAACAGTTTGCAGAACGTGTTTAAGGGTAAAGGACAATTTGCAAACATAAATTTTAAAGCTAAAACTGCCTCCGGGAAGACATCATTGACTGTTGATTTTAAGGATAAAGGGTCTACTATAGATTCCAACCTGGTAGAGGCTAGTACAGCTAAAGATATAGTCGAACAGGTTGTAAATTTGGAGCTTGTTGTGCAATGATAAAATATGCGATTTCTTTTTTTGCGTTTGTCTTATGGTTTTTAGTTTCTCCGACCGGAGTTTTTGCCCAGGTGGCCACTTTATCCTTGGATCCGGCCACAGGCACATTTAACAGAAACTGCCCTTTCTCTCTAAATATTAATCTTGATACAGGCGGAGCCCAAACAGATGGTACTGATGCAATTTTATTTTATGATTCCTCCAGGCTTAGCATTACTACCAGTTCGATTACTTCAAATACAGTCGTGTATCCTGACTTTCCCGGTAATAATGTAGATGAGGCCGCAGGCAAAATTACCATTTCAGGACTTGCTTCTGTGGCGACGCCTTTTACCGGCAAAGGTACTCTGGCTACCTTGAATTTTACAGTGAAAGATTCGGCGCCCACCGGAGCAACTCAAATTACTTTTGACTTTGATCCCAATAATAAAGCTAAAACTACGGATTCCAATGTTGTACAACGGGCAACAATAGTAGATATATTAAACTCGGTCGTAAACGGAAATTATACGGTTGGAACCGGAACCTGCGGTACTACCACCCCATCGGCATCCCCGATTGCAGTTGTTTATAAACCAACAGGAAGTTCAACAACGTCTACTCCGTCAGCAACCATTGCGGCGCCCCTGCCAACTAAAAAGACAGTTCTGCCTCCGGCCGGTTCAGAACAGCTTACTTTTACTGTAGCAATTTTTGGAGGGGTTTTAACTGTACTGGGAATTTTGGGATTAGCGCTTCTTTAGTTCAAAATTCAAATATGTCCTTATCCTCTCTTATCACAGATTTTCTGGAATATCTGGAACTTGAGCGAAATGCCTCACGGTTAACAATCAGAAATTACGATCATTATCTAAAACGATTTTTAGAATTTATCCGTTCGACAGGCTCAGGACAGGATGGTGATATAAACCCGCAGGATATAACCTTAAGCTTAGTTGGAAAATACAGACTATACCTTTCCAGATGGACGGATCCGAAAACCAAAGAACCCTTAAAAAGAGTGACTCAAAATTATTTTATGATAGCTCTGCGAACACTCCTCCGCTATCTGGCAGGAACTGGTGTGCAAACGCTTTCGGCCGAAAAAGTTGAATTAAGAAAGAATAATTCCAGGCTTCCTCTTAAAGTGTTGGATGAGACTCAACTTAGATTACTCCTTAAAGCTCCGGATACAAGTAAAAAAGATGGACTGCGGGATCGGGCAATCCTGGAGACATTGTTTTCTACAGGTCTGCAAGTATCTGAACTGGTCGGATTAAACCGTGGTACCATCAACCTGGAAGGATGTGAGTTTAGTATAGTTGGTAAAGGAGGAAAACAGCGGGGGGTATTTTTATCTGACGGTGCTTGTGAGTTTCTAGGAAAGTACTTAGCAATCCGTCAAGACAAATTTAAACCTCTTTTTATCCGTTTTCAGGGTAAAATTGATCCAGCTAACGAAGGTGAAGCTATGAGGCTGACTTCCCGTTCCATTGAACGGATTGTAGAAAAATATGCAAAAAAGCTGAGAATTTCCATCAAAGCTACACCACAAACACTGCGTCATTCTTTTGCCGCAGATT
Organism: Candidatus Daviesbacteria bacterium; assembly: GCA_028712705.1. GTDB lineage: Bacteria > Patescibacteriota > Microgenomatia > Daviesbacterales > UBA10151 > UBA10151. The sequence continues at coordinate 15,976 of JAQTPP010000003.1, forward strand.
TGTTAATTAACGGAGCAGATATGCGGTTAGTTCAGAAGATGCTTGGACATTCCAATATCTCAACTACTCAAATTTACCGCCTCTGCTCCGGTAAATTGTAATCACTTTGTTAGTTTCCCTAAATCTTTCAATACCGCATTTAAGATTGTTGCGACAATTGATAAAACAATTGCTGCCAATATGGCTGGAAGCCATCCTTCAATCTTTACTCCCGGCACCACTGCTGCCACTATGAATAAGACCACTGCATTGACCACAAAAGCAAACAACCCTAAAGTAACAATTGTTAAGGGTGCGCTTAGAAAGCTTAGGATTGGCTTAATAAAAGTATTAACCACCCCCAAAACTATGGCCGCAAAAATGGCTGTAGTAAAGTTTTCAACCCGGAATCCAGGTACAATATTAGCCGTTAAAAGCAATGCTGCCGCATTTAAGACCAAGGCTATAAGAATTTGCAAATTTCTCACCCCCCTCTTCACTTAATAGTGAATCAAATTTTTTAAAATGTCAATGTTTTCTGTTAAACTTAAGATTATGAAATATCCTGCCGAAAAAATTGGATTGACTTCTCATCAGGCCGGGGAACAGCTAAAAAAATATGGTTTAAATGAGCTGCCGCAGAGAAAAACAACTTCTGCTGCGGAGATTTTCCTGCGGCAGATGAAAACCCCCTTTGCCTACCTGCTTTTGGGAGCTACCGTTCTTTCGGCCATCATCGGTGATAAATTGGACAGCTTTTTAATCGGCGGGATTTTAGTTTTAAATTCAATTTTGGGTTTTTGGCAGGAATATAAAGCTTCCAAAGAGCTGGAAGAATTGCGGAAACTGGAGGTGGAATATGCCAGAGTGGAAAGAGGCGGTAAGCAGATGGAAATTCCCTCATCAGAGATTGTCCCCGGGGATATTGTAATTTTAGAATCCGGCGACAGGATTCCGGCAGACGGGCAAATCTTAGAGAGTTATGCTTTGCAGGTTAATGAATCTGTCTTAACAGGCGAATCCTTACCTGTTACTAAATCTGTGAAAAAGGAGGAAAACTTAGTCTTTTTTGCCACCACCGTTGCCTCCGGCCGAGGCAAGGTTCTTATTTTGCAGACAGGGGCAAGAACTAAATTCGGCGCCTTAGCAGAAACTTTAAGCAGTATTGAAGACGAACAAACTCCTTTTGAAAAAGCTCTGGCTTCCTTTAGTAAAGTCCTGGGGTTGGGGGCCTTAGCGGTTTCAGCCCTGATTTTTATTTTAAGGATATTGCAGGGTTATGATATGTCTTCCACTCTTCTTTTCAGCATTGTTTTAATGGTAGCTGTAGTGCCGGAAGGTTTGCCTGCCGTAGTAACTATAATTTTGGCCTTAGGCATGCGGAAGATATACAGGAAAAAGGCTTTGGTTAGAAAGATGATTGCGATTGAGTCTTTGGGTACTGCTACAGTAATTTGTACGGATAAGACCGGAACTTTAACTAAAAATGAAATGCGGGTTAAAGAGGTCAGTATTAAAGATACCAAAGAAGCAGATTTTCTAAAATGTGCGGTATTTTGTAACAGCGCCAGTTTGATATTGAAAGAAGATGGAGGCAGTTTTGATATTTTTGGCGATACAACTGAGGGTGCTCTCTTGCTTTGGGCAAAAAATCAAGGCAAGGATATTGATCTGATGAGATTGCAAGGCAAACTCATTGAAGAAATTCCTTTTAATTTGGAAACCCGGAAAATGACTGTTTTATGGGAAGAGGGTAAGATAAAAACAGAATATGCTAAAGGCGCTCCGGAAGTTTTACTTTTTGAGTCTGAGTTGTCCGAAGCGGATCAAAAGAAGTGGGAATTTAGGTATCAGCAAATGGCTAAAAAAGGACTACGGGTGTTGGCGTTTTCAAAGGATAAAGAGTTTTTAGGGTTAGCGGGGATTGCTGATGAGGTCCGTCCCGAGGTAAAAGAAGCTATTGCGCTGACAAAGCAGGCCGGGATTAAGGTAGTGATGGTGACCGGCGATAATGAGCTGACAGCTGGAAGCATTGGTGAAGAGGTTGGGTTATTATCCTCTGGTGATGAAATTATGGTTGGCAGTCAGCTAAACGCCTTAAGCGAAGAAGATCTTTTACAAAGAATCGGTAAAGTCAAAATTTTTGCCAGGATTACTCCGCAGGAGAAACTTAGAATTGTTAAAGCTTATCAAAGCTTAGGAGAGGTAGTAGCTGTGACAGGTGACGGGGTAAATGACGTGTTGGCCTTAAAACAAGCAGAAGTCGGGGTTTCCATGGGTAAAATCGGCACTGATGTGTCAAAAGAAGCCTCAGATATTATTTTGCTTGATGATAACTTTGCGACCCTGACTGTGGCCATTGAGCAAGGAAGACTAATTTACAACAATATCTTAAAAGTCATTAAGTTTTTACTTGCCGGGAATTTGTCGGAAATGCTTTTGATAGGAGTAGCAGCAATTTTCGGTCTGCCGTCGCCGCTTCTGCCAATTCAGATTCTCTGGATCAATTTTGTCACAGACGGACCTCCTGCTCTGGCTTTGGGTTTTGATAACGCTTCAAGGCACCTGATGCAAATACCACCCCGCAAGAAATTAGGTTTACTTAGTAAAGATTCTCTACATTTTATCATTTTCGGCGGGGTGGCAATTTCTGCTTTTTGTTTTTTTGCTTTTTATTTTACCTTTGAAAGTTTAGGGCTTCAAACTTCCAGAGCCATCACCTTTACCGTTATGATTATTCTGCAAATGATCCTGCCTTTTATTATGAGAAGACATCACGGGATTTTATCCAATAAAAAGCTTTTTATCTCAGTTGCTGTAGTTATTTTGGTACAAATTTTGATTATTGCGTATCCTCCCTTAAGGACACTTTTCTTTTAAACGAATTTTTTAAATTGGTTTGCCGGCGAGGCCATACATCATAAAGTCTCTTGTAAAACCGATTGCCTGCAGCGGCCAGGTTAAAATAACACTATAAAACCCCGGCGATAAGAAAGATAGAAACGGCCAGCGGTAATATATTGCAAAAGCCACAGTAAATACAAACCCAAACATGAAATAAATTATAGCTATGGTAGAAACAAATTTTTCTTTAGACATCTATGTTTTTTCTTTAGAACAAACAACCGTAGCTGCTGCTACTTTTTCCCCGGGTCTGACTCTCATTAAGATTACCCCTTGAGTTTGACGCTGCAGGGTCGGTACCTCTGCCAGGTTCATCTTTATAAGTTGTCCTTTTGTGGAGGTTAATACCAAAGTGTCCATTTTTTTATCAATGGCCTCTGCTGTAACAATCGGTCCGGTTTTGGCAGTCACCTGTGCAGCTTTAACTCCTTGTCCTCCCCTGCCCTGTCTGCTCCAGGCGGAAAATCTGGTTTTTTTACCTAAACCGTTTTGCATAATTACCAAAAGCTCATCATCATTACCTTGGACCAAATTTAGGGAGACTACCTCATCGTTGCCGGTCAGCTTAATTCCTCTTACTCCGGAAGTATCCCGGTGCGTTGGTTTGACTTGGGTTTCGGAAAAACGAATTGATTTGCCATTTTTTGAAACAATAACGACATCGTCCTTGCCTGAGGTTGGGGTTACCCATCCCAGTTCATCGCTCGGATCCAACTTGATTGCTACCAGACCATTTTTGCGGATATTGGCATATTCTGTAAGGGAAGTTTTTTTGACAGTGCCCTTTTTAGTACACATAAAGAAGTATTTGGCGCTTTCGCCTTTTTGCCTGGTGGTTAAAACTGCCGTGACTTTTTCCTCTTGTTCAACATTGATTAAGTTGACAATAGCCTGGCCTTTGGCTGCGCGTTGTGTTTCCGGAATTTCCCAAACTTTGATTTGGAAAACCCTGCCTTTGTCGGTAAAGAATAAAATACTGTCATGCGTTTGGGTATAGAAAATGTGGGAAACCGCATCTGTTTCTTTGGTGGCGATTCCCATCACTCCTTTGCCGCCCCGCTGTTGTATCCTAAAAGACATCGGAGCCTGGCGTTTGATATAACCGCCTTCAGTGATGGTAGCAATAGTCATCTCATTTGGTACTAAATCTTCTTCGGAAAATTCCCCGACTTTTTGTTTATAAACACGGGTTCGTCTGTCGTCTCCATATCTTACTTTAATTTTTACGAGTTCATCCCTGATAACTTTTAAGATTTTTTCCGGATGAGCCAGTAAATCTTCCAAATAGGCAATTGTTTCCCGGATCATTTTTAGTTCATCTTCAATTTTTTGGCGCTCCAGCGCAGCTAACCTTCGAAGCTGCATATCCAAAATAGCCAAAGCCTGGATTTCTGTTAACTTAAATCTGGTCATTAAATTCTGTTTTGCAGAATCTGCATCAGCGCTTTTTTTAATGGTTTCCACAACCGCATCGATATTATCAACAGCAATTTTTAAGCCTTCTAATATATGTTCTCTTGCTTTGGCTTCGGTAAGTTCAAATTCGGAGCGTTTTCTAATGACTACTTGCCTGTGATGAATAAATTCTTCCAACACCCGTTTTAATGTCAGAAGATGCGGGACTCCGTCTGAAAGGGCGACCAGGTTGATATTAAAAACCGACTGCATGGCAGTATATTTATAAAGACTATTTAAGATTGCCTGGGGTTTGGCGTCTCTTTTTAAGTCAAACACAATTCTGACCATTTGTTTGCGGTCTGATTCATCCCGTAAATCCGCAATGCCCTCTAATTTTTTATCTTTTACCAGTTCGGCAATTCTGGCAATCAAGGTAGCTTTATTCACCTGGTATGGCAGCTCCGAAACGATAATTTGCATCTTTCCTGCCGCAGTTTCATCAATTTCAGCCTTGGCTCTCATTACAATCCGGCCCTTACCGGTGGCATAAGCCGCAAGGATTTCGGTTTGGTCATAGATGGAAGCGCCGGTTGGAAAATCAGGGCCTTTAATAAATTGCAGAAGATCTTCAACAGTGGCAGTGGATTTGAAGCTATCAGTCTTCAGTATCGCTTCGCCCGTTTTTGGCGCGGTTTCGCTCTCAGCTTTCAGACTTTCTGAATCTGACGACTGACGACTGACGACTGACGACTGTTTTTCCGGATGTTCTATCATGTAAACCAGTGCATCAGTGACTTCCCCCAGATTATGTGGCGGGATTTGGGTGGCCATACCAACAGCAATGCCGGAGGCACCGTTTAACAATAGGTTGGGTATAACAGAAGGAAGTAATACTGGTTCTTGTGTAGTACCGGAATAGTTATCCACAAAATTGACAGTATTTTTATTAATGTCACGAAGTAACTCCTCGGAAATTGCAGAAAGTCGGGCCTCCGTATACCGCATTGCCGCGGGCGAGTCTCCATCAATTGATCCAAAATTCCCCTGGCCGTCAACCAGCATATATCTCATGGAAAAATTTTGCGCCATCCGGACCATAGCTTCATATATAGGAGCATCACCATGAGGATGGAGGTTTTTCATAACTTCACCGACAACTGCAGCTGATTTTTGGAAGCGGGATGTGTGGTGTAAACCTTGCTGGTGCATTGCGTAAATAATTCTTCGCTGGACCGGTTTTAGGCCGTCACGGACGTCCGGTAGCGCCCGGGAAACAATAACAGACATGGCATAGTCCAAATAGGACTTTTGCATTTCTTCAATAATAGGAGTGGTTACAATTTTGCCGATGTTACTCATTGGTTTGGGGTACAAAAAAAGGGTTTAGACCCGAGTTAATTATACCTTTTTTGATCCTCTTTAAGCAAGGGGTAAAGGGTCTTTTTTAGGCCAGTTTTTCTGCGCTGTTTGATGCTAATTTAATCATTTTATCTAATAATTTTGGGAAAGTTAATCCGACTGCTGCAGCTGCTTTAGGGAAAAGCGAAGAAGCTGTCAGTCCCGGAATTGTGTTTACTTCTAAGACATACGGCTTACCATCTGAAATTATAAAGTCTATTCTTGAATAATGGCCAAGTTTCAAAGTCTTGTGAATCCTAAGAGCTATTTTTTGAACCATTTTTTTAAGCTGAGGAGTTAAAGATGGAGCATTAGGGATTTCATTGGTATTTCCCCAGTATTTATTTTTGTAATCAAACCAGCCCCCTGCCGGCGGAATAATTTCTATAACCGGTAGAGCTTTGTCTTTCAATATACCGACAGTCACCTCAATCCCCGGTAAGTATCTTTCCACAAAAAGCGGCAAGCCGGACTTAAGCAATTTCCGGCAAAGATTGTTTTTAAGATTCTTTGCTGATTTCAAAATTACCACTTCTCTTGACGATCCCCCGCTGGAACTTTTTAAAACACAAGGAAAACCAAATTTGACAATATCGCTTTGGTTTTTTATTTTTTTCCAAGGCGAGGTTAAAATATGTTCTCTGTCACAAAATTCTTTAAAAGAAATCTTATACCAACCCTGTTGAAATCCTATTGGGCTGCCTCCTATAAACCGTATACCTAAAGTGGATAATTGCTTTTGTAAACCTCCTCCTTCGCCTTCTTCGCCGTGTAAGACTGGAAAAACTACATCAAAATCTTTTACCAAATTTTTGGAAATCCCCTCTTTTTTTAGGTCAAATAATTTAACTTCGTGATTGCTTTCCTCAAGCCCTGCTTTAACACATTTTGCTGACATTAAAGAAATTCGTCTCTCAGATGTTGTACCACCGGTGATGATAAGGACCCTCATATAATTACCCTTCTGGTTGTTTCTGCCAAATTTACCAAAAGATCATAGGGAATAGTTTTGCAAAGTCTGGCAGAGTTTGCAATAGAATTTTTATCTTTGGGGTTGCGGGAATACACAATAACCTCTTGTCCTGCTTTTGAGTTTGGCAACCGGCTTAAATCAATTATATTTATATTCATACAGACCCTTCCAAGTATAGGACATTCTATATTATCCATTAAAAATGTTCCTTTGTTAGACAATCTTCTGTCAACACCATCATAATAGCCTATCGGTACAACCCCAATCAGCGTATCTTTTTTAGCAGTGAATGTTCCATCATAGCCTAATTTTTCATCTTTTGAAACTTTCTTTATTTGGATAATTTTAGTTGTTAATGTTAAAGCTGGTTTTAGATTTTCATCATAAGTTGATGAGGAGAAACCATATAAAGAAAGTCCTGCCCGGGTTAAATTGGAAATTTTTTCTATTATTTTTCTTGTTTCAGGATTAATCAGAGCTCCTGTTGCTGAAATATGGATCCATTTGGGATTAATGCCATATTTTTTACATTTGTCTTTTGCTTTTTTGAATTGTTTTATTTGATTTACAAACAGTGGATCGGTTTTACTTTCGGATGAGGCAAGATGTGACATTAGTCCCTCAATTGTTAAATTGTTAAATTGTTTCATTGCTGTTAAGAAATTTGATAAATCCTTTATAGGAATTCCTTCCCGATGCATTCCGGTATCAACAAAAATATGAATGCTGCAACCAGGTTGGAATTTATTTAAGACTTTGGCTGTTTCTAGATCAAAAACTGCAAATAAAAACGGCAATTTTTTAATCTTTAGATTTTCCGGATTGGTATAACCCATTACTAAAACCGGAGTTTTAATTTTGGCTTTTTGTAATTCATAAGCTTCAAATAAACTGTCAACACAGAAAAATGGAGTTTGTAGTGGGTCTAAAATTTTTGCTACGTTTACAATGCCATGGCCATAACCATTGCTTTTTACAACAGGAGCAATTTTCACTTTTTTATTAAGTGAGGATAAATAATGATAGTTGTACAGCAAATTATCCTGCGAAACTTCAATTTTATTTAAAGTTTCATATCCTTTTTTAAAGGAATTTAGAAATTTAAGCATCTTTAAAAACTTTTTTGACAGCCTGATTAAATTTTCTACCCCTATCGAATTCGTTTTGGAATAAATTAAAAGAAGTGGCCGCCGGAGAAAAGAGAATGATATCGTTTGGTTTAACAATTTTTTTAATATCTGTAAGCAGATTTTCGAAATTATTGTAAGTTCCTGCAATTTTATCTGATGACTGACGGCTGATAGCCTGTCCGTCCGGCAGGCGGGCTGACAGCTGTTTCTTTATTTCATCAGTTGAATCCCCTTCCAAAAAGAAAACCTTTTTGACAAATTTGCCAACTACCTCTGCATATTTTGTATAATCCATTTTTTTATTCATCCCCCCGCAAATTAAAATTAGACACCCTAGGGGTGAATTTAGGTTGCCACCTAAGGTTTTTATAGCCTGGATTCCTGCTTCCGGACTGGTGGCAGCAGTGTCATTATAAATCCTTACTCCATGCCAAACTTTAATAAGTTCCATCCTGAATGGGATACCTTTGAACTTTGATAGAATTTTAAGAGCGGATTTTTTACCAATTCCGAAGGTTCCCCCAACAGTTATGGCGGCAGCAATATTTTCCAGATTATGACTGCCTAAAAGTTTAGGATGAAAGTTTTCTGATAAATCATTTTTAGAGAAACGGATAATATGAGCCTTAAGCCCAGTCAGAAAATTTGCCTGGTCTATCAATGAGTCGTTTCTTCTTATGAAAAGAAAATCATTTTGGGTCTGATATTTGCCAATAATCCTTTTGGAGAAAACGTAGTCTTTCATGGTGACATAATAATTAAGGTGATCTGGTGTGATATTAGTGATCACTGCCCATTTTGGGGAAATCTTGTGCGTATCATATGCTTCCAGTTGGAACGAAGAAATCTCCAAAACTACCAAGCTATTTTTTTTAACAGACGAAATTGTATCCAGAACGCTTTTGCCGATATTGCCGGCCAAAATAACATTTTTCCAAGGGTGTGTGCGTTGTCCACCCCTGGGGTGGGATAGGTTGACACCTAAGGATTTGCTGAGTACTTCATAAATTAGCGAGGCAGTAGTGGATTTGCCTTTGGTTCCGGTTACTCCAATGATCTGGTCAGGTCTTACATATTGCAGAAAAATTCCCATGTCTGTGTCAATCTGTTTACCCAATTTTGTGGCATATTCCAGGTAAGGATTTCCTGGTTTAATTGCCGGGTTTTTGATAATTAAATCTGCCCAATCTATATCCTCATTTTTGTGTTCGCCTAAGGTATATTCTATTTGCGGAAAATCTCTTAACTCATCCAAAGAAGATTTTAAAACTTCTTTAGTTTTTAAATCAGTTACCCTGACTTCGGCTCCTTGTCTTGCAAAAAATCTGGCAGATCCCACCCCACCTTCATTAAGTCCTAATCCAAAGACCAAAACCTTTTTAAAACTATTCATCGGGATTTTTGATACCTTTCAGTTCTTTAATAAAAAAGTCCACTCCGTCCGATTCTAATTTAATGAAGGCTGTATTAGAAATAGAATTTGTAAAATATATTTTTTCTGATAAATGATTTAATAAAACCCTCATTACTCCCCCGTGAGAGACAATCAAAACTGTTTTGCCTAAGTATAAAACAGCGACTTCCCGCAAAAATGTAATATATCTCCCGATTATTTCTTCATCAGTTTCATAGTTTTCATAGGGTTTGTAACTTAATCTTTCTTTTTTGCTTAATCTTTCCCACTTGTTATAAAATTCCTGCATCAATTCTTGAGGTTTGCCATCAAATTTACCATAACGCCGTTCCCGCAAAAAATGGGTTGTTTCTGCGGCCATTCCTCTTTCCAGTGCAATAATCTCGGCAGTTTTTTTAGCCCTAATCAAATCAGAAGAAAATACCGCCTCAAATTTAATTTCTTTTAAAATTTGTCTTAGTGCTTGCGCTTGCTTTATACCCTCAGCATTTAAAGGGATATCTGCTTGTCCTTGGGTGATCCCTTGGGCATTCCAATCTGTCTGGCCATGACGGGCTAGGTAGAGAGTACAATATGTTTGATCAGCTTTTACCATAAATGGTATTATACTTATCTTGTGAAAAACAATCCAATTGGAATTTTTGATTCAGGCATTGGCGGGCTAACTGTTACAAAAGAAATTGTTAAACAGTTGCCAAACGAGAGCATCATTTATATAGGAGATACTGCCAGAGTCCCATACGGAACAAGATCAAGAGAAATTATCACCAGGTTTGCCAAAGAGTTAACGAACTTTCTTTTAAAGAAAAATGTTAAGTGTTTGGTGGTGGCATGCAATACTGTTTCTTCCGTTGCCCTGGAAGAAATAGAAAACCTCTCCCCTATTCCGGTGCTGGGCGTTGTTGAGCCCACGATACAATTAGCTCTCAAAACAACCAAAAATCGAAAAATTGGTGTTATAGGTACAGTAGGAACAATAAGCAGTAGAACTTATGATAAAAAAATCCATGAAATAAATCCAAAGATAGAGGTCGATAGCATTTCTTGCCCGCTTTTTGTGCCAATTGCTGAGGAGGGTTTGGAAGCTCACAAGGCCACAAAACTGCTAGCCGAGGATTATCTTAAGGAATTGAAGAAAAGACAAGTTGATACGCTTATCCTGGGGTGTACCCATTATCCGCTTCTTAGGAAAATTATTCAGGAAGTGATGGGAAGAAAAGTCAGCTTAGTGGATTCTGCAAAACCAACGGCTCAAAGTTTAAGAAAGATTTTAGAAGAGAAAAAATTACTTTCAAATAAGAAACCAAGATATGAATTTTATGTCACAGATGCGCCTGAGAGAGTTTTACAGGTGGCCAGCCGATTTTTTGGAAAGATTTTAAATGGTAAGTTACAACAAATTACCCTACCAACTCTTTAGCCAGTTTATCTATATTTCCTGCACCCATGAAAAAGACAATGTCCCTTTCTTTGATTTCAGATATAATCTTTTCTAGAACTTCTGTTGCACACCCGGTGTGTAACACTGAAGGCCTATTGATGGCGTCTACTAACTGCTTACTAGTGACTAAACCTGTATCCACTTCTCGTGATGGGTAAATGTCTAGGATAAAAGTTTTGTCAGCAGGCACTTTCCGAAACACCTTGACAAACTCAGCAAAGAGAGCTTTGGTTCTGGAAAACATGTGCGGTTGATAAATTAGCAATATCCTTTGATCCGGAAATTTTTCCCGTACCGCTTCCATGGTTTTTTCTATCTCTGTGGGGTGATGACCAAAATCAGAGTAAACTTTAGCACCACGGTACTCTCCGATACATTCGAATCTTCTCCCTACTCCTAAGTAACCGGATAAACTTTTCTGGATGATTTGGGGATTGATTCCTAACAAGAGTCCAACCTGAAATGCTGCCCGGGCATTTGATTTGTTAAATTCTCCGGGAACCTTAAGAGTAATGCCTAATTCATTTTTGGAATAATCCAGGTACTGTATAGCTGACTGCTTCATGGCAGCTTTTACTACTCCCGCAACGCCGGTATCAGTCATGTTTGCTACAACAGTTATTTTTGTTTGGAGCAGGAACTTTTTAAAGCTTTCCTTAACTGCTTCAAAATCTTTAAAATATTCCGGATGGTCCATTTCTATATTAGTTACCACTGTAATATCCGGTTTGGTGGGTAAAAAATTATCATTAAACTCATCAGCTTCTAAGACAAAATATTCAGGGTTATGAACTTTTTGTCGTGGTATGCGGTAGTTTGTTCCCCAGTTAGGTACTATTGCTCCCAGGAGTACTGTTGGATCAAGTCCATTATCTTCCAGCATTTTTGCAATCATGGCAGTGGTGGTAGTTTTACCATGGGTACCGCAAACAGCAATTACAAATTTATCGCGAGCCAAATACTCTCCTGTAAACTTCTGCCAGGTCATGATTGGGATATTTTTTTCCTTAGCTGCCAAAAGTTCCGGATTTTCTGGATCCAGAGAAAAAATGGCTGGGGTAACAGCCAAAATATCTATATTTGTGCGACAACCTTTCAGGTTGACGGCTAAATGTTTAGGGTCGTGGTTGGTGAGAAGTTGGTCAGAGTTAAAGACACCGGTAAATTCGTTATGTGGTTGCAGATCGCAGCCGGTTACTTTAAAACCTTGAGCCTGGGCAATAGCAGCAGCAGCCGATGCCCCGCTCCCCCCTATTCCCAAAAAATGTATTCTTTTAGCCATAAACTTAGTATATTATTTATAATATATGATTTTTCAATTCAAAATGATATTTTTCTCCCTGGTTATTTACCGACTGAGTATCTTTGTTAAAGTTCGCCAAAGCAAGTAACAATCAAAACCTAAGCTGGCATGTTCAGCATAGAAAGCATCCAGGCGATATCTTCTTCTGTCATCTTTAACAGAAGGACCAAGTATTTGATTTAAGCCTGAAAGACCGGGTGTTCCTCTAAAGTAAAATTCTCTCCATCGTTTGTACTTTTCTTCAGGCCAACAATTCTGCAAGAATCCAAATACATAAGGTGGCGCTGCTCGAATCCCTATAATGGATAATTGGCCAAGAGCAACTTGAGATAATTGAGGTAACTCTTCAAGCTGGTGGCGTCTCATAAAGGATCCCAACCTGGTATTCCGAGGATCTTCACTAGGGCTTTTGCCTCCTCCAATCTCAAGATTAACAATTCCAGCATCACAATTTGAAACCATGCATCTAATTTTAACAACTCCAATACCTCTTTCTCTACTTAATCTCTCTTGAGTAAAAAACATTGATCCTCCATCCTCGATTTTTTTTGCAATTGCCAAAACTGTCACTATAGGAATACTGACTAATGAAGCTGGTATGCTGACTGATAGATCTAAAGCTCTTTTCCATCGACTCTGTCTATAATCAGCGCCCGTAGTGGTTGATAAGAGTCTTAGAATTCTTGCAGGTGTGGAATCCTGTCTCCTGAGATAACGGTCAATTTGATGGGTAAATAAATTGGTTGTGGCAGGTTGACCTGTTTGTTGTGCAGTTTCTATAGTTTCTATCGCCATAATTTATAGAAAGTATCAGATTTTAGAGTAAACTTCAACTATAGGTTTATATATCTAAGGTTGCTAACTTCGCATGGGTTTGGATGAAGCGCTTTCGGGGAGGGACTTCATCACCCATGAGCATGGTAAAGACCTCGTCTGTTGCAGAAACATCTTCAATGGTCACTTGTTTTAAGATCCTGTTTTCCGGATTCATGGTGGTTTCCCAAAGCTGATCCGGGTTCATTTCTCCTAAACCTTTGTAACGTTGGATGATGATACCTGGTGATTTTGTCATTCTGGCTTGTCCAGAATCCTCCACATCAGGTTCTGGAGTCGCTTCGCTCCCCAGAATGACATCATCCTTCGTAGCTTTATTACCTTTTAGTTGTTTTAGGATTTTATCCCTTTCTTCATCGGAATAGGCATAATGGATCTCTTTGCCTTTTTGAACTTTATAAAGCGGAGGTTGGGCAATATACATATAGCCTTTATTGATGATTTCAGGCAAATATCTAAAGAAAAATGTTAAAAGCAGGGTTCTGATGTGTTCCCCGTCAACGTCCGCATCTGTCATGATAATAATCCTGTGGTACCTGGTTTTATTGTAATCAACCGTATCCCCAATTCCTGTTCCCAGGGCAATCACCAAAGCTTTAATTTCTTCAAACTCCAGGACTTTATCCAATCTCGCCCTTTCTGTGTTGAGGATTTTACCTCTTAAGGGCAAAATGGCCTGGAATTTTCTATCCCGTCCTTGTTTGGCGCTGCCTCCGGCACTGTCTCCTTCCACAATATATAATTCCGACTGCGATGCATCTCTGTTTTGACAATCAGCCAATTTTCCGGGTAAAGTCATTCCTTCCAGGGCGCCTTTCCTGATTACCGCATCTTTGGCAGCTCTGGCTGCAGCTCTGGCCCTGGCAGCAAGCAGGACTTTTTCCATGATCTTTCTGGCATCCTGAGGGTTTTCTTCAAAAAACATATCCAGGCCATCTTTGACCACCTGAGCCACAATCGGTTGCGCTTCCGCATTACCCAATTTTTCTTTGGTTTGCGATTCAAATTGGATTTTATCGGAATCCATTTTGATGGAAATAACTGCTGTTAAACCTTCTTTGATATCCTCTCCGGTTAAGTTTTCATCTTTTTCTTTTAAAGCCTCAATTTTGCGGGCATAGTCGTTAATGGCCCGGGTTAGGGCAATGCGGAATCCTGTTAGGTGAGAACCGCCTTCTATGGTGGGTACAACATTTGCAAAACTCTCTACGTTTTCATTAAAACCGTCGTTGTATTGGATCGCAGCCTCAACATCTATTCCCTCCACCACTTTGTGGATCAAGATCGGCTCGGGGTGAATCAAGGCCTTATTCCTGTTCAGGTGCTTAATTAAAGTGGCCAGTCCTGATTGGAAATAAAAGTGGCGTTCCTGTCCGGTTCTTTCATCGTAAAGATGGAAAAAGATTCCGGCTACCAAATATGCTACTTGTTTAAGTTGTTTTTCTAACTTTTCAAAATCCGGAGTAATAGTGGAAAAAATTGTTTTATCAGCCAAAAAAGTTGTTTTAGTGCCGTTTTTTACTTGCCAAACAAAATTTGTTTTAAAAGGTAAGCTGGTATCCTTGGCAGTAAGAGCAACTTTGCTTTTGGCTTTGCCTTTTGAATATTCCTGGAAATACTCTTTGCCCTCCCGTCTGACTTCTGCCCTTAAATAATCTGATAAGGCATTGACTGCGGAAACCCCGACACCGTGTAATCCTGTAGATACTTTATACCCGCCGTCGCCGAATTTACCGCCTGCGTGAAGAGTAGTCATGATAACCTCAAGCGCAGATACCCCGACTTTTGGGTGAATTTCCACCGGGATTCCCCGACCGTCATCAGCAACCGTAACATAATTTTCTTCATGCAAAACAGTCCAGATATTTTTAGCATAGCCTGCCAAAGCTTCATCAATAGAATTATCAACTACCTCTTTAACAAGGTGATGAAGACCGCGAAGATCAGTTGAACCAATATACATCCCCGGACGTTTGCGGACCGGTTCTAAGCCTTCTAAGACTTGAATTTGTTCTGCTGAATACTTGCTGGATGCTGACATAAAGAAACAAAAAACCTCTTTGGAGGTTAGTTATAGTTTAACATAAAATTATCTTCTAATAAACTACCTGATAAATCTGGGATGGACGTTGATACAGGGGACGCGATAGAAAAGTTTTAACTTCTGCAAAGGTTTCTGTAAAAGGCCTATCGTTTCGAACAACAAGACCATTAGCAGGGTGAGTATTTATGTAAATTGGTTGTTCTCTCATGAAACTATTCCATCCTTCCGGTGAAGAGAGCTTGTCATTGTCAAATTGCGATCCGCGTCCTATGAGGTATCCTCTTAAAGTTTTTTCCGGTACCACAACTCGGATAAATTCTACTATTGCATTATATCTTTTAGCTGTCTGCTGATGCCATTCTATCAAGCCATTCCAACCTGGTATTTGAACTTCCTTACTATAGACAACATCCGCAACAACATCACACCCGCGAGACAAAAGCACAATTATCACTTTTTGGATTAGTTCGTACACTTCTGGACGGTATTTTTCTTCGTACTCAAGACCATGTGAGGCCGGAAACACTGAGGCATAAATGTCTTTACTGACAACTGGACAACCAAGGTCCTTTCCTAGTGCTTGAGCCAGAGTTGATTTACCTGTACCTGAAGAACCTGTTATAATTACTAGCTTTTTTGGGACCTGTGTATTGCTTTCTGGATTCAAGCGCATATTAATCCTTCCTGGGCAGCTTTAGCATTAGATATTCCAAAATAGCCCTGATATTAACATTTTGCTTGGCCCATTCCTCGGCTTGCAAGAGCTCTTTTAAAAAGCCTGTTACTTCTGGCCTTGCAAGACCAGGCCTTGCGAGCGTAATAGGTTCAATCATTTTTTGGCGGAAGAAGTATACCATGTAATGCAAAAATTCTTCCCTCTCTTTTAGTTTTTCAATATATTCAAACCGTTGCTCAAAAGAAGAATTCAGTAGCTTCTCAAGGTCTTCTGAGTATTTACTATGATACACTAGTGTATCATCACTTTTAGGTTTAAGTCTGATGATCTCGCATCTCGACAGGATAGTTGGTAAGAGATTGTTATCAGAGGAGGCCCCAAGAATCAAGATTGCTTCCCGAGAGAGCTCCTCAATGGTTTTTAACAGGGCATTCTGGGCTTCGTGAGTCAAAATTGATGCATCTTCCAGGACAACTGCTCTTCCGGAAGCAGAATATGGTTTCAAGGAGAAAAATTCTTTTATTCTTTTAGCCTCAGCAATGCCAAGTTTTTCTCCAGCCTGGATGTATAGTAAATCCGGATGATTTACGTTTAGGCCCGCCTGCCGCAGTCTGGTGCTGGCGGGCAGGTTTTTGAGGTGCGAAGCTAAGGTTTTGGATAGCTCCTCCCTTAGTTTATCTATGGATGTACAAATTAAAAGCCTTGCAATCATACGGAGATTCTAACATAATGAATATATGCCCAGTAATCTTGCCCAAAATCCGTCCGGTTCTACGCTGGAGGAGATCCTTTTTAAAGAAGGGTTGATAAGCTCAGATCAGGTTTCTGCAATAAAGCTGGAAAGTATTAATTCCGGTATCCCGGTGGAAAAAATCTTAATTCAGCGGAATTTGGTGCCGAACAACAAAATAGCTCAAGCCAAAGCACAGATTTTAAATGTTCCTTATATTTCCCTGGCCGGCCGGGCCATTGCGGCAGATGTCTTAAATTTAGTGCCGGAAGTTGCAGCCCGCCGTTATCAAATAATTCCATTTGAAAAAAAGGGAGAAGAATTATGGGTGGCAATGGCAGATCCTTTAGATATCCAGATTACTCAATTTGTCGAAAAAAGGACCGGACTTAGAGTGAAGCCGTATTTGGCGCTTGCAGAAGACATCCTGCAGGATATCTCAGATCAATATGCTCAAAACTTAACTTCAGAAGTAACTTCTGCGCTCAAGGAAGTTGCAGCTGTTAGGCCAATGAAAGAGGTTCAAGTTGGACCCGAGATCTTACGCGAGGCGCCTGTTTCCAACATTATTGACCAGCTTTTAGAATATGCCATAAAAAATAGGGCCTCTGATGTCCATATCGAGCCTCAAGAAAACAGAACCAGGGTTAGGTATAGGATAGACGGGATTTTACAAGAGAAAATTCTTCTTCCAAAAGGCGTGCATGATGCGCTTGTTTCAAGAATTAAAATCCTTGCCGTTTTGAAAATTGATGAAAAACGTCTGCCCCAGGATGGCAGGTTTACTTTTACCTATGGACAAAATATTGTAGATCTTAGGATTTCCACAGTGCCGACTGTATTCGGAGAGAAAGTAGTTTTGAGGTTGCTCCCCAAATCAACAGGTGCGCCATCGCTTTTGGAATTGGGTCTGAGAGGAGCTTCTCTTAAAGCTTTGGAAAGCCAATTGCTTCGCGCGCATGGCATCATCCTGGTTTGCGGACCAACCGGTTCCGGTAAAACCACAACACTTTATTCAATTTTAACCAAGATATCAACCACCAGGGTGAATGTGGTAACGATTGAAGATCCGGTTGAATACCAGATTCCCGGAGTTAATCAGGTTCAAGTCAATACCGGCGTCGGCTTAACTTTTGCATCGACCTTACGAAGCTTTTTAAGGCAAGATCCGAATATCATAATGGTTGGTGAGATAAGAGATACCGAAACTGCGGAGTTGGCAATACAGGCGGCGCTAACAGGTCATCAAGTGTTTTCTACTGTTCATACGAATTCCGCAGCCGGTGCGCCTCCCAGGCTTTTGGATATGGGAGTTGAACCTTTTTTGTTGACGTCTGCTCTAAATGCTATTGTTGGACAAAGAGTTGTCAGGAAAATTGATCCGCATTGTAAGGTGGAATTTAATGCTCCCCCGGAAGTAATCGGCAATATTAAACAAGTTTTAGGAAAATTTATTCCGCAATCCCAATCGGCAAATATGAAATTATACAAGGGTAAAGGATGCAGTTTTTGCGGTAATACCGGATATTTAGGCAGGATTGGAATATTTGAAGTTTTAAGTTTAACAGACAAAATATCCAAGCTAGTCTTAGAGCATACCTCATCCGGCGTAATTGAAGAAGCTGCTGTGGGAGAAGGTATGATCACGATGAAACAGGATGGTTATATGAAAGTATTGGAGGGTATAACTACCATGGAAGAAGTCCTGAGAGTGGCCCAGGATTAGAAATTAAATGAACATACAACAATTATTAGATTTAACTATTCAAAGAAATGCTTCTGATTTACATTTATCTGTCGGATCTCCGCCTATCCTCCGGATACATGGCGATCTTTTTCCCGTACCTGGTGAAGTACCCACTACTCCGGAACAAATTGATAGCTTGATTCAACCTCTTCTCTCAGATATTCAAAAAAATATCTATAAACAAGTTTTTGAACTTGATTTTTCGTTTGAATTTGAATCTAAAGCTAGATTTCGGGTTAACCTGTATAGACAAAAAGGTTACCCGTCGGCGGCTTTGCGGCTTATTCCCTATCGCATACCGGAAGTTGAAGAATTGGGTTTTCCTTCCGTTGTCAACCGTCTGATAGATTTAAAGCAAGGTTTTATTTTAGTGACCGGACCGACCGGTCACGGTAAATCCACGACTTTAGCTTCATTTATAAATAAGATTAACAAGACCCGGGCAGTCCATGTCCTTACCGTTGAAGACCCAATTGAATATATGTATCCTCCGGGAAAATCTTTGATTGAACAAAGGGAAATGTACTCTGACACAAGATCCTGGGGAAATGCCCTGCGTTCAGCTTTACGGGAAGATCCGGATGTAGTTTTAATCGGTGAAATGAGGGATTTAGAAACTATATCTTCAGCTATGACTATTGCAGAGACCGGTCATTTGGTTTTTGCAACTCTTCACACAAATTCATCTACGCAATCTATTGACCGGATTATTGATGTTTTTCCCGAAATACAACAACCACAAATCAGGCTTCAGCTGGCATCGACCCTGGAGGCAATTCTGTCGCTTCGTCTGGTTCCGACCATTGAACCGGGAAGGATTTTGGCATCTGAAATATTATTCACTACTCCTGCCGTAAGGAATATTATTCGCGAGGCAAAGACATATTTGATAGACAATATTATTGAAACATCCGCAGAACTTGGGATGCAAACTCTTGAGCGCTCTCTTGCTGTTTTGGTAAAAGCAGGGAAAATTTCCCAGGAAGTGGCATTGAAATTTGCTCTGCGTCCAGAATTATTAAGCAAGCTTTTGAAATAGCTGTATGGAATTTATCTACAAAGCAAAGGATATACAGGGTCAGGAGCACGCCGGCAGTGTTAAATCTCCCGATGCTCATTCTGCTGCTGTGACTATACGAAAGGAAGGTCTGATTGTTATTTCACTATCTCCTAAAACGCCTCCTGTAAACAGATTGCTAGACCGTTTTATAAATAGGGTAAGCTTTTCTGAAGTAGTTATTTTTACCAGACAGCTGGCAACAATGGTAAGCAGCGGATTAGTTTTATCAGAAGCGATAGATATTCTGGAAGATCAGCAAACCAATAAAAATCTGAAGAAAGCTTTGAATGACATTTCCCAGGACATCAAAGGAGGTTTAACGCTGGCACAAGCTTTTAGTAAATATCCTGATATTTTTCCCCATCTTTATGTTAATTTAATTAAGGCCGGTGAGGCCTCCGGAAAGCTTGATTCTATTCTTTTACAGATGGCTGACGGGTTGGAGAAAGAAAGAGAATTTCAAGCAAAAATTAAAGGAGCAATGATCTATCCGGTGTTAGTTTTATCTATGATGCTGGTAGTGCTTGTTATAATGATGATTTTTGTTATCCCGAAGCTTTTAACTTTGTATTCTCAATCAACAATGGAATTGCCGTTGCCTACCAAAATACTGATTGGTATGTCAAATCTTTTTGTGAACTATTGGTGGTTGGGACTTATTATTTTAATTGGAGGATACATTGGGATAGACAGATGGAAACGGACCCCCGAAGGTAATCTTTTCTTAGGCAAATTGATTCTAAGAATCCCAATTGCGGGCAAGGTTGTGGCAAATGTTGCACTGACAAATTTCAACCGTACGTTTGGGCTGCTGATTTCTGCAGGTATACCATTACTTGATTCTATTGGTATAGTATCGGATTTAATGGATAATCCCGTGTTTAAAAATGCGCTCAAAGAAAGTTATTCCGGAGTAGAAAAAGGACTGCCGTTTTCTTCTCTTCTTACAGCCAATATTTTCCCAAAAATTATCAGCCAGATGGTTAGAGTGGGTGAAGAAACAGGAAAAGTAGATGAAATATTTTTTAAGCTGGCCGACTATTTTGAATCTGAATCAGACCATATGGTTAAGAATTTGACTGTAGCAATCGAGCCAATTGTTTTGATAATTTTGGGTATAGGAGTGGCATTCCTGGTAATCTCGATTATCTTACCGATTTACAAATTAACCACGTCATTTTAATCAAGATGCTACTTGACTAAGCATTAGAAGTTGTGGATACAATGTATGTGAGGGGGTGAGAAATTTTGAAAAAATCTGCTCATGGTTTCACATTAGTGGAACTTTTGGTTGTTATTGCAATTATTGCCATATTGGCAGCAGTCGTTGTTTTAATTATTAACCCGTTAGAGCTTACCCGTAGAGGTCGTGATGCGGCCAGACTTACTGATTTGTCAAATTTACAGCAAGCAATTAACGTGGCAGTTCAGGAAGCAACCGGATCTGCGGCTACTATTCTTTGCAGCGGCGATAGTGCGCCATGTAATGGGTTAAGCAATATAGCTGGCAGGGGTTCTGATGGAACAGGCTGGGTGAAGGTTGATATGTCTTCTCAGAAGAGCGTGTCGGTACCCACCTTACCAATAGATCCGATTAATGATGCGACAAATCATTACATATATTGTTCAGACGGCAATGCCTGGGAGATTGATGCAAAACTGGAATCAACACAGCAATCAGGCAAGATGTTACCTGATGGTGGAGATGATCCAGTATTGTATGAGGTCGGTTCTAATTTGAAGCTTACTTCTCCTTCGGGAGGAACTTGTACTTATTAACGCTATGTGGGGATCAGCCGGATTTTTGATCGGTATAGTCTTGGGAAGCTTGGTAAAAGCATTGGCTGATCGTAGTTTAAGCAATAAATCTTTTTGGGGAAGGTCGTACTGCTTGAGGTGTCGGCATACGCTGGCTGTGTACGACCTTTTTCCTGTTCTTTCCTATGTTTTGCTTAGAGGAAAATGTAGATATTGCAAGGATCGGATAAGTATAGAGTATTTGGTTGTTGAGGTGGTAATGGGGATGTTAATTGGGTTTTTGTTTTGGCAAGAGTTCAGTAGTCTTCAGTCTTCAGCTTTCAGTCTTCAGCTAATTTCAAATTTTAAATTTTTAATTTTTATTTTTGATTTACTTTTTAAGACTTTTTTTATTGTAATTCTGGCAATTCTTTTTATTACGGATATTAAAAGAATGCTGATTCCGGATAGAATTATTAAACCGGCTATTCTGATCGGGACAATTTCCCTGCTGGTTATTACCGCATATAAGGTAGGATACTTGTACTACTACTTAGCTCAAACGCCGATCGGTAGACAACTTCTTCCTCCGAGTAGTGGATACTTCCAAAGACATGCGTTAATGGTAGTCCAGCCGTTTCTCTTATCATTATTGATGGGGCTCTTGATTGGCGGATTTTTCTGGGGGTTGATAATTATTACCCGTGGAAAAGGAATGGGCGGAGGGGATGTAAAATTAGGAGCATTTATCGGAGTAATGTTAGGGTTCCCCCAAGCTCTTTTAGCCTTAGTTTTGGCATTTTTTACAGGCGCGATATTTGGAGTAGCGCTTATTATTGCCGGCAAAAAACATTTTGGTCAAACAATTCCCTTTGGCCCATTTTTGGTTTTGGGAAGCTTGATAACTATTTTTTGGGGAAATCAGATTATTGGTTGGTATTTAAGATTAAGGGTATTTATCCCTTGATACAACTAGTTTACATAATTGTATCTTGACAAACAGTTTAGTTTGTATGAATAATAAATTAACGAAATAACTATTGTATATGAAAAAATTCCTGCCCAAGTCTACCAACAATCTTTCTGGTTTTACCTTGGTTGAGCTTCTTGTTGTTGTATCCATTATTGCCGTTTTATCCATTATTGGAATTACTATATTTTCAGGTGTGCAAAAGAATGCGAGAGACGCAAGAAGAAAAGCGGATATAGATAGTATCAGTAAAGCCTGGGAAGCTAATATTTCTAAAACTTCGCCTTATTATCCGCTCCTGCAAGGAACATGGTTTGCAAGCGGCAATATACCGAAAGATCCCAGTACCGGCAGTAGTTATAATTATGCTTCAGGAGCAAATGAATCAGCCGGGGCTGATACATACAAAGTTTGCGCAACACTAGGAGATGCTGCAGGGACGTGTTCTGCTACCAGCACCACATGTTATTGCCAGTCTAACCAGCAATAGCCTTAATGTTTAAAGGTCGCGGTTTCACTTTAATCGAACTTCTTGTAACAGTTAGTATTATTGCCATACTTTCTGCAATTGGCCTGGTTGTTTATTCAAATGTCATAAAACAGGGTCAGGATTCAAAAAGACAGTCGGATTTGCGGTCAATCCAATCGGCTCTGGAGCAGTATTATAGCGACCAGGGTTTTTATCCAGCCGGTAATTTGCCTTTCGGGAGCTCCCTTAATAATTGTACAGGGAATCCGACTTCACCTTGTTCGAGCACCAAAACATATATAAATAATGTCCCGAACGATTCAAATGTGAATATCCCGTATAGATATGAAGCTGTAAGGAATGGAAGCATCGGTTGTACAAATGCTACTACTGCGACTCAATGTAATAGTTATTGTCTTACTTCTAAATTAGACATTCCTCCTTCCCCCATTCCCTCTTTACCTACGGGTTGCTCGTATTCTAGCGATTACAATTTCTTCGTCTCTCCTCCGTAAAAGGAATGTACAACGTACAATTAACAATGTACAATTAAAGCAAGATGCGCAAATCTGCCCAAGGATTTACTCTAATTGAGCTTTTGGTAGTTATTGCAATTACAGCAGTAATAGGAATTTATACACTTATAAATTCCAGATCTTTTGGAGAAGACCAGAATCTTAAAAATGCAAGTTTAGATATTCAAAGCCTGCTTCGACAAGCTCAAACAAACGCCACTGCTAATGTAATATGCAATACCGGATATAGCGCCACCTGGCAGGTTGAATTTGCTAATTTAGTAACTATTAATCTAAAGTGTATGGAGCCTGCATCTTCCTCGATTCTTAAAAAGACATTGCAACTGGACGCAAATAATGTATTGAAACCTCCAATAACCGGAACAGGGTCTAATTGTCCAACACTACCCCCATTTACAATAAGTTTTGACTCACTTACAGGCAAGGTTGGTTTTGGAGATCCAGGATGCACTTCACTAACAATTACCTTGCAAAACAGTAAAACCGGAAGCACAAAGTCTTTTACTATTGAACAAGGAGGCAGGATTTATGGACAGTGAAAAAGGCCAATCTTTGATAGAAGTAATAGTGGCTGCAACTGTCGGAATTTTAGTAGTTTCGGCCCTGACATTTGCCACCATTTTTTCCCTTAGGAATGCCAATTTTGCCAAAAATTCTGCTCAAGCCACAAAACTGGCCCAGGAAGGGATTGAGAGTGTGAGAACAGGTAGAGATAGAAATGTGTCAATAGCCGGTAATTTTCAAATCAATGGTTTTAATATCACTTCGTGGGATCCTGATCTTTGGTCAAATCAAATCAACCCAAACTGTATTCCTAATTGTTACTTTAATATAAATTCCTCTGGAGAGTTACGATATCTCATCGGAGCTCTCTCTATTCCTTCAGCAGCGGAGACAATAGGCCAATTTAAACGGGTAGTTATTTTATCTGATGAAGCTACAAGCTACACTACTCAAAAAACAGCCACAGTTATTGTCCAATGGAATGACTCCACAGGCTCTCATGACTCAAAATTAACTACAATTTTAAGAAAGCTATGAGAAACAAAGGTTTCACCTTAGCAGAGATTCTGGTGGTTATGGCTATAGTTGCCATTGTAGGAACAATATTGGTATTGATTTTTACAAATACTTTGCGAGGCAGTAATAAATCCCAGATTCTTTCGATTATGAAGCAAAATGGTCAAGCAGTGCTGGATAGCATAGATAGAACTATCAGGAACTCGGACGGTGTAGCCTGTCCTGCTTCAGGATCCAGCGATACTATTGTGATTGTAAAAAATGGTACATATAGCAGGTATAGGATTACTTCTGCGAACAGTAGTGCTGGTTCAGCCCCTGCTGTTTGTATTGGCACGGGAAAAAATGGTTGTATTGTCCTGGATAATCCTACGCCCTCGCCATCGGAAATCACCCCTCAATTATTCCTCAATAGAATATGCGGTTCGACCGATCCAATGTCTTCGGCACAGATTCTGACTGATACTAATCCTTTGACCGGAGTTTCAATTGACAGCGGATTATTTACTGTAAGCGAACCATCTGGTTTCAAAGCTGTTGTTACGGTGAACTTTACCCTGGGACCCGGAGTTGACGTGCCTCAAATAATTAGAAACCAGATAGGTTCTGTAATCAATCAGACGACTATTGAGTTGCGGTAAGTTGATTGACAATTTAGGAGAAAAAACTGACAATGAGTAATAAAAGGAATCGGTTAATGAGAAACGAAACAGGACAAGTAATTTTGGTGCTGATTTTAGTGATGACTGTTGCCTTAGCTATTGGAATTTCCGTAATTCAGCGGTCGATATTGGATATTTCAACTGCCTCCAAAGTAGAACAATCCTCAAGGGCATTTTCCGCAGCAGAAGCCGGGATAGAAAATAAACTAATTGGAGGCTCGGGCAGTGTGAATTTTGCAGAAAATAGTGCAACAGCCCAGGTTTCAGGCGGTGATTTGGCGCCGGTAGTTCCTGCTGCAGGTAACCGTCAGGATCCTCTGGAATACCCGCCTTTAGCCAAAGAAGAAGTTGCCCAGATTTGGCTGGCGGATTATACCTCGAGCTCAAATCCTCCTGCAGCAGCCTATACTCAATCCTCGTTGGATATTTATTGGGGTAATTCATCTACAGACAAGGCTGCTTTGGAATTGACACTCATTTATTATGATGGCAGCAAATACACCAGCCGGAAATGGTATCTTGATAATCCTTCGGTCACAAGGGATCCGGCGAATAACTTTGACAAAAGCGCAAATTGCAATGGGTCTCAACTAGGCTCAAATAATTATCAATGCTATAAACAGCTGGGTAATAGCAGCGGAATAAATAATGGTCCGTTATCCTCGGGTTTAATGCTGCTTCGTGCGAGACTTTTATATAATACCGCCTCTCAGCCTTTTGCAGTACAGGCAGTCGGTACTTGTGGTGCAAATTGTTCCCTTCCTCCACAAGTAAGAAGTATAATTTCTACCGGTACGGCAGGTACAACACAGAGAAAAGTTAAATTGTTCCAAATAAATAAGGTGGTCCCGTCATATCTCGATTATGCCATCTTCTCTACAGGCGCAATAAATAAGTGATGAAAAGTGAAAGCGGTTTTTCTCTTGTTGAATCCCTGTTGGTTGTGGTAATGGTTGGATTGCTGGTATTTTTGCTTGCAAGTATCCCAAATTCCCTAATGCTTATCACTAAGAGCAAGCACGCGAGCTTGGCCCGGGAAATAGCTGTCAAGCAGATTGAAGATAAAAGGACAATAAACTATGCGAATTTAGTTACGGATAATTCCCCGATTAGTGATTCGCGTTTGAGCGCATTACCTCAAGGCAATGGAACAGTTACTGTCGGAGATTGCGATCCGACCATTTGTACAAATGGAGAACAAATTAAAGAGATCACAGTTTCGCTGAATTGGCTGGATAATAACAAGACACAAACTCTAACACTCAAAGCAATGATTGGAGAAGGAGGAATTAACCAATGAATAGTCTACAGTCTACAGTCTACCGTCTACGGCGATTACGGAAGTCGGAAGTCGGAAGTCGGAAGACCTTTTCAAACGGATTAACCCTGATTGAAGTCCTGGTGGCTATGGGGATTGCTGCCACAGCGGGAGTGTTGCTCTTAGTTATTATTGTAAATAGCGCCGGACTGTTTACAGAACAATCTTCAAAGGTCCAGGAGGGTTTAAATAGCAATGATGCTCTTTCTGCTCTGCGGAGAGATATAAAGCAAGCGAGCGCAGTGGCGCTGTCTTATACAGACGGTTTAACTACATACTCGTCAAATGCCAGTCAGCTTGTCTTGAAAGTATCTTCTATTGATGATGTCGGTAACACCATTGATAATATTTTTGACTATTTTATTTTGTATTTGGATCAGAGGGCTGTTCATCTTAAAATCTTTCCGGATGCGGTAAGTTCCAGAAAAGCGTTAGACCGCGTCTTTGCGACAAATGTTGATAACTTAAAATTTCAATATTTGGATTCTGCAAATCCTCCGGTTGAAGTAATTCCTGCAAGCGCTGCCAAGGTTCGCGTCACTTTGACCTTAAACACAAAAATTGGCACCAGCTTTACAACAAGTACGGCTACAACGGAAGCAAATTTGAGAAATGATTAAAAACTTTTTCAGAACTCAAAGCGACAATGGGGGCGAGGCGGGGCAAATTTTCCTTTTAGTCCTTGTGGCTTTAGGTGTGGTTCTTTTTACGGTTTTGTCTATTGTTGCGGGAGCTCAACTTTATTATCAGAATTCATCTTATTCTTTGGATGTCGAGAAAGCAACAGTAATAGCTGAAGCAGGAGTTGATAAAGCTATTACTTCTTTAAATAAAACAGGAGGTAGTTATTTGGGAGAAGCGGAAACTACTCTAGGTGACGGATCCTATTCCGTTACAATAACTTCCAAAGACGCTGCCACCAAAATTATTGAGTCAATAGGTTATATACCGGATAAATCCAAGGCAAAAGTGAAAAGAAGTGTTAAAATAACTGCATCAAGAGGTGTGGGTACAGCTTTTGTTTATGGGGTACAAGTGGGAGAAGGGGGGTTGACGTTAGGTAATAGCAATATTATTACCGGGACAATTTATTCAAATGGTTCGGTAAGTACGGTTGGAGGTGGAAACGGAAATGAAATTACAGGAGATGTTTGGGTGGCGGGAGGACCACAGGCAATAGCTGACCGGCAGACTGATTGTACCGGCAGCAATTGTACAGATTTTACATTTGGTACTTCTGTTTCTGGTTCAAGCCGTCTGGATGTGGCTCAAAGCTTTCAGCCGTCAGTATCAAATATTTTGAATAAAGTGTCTTTAAAAGTGAAAAAAATCGGTAATCCTTCGGATGTAACTGTACGTATCATGGCAGACAAATCTGGCCAGCCTGATAAGAATCATATTTTAGCAACCGGCACATTATATAGCAATCTGGTCAGTACCAATTATCCAATTGATAACTGGATAGATGTTACCTTCGACACTTTGTCTAATTTAACAACCGGTGTTACCTATTGGATCATGATTGATACGTCATCAAATCCTTCAAATTATTGGGCTTGGCAAAGTGATCTTGCCAAAAGCTACACCTGCGGTAATCCGGATGTTTGTTTAGGAATGTGGTCGTCTGACTGGTCTTCAGGCAACCCCAGCTGGGCAGCCGTTAGTCCTGGCGATGATCTTTCTTTTAAAACCTTTATGGGAGGTGCTCCAACTATTGTAGATGGCGGAGCAGGTAAAGGTATTTTAGTTAAAAAAGACGCTCAAGGCAATGGAGGAAATGTCCATGCCAATACTATTAAAAATGTTGATATGCAAGGGGATGCTTATTATCAGACCATTGAAAATTCTACAGCTGCAAGCTTACACCCCAATTCTCCTGATTCCCCGCCTAAAGTTTTTCCCATTTCTGATGCCAATGTTTTAGATTGGGAAAATCAGGCACGTGATGCCGGTGTAACTACAGGCGATATCACAACTTGTGTCAATGTCTTAGGGCCCGGGAAAATTGTTGGTAATGTTACTTTCGACAGCCACTGCGCCATAACCATAAAATCACCCATCTGGATTACCGGAAACTTAACTTTCAATACCAACAATACTCTTACCTTATCTTCGGAATATGGTTTGACATCTGGAATAATAGTAGTGGGAGACGGGGTTAGTGGCGGTATTGTCAATTTGGGTAGTAATAACCAGTTACGAGGAACAGGGATCGGTAGTAGCTTACTAATGATTTTATCTAACTATGATTCCAGATCGAACGGGGTGTCTGCCATTGTTATTAACAATACCGGCAACTCAGGAGTTTTCTACGCTTCAAAAGGTATCATTGAACCGGGGAATAGAAATACTTTTAAAGAGTTAACTGCCTGGGGAATAAAACTTATAAATAATGGTATCCTTAATTATGAGACAGGTTTATCTAGTACTCTTTTCCAGTCAGGACCCTCCGGCACCTATTCCCTGGTTAAAGGAACATATCAGGTAAGGTGACGCTTTGCGTCAAATATGTTAATCTAGATATAATGTCCAAAATTAATGTTGGTTTAGATATAGGCTTTTCTTCTATTAAAGTAGTTTCGCTGGCAAAAGATCAAGATCGGTACAAACTTGTTTCTTTGGGTTCTACCCCATCTCCCCAACCCGGCATTATTTCTGATGTCGATGAAGACCTGGAGGTTCTTGCAGGCTCTATTAAAAAACTTCTTACAGCTGCAAATATTGATCAAAGAGAAGTCATTGCGGCGCTACCCGAATCAAAAGTTTTTACAAGAGTTATCGATGATTTGCCTTACCTCACAGATGCAGAGCTTAACAGCGCTATACATTATGCTGCCGAAGAATTTATCCCGATGCCTCTATCCGATGTCAATTTAAATTGGCAGGTTTTGGTTCGTTCCGAAGCAAAGGGGAAAAATGCTAAGACGGTAGTGCTGGTAATAGCCTCTCCTAAAAATGCAGTACTAAAATATATCAAAGTTTTGGATAAAGCAGGGCTTCGCGCCAAAGTTTTGGAGACAGAAATAATAGCAGTTACCAGGTCACTGGTCGGGAATGATCCTTTTTCACCCAGTACTTTGATTATGCAGCTTGGTGCAACAACTACTGATTTTGCTGCTGTTTCTAAGGGTTTAATATGGCTTACCCGTTCAATTTCAACCGGAGGCATTGCATTGACCAGATCACTGGTTCAGCATTTCAATTTTGAAATGAATCAAGCGGAGCAATATAAGAAAATCTATGGAATAATGGAGGATCAGCTGGAGGGTAAAGTCTTCGAAGCGCTGAAACCGGTAATAGATATTATAGCCGGAGAAGGACGGCGTGTCATTCAAGCTTTTGAAACAAAATATCCCTCAAACCCGATAAAAAGAGTAATTGTTTCAGGAGGCGGCGCTAAAATGCCCGGGCTTGTTATTTACCTTGCGAACGTTTTTGGGTTGGAAGTACAGGAAGCCGATCCATGGTATTCAATTGTGAAGGAAAAAGATGTGGTTTTGAAACTGTCACAAGACAGCTCTTCGTACTCGGCTGCAGTCGGGTTGGCATTAAGAACTGAAGACTGATGGCTGACGGCTAGTTAAAAATATGGCTAGAATTTTAATCAATTTACTCCCGCCCGAAGTTATGGCGCAGGAGCTAAAAAAAGCGAAATTTTACAAGATTCAATTTGCCGGAATTATTATTGTACTGATAATGGTTTTTCTAGCTTCTTTGACGCTGGCTCTGCGGATTTTGCAGAATCAAAGCATTGCGGTTATTCAAGCAACGTTGGCACAGGAGGAACAAAAAGTTTCTGATCTGAAAGGTACCCAGGCATCGTTATTCCTTTTGAAAAACCGGCTTAACGGAATTGATCAATATTTTGGAAAATCTTCGCAGCAATCATCGATGTATAAATTAATCGATAAATTAATTCCAGTTTCCGTCTTAGTCAACGCAATTACTATTGATAAGACTGGCGGGGCGGTAGTTCTGGCAACAGTACCCGATTCTGCAAGTTTAGATAACTTAGTTAATAATTTGACGAACAAAGAAGTAAATGAAAGTAAAATTAGCCAAGTTTCTGTTGAAACCTTGAATCGGGGTCGGGATGGTTTTTACAGAATTGGTTTTAAAATTAAGTAAGCCATAATAACATGATAAAAAAAGAGATAGTTTTACAGTTTTATTCCCATTACAAATTGTATATTTTTCCTGCGGTAGTCGCGCTATCAAGCCTTTTTTTGATCATATTTGCAATTTATCCTCAAACAGCTAAATTAATCGAAAATCAGAAAGTTGCGGGAGATCTGATGAATAAATCTAAATTTTTAGCAACAAACGTTGCTGCTCTGGAAAGCGTAAACGGTGAAGATTTAGCTCAAAAAATAGGAATTGCCCTCAATGTTTTTCCTACGGAAAAAGATTATGGTAAGGTTTTAGGTTTGCTGCAAGGATTGGCTGCGCAGTCGGGATTCATAATTTCTTCCATTACATTAAGTAATACCTCTGGTAAAGTCGGAAATGCGAGCAGTTACGAAATAAAACTGGAGATTAAAGGGCCCAAGACTCTATTTCAAAATTTCATAACTAATTTGGAAAACTTACCCCGGATAATAAGAGTAAGCAGTATTGATATTTCATCCAATCAAGCCTCGGAAACTATTAGTACAAACGTTGTCATAGAAGCTTTGTATTCTTCTATGCCCCAAACTTTTGGTGCAGTAGATTCCCCTCTGCCTTCGTTTAGCCAAACAGAGGAAGAATTACTGATTGCTCTATCAAAGATTAGTTTTACTGCAAGTTCTTCTGCTGTTTCGACTTCTCAAAGAGGAAAAACTAATCCGTTTGAGTGAGCAGGTCCGGGCGGATTTTTTTGGTTTTTTCCAAAGATTTTTGTTCTCTCCATTTGGCTATCTCGGCATGGTTTCCGGATAATAATACTTTTGGTACTTTTGATTCTTCAAATTCTTCCGGTCTGGTATATTGGGGGTGTTCAAGTAATCCTTCTGAAAAAGACTCATTTACAGTAGCTTCGGGTTTTTCTAGGACGCCGGGAATCAGTCTGGTGATGGAATCTACAATGACCATGGCCGGGATTTCTCCTCCTGTCAAAACATAATCCCCTATGGAAATTTCTTCATCCACATATTTGTCAATAAACCGCTGATCCACTCCTTCGTAATGTCCGCATATGACGATCAGATGATTTATTTTGGAAAATTCCAGAGCTTTTTTCTGTTTATAAGGGTATCCTGATGCCGACATTAAAATAATTTTTAATCCCTCGACTTCGCTCGGGACAAGTTTTAAATTTTTAATTCTTAAAAGAATAGACTTTAATGCACGAGTTAAAACGTCAGGTTTCAATACCATGCCTGCCCCACCGCTATAAGGTCGGTCGTCAACTACTTTGTGTCTTCCCCCGCCAAAGTCACGAAGATTAACCAGCTCAAATTCAACCAAACCTTTTTTTTGTGCCCGTTTAAGGATTGATGAATCTAAAATCGGATTAAAGACTTCCGGAAATAAAGTGACAATGGAGATTTTCATTGCGAGGAAGCCGATTTATCGGCTGACGTGGCAATCTCTTGGGGGGATACAGGTTCGGTTAATTGCAAATTTACTCTGATATTCTCAGCGATGGCTCTAACAGTTAAAAGCTTGCGGATCGCTCTGATTGTTTGGCCGTTCTTTCCGATAATCAGACCCATGTCTGTCGGGTCAACTGTCAGGTTTAGATTGATATTTTCGTTGTCTTTTTGTTCCTCAACCGAAACAGCTTCCGGCTTGGTAACCAAATTGGTTACGATAAAATTAAGCAGGTCTTTCATTTTTCTCGCTTTCTGGGGTGGGCTCGATGTTAGCCTGCTCGCCAGTCAAACTCGCCTCACTCGCTCCGCTCGTGACCGGCTCGGATGGCGTCACGCTCGTCATAGCTTGAGCCTTTTGGCCATCCTCACCTGGCTCAGACAAAGACTGGTCTGCGCTGGCTTTAACATCTTCGCTCTTCTCGCCTACCTCTGGCTCGGGTTTTGTTGTCTCTTTGGTTACCTCTTCTTTAGGAGTTTCTTCTACTTGTTTTTCTGTTTTTACCTGTTCACTGTCACCTGTTGCCTGTTTACTTTCTTTTTTTGGTTTTCTTGGTGGCCTTTGAGGGGCTTTACCGGTGATTCTAAGGAAACCGGTGGACATCTGTGCCCCTTGTTTAACCCAGTGATCAATCCTGTCTTGCTTAAGCTTAATATCTTTAGGTTCTGTTAAAGGGTTGTATGTTCCAAGCAATTCTATGCAGGCACCTGTCCTTTTGGCACGTTCATCAACAACTACCACCCGGTAAAATGGCTTTTTCTTGGCACCGATTCTCATTAAGCGAATTTTTAGCATGGGGTTAAGTATATAGATGACGAAGCTTTAAGTCAATCCTTGCAAAGCTTGTTTTGCTGCTTGTTCTTCGGCCACCTGTTTACTGCTACCAGAGCCTCGTCCTGTTTCCTTGCCGGAAATATATACTGCTACAGTGAATTTCTTGGCATGGTCCGGCCCATAGGTTTGCAAAATTTTATAGTGCGGGGATTCCTTGAATTTTTGCTGGACTATTTCCTGCAATAAGGATTTTGCATCTTTTGGCGGACCCGACTTTAACTCTTTTTCGAAAAAAGGAAGCAATGTTTTGTCTATAACTTTCCTGGCAATTTCCAAACCCTGGTCTAAAAACAAACTTCCAATCAATGCTTCGTATGTGTTTGCCAGAAGTTGAGGATTACTTCTGCCTCCTGAAAGTTCTTCTCCTTTGGAAAGGCTTAAATATTTACCTAAATTTAAGTTTTTTGCGGCTTTATACAATGATTTGGTTTTGACAATATGCGCCCTAAGATTTGTTAAATCCCCCTCTGTGTCTGTAGCTCTTAGGCTGTATAGGTAATAAGAAATTACAAGGGATAAAACAGAATCACCCAAAAATTCCAGACGCTCGTTGGATTGAAGGCTAACTTTGACCTCGTTTAAATAAGACCGGTGTAGAAAGGCTTGTTTCAGCAGTTTTGGGTTTTTGAATTTTAAGTTAAGAGTTTCAAGAAGACCGGTAAAATCATTATTCGACATTATTCTAATAAATTATCCTCAATTAAAACGATCAGATCATCTATGGTTTTTAAATCTTCTATCTCCACGGCATCAAAACTTACATCAAATTTTTGAGATAAATCTGAAAGAAGATCGTTTAACTCTATTGGGCCTAAATTTAACTCCTCTTGCAGCAGCGCATGACGATCCAGATCCTCCGAGGTGAGGCCCAGATGTTCCGCAATCGCTTTAATGATTTCTACTTCGGTATTCATTTATGTTTCAGGTCCTTACGTTTTTGACGATTAGTCAAAAAGGCAAGGTTAAGTCCTTATTTTTTTAATTTCAACTAATTTTCCCAAGGCGCCGTTAATAAAACTCGCAGAAGAATCAGAGCCGTATTCCTTGCCTAATTCAACTGCCTCATCAATAACCACCTTCGGAGGTGCCTCTTTATCTATTATCATCTCAAAAACAGCAAGACGCAAGATGGCTAAATCAACTTTATTAATTTGTACAATAGGCCGGTCCGGCGCAGATTCACTAATTAATTTATCAATTTTAGACAAATGAGAAACTATTTCGCGAATTTGCAGTGGCGGTTTTTTATCATCCTTGAATTGCCAGGAGAATAACTCTTGCACGAGCTTCATTCTTTTCAGGTGCCTTGGGTCAGACTTTTTCTTCATGCCTTCGTTACTTTGACTTTTTGCTTTGCAGTTACAGCTTTTCCTCCATAAAATCCACATTCTTTACAGACTACATGAGGTAAAGTTAATTTACTGCAGTTTTTGCAAGTTACAAGATTAATCGCCAGTTTTATTGCGGCTCTTCTTGTACGTTTGCGTGCTTTAGAATGTCTTCGTTTTGGTTCTGATGCCATAATAATAGGACCACCTCCGAGGAGTCCATTCGGTCACCTCGTGGACAGTTAATCCGGCATCACTTCTGATGCAATATCCTGTAATTTTGCATTGAGGAGCGGGTATTTGTCAAGGGTGGGGTCTTTTGATAATAAATCTTGCGTTTCCTGTCTGGTTTTTTCCAGCAAGGTAATGTTGGAAAAAGTAGCTATTTTAAACTCAAATCTGCCTGATTGCGCAGTACCGAAAATTTCCCCGCTTCCCCGGATTTTAAGATCCAAGTTCGCCAGTTTTAACCCATCAAAAGTAGTTTCCAAATATTTAAGTCTTCTTGCATCATTGCTTGACACATCCGATGTGTAAAGTAGACAGTAAGACTCTTTTGTTCCTCTGCCTACCCTGCCCCGGAGTTGATGCAGCTGAGCCAGGCCAAAACGTTCTGCCCCTTCAATGACGATGATGGTGGCATTTGGATTATCCATGCCGACTTCAACTACAGAGGTGGAAACCAGAATATCGGTTTTGCAGGATCGGAAATCTTTGGTGATAGTGTCCTTGTCAGCTCCTTTCATCCTGCCGTGAAGCAGGTCTAATTTAAGATGGGGAAAAACTTTTTGAAGTTTTTCAAACTCCACCTTGGCGGTCTTTACGGTTGTTAGAGTTTCCGAAGGTTCAATTAAAGGTGTAATAATATACACCTGGTCACCTTCGGCAACTTTTTTGGCAATGAATTTGTAGGAGTCCAGTCTCTTCTTTTCAGGTACAACATATGTTTTAACCTGTTGCCTTCCGACGGGTAATTCATCAATAATTGACATATCCAGATCCCCGTATAAAGTTAGTGCCACGGTTCTGGGTATCGGAGTGGCTGTCATGGTAAGGAAATGCGGGATTTTGGCTCTTTTTCGAAGCAGAGTTCGCTGCTGTACACCAAAACGCTGTTGTTCGTCTATGACAACCAGTCCGATATTGTCAGTGGGTAGTTTCCGGGAAAGAAGGGCATGAGTTCCAACAATCACCTGCGCGGGTCCTGCCGGCTCTCCGCCATTGGCGGACCGCCGTGCATCCTCGATCGCTTCGCTCCTGCGGCTACGCGTCGGGGACGCTCGCTTCTGCCCGTCACCCGCGCTTCTTGATAGCTGCTTCTTGCTGCCTGTATAAATTCCTACTGTGATTCCGTATGGTTCCAGAAGATTTTTTAAGGTTTCAAAATGCTGGAATGCCAAAATTTCCGTGGGTGCCATGAATAATGTTTTTAGATTATTTAAGTGGACAAGATATGCAGCAGCGGCAGCTACTACTGTTTTTCCGGAGCCTACCTCTCCTTGTATTAATCTGTTCATCGGTTGATCCTTTTTAAAATCAACAGTAATTTCCTGCAGGACTTTTTGTTGGGCCCGGGTCAGTTTAAATGGGAGTTTTTTTATAAATTGGTTTAATTTGTTAGAGTTTATTTTAAATGGTTTGACAAGCGGAATTTTGCTCCATTCCAGACGGGCTTTTTGAGTTGCTAAAGACACAAAAAAAAGTTCATCAAAACCGAGTCTGTTTCTAGCTTTTTCCGCCTGCTCCCAATTTTCCGGGAAATGAATTTGTTGCAAGGCGGAAGCGAGTGGCAACATTTCGCCTCGAATCGGGTTTGGTAACGGGTCCCTTATTTCATCTAAGACTTGGGGTAGCAGCTGGGCAATTTTGGTGCGCAGCCACTTAGAGCTTACCCCATAGGTTTCAGGATAAACAGGGACCAGTCTGCCTGTATGGAGAGTTGGTAGTTGGTAGTTGGTAGTTGGTAGATTGGAAATCTTTTCCCATCTTGGAGCAATTATAGAAAGCTTATTTTTATACTTGCTGATTTTGCCTGAAACCTGTAACCTGTCGCCTGTTTGAATCTGTTTGGTCAGCCAGGAAGAGTTAAACCAGGTTAACTCTATTGGTGAGGTGCCATCATTAAAGACAGCTTTGGTAATAATTTTTCTGGATCTGGTATAAATATTTTGGATTGTCCAGATTTCTCCCTGCAAAGTTACAGACTCTCCTATTTTGGCTTGCAGAGCTGAGGTAGTATTGGAAAAATCATCATACCTAAAGGGGAAATGATAAATTAAATCTTCAAGAGTGAAAAGATTAAGTCTCTCCAGTCTTTTGGCATACGTATAACCAATACCCGAGAGTTGCAATAAAGGCGTATTAAAATTCATGTGGCTATTTTAACACTAAAGCGAGGTTAAAAGAGGCAATAGAGAGAAAAGGATAATTGCCACTCCGGCCACAACAGATAAAATTATCCAGAAAATTTTAAATTTATTTGAGTACATCATTTGCTAGTTAACCTTTCAATTTCTGCTAAAGCAGCTTTTCTTTTCGGATCTTCAAAGTATTTGCGGGCAGGTTCAAGTTTGGCAATCAGCCATTCTGCTACAGCATTTTTTAGATCCATGGGGTGAAGTTTTTTCCCTGCATAATCTTTTTCTAATTCTTCATAAGTAGTGTAAGTTATATCCCCTCCCCATTTTTGATCGCGTTGAACTTGCAAGGCGTCCCCTTGCGAAGCTGACGGGTAGAAAATTAAATGTTTAGTCCAGTCCAGGATTGGATTAAATTCAACTTCCCCTTCCGGGCAATAGGCATTTGTGATCTTTTTCTTGATTTCATCCGGCTCATCATGAATAAAGATAGCGCTGTCCGGTTTGGACTTACTCATTTTTGCAGCCTCCAGATCCATGACTTTTTTTCCATTTTCATCTGTTTTAAAAACCGGTTGCGCAAGGCCTTGTAACAGGTGGTGATGAATGGCAATTGGTTTTTGCTTACCTATCTTCCCAGCTGCTTCTCTGGCTACAACATGGACATTTCTTTGGTCCGTTCCTGCATGGGCAATGGTTACACCTAATGCAAATATGTCAGCTGATTGCATTGCAGGATAAATTAACATGGCACTGTCTGAAATCTCATTTTCTTTCCTGCCCATGATGGTGGTGGAGCGTAGCATTCGGGCTATGGTGGTGGCTTTGGATACTCTTATGACATCAGCCCAGTAACTTTGTCCTATTTTTTCATACAATTCGCTTCCCAAAACAAATTCGATTTTATTCGGATCTGCTCCCACACAAAGCGCCGAAGCTTTAAGTCCCTCTTCAAAATAATCCCCGGCCATCCGCCTTGCCGTTTCCAACGTTCCATCCAATTTCTTGTTTAACCAGGTATGCCAATCAGCCAAAAAAATAGTAGTCGAAACTCCGGCTTGTTGCAGATCTTTAATCTTTTGCATCGTGGCAAAGCCGGTTCCCAAGTGTACTTTCCCGGAAATCTCAAAGCCAATATAGTGTTTAAGGGGTTTTCCGGATTCAATTAAGACTTTTAACTCCTCTTCAGTTAAAACTTCTTCCAGGTTTCTGGTAATTAAATCAAATTTTTCCTCGCTGGTCATAAATTGTGATAATATTACTATAGCACACAAAATGTCAAAAACATTAAATAAATTATCAGCCAGCTTAGTTGCGGCATACGACAGGATTTCTACCCCAAGCCAGGATAAAACTATTTCAGTTAATCCGCTGGTGGCCGAAATTGCCACCTGGTATGAAAAATTCCGCACGGCGATTGATTACCGGGAGGACGAAGTGATACTGCGTTCCACCATTGAGCGGATTTTGAAAAGGAGACTAATTTTAGGAGGAAACGGGCAGACAGTTGCTGCCCCTTTGATTAGAGAACTGGTTTGGGCCCGCTACTTTCCTGATTCATCTGTGCCCGAAGCATTGGTTAGCAAAGTGGCTGAAGCAATAGATTTGTATTTGAGCCTGGAGGAGCTGATAAATAAAAAGCACCGCTTTAACAGTGGTTTGGTCAATGAATGGATTTTAAATCTTTTATCCGCCGAGATCGAACATATTCTCAAACCCAATGATTCAAAAGACGTCATGAGTAATTTTATATTCGGGATTTTCAAAGACAGAATTACTATTCCTGACGATACCGAAGAAACAAGAGACTTACAAACTTTTATTGCGGTAAGAAGGTCGTATGCCAATGACGACCTGGCCTTCTTACGTTACCATTTATTTAAGCAGTATTTCGGAGGGTTGACAAAAGGAAATATTGATCGGGTTGCCGAACGCTTCCCGGAGGCGCTCACTCAAATTGAATATCAATTTCGCTACCCGGCAAAAGATAAAATCTATTCATATATTAAAAATCAGGTTATTCCGTTTTTGATTTTGGATGATGTTTTAAGAAAACATCGGGAAAGTGGTTTTTCCATAACTTTGGACAAAGACCTCTTGCACTTCGAAGTGCTGTCTGCCTGTAACAGGAGATACAAGACAATTTCCGCAAAAGTCAAAAGAGGAATTATCAGAAGCGTCATTTTTATATTTTTTACAAAAGCAATTTTTGCTTTGCTTGTGGAAGGAACTTTTGAAAGATTCATTTACGGTTATGTAATATGGTCATCCATGGCATTAAATACTCTCACGCCGCCGCTTCTGATGATCATAGTTGGGCTTTTCATTAAAAGTCCAGGTAGAGATAATTCAATGAGAATCCTCCGAAAAATAGATACTATTTTATATGATGATCCTCCGGAGTTAGACCCGCCTTTAGCGGTTAAGAAAAAACCTGGCAAAACAGGGCCGGTGTTTTGGACACTGTTTATCCTACTTTGGCTGACCACTTTTGTTGTAAGCTTTGGGGTGATGGTGTTTATTTTGACCAAGCTGCACGTTAATCCACTTTCTCAGGCCGTCTTTATCTTTTTCCTGGCAATTGTATCGTTTGTGACATATCGGATAAATCGGACAGCCAATATGTATACCATGAAAGACAGGAAGGATAATTTTGGCTCTTTATTTTTTAACTTTTTCTTCCTGCCGGTTATCCAGGTTGGGAGAAGATTAACTATGGCAATCAGCCAAATAAATATAATTCTTTTTATATTTGATTTTATAATTGAAACTCCATTTAAAGGCATTTTTGCCTTTTTTGAACAATGGTTTCTCTTCCTTAGGACCCAAAGAGAAAAACTGGATTGAGAAAAGTTGACAAAGCAGAGAGAGATAAAATGGGATCATTGTGGAACAACAAATCGAAATTAGATCCGAAAAAACTCCTGGGGATTTAAAAAGAGAAGAAATCGCAGTATCGCTTGGTGAATCGTTTGGTAGTGGATGGCAATTCTGTCGAAATTATATGGTGGGGTTAAAAGAACCAGGAGAAAGCGTAAGCTTCCTGTCTAAATTAGAATCAGACAGGAGGGATGGAAAAATTAAAGACTGGCGAGCTAGTAAACCAGCCTTCGATGATGATGGGAGGGAATTGCCCTTTAGCCAGGTAAGGGCTGCCTACATTAAATCTAAACCACCAGAATCAAAAATACCCTAGCATGTAAAGTTTCGTCGCTAATGAATTAACCTCGTCACAAAATAATTTTTAAATATCTGTAAATTGAAATGGTTTAAAACACTCTCCCACTTGACGAGTGGGAATACAGATATAGATAATAAATGTGTGGTTAATCCTTCATTTACTAGCGGTAGCTTTTATCATATTTATAATCGGGGTGTTGAAAAAAGAAAAATCTTTATGGATAAATGGGATTATTTACGATTTTTGGAAACGCTGGATTTTTATCGTAAATCACCTGTACCGATGAAGCTTTCTGATTACAGAAGAGGTATAATAAAACTTAAAAAGATAGAAAATCAAGCAGAATTAATTCAAATATTTTGCTATATTCTGATGCCAAATCATTTTCATCTCTTAATTCAGCAATTAATAGATGGTGGTATATCAGGGTTTATGAGAAAGATAGCAGATAGTTATACAAGATATTTTAATACAAAATACGAGCGAGTTGGTTCTTTATTCCAGGGAGTTTTCAAGATGAAGTTGGTGGAGACCGACGAGTATTTATTGCAATTGTCAAAATATATTCATCGAAACAGCTTCCCACTTGACGAGTGGGAAGGTAAAGTTTATCCATATTCTTCATATCCTTACTACTTATCAGGGGAACCCCATCCTTTTTGTGAGACAAGCTTCATTTCTTCCTATTTTTCTAAAACTAATCCTAATTTAAGCTATCAGTCTTTTGTAGAAGAAACAGGAATTGGAGACCCTGCTTTATTTGATTTATTAATTGATGCCGATGATTAAAACACATTCCCACATTCCATGTGGGAAGCTAAAAATAAAGCTTCTTGTAAAATGTTTGGAATTCAAGCACAATAATAAATAGATCCTTCGGCTAATCGCCTCAGGATGACAGAGGAGAGTTATGGAACATGCAATAGTACTAAAGCCTGAGATCTTGGGTTATTTTAAATTTTTACCGATCACCAATACTCTTTTAGTAAGCTGGATCACAATGCTTGTTCTTATTGTAGTGTCAATCCTTGCTACCCGGAAAGTGCAACTGATTCCCTCCGGTTTACAAAGTTTATTTGAAATAGTTTTAGATTTTGGCTATACCACAGTTTCGGATTTGGCAGGAGAAAAAAAGACAGCAGTGTTTTTTCCGGTGGTCATGACATTTTTTTTGTTTATCTTGGTCGCAAACTGGATCGGACTTTTGCCCGGGTTTGCAACTATTACTTTTGATAAAGAGCCACTGCTTCGTTCCATGAATTCCGATCTAAATATGACTTTGGCCCTGGCCTTGACTTCTGCTTTTTTAACCCATGCTTTTGCAATAAGATACCTGGGTTTTTTAGGTTATTTAAGTAAATGGTTTAGTTTAAACCCGATATTTTTATTCGTGGGAATTTTGGAGATCGTTTCCGAGTTGACTAAAATAGTATCGTTATCTTTCAGGCTTTTTGGTAATATATTTGCAGGTGAGGTGGTGCTGTCAACGGTTTCATCGATTTTTGCTTTTTTAGCGCCGCTCCCTTTTTATTTTCTGGAAATTATTGTAGGATTTGTACAGGCAGCTGTTTTTATGATGTTGACTTTAGTTTTTATGGTTCTTTTATCAGAGAAACATGAAGCTGGTTAAACAAAACAAAGAAAGGAGA
This sequence comes from Candidatus Daviesbacteria bacterium, assembly GCA_028712705.1. GTDB lineage: Bacteria > Patescibacteriota > Microgenomatia > Daviesbacterales > UBA10151 > UBA10151. Next base: position 56,642 of record JAQTPP010000003.1, read on the forward strand.
TAAAATGCCAGAGAATTTTGCATCGGGTTTCACTATTGCATTAGGAGCGATGTTTCCGGCTTTTGCCATCGGTTTGATCGGTTACAAAGCTATGGAAGCAATCGGTCGTAATCCGGATGCCCAAACTAAAATTTTGCCGGCCATGCTTTTAAGTATGGCTTTTGCAGAAGCTATTGCTATCTACGCTTTGGTGATAGCTTTTATTAAATAAGCAGCTCATCAGAGCGCAAAAAACCGCTCGCGCGACCAGATCGCTCGCTTGAGGTTTGCTTTGTGCCGAGTATAGATACAGTCATGGGTAAAGTAGTGCACAAAGCTGCACCACATTTTTTGACTGCTTCTGATTTCGCTGTTTGATAATTATGGAAATATTAAACGAATTTGGGATAAATCCAATACTTTTAGCCGCGCAAGCAGTTAATTTTGCGATACTTCTTTTTATTTTAAAGAAGTTTATGTATAAGCCAATCTTAAAAGTTTTAGAAGAGCGTAAAAAAAGAATTGCAGAAAGTTTAAAAAACGCAGAAGAGATAGAGAAAAGATTGCAGGAAACCAATGAGAAAATAGATGTTATGATCGCTAAAGCTGCAAACGAGGCGCAGAAAATAATTGATGAATCAAAAAAAGAAGGCGTCCTGTATCTTGAGGAGACCAAGCAAAAGGCCGGCGAGATGGCGCAAGAGTTAATTAAAAAGAGCGAAGAAGCTGCCCGCGCTGAAACTGCAAAAATGCAGCAGGAAGTAATGAACAAAGTAGCAGAGATTGTAGCTATGGGGCTACAGAAAGTAACAGGTAAGATTTTAAACAAAAAAGACCAAAGAGAGATAATTGAAAGGAGTGTTAAAAACTTGTCATGACAAAAAAAGAGTTACAAAAAAAAGTCGCTAAATTAGTGAATATCAGCTTTAAAGACGGCAGAATGGTTGAGTCCTGCGCAGTCAAGTCAATTAAAGCTCTTAAGTCTCTACCAAGATATGAAGCGATTTTTGCTTTATCAGAATATTTGAAAGGAATACGAAGAATTGAAAGAGAGCATACCTTGTATATTGAAACGCTAGTGCCGCTTTCCCCCGCTCAGGTTAAAAAGGCAAAAAAGTTGGCAGAGAAAAAGACTCAGATCACTAAAGTTTTGGTGAATATTAACCCGGAAATCTTAGGCGGGTTTAAATTAAAGATCGGTGATGAAATTTGGGATGAATCTGTCTTAGGGAAAATCAGTCAAGTAAAGGAGGTTATACAAGGCAACTATGAGTGATCTGGTTGATCAAATAGAATCACAAATTAAAGGTTTGAAACTGGCTGCTCAAAAGCAAAATGTGGGAGTAGTTACTGAAATTGGTGACGGAGTAGCTAGAGTAGAAGGTTTATCAGATGTTCAATACTCCGAGCTTGTGGATTTTGGTCCTTCGGCAGACTCAGGACGAGTTTATGGTTTGGCTTTGAATTTGGAACAATACAATGTCGGAACAGTTATTTTTGGAGATTTTACAAAAGTAAAAGAGGGAGACAAAGTCAAAACTACAGGCGCAGTTTTACAGGTTCCGGTTGGTGAAGGATTAATTGGCCGGGTGGTTGATGGTTTAGGCAATCCAATTGACGGTAAAGGGGTGATTAAGGTTAAAGATCACTACCCGGTGGAAAAAATTGCCCCGGGTGTTATTACCAGACAATCAGTCAATACTCCGCTGCAAACAGGCATTAAAGCAATTGATGCTATGATCCCGATTGGCCGGGGGCAGCGGGAGTTGATTATAGGTGATAGAAATACCGGAAAAACTACCATTGCCGTAGATACGATTATAAATCAAAAAGACGTGGTCTGCATTTATGTCGCAATCGGTCAGAAAACTTCCAAAGTGGTCCAACTGGTAGCTAAACTGGAAGAATCCGGAGCCATGGAACACACCATTATAGTTTCCGCCTCTGCCTCTGATTCTGTCACCATGCAATATCTGGCCCCGTATGCAGGTTGTGCCATGGGTGAGTATTTCATGGATCAAGGTAAGGACGTCTTGATTGTCTATGATGATTTGTCTAAACACGCTTGGGCATATAGGCAAATGTCTCTGCTTCTTCGGCGCCCGTCAGGCCGTGAAGCTTATCCCGGAGACGTATTTTATCTTCACTCCAGATTACTCGAGCGGGCTGCAAAACTAAATAAAGACTTCGGCGGAGGATCGCTGACTGCCCTGCCGATTATTGAGACACAAGCAGGCGATGTTTCAGCGTATATTCCGACCAATGTTATATCGATAACCGATGGACAGATCTATTTAGAATCGGATCTCTTTTTTGCCGGAATCAGGCCGGCTGTTAACGTGGGTTTATCTGTTTCCAGGGTTGGCGGTGATGCTCAAATAAAAGCTATGAAGGCAGTGGCAGGGAAACTCCGGTTAGATCTGGCCCAATTCAGGGCTTTGCAAGCTTTTGCCCAATTTTCCTCAGATTTGGATGCCGCCACAAAATCCCAGATAGAACGGGGAAAAAGGATTACGGAAATCTTAAAGCAGGTTCCCTTTAATCCTGTTCCGGTTGAAGAACAAGTGGTTTCTCTTTGGGCAGTCACAAACGGGTTTTTGGATGAGATAGAAGTTGATAAGGTGCGGGAATTTGAACAAAAGTATATCGCTCATATTAAACTTCGACAGAAAAAACTACTTGTTGAGATAGCGTCTAAGAAAGAATTGGATGAAAAAATGGTTTTAGAACTTGAGAAAATAACTAAAGAGTTCGTTGGAGTATTTGCGAAAGGGATGAAGAAAAATGGCTAACACCAGAGAGCTAAGAAGAAGAATAAAGTCTGTTAAAAATACAGCCCAGATCACCAAAGCCATGCAGATGGTGGCGGCAACCAAAATGAAACGGGCTCAATCCCAAGCCTTAAACGGCAGGCCGTATAGCTTTAATTTAGGCTATGCTTTAGAGAGATTGCTGCCTTTAGTTGCAACTGTCTCCCATCCTTTGCTCCGTGGCAATGAATCAAAAAACTTAGGCGTGTTGCTTCTGACCACTGATAAAAGTTTGTGCGGGGCGCTGAATACCAATTTATTCAGGTTAATTACATCTTCGGATTTATTGTCTTCAAGCACTAATTTTTATACAGTCGGTAAGAAAGGCAGGAATTTTATAGCCCGTACAGGTGGTAATTTACTGGCTGATTTTGAAAATTTAGATACTGTAACTTTCCGTCAGGCAGTCCAGCTTTCTAAGCTTATTGTGGATTCATTTTTGGCTGGGGAAATTGGACAGGCTTTTATTCTCTATCCCCACTTCGGCTCAACCTTAAGGCAAGAACCTGCCAAAGTAAAATTGCTGCCAATAGATTTAGAATCTGTCATTGCGAGCACTTCGACTTCGCTCAGTGTAAACTCCGCGAAGCAATCTGGTTCGGAAAGAGAGATTGCCACGGTCCGCCAAGGCGGACCTCGCAATGACAATGTGGGGGAATTTCTTTTTGAGCCGGATCCGGATAAATTATTGGATTACATTTTGGTTCATCATCTCCAGATGAAGATTTACCAATCTTTGCTTGAGACAAAAGCTTCGGAACATTCCGCCAGGATGATTGCTATGCAAAATGCTACAGACAGCGCCTTAGAGCTTGTGGATGACCTAAATCTTACATATAATCAAATCCGGCAAGATTCAATTACCAAAGAGCTGTTGGAAATAACAACGGCCCAGGTGGCGATGGAATAAGGTATGTTCTCGCTCGTCGTTCGAACAATATTTTTCGAACGGAGTGAGAAATTACCACAAAACTATGAATAAAGGAAAAGTTGTTCAAATCATTGGTGCAGTGATAGATGTTGAATTTGACGAGAGTAAAATCCCTACTATTTATAATGCTCTGGAAATTGCCATTCCTTCCCGTCATCCTGAGCGAAGTGAAGGATCTAATCAAAAGATTACCACGGTCCGCCAGGGCGGACCTCGCAATGACAAACTGGTACTGGAAGTTCAACAGCATCTTGGAGAAGGGGTGGTACGCTCCGTTGCCATGGGTCCGGCTGACGGGTTAAAGCGCGGAATGCTGGTGGAAGATACAGGCCATCCTATTTCCGTGCCGGTTGGAAAAGAAGTTTTGGGCAGGCTGTTTAATGTTTTGGGCGAACCGATTGATAATAAAGGTAAAGTTGCGGCCAAGAAAACTTTGCCGATTCACCGTCCTGCTCCTACTTTTGAAGAACAATCCACCGCATCCGAGGTTTTTGAAACAGGCATTAAAGTTATTGACCTGATTGCCCCATTTGTAAAAGGTGGTAAAGTAGGACTTTTTGGAGGAGCAGGAGTTGGAAAAACAGTGATAGTGCAGGAGTTGATTAGAAATATTGCCAGGGAGCATGGAGGTTATTCGGTTTTTGCCGGAGTTGGTGAAAGAACCAGGGAAGGAAATGATTTATACAACGAAATGAAGCAATCCGGGGTTATTGATAAAACCGCCATGGTTTTTGGACAGATGAATGAGCCGCCCGGGGTAAGGCTTAGAGTGGGTTTAACAGGATTGACCATGGCTGAGTATTTCCGCGACTCGGAAGGAAAAGATGTTTTGCTTTTTATAGATAATATTTTCAGGTTTTCTCAAGCAGGGTCTGAGGTCTCAGCGCTTTTGGGCCGGATTCCTTCTGCAGTAGGTTACCAGCCCACTCTGGCTACGGAAATGGGAGCCTTGCAGGAGCGGATTACTTCTACCAAAAAAGGTTCAATTACCTCTGTCCAGGCAATTTATGTGCCGGCTGATGATTATACTGATCCTGCTCCGGCAGCTACTTTTGCCCATCTTGATTCAACTATTTCCCTGGACCGCGGTTTAACAGAACAGGGTCTTTACCCTGCCGTAGACCCGCTTGCTTCAAACTCCCGGGTGCTTACCGCTGAAGTAGTAGGCCAGGAGCATTATGATGTGGCAGTAGGAGTGCAAAAAGTGCTGCAGCGTTATAAAGATTTGCAAGACATTATTGCCATTTTGGGAATTGAGGAGTTATCAGATGAAGATAAATTAACAGTGGCCAGGGCCAGAAAGATCCAAAGATTTTTAACCCAGCCGTTTTTTGTAGCAGAAACATTTACCGGAAGATCTGGCAAATATGTTCCCATAAAAGATACGGTTAAAGGGTTTAAAGAAATTTTGGAAGGTAAATATGACAGTAAACTCGAACAAGCCTTCTATATGGTGGGGACAATAGAGGAAGTAAAGAGTTAAAAATTAGTTTCCCCCAGTCACTAATTCTATAAGCAGATTGGCATATTGGATATCTCTTCTGGTAGTGCGAACTTTCTGCCGGAAACGCTCTGAAGTAAATCTTCTCAGCCCTCTTTCAACCTTTCTGATGGTATCTGGTTCTGTTATTTCTCCAAATACGATTCCGTTTTCAAGATGAGCAACTAATCCTTGAAACCAACTTTTTCGAACTTTAAAATTGTTGTTTGGAGAAGTACTATGCAAAATTTCCTCAGGAATTTCGTCACTGTACCCCCCCCGATACCTAATAAGATCTTCTCTAAATTCTTTATTCATAACGGATAGGTATTATACAGCAAACTTGTTGCGATCGTGAGAAAAATGTGTGTTTAGCTTTATACCTTGAAGGCGTCAAACTGAAATTATTTGTATAGTTGGCTGTGGGTGCCCAGCATTTCAAAAGAAACAACAATATAAGAATTATTTTCCTTTATCACTAAAAATACCGCTCTCCAGTCGCCGGTAATATTAATGCTTCTATATCCGGAGTATTTCCCGGAAAGCGGATGATTGTGAAGTTGTGGATAAAAAGGATTTTTGTTAAATAATTCTACGCGTTTTTTAAATGCCCGTTTTATTTTTCCGTCTGCCCGTTCGTATTCCTTAACGAACTCTCTTGCGTAGCTGATTTTCATATTTTCTTCTAGGATTATCTAACCAGGCAAACGCATCTTTCGTATTGTCAAAGGTAGGAGAAATATAACCTTTTCTTCTATCTTTTTTTGCTTCTTCAAGGGATTTTATCAGATATTCGGAAGGTTCCTCGGAAACATCAAGAATTACTCTTTTGGTTCTAATAAGTTGTTTAATGTAGGACTTCAAAAGGGTACTTAGAGGCACACCAAATTCGCTTGCTATAAGTTGGGCTTCCCTTTTCATTTTAGGATCAATTTTAAGATTAACTATCGCGTAATTCATGGTATACCCAGTATACCCTCAGTATACCCCTTTGTCAATACATGGAGTTTGTACTTTTAGATGATTAGCTGGAGACTGTTTCAAATGTCCCGTCAAGGTGAAGATAAATTGTTTCTACTTTTAAATTTTTATCAAAAGCTTCTATTTGATTTTTTGCTTCTTCCAAGTCCTGGATATGTTGTTCATGGGTTCCTTCTTCTCCGTATGCCCCGCAATCCTCATGGTTTATTAAAATAACTTTTTTAATATGGTGCAGCGTGCGTGAGATATCCACTTGTTTTAACATATAATCCAAATCAAATACCCCTCCTGCTATTGCTACCCTATCATATGTTTTTGGGGCAAAATTTTCCGCAATCCAATTGTTTATATATTCCTGGAATCTGAAATCAATGCAGGTGACGATGATTGTTTCGCAAGTATGAATGTTCATATTTCGCCTTAGACAATAATGTATAATATCATATATGGCTTCGCTACAGTTGAAAATTGTTACTCCTGAAAGCCTTATTTTTGATGAGGAAGTCTCACAAGTTAATGTTTCAACTCAGCAGGGTCAAATCGGCATACTTCCCCATCATGCCAATTTAATGGCCAGGCTTTCACCCGGGGAACTGGTGATTAAAAAAAACGGCAAAGTAGATTCTATGGCAATCGGAGACGGGTTTTTACAGGTGGCGGATAATACTTTGATTGTGATGACGGATCTGGCAACTTATGCCACAGATATAGACGAAAGGGCTGTTGAAGAAGCCAAAAAACGGGCAGAGGTGGTATTAACCCAAACCTTGTCTGGTGAGGAATATGCAGAGACTTTTGCAAATTTGCAGAAATCCCTGGCTCAACTTAGGGTTAAAAGACGACATAAAGTAAGATAACAATATCCTTAGCTTGCTGGCTCGTCGGTGCACAAAGCACCGCTCGGCTAGTAGTTACTGTAGCATTAAAGTTTCTCTCTAGCCTCGCTATGTGAAGATTTTGCGGTTGGCATCTGCACACAAAATTTTCAGATTGCTTTGGTTGCACTCGACTTCGCCAGCATCTTACTTGTGAGTTTGCTTTGAGGTTACATTCTGATTGTTATACAATTATCATCACATGGCAAATAGTGAAAATCCCGAGTTATCCATCATAATCTTAAATTTTAATGTCAAGGAGTTACTTCTAAATTGTCTAGAATCTATTTTCCAAAGCAAGGGCAAGTTGGATTGGTGGCAAGTTATAGTAGTTGATAACGCTTCAGACGATGGATCTGTGGGAGCACTCAAGGTCAAATATAAAACAGCTCCCCACTCGTCAAGTGGGAATACGATTGAACTGATTGAGAATAAAACAAATCTAGGTTTTGCCGCAGGTAATAATGTGGGGGTAAAAAGAGCTAAAGCGCCGGTGATTCTTTTCTTAAACCCTGACACGCTGATAGTCAACCATGCAATTCAAAAGTCTCTGGAGACTTTACTGTCCAATCCGGACTTTGGGGCTTTAACTTGTAAAGTGGAGCTGCCTGATGAAAGGTTAGATTATTCGTGCCATCGGGGTTTCCCTAACCCATGGAATTCATTTTGTTATTTTAGTGGTCTTGCTAAATTGTTTCCCCGCTCCCCTATTTTTTCCGGTTACACCGCTTCTTATCTTGACGCCAGAAAAGCCCACGAGATTGACTGTGCAACAGGAGCCTTTTTGATGGTCAGAAAAATTGCCGGGGATCAAATTAACTGGTGGGATAAGGATTATTTCTGGAATGGAGAGGATATCGAGTTTTGTTATTCCTTAAAGATGAAAGGCTGGAAGATTTATTTTTATCCTGAGGTAAAAATTATTCATTATAAGGGTTCATCTTCCGGCCTTTGGAAAACATCGGCGTTAAAGGTGAGTAAAGAAGAAAGGTTAAAAACTGCCACTCATGGTGTTTCTGCCATGAGGATTTTTTATAAAAAACACTACTACAAAAAATACCCCCCCTTGCTCCGTGACTTTGTGCTTTGGGGAATTAAACTTCTGGAACATTACAGAAAATTTAGGATAATTACAGGAATGAGATATGAATGACTGTCATCGCGAGGTCCGCCTTGGCGGACCGTGGCGGATTGCTTCGTCTCCGGCTTCGCCGGATCCTCGCAATGACAGGAAAGAAAAGAAATGTCTAATTTAAATTTATCAGTAATTATTTTAAGTTACAATACCAAAGATATTACGGGCCGGTGTTTGGATAAGCTTAAAATTTCTAAAAGTTATTGTGAAAAAAGGCTGGGTAATAAAGTTGAAGTGATGGTTTTGGACAATGCTTCTTCTGATGGATCAGTTGGTTTTATAAAATTAGAATATCCCTGGGTAAAATTGATTATTTCAAAGGAGAATCTGGGATTTGGTAAGGGGAATAATGTATGTTTGAGGCAGTCTAAGTATCCGTATATTCTACTGCTTAATTCCGATGTTTACGTTGAGGAAGAGAGTTTATATAAGGCGCTGGCTTACTTTAGGGTTAATTTAAATTGTGACTCCCTGGGTGCCAGATTAAATTATGCAAACGGAGAACTTCAGCCAAGTTGCGGTAATTTGCCTACCCCGTTAAATATATTTTTTTGGATTTTAGGTTTAAGTTTAATACCTTTTGTCAGGAGATTTGTTATTTCTTTTCATCCAAGAGATAGAAAGTTTTTCTCCAAGGCTCATCAAGTTGGTTGGGTTATGGGCGCTTTTTTTATGCTGAAAAGAGAAATTTACAGTAAAGTTGGCGGTTTTGACGAGAATTTATTTATGCATATGGAAGAAGTGGAATGGTGTAAAAGAATTAAGGATCAAGGCTATAAAATCTGGTATGTGCCTCAAGTTTCCGTAGTTCATCTGCACGGCGCATCCACTAATTTTGACTTAAGTTCAAGTTTTTTAAATGAGTTAAAAGGTATAAAGTATTATTTAATAAAACATTACCGCTACTTTTATTTTCCGATTAAACTTGTTCTAATTATCGGATTAGTGTTGAGGATTATTGCATTTTCGCTGTTTGCAAAAACTAAAAGGGCTAAAATTTATATGGAGGGATTAAGAGTGATTTAAGAATGAAAATAGCAATTATTACAGTTAATTACAATGGTAAAAAAGATACTTTAGAGTTGCTGAGATCGTTTTCCATACTACCAACTACTAACTACCAGCTACTAACCATCGTGGTTGATAATGCTTCATCGGATGGAAGCGTCTCTGAGATCAAAAAAAGTTTTCCTGAGACAGATATTTTGCAAACCGGAGAGAATTTAGGGTTCTCCGGCGGTTACAACAAAGGCCTGGATTATGCAAATATCTGGGGGGCAGATTATTTTTTACTTATCAATAACGACTGTTTGATAAAAGATCCTAATTTAATTTCAGAACTGGTGAAAATAGCGCAGTCCGATCCTAAAATTGGTCTGGTTTCCCCGAAAATTTATTTTGCCAAAGGTTTTGAATTCCAAAAAGGCCGATATCAAGAGGAAGATTTGGGCAAAGTCATTTGGTACGCCGGAGGGCAATTCGACTGGGATAATATTGTCTCAATCCATCGGGGAATTGATGAGGTTGATAAAGGCCAATATGATGATGTGAGTGAAGTGGAGTTTATAAGTGGCGCATGTGTGTTAATTAAAAAAGAGGTTATCGAGAGAATTGGTCTATTTGATGAAAAATATTTCCTGTACTTTGAAGATGGCGATTTTATCAAAAGAGCCAGAGATGATGGATTTAAAATTTACTACGATGGTCAAGTAGCGGTTTACCACAAAGTTTCCAGCTCAACCGGTATTGGCTCTAAGATAACAGATTATTATCATACCAGGAACAGGTTAATTTTTGGCATGCAATATGGAAGATTGAGGACCAGATTTGCCCTGGTTCGGGAGGCGGTTAAGCTTTTGATTTTTGGTAGGTCTACTCAAAGAAGAGGCATTTCGGATTTTTATTTAGGAGTAACAGGACACAATCCTGGTTTGAATAAAGACAAACCAGGATTGAATTTCGGTATCGAATATCCGCTGAAACTTTCAATCGGTATAGTCAATTACAACACCCCTGATCTTACTAAAAAGTTATTAAAAAGCATTTTTGATAAAGATTCCGGCTTTGATGAGAAGACTATGGAAGTAATTGTTTTAGATAATGGTTTAACAAATCCTTGCAAAGATGCCATCAAAGAATTTTTACCAAAAATAAAATATCTAGAAAATTTAGATAATGAAGGGTTTACCAAAGGTTATAACAAGACAATCAAGTTTTCCCTGGGTGAATATTACCTGATGTTTAATTCTGATATAGAAGTTTTAAAAAACGGCATTTCAGAATTAGTCAAAGTTGAAGATGAATTTGAGGGTAAAGCTGTTTTGGGCGGGAAATTGCTTTTTCCTGACGGGAGCGACCAAGATAGCGCTTTTCATTTACCTACTTTGACCGGTGCTATCAAAGAATATTTTTTTGCTCTGAAAGGTGCTTATTTTATGTATTTACCCACTTCACCTGGAAGGAGTCAAAGTCCACCTTCCAGGTGGATTAGAGTTGAAGGACTGGTGATGGCCTGTCTTTTGATCCCCAAAAAAATCTTAAATCAGGTGGGACTGTTGAATGAGGAAACTTTTATTTTCTTTGAAGATATTGAGTATGCCAGAAGGTTGAAAAAGTTTAAGATCCCTGTTTACTACGTCCCTGCTGCCAAATTCATGCATCATCACGGCGGTTCGACTAAAAAGATTGGTCAGGAAAAAGCTAATGAACATTTAATAGAATCCTCAAAACACTACCATGGGAAATTTTATTACACACTGCTTTCTTTTGTTTTACGTTTGGGTCAAAAATTTGGCAGAGTCAAAACTCCTGTAGCCAGATGGAAAAAAAGCAACTAGAAGTCATTTAATTTGAAATAGGCTCTAGTCTTTTCAGGGCTTGATTTTTTTCAGAGGGGTTAATCCTGGATTTAATCACCACTTTTCTTAAAGTTTCAATGGTAGCATCATAGGTTGGCCGGTCTACAGGATATGGAGTGGCATCTTTTCCGCCGTGGGCAAAACTGTAGCGGGCCGGGTCTTCATAAGAAGGTCTGGCCCCATAAATTACTTCTGAAACCAAACTTAAAGCTCTGATAGTTTTTGGTCCTACTCCTTTAGTTGCCAAAAGCGCTTCATAGTTTTGAGGCTTGTTATTGGCTAATTTTTCCAGAATTTTTTTAAGGTACGGGCTGTCCCAAAAATTTTCATCTTCTACTGGATGGTGATGAAATTCATTTGAAGAAAGCTGGAGCAGTGTCACTTTTCTACCGCCAACAGATACTCTCATCATCTTACTTAAATCAGTTGAGTGTTTCTTAAGAAGCTCAATATCACTCATTAAAGTTTTAAAACCTGAGGAAACAAGTTCAGCGCTTAAGTTTCGGGTTTTAGTGCTGGTTTTGGCAGTTAAGTTAAGGACTTGTGGTTGGGAGATTTGGGTGGCAATGCCGGAGTGAGGCTCACAAACCAGATCATCAATGTTCTCCGAATACCAATGATACCTTCTGGCAGTAAGGTGCCTCGTATTCATCCCCTGTTGAACAACTGCCCAGGTGCCATTTTTTGAAAAAAAGAAGCTGTGGTGATAAATTTGAAAGCCGTCCTGGATTAAGCTGGAGTCAACTTTGGCAGACATCCGGGAATTGTAAACCAGATTGTTGGCATGGGCTGGGGGTAAATTTAATCTTTCACCCCAAGCTAAAATTTCATCAGGAGTTTTGCGGGAAGTTTTACCTTTGCCTCCACAGATAAAAACCCCAAAATGCTGTTCCTGACCTCTTATAGCCTCTTTGAGAGCTGCTGTGAGTATTGTTGTTAATCCCGAGGCATTCCAGTCAAAAGCCAAAACTGTGCCTAAACTTTGAAACCAAACCGGGTCGGCAATTCTTTTAATAAATTCATCCGGGCCATATTCTTCAATTAAAACCCTGGTCATTTCCCTGCCCAAGCGGACCATTCGGTCAAAAAGCCATTTGGGGCAGGTTCCGTAATCTAAGGTAAAAGTGGCAATTCCTCTTTGCATAATCTACTCCGATTTTTCGATGGACTTGCCCTGAGCGAGCGAAGCGAGTCGAATGGGTTCGGGTTATCTTTGTAATTTTACTGTAGCTGATGGTCTACTGATTTGTCAACATCAGTATTCGTTCCACCTATTTAATAACTTGTAGTTGGGAAACAGGGCGATAATATGGATCCTGAGAAACGTCCTTATTCAGTCTTCCAATGACTTCTCTTGGAATTTCAGTTTTATTTAGGTAGGCTTTGTATGCACGATGATTTCCATGAACAAGAGCATGATTTCCTGCACTATCTTCATAAACTGTTACTGGGATGGTTGGTTTTGCTTTATCAACTCGGTCTTGATGAACAATGCATTCTGGTGTATAGAGCGACGGGAATTCCTTTGGCATCCATAAATAGTAACAGGCGAACCCAGAGATGTCAACCTATAGTATGATGCCTACTTGGTAAACGTTGGTTGAATAATAACAGTCTCAAAAGTTTCACTTAGAAGCAGTTTGAATTGATGGTGGAGTTTTTTCAATTAACCAAACACTTTTTGCCAGAAAATTTACATCATTAGCGCTTAAGTTGTTTATAGTGGTATACTGAAACATAAAAGCTACGACTAGATCTCTGAAAGACCAAGGTCTTTCAGTTCTTTCATAAGGATCAATAACATTGATATTCAGTCTTCCGTCTCGTATCTGAAAGCCTGTTAAAGTGCGAGCGTGTTCAAATGTTATACCCTGAGCAAGAGTATATCTGGGGCTATAAGGCCAACTTAATATTCCAACAGAGCCTCGATCAAATCTTTGAAGTAATTCAAGCATTATATCTGGAACTAACAAATCATTTCTAGCCTCTCCTTTAAGTTGTTCCATTCTAAATCTTCCATAGGGTGGCCCAGAAGAAAATATTTCAAGTAGAGAAGCTGGCTGAAGAATATCTCCTAACTCAACTAAACGTCCTAATTGTCTAGAACGTATTTCTGTAAGTCTAGATTTAAGTGCATCCTTTGTGTAATTTATATTAGGTTCATCAAGTACCCTTAGACCATTTGCTGTCGCAATATAAGCGCAACTTTCATCGTCGGTTTGTCTGAGTGATATGTTTTGGCCTAAACACATGGCTTGTCGACCTATTTTATAGACAAAGGGGCTATCATGATTTAGTGGAAAATGGCTAACCAAATATGTTTCAAACCCTGCTAAAATAGGCTCATTATTTGTTCTCGCTTGAGGTGTTAAGCTATCCCAAAATTCACAACCTGCCGTGACTGTTCTGATTCCATTACCATGTATATTTTCAGTTGTCATAATAAATGAAATTTTAACAAAAAGTAGAGAAATAATCAACTATAGGATAATGTCCACCTAATAGACGTTAGTCTAACCATTATACCTAATCTATCATTTGAAGAGTTAACCATATATAGACAACTCTCCTTGTTAAGAGATGGTAGGGATTGATTATTGAGAATCTCTAAGATTTTGAATAAAAAAATCTCTTATCATATTTACAACCACGCCCTTAAAAGGTTCATTATGAAATCCATGGCTACCGCCTGCTAACATTTCAAGTCGCTTCCTAGGGTTTGGTAATCTTTTGAATTGCTCAACTACATCCCTATAGTCGATTTTGTCATCCAGATCTCCTTGAACTACCATAATTTCGTGTGGATACTCTGCTAATGCATCAAAAGGTCTATACTGTTGCATTTCTTCAAACAGTATCTGTCCTAATCTAAATCTCCCTGCCCCTACTTCTAAATACCCTCTATCTTGAACTCTTTCTTCAATATTTCCAAAAAACTCTTTTCCCCAAGGTGTTTTAGGATGAAGATAAACAGGATCAAAATCTAAAACAGGGTTCTCAAGAAATAGTGCTTGAATTTGCTGTGGATGATCTGCTGCATACAAGACACTAATTGCTCCTCCAAAACTTGCTCCAGCTAAACCAATTCTTTTAATACCTTGCTCTTGAAAAAACTTAACCATAGTATCTATATCAGCCATCGTTCCTGGAATCGTAACTTCTTGTTCAGAGTTGAGTTGTCTCAAGCCATGACCACGAAAATCAAATCTCAATGTTGAAAACCCTGCACTATTGAGGATAGGCTCAGCTGCTACTAATACACTTTCTCTGGATCTATTTGTGGTAATTCCATGAGCAAGAATAATTCCTCTTTGGTTATTAGTTACCTGCCCAAAATCTGCATTTAATATAAGTCCATCTTGGGTTGGTATATCAACAACTCTGGTCTCAATTGCATCTAGTGACATATGGAAGAAGATTATACCTTAGCAACCAAGATTATTCAACTATAGGATAAATGTCCACTGGTAAACGCTAGTCGAACCATTATTCCTGATTTAACGTTTGAAGAATTACAGATTTATACACAATTTCCTTATAGATTTTAGCTAAACTTGTCAAAAAATCTTTTAAATTCCAAACGGCTATTTTTAGAAGTTTTTTATGCTATACTGACAAAAATGGAAGGTCAGGGAGGCGGAATCGATAATGAACCAAGTTTACATAAGATAGATCGTGGTTTTGACCTAAAAGCAGTTAGATCGCTGGTGAGAAAATTAGATAATCCAGGTCTTTGGAAAAACGGAAACGAAGCCAAAAAGACGCTCTACGAACTATGGGAAAAGAGGCCCACTCTAGCTTCTGGATTAGATAACAAAGCTTCTATAGGAGTCACCTTGAAATCTTTCAGGCACCTTCAGACTTTTGATTACAATAGATATCTACCTGATTATGCAGTAGAGGAAGCGAGAGCTGATGTCGATAGATTAGTTTTAGACAATATTCCTGCTATAGACAGAGCTGTAGAAATTAGTGCTAACCCTGCTGATCTGCAACTGAGTATCGATTTAGTTACTGGCGTGCTTAACGCAGGTGAACTTTCTCAAGACAGGAGAGAGACAAATTTTCTATTAAAACACTTTGAAGAGGGACTAAGAAGTGACGATTCAGAAGACGAGAAGGAGCCTGGATATACAAAATACCATCTTATAGCTTCAAAGATGTTTCTGAAAATGGATGAAAATCAACGCGCAAGAGCAATGGAAATGTTTCAGGCTATGATTGATAATCCTGAAATAGGAAAACAGGCAGTTTATGTAATAAACGTTCTTTCTGGAGATCAAATGATTCCTGATAACGCAAGGGAAGAAATCCGAAGAACTTTAACTAAACCAATAATCAATAAACTTGGATTAGATTATGATGAATTGACAAAAGCTTGGATTAGCGGCAGTGATGAGATTATTGGTAATTATTTTTATCATACAAGGAATTTAAATCAAATTTTTATTCTTGAATCTACCAACCCAGGGATTTGCAGAACCTTAAAGGATGAGTTCGGAATAACTAATTTTGATCGCTACCCCCGAGAATTATTAGTAGATTTATTTGAGCAAAGAAATAGCACAAATACTCCTTATGGCTTAATGTTCTATCCTAAAAGAGACCATAGTGGGGCTGCTTATTTGTCAAAAAGCGTTGTGGGGAAGTTTTATAAGCAACTTAAATCTCTTGGATATGGTTTAAGACTTTATGAGGTGGGCAGCAAGATAGACCTTGCTAGAGCTTTTATAACTTCTCAAAATAAGTTCGGCACTAGAAATAAAATAGACTTTGTTATTCTGGTTGGACACGGCAATCCGCAAAGCATAACTTTTGGAGAAACTGGTAAAAATGCTGAAGCAGGAGAAGAAATAAACGACCACAATGTAAAGGGTATTATTCACCAACTTGATTTTGAGGGGAAAGGCGTGCAGCGAATTGGTGAATTATTGTCTAATAATGCAAATATAATTCTTGTATCCTGCTCTACGGGCGCAGCTGAGGGAATAGGAAAGACAATTTCCGAAACATATCCTGGCACGTTGGTGACAGCACCTGAAACTCCTACTGATTTAAGAGGTATAGATGTGACAAAAGATGACCAAGGCAAATTGCGCTTTAGAGTTGCTTATAGATCAGCAGATACATCAAGGTCTTTTGAGTCCGGAAAATCAGTTTAACGAAAGGTTAAAAATTATAAAGTCCAGAGGGGAGGATAATACACCCAATCCTTCGACGAGCTCAGGATTGGCGAACCAATTCTCCGGCAAAGCCGGATCATTAAGTCACAAATCCTCAATCCTTAAAATTTCGATTACGTCAGTAACAAGTACTGACTTATCGAAATGTCCGGAGGGGAGGATTCGAACCTCCGCAGGGAAAACCCGGCTGATTTACAGTCAGCTGCAATTGGCCACTCTGCCACCTCCGGATAAGCTAAATTATATCTAATTTTTATGGTTATTGCTATGCCTGAATTGTTTTCAAAACTGTTCACATTAATGTCACAGTCGTAGTATTAATGTGAACAGAGATGTTTGAAGTGAAAATTTGAAGTGAAAAAAGATTCGCACAAAAGGATCCACACCTGATATAATCAATTTTATATGATTCGCGGTTCATGGAAAGAGAGAAAAGAAAATAAAAAGATCTGGAAGTTTAAGTTTTTATCAAATTTATCTACAGGAATGTTAGTTATTGTAGTGGGGTTTTTGTTACTCCTTTTTGGATCCGTAATTTTTTTTGCAACCCAAATACCCAATCCTTCCGATCTATCAAACCGCGACATTGCCCAGGCCACTAAAATTTATGATAGAAAAGGGCAATTGCTTTATGACATTTACCAAAACCAAAACAGGACGCCCATAAAGTTAGCCGAAATCCCTGAATATGTTAAAGAAGCAACCATTGCTATTGAGGATAAGGAATTCTACAAACATTCCGGTTTTTCTATCACCGGTATTATCAGATCTGTTTTTGAACTGGTGATTCACCGTCGGGTTGAAGGCGGATCTACACTGACTCAACAGCTGGTTAAAAATGCTTTGCTTTCCGGCGAGAGGACTCTAACCCGGAAACTTAAGGAATTCATTCTGGCAGTGCAGGTAGAACGCGCTTATTCTAAGGATGAAATTTTAGAGATGTACTTGAACGAAATTCCTTATGGCGGGACAGCTTACGGAATTGAGGCTGCAGCTAATTTATATTTTGGAAAATCCGCTAAGGATTTGGACCTTGCGGAAGCGTCCCTTTTGGCAGGTTTACCTCAGCGTCCTTCTGTTTACTCGCCCTATGGCAGCCATCCTGAGCTGGCACAAGTCAGACAAAAAGAAGTTTTAGGTAGGATGGTTGAAGATAAGTTTATTACGGAAAATCAAGCTACGACAGCAACAGCGGAGCAGTTGATTTACAGGACAGGCCGGAGCGAACAGGGTTTCAAGGCGCCTCATTTTGTTCTTTATGTGAAGGAGAAGCTAATTGAGCAATTCGGGGACAAGATGGTGGAAGGAGGAGGTTTAAAGGTAACTACAACGCTGGATTATGATTTGCAGGAACAAACCGAGAAGATAGTTAAAAAAGAAGTAGATAACTTATCATCAGCCAAAGTTGGCAATGGAGCAGCTGTGGTGTTGGATCCAAAAACCGGCCAGATCCTTTCGATGGTTGGAAGCAGGGATTATTTTGGTAAATCTGCGCCTGACGGGTGTAAAGAAGGAATAACTTGCAGCTTTGAACCTAATGTAAATGTAGCCACCAGTCCAAGGCAGCCCGGTTCTGCAACCAAACCGATCGCCTACTCTAAAGCTTTGCAAAAGGGATATACGGCAAATCAAGTTTACATGGATGTTAAAACCGAGTTTCCCGGAGGTAATAAACCTACCTATATTCCTGTTAATTATGACGGTCAATATCACGGAGTTGTCCAGATGAGGTATGCCCTGGGTAATTCATACAATATTGCTGCTGTTAAGAACTTAGGCTTGGTCGGAGTAAAAGATGTGCTGTCGCTGGGTTACCAAATGGGTCTAACAACCTGGGAGCCTTCGGATGAAAATGTAGCATCAGTTGGCTTAAGTCTTGTTTTGGGAGGCAGAGAAGTCAGACTTCTTGATTTAACCTCGGCCTATTCAGTTTTTGCCAACCAGGGTCGCCAGCTTGATCCTGTTTCTATTTTGAAAGTTACGGACAGCAAAGATAAAACCCTGTTTGAATTTCATCAATCGCAGGGAAAAGAAGTTTTAGATCAGGGTATCGCCTTTATCATTTCAGATATCCTTTCTGACAATGGTGCCAGAACAGCGGCCTTTGGTTCAAATTCGGTCCTAAACGTGTCCGGTAAAACCGTGGCAGTTAAAACCGGAACAACTGATGAGAAAAGGGATAATTGGACAATCGGATATACGCCGTCTGTTGTTGTGGGAGTTTGGGTTGGCAACAATGATAATTCTATAATGAGTCCTGTTGTTGCTTCCGGCATAACAGGCGCCTCCCCTATCTGGAATAAAATTATGGCTGCTGTGCTTAAAAGCAGTCCTAATGAATCGTTTCCAAGGCCGGATGACGTTGTGCAAGTTGAAGTAGACGGCTTGATGACAGGAAAGCCGCATGCCGGTTCCCCGACCAGGAGAGAATATTTTATAGCCGGAACAGAGCCGAAAAACGAATCAAGCTCTTATCAGCGCCAGAAAGTTTGTAAAAGCAATCCTCACCGGTTGGCTAATGATAATGAAGATAACGAGGAAAAGGATGTAGTGGTTTTAAAAGAAGACGATCCGACCGGAGCAAATAAATGGCAGACCGGTATAGACCAGTGGGTTTTGACAGCTGCTGACGCCCGTTTGGTTGGGGCTACAAGAGGTTGTTCGGGTGTTCCCGGCTTTACAGCCGGCACTGGTGGAGTGATAGAGATTGTGAATGTGGGTAACGGCGCTAACGTACCAAGGGTTTTTGATGTTTTGGCTAGGGCTAACTCACCCGCCGGTGTTAAAAAAGTTACATGGTTAATAGACGGCGGGGTAAAATCAACTCAAACTTCCGAGCCTTTTGCCCTGCATGTGGAATTTCCAGTTGGTGATAAAGGTTCGCATACAATTACCATAACTTTGGAAGATAATAACGGCGGAAGTTTTTCCAGCTCAATTGGGGTTACTGTGGCCTTGTAATATTGTAATAAATGATATAATTTATTCTAATAAATATGACAACACCGGAACAAGGGAGAGAAACTGGTTCAATTATCAGTACTGATATTGGTGCTGATGATACTGTATTGCTGAATTTAGTAAGTGATAAATTAGCAAGTGGACAAGAGGGAGGGCGTAAGGGAAGAAGATTTAGAGGAGGTCAAAGCGGGTTAGGTGTTGTTTCTCTATCAACTGGGATTCTGCCTGGTTTTCCTAACGCTATACTTCTAATTCCTTCAGGGTCTCGTTAGAGGATTTAATTCTATTTCCAAAACAGCTACTCTTTGATCAATCCCAAATTTATTAACAAATCTCGGATGAATTTCGGCCATACCGTCTGTATATCTTGTTGGATGAAAATATTCTCTTGATTTTCCACCTCCGAGGTGTAATTGCATTTTTTCACCTCGGAGGTGTTTTTGTGCTTGCTGGAAAATTTGGTTAAGCTCCTGGATGGGATTATCGGTATCATTACACAAAGCAATTGCCAGATGGTAATTCTCATGGGGTAAATCTCCTTTTTGCGGAGTATATATTTTCCCTAATTCAAAAATAGCAATATCCTTTATTCCATTCCTGATATTTTTGGCAGCTACTTCTAAAAGATTCGGCCAAAGATTGTCCCTTAAATACTCGGTTTCGGACGAAATAGGATTAGCAATTTTAACCAAATTGTTTTTATCCCGGTCCAAATTATTTAAAACACCAGTTGAGTAAAAAGAATATGTTTGCACTTCTGTTAAACCTGCCTCTTTTAAGGATTTTTTTAAATCATAAATAAAATTGGGAAAACTTTGATCGATTTTCTCCGGAAGATTCCCTTCAAGTGTTTTTGGGGGGATTTTTTCATACCCATACATCCTGGCTACTTCCTCTACCAGGTCTTCTTCAATGCTGATATCCAGTCTCCAGTATGGCACTGTGACATTCCAAACCATTCCACCTCGAAGGTGTAATCGCATTTTTTCACCTTCGAGGTGTTTTGCTTCTAGTCTAAATCCTAGTTTTTTGAGGGATGATTCTGCCTCCTCTGGTGGAATGTCTACCCCAATTAATGAATTGATTTTTTGCCGGGTCAGTTGAATGGTTTTTACTTGATCCTGAAGATTTCCCGTAAATGTAATGGCAGTCAGTTTGCCACCCAAACCTTCATACATTTTGATGGCAGCAGACAAGGCTTGGAGCAAGTTGGTTTTAGTTAGGCCGTGCTGGAATCTTTTAGTCGCTTCCGAGTAAAGACCGTGTTTTTTAGAGCTTTTTCTGTTGAAAACAGGATCAAAAATGGCTGCCTCCAGAAGAATAGTTGTTGTTTTCTCTGTAACTTCCGAATTTTTTCCTCCCATTACTCCGGCAAGCGCCAGAGCTTTTTCTGAATCCGTAATTAATAAGTCAGTTTCATCTAAAGTTCGATCCTTTCCATCAAGCGTCATAATTTTTTCATCCTGCTTGGCAGTTCTCACAATCAACATCCCGTCTTTGACTTGAGATGCATCAAAGGCATGCATGGGCTGGTCATACTCAAGCATGATCAGATTAGTAACATCAGCAATGTTATTGACAGATCTGACGCCGCAATCTGTTAATTTTTTTACCCATTGATCGGATGATGGTTTAATCTTAATGCCTTCAATTTTAGCTACACAATAAACTGGACAAAGACTTTTATTGTCAACTTGTACCGGGGTTTCAGGCAGGCAAGGATAAGTAGGTGGTTTGAGGTTTGAAAATAATAGCTCAGAGTCTGTTACAGCAGCTACTTCTCTGGCTACTCCGCGCATGGAAAGTAAATCACCCCGATTGTATGTTAAATCTAATTCCAGATAGTCTTGTGTTTGATTTTTTATCCCAATGGAAATAAGCGACAATTTATCTGCCAGTTCTTGAGGAGATAGATTACAGTTAACCAATTCTTTGAGCCAGGAAAGTGAAACTCTCATAAGATTAATGCTCTTGCAGAAACTTTAAATCTCCTTCCAGGAAATATCTGATATCTTCTATCTCATGTTTTATCATTAGCATCCTGTCAGGTCCAAAACCCCAGGCTAAACCGGTATATTTTTTAGGATCCAGTCCTGTAGACTTAAAAACATTCGGATGAATCATACCTGCTCCTGCTATTTCAAACCAACCTGTTCCCGAACAGATTTTACAACCGCGTCCATGACAAAACACACACAGGCAATCTATTCCAACTCCTGGTTCAACAAACGGGTAATATTTTGGCCTGAATCTAGACTTGGCCTCTTTGCCCAAAATTGCTTTGAGAAGATAATCAGATAGGAATTTTAAATTAGCCATAGTTATCTTTTCGCCGACAACTGCCACCTCAAACTGGTTAAAAGTGTGTGAATGTCTTGCATCAATTGCTTCGTATCTAAAGCAGCGGTCAAAACTCATCGCTCTAATCGGAGTTTTGCCTTTCTCCATTAATCTCGGCCAAAAATTGGAAGTATGGGTGCGCAGCAGCATTTGCCCGGGTTCAACTTCCAGCCCGGAGGTATCTACATACAGCGTATCCCACATATCGCGGGAAGGATGGTCCCTGGGGATATTCAGGTATTCAAAATTATATTTATCCCATTCG
Organism: Candidatus Daviesbacteria bacterium; assembly: GCA_028712705.1. Classification (GTDB taxonomy): domain Bacteria; phylum Patescibacteriota; class Microgenomatia; order Daviesbacterales; family UBA10151; genus UBA10151. The sequence continues at coordinate 78,440 of JAQTPP010000003.1, forward strand.
ACGTGAGGGGCATCAAATTGATAAAAGCCTAATTTTTCAAACAATTCTATAATTTCCTGTTTAAACTGAGTAGCAAGATGCAGATGTCCCTTCCTAGGCTCCAGGGCGTCCCCCTGGAGGCTAAGTTTTTCACTCTCCAGTGCTTTATAAGACTCTTCTCTAACCTCTTTCCTTCTTTTTTCTATTGCTTTTTCCAAATCATTTTTTGCTGCAATAAACAAAGGGGCAAGAGTTTTTAATTCCTCTTTTGCAATCCTGGAAAATCCTTTAGGGATAAGGGTTATTTGCCCGTTTTTTCCAAAAAGCGCCAAAAAAATCTCATCAAGCTCTTTTAAGCTTTTTGTCTTTTGAATTTTTTCCAGGTAATCTTTTTGGATTTGAGAGATTTTTTCTTCCACAACTTTTAAATTCTAGCACAATACGAATGAATTTCGAAGAGACGAATGGAAGATTAGCGGATTTTGGCAATGATGTTCTTGAAATCTTCAAGGTTGTTGACTGCCAATTCGGCTAAGATTTTTCGGTCAAGCTTTATGTTCTTTGCGTGTAAATCCGAAATAAATTTTGAATAGGATAATCCTTCATTTTTTAAAGCGATTCCCATTTGAGTAATCCAAAGTCTTCTCATGTCCCGCTTTCTAAGCTTCCTGCCCGCAAAAGCGTATTCTCCTGCATGAAGTAAAGAAGATTTTGCTTCTCTAATCAGTTTACTTCTACCGCCTCTGTGGCCGCTAGTTAGCTTCAATACCTTTTTGTGTTTTCTATGCGATGTAACTCCTCTTTTAACTCTTGCCATAGTAACCGCCTTTCTTAAAAAAATTAATTATTTTTCCCCAATATCCTGTACGGTTAATCCCGGCGTAGTTTCTTGCCGATAAATTACCTGCTCTTGATCTTCCGGTTTGTCTGAAATTCCTTGTTTCTCTGCCCATTTTTTAAAGTCCTATTATCTTTCTAAGATGTTTGCCTTCTCCTTTAAAATATTCACTTGTTTTCTTTTGGCGGTTGAGCGCTCCCTTACTTTTGTTCCGTTTGAGATGTCCGGCTCCAAGCTGGTGTCTTCTTAAAATCTTACCTGTTGAGGTAATTTTGATTCTCTTAAATATTGATTTGTTTGTTTTCTGCTTCGGCATTTTTATCCTTTCTTCCTTTTCCTACGATCATTGATAATTTTCTTCCTTCAAACTTAGCTTCCTTATCTACCGCAACATTATCCCCTAAAAGGGCTAGAGCTTCTTGTAAAATCTGGCGTCCAAGTTCGGGGTGAGCCATTTCCCTGCCCTTAAACTTAACCGTTAACTTTACCTTATAACCTTCTTTTAAGAACTCTTCAGTTCTCGTTAGTCTGACTTTAAGGTCATGTTCTGCAATCCGTGGAGACAGCCACAATTCTTTCAACCCCCCTGCAGATACGCCTTTTTTTGATGCTCTATCCTTTTTATTCTCTTCATACCTGAATTTCTGAAAATCAGCTATTTTGACGACAGGCGGCTGTGCATTGGGAGCAATTTCTATCACATCCTGTCCTAATGCCTTAGCTTTTTCCAAAGCCTCAAGTCTAGTTAAGATTCCCAGCTGTTCGCCCTTGGAATCTATTACCCTAAGCTTAGGAGCTTGGATATGCTCATTAAGACGATAAAATTTGGCCAGTTAACGAGCCTCCTTCATAGTTGCTTTTGTAGATATTAACACAGATTATACCTTAGATTCAATGGTTCGATTTCACTCACCATTTCGCTTAAGATGACTTAAGCTCAATCTCCGAATTAATTCTTGTTAAAAATTCTTCAACCCCTAATGTACCTAAGTCCTGCCCCATTCTTGTCCTGACAGCGATTTTCTTTTCTTTTTCTTCGCGGTCGCCCACGATAATCATGTAAGGAATTTTTTGATTTTGGGCGTCTCGGATTTTTGCCTGCATAGTTTCTTGCCTGCTATCAAGCTCTGCCCTGATATTTGAAAACTTTAACTGTTCGAGTACAATTTGACTATATTTTTGATGCCGATCGGCAATGGGTATAATTTGTACCTGGGTTGGAGAGAGCCAAGTTGGAAAAGCCCCCTGGAAATGTTCGGTTAAAATAGCTATAAACCTTTCAAAAGAACCAAAGATAGCTCTGTGGATCATGACCGGGCGCGGCTTATTCCCTTTTTCATCAGTATATTCCAGTTCAAATGCTTCAGGTTGGTGAAAGTCAAGTTGGACAGTGGCCAGTTGCCATTCTCTTCCTTGAGTATCTTTAATATGTACATCAATCTTAGGCCCATAAAATGCACCGTCACCCTTTTTGTCTCCGGCTTTTAATCCTTTTTCCTTCAAAACATTCTCCAGAGCTTTTTCAGCTTTACCCCAATTTTCATCAGTTCCTGCTCTTGTATCCGGTCTGGTTGCTAACCTGAATTCGTATTCAAAATTAAAACTTTTGTAGAATTCAATCATCATATCTAAAATGCTTCCTACCTCGTCCGGTATCTGGTCTTCTGTAGCATAAATGTGGGCATCATCCATAGTAAGCTGGCGAACCCGCAGTAATCCGTTGACCTCCCCTGACTTTTCTCTTCTGTGCAACCTGCCAATTTCAGAAAGCCTTAAAGGCAGCTCCCGGTAGCTTCTGGGTCTGAACCTATAGAGGATAGTTGATTCGGGGCAGTTCATTGGTTTTAAGGTGTAGCTTACTGGTTTCGAATCATCTGCTTCATCAGAAAGCTGAAGGTTATACATATTGTGTTCACCGAATTTTTCCCAGTGTCCGGATTGCTTAAATATTTCGCTTTTGACCATGATTGGTGTTGAAGTTTCCAGATATCCTGCTTTTTCAGTTAGTTCGCGGATGTATTTTTCCAGTTCTTTAAAAATAACCATTCCTTTTGGAAGCCAGAATGGAGCGCCGGGAGCAATATCGTCTGTAAAAAAAAGTTCAAGCTCCTGGCCGATTTGTTTGTGATCTTTTAAATTCTTTTGATCCATACTCGTATATTACTGTTTGCTTGTGGGTTATGTAAAGAGGTGTTAGAATTTACCAATCGGGTGGTTAGCTCAGCTGGTAGAGCGCATTCTTGACGTGAATGAGGTCACAGGTTCGATCCCTGTACCGCCCACAGAATTAGCCTACTGCTTGGAAAGAGAGATTACCTTTCGAACCGGAGGCTCCTTCAAATGCGACCTCCAGAGAATTTGGTTGTTTGGTCGAACTAGGTATTTCTGTATCTGCCTTCTGTTGCGCAGTTGCAAGTGCTTCTTCTTTAGCTTGCCTATATAGTTCAGTCATGTGGTAAGGATCTTCTGTATGTGCTCTTCTCAAACTAGCGTTTAATCGAAGTCTCCTATTCCTATCCTCCTCAGACATACCTGCAACTCCATGTCTAATTTCTTCTTGGGTAACAAATTCAATCCGAGATTGCCTAAGGATACTTTCTGCTTCAGCAACAGCAGATCGTTGTTCTGCCAGCAATTGTTGATCAGTTTTTTCAGGGGTTCTTGGAATTTGGAAACCGGTAAGCGAGCCGGTTTCCAAACCCTTTGGTCTTGTTTCGTGCCATTTGGTTGCTTGACTTAATTGTTCAACACCGACTGGTCCTTCGTTTACATAACCCGCGCCACTACCTATAATTGTATCAAAGATATTTTCGAAAGTGCCTCCAATAATATCTCTAGGGTTAACTTTTTCCCTTTTTGGTTGCGTTGATTGTAAAATAGTTGTATCAGTCATATTAGATTGTTATTTTACAACTTTATGACTATAAGTCAAGAACAGGGTGCCCGGGAGAGGAGTCGAACCTCCATGCTTTGCGGCACAGGATCCTAAATCCTGCGTGTCTACCATTCCACCACCCGGACGCGAGATGATCATTTTAACAGAATATTAAGGATTTAACCAAATTTTCTAATAGCGCTACTTTGTGCTTGAAGTTCTAAAGTATCATTCAGGGGTTCCAGTTCAATTTTCCCGCCATATTTTACTTCCAGAGCTTTTTTCAGCAGCCAATCAGCAAGTTTTGGATTTTTGGGCAAAAGCGAGCCATGCATATAAGTGCCGACGGCATTTTTATAAATACAGCCTTCAGTCTGATCCTCCCTGTTATTGCCAAAGCCTTTTACTACCATGCCTAAAGGTAAAGCGCCTTTTTTCAGGTAAGTTTTTCCGGAATGATTTTCAAATCCTACTAATTTGCCAAACATAGATTCGATTATGATATTGCCGATCATCCGGTCATGGCTTGCTACAGTATATGCTGGAAATAGTCCTACGCCAGGAAGCTTTGGGCCATTGTGGGGTTTATAATAATCCCCTAAAAGCTGGTAACCACCGCAAATAGCCAGAAGAGGAACTCCTCTTTCAACTTCTGATTTTATGCTTTTTCCCTTGCTACTTACTACCAAATCCCTTGCTACTAACTCTTGTGCCTGATCTTGCCCGCCTCCGAAAAAGTAAATATTGATTTTTTTACTTGACACATCGGATGTGTAAAGTTTATCGTCTATAGAAATATTTTTGACGTCAACCTTAATTCCTCTCCACTCTGCCCGCTTTTTCAGGGCAATGATATTGCCTGTGTCCCCATAAATATTCATCAGATCGCCGTAAAGATAACCGATTGTAATTTTCATTTTATTCATCCTCCCAGTAATGTTTCTTGATGCCGGCTTTAGTCAGGATTGATTGCAGTTCCAGCATGGCAGTATATGTGGGAAGGATGAACAGTTTGCCTTTTAAGCCCATTCCAGCTTGTTTCAGAGCCTGTTTCAGGTCCGGTTGTATTTTAATTTCTTTAGGATTAAAATTGGCATATTTCAAGCGGAGCGCCAGATCATTTGCCCTGGAACCGGAAGCAATTATTGTATAGTCCCTCGACTTCGCTCGTTCAGAAAGATTCGATGAATTTTGAATGAGTTCAAAATTCGCATCCCAGATCCATGATACGTCTGTACCGTCCGCAATATTGTCATTTAATGCCAGAAGCATTCTGTCCCCGGGTTTGATATTTGGTGCAATAGTTTCAAAGACCTGGGTAGCTCCGGCCGGATTTTTGATCAGGAAAATATACCCCATGTATCCTACCTCGGAGGTAGGAGTACGATGAGACGTAGGGTTTAAATGGAATTTCTCGACCCTGCCAAAGGCAGGTGAATAGGTTTTCAAGGACAAAACCATTTCATCAGGATCTATATTTAACATTGTTCCTGCTGCAAAGGCAGCCAAAAAATCATAGATATGGTAGATACCGGGAACCGGAAGATGGACGATGGAAGATTGATAATGGAGAGAAAGTGAGAATGAAATTCCGGTTAACCCGTTTGTTTTGACATTTTTTGCTTCAAAATCCAAGTTTTCGATTTCTTTCTTGTGAATAATTGATTCTCCGGCAATCGTGTAATCCTTGACACCAAATTTTTGAACTTTACCTCTAAAACAGGCAGCCAGCTTTAATATGTTGGCATCGTCGCCGTTAACTAAAACCGCAGTTTCCGAAGAGAGCTTTTTTAGTGCCTGGCACCAGTTTTTGGTCACAGTATCAATTTCACCATAACGGTCAAGTTGATCACGGAAGACATTCAAAAAGATCACAACTTCAGGGTTTAGCTTTGGAGTAACGTTGTTGAAAGCTGCCTCATCCAGTTCCCAAATCCCTAGGTCAAAATTTAGCCTGCAACCTTTCAGGTTGACGCACAGGTTGACGCATGAAATTAGAGTAGAGGCGATGCCGCGCTCAAGATTGGAACCGGTATGATTTCTGATAACTTTAAGTCCTGTTTCTTTTGCAAAATGGGCCAGCATTTTGGCAGTAGTGGTTTTGCCGTTAGTTCCGGTTATCACTACATTTTTGGGGATTTTAGCAGCTAATTTTGCAACCAGATTCGGTTCGATAGACAGGGCATATAAACCCGGAGCAGCTGATCCTCCTCCGAGTTTAAAATTACGGGTGAGGAAAAAAATTAGTTTACCTACTAAAATGGCCAGAATAAATCGCATGTGAGCATTATAACTAGTCACTAGTCACTAGTCACTAGTCACTAGAGTTATTTATCTTAAGGCTAATTGGCCCGAGATGGCAGCTATCTTTGGAACAAAACCGATATTTGCCTGCATATTTTCGCCTTCAAAAGTGTTTGCGAACTTTTCTAAATCATTCATGAAATATGAAACCTTTCCACCCCAATAAGGGGAAGCAGCATAAACTCTGTTTATGGAATAAGGGTTTGTTAAACCTTTGTTTAAGTAATTTTCGCGTAAACCTTTAGCGACAGTAAAAATAGCTTCTCTCCATGAACTAAAATAAATAGCCTGGGTGCCATAAACTCCCCAACCCCATCCATTAAAACCTCCCGGTATAGCTTTTCCGAAAGTGGATTCAACGCCTGCGATTGAGGGTAGAAGTTTCCAGTCTAAATTATATTCGTTGGCAGCATCAATAAAATCCTGCGCATGATATTGCAGCGGAGAATCAAATTTTTTCAAATAGGCAGCTAAAATTTCTGCTTTGCTATCCAATTTTCTGGATTGCACCTGGGTAACCTGGTCAGTAATTTCCATCTTTTTTTCCGCCCGAACTTGCATGTTTGGGAAAAGGAATAGAAGAGTTAATAAAAAATAAAAAATTTTTAATTTTTTTGTTTTCATAGCTTTTAAAAAACCCGTACCAGAGGGTACAGGTTTTTAAGACCGATAGTATAACAGAAAAGGAGTCAGAAGTCAAACTATTACCTCGAAGGAGTCAAAGCTTACCTTCGAGATGACTGCAAGAATTATCGCAGTTCTTCCATGAAGGTAAAAACGCCTTTAGCCCAGCTTCCGTCCACGAGCAGAGATGGAGGTGTGTATTTGGTCATTATCTGGTATGGTGTTTTTAAACCTTGATTTAAGTAGTCCTCGCGCAGGGCTTTGCCAACCCTTTCAATTGCCTCTTCCCATGAATTAAATTTGAGCACCATACCGCCATATATGCCGTATCCGAATGGATTATAGGAATGATTAATAACTTTTTTCCCGCCGTTTGATTCCTGCATGGCGATTGAAGGCAATAACCGGTAGTCCAACTGGTATTTATCGGCAACCTGGATAAAAATATGGCTATAATCGGATAAGGGTGATTTGTAATTTTTCAAAAAATCCTCAATTATTTTTGCCCTGCCGTCAGCATAGTTTATTTCGTCTGTAATAGATGTTCCGGATTTAGGTAAAGCTGCATATAGCTTAAAGCTTTGTCCGCCAGCTGGCGGATTGGGTTTAATTATTTTAGTGTTTGAGAGGTACAAGGTAAAAGTAAGTGAAAATATTAAAGCGGTAGTTGCTGCTGCAAACCAGGCGGCAACAAACCACACATTGGTTTTAAGGTTGAGATTGTCCATCTGCTAAAAATTTCTGCAATTGATAGTAACCAGAATTTTTGTCTTTTGTCAATACTTCGGCGATCTGCGCGCAGGCATTTTTGAGATTATTCTACTTCTAAAATGGTGCCGGCTAATTTTTGCGGATCGTGGCGGAAAAGATGTTCCCTGATATGATAAACAGCCAAAGGTTTTTGTACTATTTTTATGCCGGGGGAAATTTTTCTGCATTCAGCCTCGTCTACTACTACAGGTTGCTGCTTATCTTTTTTATAGACTTTTAAGACGCCGCTGTCTAATCCATTGGAATTTGCAACCATCACATCTATCCTGTTTTTGCCACCCAGGTAATATGAGAAGCTTTTTAGATAATCGGAGGCTTTAAAGTTGTCTGTTTCCCCTATTTTGGTCATCAAGTTGAGCACAAGGACTACTTTTGCTTTTGATCCCTCAATTGCCTCTTTTATTCCGGCAACCAAAAGATGAGGTAAAACGCTGGTGTACAAATCGCCCATAGAGAAGACTATTTTTTCAGCATCGGTAATAACTTGCAGTACTTCCGGGTTTGGGTCTGCATTGGTTTCAAAATAAACCTTGGTGATTTTCTTCTTTTTATTATAGTCTTCCTTTTCCCCTCTTAAGTCTATATTAGTTTCTCCATCCAATTCCTCTCCGCCTTCCAGTTTTGCCATCAGATTTAGTTCTGATATGCTCACAGGTAAAACCCTGGATCTGATTCTAAAAAGCAAGCGTTCTGCCTCTACGCCTCTGTCCGCGCCTTTATAAATGTGTTCTAACCTGGCGGCAATTAAGTTGCCCAGACTATGGCCTTTTAGCGGGCCTTCAATGTCTGCTAACCTGTCATCAAAAAGCTTTTGGGCAACCTGGCGCTGTTTGGGGTCTTCCATTAAAGCCAGTAAGCATTGTCTGATGTCTCCGGGAGGCAAAACTCCCAGTTCGGTTCTTAATCTGCCTGATGATCCGCCTGAATCCCAGGTGCCAACAACTGCACTGATCAGTTCCGGCTGGTTTAGTTCTACCAAACCGCGAAGAAGAGAAAAATGTCCTGTCCCTCCGCCAAAAGTGACTATTTTTTGCTGGAAAGGATACTTTTTGCCGTTTGCCATTTAGTGGATATTATACAACACTGGTATAATTAACAAGCGCCGAAGTGATGGAATGGTAGACATGCAACGTTCAGAACGTTGTGAGCGCAAGCTCGTGCAGGTTCAACTCCTGTCTTCGGCACCATGCCGGGGTGCTGAAATTGGTAAACAGACTACCTTGAGGTGGTAGCGCCCGTAAGGGCTTGCAGGTTCAAGTCCTGTCCCCGGCACTGAAAGGGCACTTAGCTCAGCGGTAGAGCGCTTCGTTTACATCGAAGATGTCGGGGGTTCAAATCCCTCAGTGCCCACTTGTAGATGTACATGATATAATCCCAAAATATATGTGTGGGATATTTGGATACATTGGATCTAAGAATGCTTCCGAGGTAATTTTGGAAGGTTTAAAAAGACTGGAATACCGGGGTTATGATTCTTGGGGTATTGCGGTAGTAGCAGATCAGATTAAGCTTAATAAAAAAGTTGGAGCGATTGGCGATTTGAACCAACTAATTAATCTGCCAAAATCCAATGCCGGGATTGGCCATACCCGCTGGGCAACTCATGGAGGAGTGACCCAAACAAACGCCCATCCGCATTTTTCTTCAGACAAATCTTTTGTCCTTGCGCAAAACGGCATTGTGGAAAATTACCAAAAGCTCAAGCACTATTTGAAGAACAAAGGAGCGAAGTTTGCGACAGAGACCGATACAGAAGTAATTGTCCGGCTGATAGAAGACAAGCTAAAGGACAGCAAGGATTTACAAGAAGCCGTAAGGAGAGCTTTTTTGCTCCTTGAGGGGAGAAATACCATTATTCTTGTGACAAAAAAAGGCCGGATTATAGCTTGCCGGAATGGCTCCCCTTTGGTGGTGGGAATTAACGGCAAAGAAATATTTTTTTCTTCCGATACACTATCGTTTGCTCCTTATGTAAACAGAATAATAGTTGTAGAAAACGGGCAGATGATAACCTGGAGTGGCAAGCTGCAACTTAGGGATATCAAATCCAACAAAGATTTGCCTTATCATTCGGAGAAGATTGATTTTAAAAACAGCAAAGTTGATAAAGAAGGTTATGATCATTTCATGCTTAAGGAAATTCATGAGAGCCCTTATGTCATCAGTCAGGTTTTAAATCAAGACTTTAAGTTATATGAGGATTTCATCAAAACATTAAAAGAAGCCAAAAATGTTTATACAGTCGGTTCCGGATCAGCCGGCATCGCCGCATCGGAGGTCGCTTTTTACCTTCGGGTATTTGCTCAAGTTAACGCAAGAAGCGTCATAGGCGCTGATATGTATGACTACTATGATTTATTAACTAAGGATGATTTGATCATTGCTCCTTCGCAATCCGGTGAAACAGCAGATGTTTTGGAAGTTCTGGAAATTGCCAAGAAGAAAGGTGTTAAGGTTGCCTCATATGTTAATATGCCTGGTTCTACTATGACCAGAATGTCTGATTACAAATTTCACTCACACGCAGGACCGGAGATTTGTGTGATGTCCACTAAAGTTTTTACCTCACAAATTGCCTGGGGATATCTGATAGCAAAAATGGCAAGCGGAAAAAGCAAAGAAGGAAGAGTTAACTTAAAGAAATTAGCTGAGGAAATGGATAAATACTTGAATACAAATACAAACCACGAAGCGATCAGGAATCTGGCAAAAATTTTAGCTAAACATAAAGATATCTTTCTGCTGGGCAAATATCAAAATTTTAATATTATCAGTGAAGGAATGGTTAAAATAATAGAAGGATCATACATACATGCTCATGGTATCCCTGCAGGAGACTTAAAGCATTATGCAATAACCTTGATGGAAAAGGGTGTACCGGTAATTGCGGTGGTATCAGAGGATTTGGCCAAGGATGACGTGATAAATGCAGTTAATCAGGTTAAGGCAAGAGGCGCAACAGTAATCGGCATTTCTCCCGCTGCCTGCGCTGTCTTTGACCACTATATTCCTGTTCCTGACAGCGGTGAAACTTCTGCCATCATGAATATAATCCCCTTGCAGCTCCTGGCTTATTATATGGCTGTAAACTTAGGTCATAACGTAGATAAGCCCAGAAATATTGCCAAAAGTGTAACAGTTAAGTAATTAGCCTGAAGAACTACTTTGTATTTCAATACTTTTTCTGATAGTTTAGACAAATGGTAAAAAAATGCTCAAAATGTGGTTTGGAGAAAGAAGCAAACGAGTTTTATATGCGTAAAAAGCACAGAACCGGAGAATATTATGAAAACTGTAAAGATTGTATGAGAAAGCGTGGTAGGAGTTATTACTATGATAATCACGATCGTCAATTGTGCCTTGCAAAACTAAGAAAACAAAGATACATAGAGGAACGAAAGATTTGGCTGAATGAAATAAAAAACAAACCGTGTGCAGATTGTGGTAAAATCTATCCACCTTGGGTGATGGATTTTGATCATAGAGATGGCGAGTTGAAGGTAGGTAGTATTTCGTTTCTAGCAATACATAACACATCGAACTTTGAAAAAATTAAAAACGAGATGGAAAAATGTGATTTAGTTTGTGCTAATTGTCACCGGCAAAGAACACATGTTAGATTAAGTAAGACTGCCGAAGTTGCCAACATGGTTAAGGCGCCGCTCTGAAGAAGCGGTTATCGGTGTTCGATTCACCGCTTCGGCACATTAAAACAGCTAAATTGTTGTAAAGTGGGAAGCGACCGAGTCGCCTTTGGAGACTTGCCACGGCGACAGGTCATGGGTACGTATGAGGAAATTAAAAAGATTTTAATGCGGCGGTAGTTCAGTGGTAGAATGTCTCGTTGCCAACGAGAAGGTCGCCGGTTCAAATCCGGTCCGCCGCTCACAAGTAGTTCAGTGGTAGAAATGGCAGTTTTACTATAAAACGTATAATATAATTGGTCTTATGGTAATGGGCAAACAAGAGACAGGAAACGACTATGCTCCTTTTAGAGATGAATTATCTGAAGCTAATATAGATAGCAGTGGGTATTTTTCTAGAATTACAACATTTGAAAATAATCCAGATTTAGTTATTAGAATTCGAAAACAGAAATCTTATAACTATTTTTCAAAAATCCAGGGTGTTAATGTTTTAGCTGTTAATAGGTGCGAACTATTAAAACTAGAAAAGCATGGACTCACTCTACCAAGGTTTATGTCAGTACTTGGAGCAATAGGAAAATTAAATCCTGTAACTTATTTCATTATAACAGATAGGATTTATGGTGTTGATTTAAGACAGCTTAGATACTCAGAATTAAGTCAGGACGAATTAGCAAATGCGACAAAACAAATTGATACATCTTTTACTGGAATTGCCAGCTATCTGCATGAAAGATCTAGAAAAAGTGGTTGGTATATAGCCGATGCTTCTTACAATGTACGCCATACACAGTTTATGTATGGAAGAAGAAGGGGTGAAACAGAAAGCCGTGTCTATTATGTTGATCTCGGACCTACTCTCCAATATTACTCTGTCGATGATATCTCCTTTCCTGATTACTATGAAGTAGCAGTAAGGGATTTATATTATTTAATAAGCAGTACGGAGCGTAGATTAAATTCAGTCTTGGATGATTCAAGAGTTACTTTATCAGCTTTACTTCTTGACCTTTATCCCAAAAGTTGGTGGTTAAAGGAATTGATAAATTCTGAAGGAAGATTTTTACGGCTCTAGCTGAAGAAACAGAATTTGTTAAAAAATCCGGCCTACAACGGCCGGATTTCAATAATTACCAAAATATATAACCGCTAGCGATTATATACTTTTATTTTTTACCCCCAACCAATACGTATACCTTATAAAGGCCTGCCAAACCTACTACCATGTAAACTACTCTGGTGAGCAATGTACCAGCTCCTAAAACTGTCTCAACAACATTAAGGCCCAAAAGTCCAACCAATCCCATGTTAACAGCACCGAGCACTAATACCCAAGCTACCAATTGTTTTGTATTCATGTATCTATTATCACCTCCTCTTTTTAAAAACTCTACTTCCATTGTTGGCATACTTTTAAATCATAGTCAATACCTTGATAGTCTATATTGGAGTATTTAAGGTATAATGTGTACAGAATAATTAGAATTGGAGGTGATAAATTTGGATAAATCAGGAGATGGTTGCTGTAAAGATAGTAAATCTATAGGCAAAGTTGTTCACTACTATGATAAGTTAGGAGTGGCTATTGTGGATTTGGAGTCAGGTGGGTTGAAAGTGGGAGATGAAGTTAAATTTAAAAGAGGAGATGAAGAGTTCGTTCAAAAAATTGACAGTCTGCAGGTAGATCACAAGGATGTGGACTCGGTGAAAAAAGGAGACTCCTTTGGCTTGAAAGTAGACCAACCCACCAAGCCAGGAACAGAAGTTTATTTAGTTTAAGTACATTGGCAATGCGCTTCAATTAATTGAATTTGGTATTGAATTTGGTATGGTAGAATCGTCCAAAAATCAATGCGGGATCGTCTAATGGTAGGACGACAGACTTTGGATCTGTCTATCATGGTTCGAATCCATGTCCCGCAGCTACTCACCCACACACTTTTTAGCCATCTGATAAGATTTTAATAAGCGGAGCTTGTCAGCGATGCTTACAGCTTGCTGATAAGAACTTGTATGCTGTCCCAATTATGAATTGATATAGGAATAACCTCTTTCTTGCCTATCTTTTTAAGTTTAGTTTCTTTAAGGTCTGATTTTGTTAGCAAAACGATCTCTTTTTTATTTAAAAGCTCAGGATTAAATTTTTTAAGCTCCTCTCTGATAATTTTATAATCCCTAAAGGGATCATCTGACTCAGAAGAAATGCAGTGAAGTAAAAGACCAACTTTTTCTATATGTTTTAAGAATTTATACCCTAAGCCTCTGCCTTCTGAAGCCCCTTCTATTAAACCTGGTATATCTGCTAAGACCTTACCATTTAAAACTCCCAGGTTTGGCTCCAAGGTCGTAAAAGGATAATCACCAATTTTAGCATTAGCATTTGTAATTTCATTTAAAAAAGAGCTTTTGCCTGCATTTGGAAGTCCAATTAAACCAAAGTCTGCAATTAATTTGAGTTTTAGCTTTAATCCTTTTTCTTGTCCCCTAAGTCCCTTTTGAGCATATTTTGGGGTTGTATTGCTTGGAGATTTAAAGGATTCATTTCCCCTTCCTCCTAAGCCCCCTTTTGCTAATAGTATTTCTTGACCTTCCTGCGTTAATTCAATCTCAGCACCCTCTTCATCTGTTAAAAAAGTTCCAACAGGCATTGTTAAAATTAGATCTTTTCCATTTGCTCCTGATCTTATTCCAGTTCCTCCACCTTCCCCATCTTCAGCCTCACAAACTTTTTTGGAAAGAAACTGCTTTAAGGCATATATATCAGCTGTAGCCCTCACTAAAACATCCCCACCTCTACCTCCATCCCCTCCATCAGGCCCCCCACCTTTTTTACCCCTAAAGGAAACAAGCCCTGCTCCACCATGCCCTCCTCTTATAATAATTTCTGCTTCATCTACTAACATAACGTGTATTATAACGTGAAACGTTACAAGAAGTGCACGATGTAATCGTAAACGATTATATGCTATATGTAGGGGTTAGACGTATCATCTCACCTTTCTAAAATAATAAGGGATTTGGACATTAGAACTTCTGGTATACTATAATCAAATCGGGGTAAAGCAGATGGTTGCAGAAGCAGAATCTGCCTCTTTAGAAACAATTTATTGGCTCAAAGATACTGGTGTTCATGCACCTGCTTCCACCATTTTACATGCAAATTTTATATCACTGGTAAAACCAGGGGATTTGTTTTTAGATATTGGTTGTGGTCACGGAAGAGTCACCCACCAACTTGATATTTTAGGTGCAAGGGCTGTCGCTTTTGACCCAAATCTTCAAGAACTATTGACTGGTAAAGCAGAATTTCCAGAGTTGCCTTTTCTTCAGGCATACGGAGAGCATCAACCCTTTCCCCCTGATACTTTTGATGGAGCTGTGATGCTCGGTGTTTTAGGAGCGGTAAATAGAAACCAGAGAGAAGAAATATTAAATGAAACCATGAGAGTTTTAAAAGACGGAGGATTAATTTATGTAGCTGAGTTTGCTTTAATTAACGATCCTTTTCAAAGGACACATTACGATAACCAGCGGTGGGTTGATGTTTATACAAGGGACAGCAATGTTATCGGAGAATATGGTAGTGTTGTTGTGCATAATACTCGTGACGGAGGAATATGGTTTATTGCGCATCATTTTAGAAGTGATGAACTATCTGATCTTTTGCAATACAGTGGAGTTAAAATTATGGCAAGTAAAAATGTAACGGTAGAAAGCCAAGTAAGTGGACAATTACGTGATACTTTTAATATTTGGGGATTAAAAGTTAAGTCTTAAACACTCATTAAAGAAGTTCTAACTTGGTTTAAGACCCGCAGTCTACTTTGTTAGGACTTTTTACTATACTTGCTATAATTTACTGATGGAGACTCCTGAAATAGTATTTCCAACTCCAACAACCGGAAACCCGAGATTAGATATTGAGCTGGAAACCTGGGGTATTAAACTGGGATGTCCTGTAGAAGATATGAATTTGGCAAGAAGAGGTCACTCAACTTATCTGGAAGTATCCGGATTTCCTCATGTTTTTCACAGTCAATTGTTAGTTTTGACAGAGCGAGGTAAAGAGTTAGAATTTATAACTTCAGCAATGATTATGATGGGGTATGGTACTGCTTTAGATGCAGATAATGAAAATTGGTATTTTTTGGAGACGGGCAAAAGAGTTTTAGATACAGTAAATGTATATGAACGCATTGCAAATCAAACAGGCTGGCCACCTGTGGATGCATTACTTGTGTGTAGAACTAGTTTAAAATCAGAATATCCCCCCCAAATTAGAACAATTTTTACAAGTAGAAATATTCCCTATATATTAGCTGATGATACGGTAACTATCTCTCGCTCCATTTTAAGAGAAGGAAGAATATCCGGGGTATATAGACCTATGGAGGGTTTTGAATTAATTATTGCCGATGCTAATTATTGGTTTGAGTCTACGCTTGATAGATGGAGAAATTATTGGTCATACAGACTTAATGTTGAAGATGTTCGTACTATACCAGCATGGGCGAAACATCCAATCTGTATGGTTCATTCATAACGCAAGGCATCTATAGGAAGCAGGTCGGCTGCTTTTCTTGCCGGGTATATACCAAATACAACCCCGACTAATGTCGATATGCCGACTGCCAAAAGTATCCAGGGCACACTAATTATGAAAGGGATACCGAAAGCAACAGATATCAGAAATGTGCCTCCAAGTCCCAATAAAATGCCGGCAAATCCACCAATCGTGGTCATCACTGCTGACTCAATCAGAAACTGAGTCAGGATATCTTTGCGTTTGGCCCCGATTGCTTTCAGAAGACCTATCTCTTTTGTTCTCTCGGTAACAGACACAAGCATGATATTCATAACCCCCACTCCGCCGACCAAAAGCGATATGGCAGAAATTCCGGTGATGAAGACGGTCAGTAAAGTAGTAATAGTTTCGAATGTGTCCAGAGCACCCTCAAAACTCTGTAAAACAAAATCATTTTCTTCCATATCACTAATGTGTCGATGGTCTCTTAACGCCATCTCAACTTCATCCATAGTTTCATTGATAAGATCAATATTCCGGACACCGATATCAATCTCCTGGATTTCATCGTTGCCGGTGATCTGGTTTTGCAATGTCCCAAGCGGAATATTAACTGCGGTGTTAAAGAAGCTTCCAAACAAGCTACCACCGCTTTTTGAAACACCAATCACCACGAAGCGGATATCATCAATTTTTATGGATTCGCCTACCGGATTTGTATCTTTTCCAAACAAATCTTCCACTACATCCGAACCGAGAACAACCACACGATTATTGCTGTCATCCTCTGATAAGAATTCACCGTAGATTAAATCGGGTTTAAGCATTTCTTGTGCCTGAGGTGTCATCCCGTATACGCTCGTTCTCTTTGACTCTTCGTCGGCAGAAACGACCTTGCTCGTATAAGAAAAAGCAGCAATGTTTTCGATGTTTGGAATGTTGGCATCTTCGATTGCCTCTATATCTGCAGTTGTTAATGGTTCATCCCCCCCTGTTATCGCACTCATAAAATTGCTTCCGGGATTAATAGAGAAAAAATTAGTCCCAAATGAGGTCAGCTCGTTGGAAATGAAAGCCACTGTCCCCTGCCCGACAGAGGAAATAAGTATCACCGCGGTAATACCTATAATGATACCCAGCATAGTTAAGGATGATCTGAGAGCGTTTATGCGTAAAGCCTGTATTGCGGATCGTAAGGTCTCTTTAAGTTCCATGATTATCTTTTATTATTAGTATCTGACACAATTTTGCCGTCAACTAATCTAATTCTTCTTTTTGCAAAACTTGCTATATCATCCTCATGAGTGATAATTACAATGGTATGACCTTCCTTATTTAAATTTGTTAAAATATTCATAATTTCATGAGCAGTTTTGGTATCTAAATTCCCTGTAGGTTCATCTGCGAGTATAACTGAGGGTTCCATAATCAAAGCTCTGGCAATTGCTACTCTTTGTATCTGACCCCCGGATATGTGATTGGACAGATTTTCCGCCTTTTCAGCTATACCCACAATATTCAATGCATTCATGACACGCTTTTTACGCTCACTGGCCGGAATTTTTCCATAAAGCATTGGACGCTCAACATTTTTAAAAACTGTCATTCGAGGAAGTAAATTAAAAAACTGAAATACAAAACCGATTTCCTTATTTCTTATTTCCGCAAGATGATCTTCACTGAAACTTGCTATGTTTTTTCCTTTAAAGAACTGTTTCCCTTCTGTGACTCTGTCCAAAGCGCCTATGATATGCATAAGAGAGGATTTACCGCTTCCCGAAGGGCCCATAATTGCTACGAATTCTCCTTCATTGATGTTTAAATCAATACCATTAAGAGCTTGGTAGAAGTCGTTTATTCCGATTGGGTATCTTTTAATAACTCCTTCCAGGCTAATAAGGGGTATATTATTTTTTATCATTATTAAAATCCTAAGAGGTTTTTTCTACCGGTCTTCTCACTGGTAAGTGATACTACAATCTTCTGCCCTTCTGTAAGCCCCTCTATAATTTGTGTAAATTCTTTTCCCCGGAGGCCAGTCTTAACCGGTACAAACTCAAGCTTGCCACTACCACCTAACTTTCTGACGGCACGGCCTTTTTGATAAGGTTTTACTGCAGAGTTTGGCACAGCAAGCACGTCTGTCAGCTTATTCGTGACAATATCGACGTCCGCCGTCATCCCGGATTTAATCCTGTCATCCGAATCTGTTAGTATGATATATACGTTAAACTTAACAACACCTTGCGTTATGGTTCCATTATTATCAAACCTCTTGAGTGTACCTTTGTAAACCCTGTCATCTATCGCATCCAGTTTAATTTCAACTTCCTGACCGGTTTTTATCTTATCGATGTCGCTTTCACCAACAGATACCGCTATTTCAGTTTCTCCTGGACCGCTAATTACCAGTACCGGCATGGTCGGAACAAGAACGTTATTTACAACCACACTGCTCCCGCTAACCGCAGACAGGTTGGAAACCGTACCGGAAACCGGTGCTACAACTTTCGAATTTTGTGTTGCCTGGTACGCAACCTGGGCGGAAAGCAGCTTTGCACGCGCAGCTGTAAGCCCGTCATAAGCATTATCATTAGCCACCTCCGCAGTAGTCCGGGTCTCTTTTTGCAGGAAAGACTCATCCTTACTGTGATTCTTCACATCATCATGGACACGTTCTACTATAGCTAAAGCCTCACGGTGAGTATTCTCAGCTTGTTTGACAGCCGCTACCGCCGCCTCGTAAGCGGCATAGGCCGCAGTCTTCTCTTGCGAGGTCGCGGTACTTTTGACGGTAAACAGTACTTGATTTTCGTTAATACTTTCCCCGTTTGAAACAAAAACTTCACCAATTACTCCACTGGTTGGAGAGTAAATATTTACACTGCCGTTTGTAGCAACGGTGCCTGATTCAGTCACAATTTCGGTTATTGTCCGTTTTTGGGCAGTGTCGAAAACATATCCGTCTTTTCTACCGGAAATGATTTTATAACCTGCAACAAAACCGACTATCAAAATCAGCAGAGTAATTATAGCTTTCTTCTTCCATGAAGTTTTGAAAAACCAACCAACTATCCTCGGAATAAAATTCACTAATTTTTTCAACATTTTCTTAATATTAATTATTTTCGCATTTCCGGCACTTTTTGTCTAATTTTTATAAACTTTATCTTTTATGACAGTAAATTTCGGAAATTCAATAATTAGTGTTACAAATACACACATTGCATGTTGCATCAATAAAATAATATCCTAAATTCTAAATGCTTGACGGGAGAAAATTAAAGTGAAATACTAAATATAATGGTAAAAGAAAGAGCATTAAAAGTAATCTTAATTATCTCCTTGATAGGAATTCTTTTTTCAGGCCTCCTTTCCTACCAGGAACTTTTTGTTGGTAGCTGTAATTTTTTGTTTGTCAGTTGTGGAGTGAATTCTAAGCCGATTGCAGGTTTGCCCGCTTGTGTTTATGGATTAGTAATGTATCTGGTTGTTTTCATCGTGAGTCTCCTAGGTTTACACAGTAAAAAATAATTATTCTTAAGACTTTATTTTTTACAGGTTTTTACAGGATTAGTCTGGTATGCCCACAAAATTATTTTTCCTTCAAGGTCTTTATATTCTGAAACAAGCGTAAAGAAATGCTCATTTGCTTGACTTTCTGATAATGTTCCTGCATCCCCCACTATAATTTGATCTATACAAGGATCTAAAGACCAGTTCAGCGGTTTTACAGCCACATTTTCAACTACCCGGTATTTGTTAAAGTTGGTATTTGTATAATAACCCTTTAGCAAAATCGGATCAGTTTGCAGCTGCATCTTGAAAGGATCAAGTTTTTTGTAGAAAGCCATTAAAATGTATGGCGCATCATACATTTCAGAATCCAAAAGGAATTTTTTATCTTTCATTTGTTCGGTTTGTTGGGCAAATTTTAAATATGGTTGCCCAAAAGCAGATGATCTTTCTTTCTTAAACAGGATAAAGTATGAGGTATAGAACATAAAACAAGACAGCACAACAAGTAATACGCCAAGTCCCAACCTCAAAATTTTAAAATGTATCTTTTTAAGAATATAAAAAAGCCCAAAGGCGATTAAAATACTCACTCCCCAGAGCATTGGCAGCATTCTTAAGGTATAGAATGGGTCTCCTGTCAGTGCGGCAGGTAGCGCACCTAAAATAATACAAGCTAAAATCAGCCTGATAACCGGGTCGTTTTTGTTTTCCCAAATCTCTTTTATTCCCAGAAAAAAAGGTATGATCATCCAAATATAAAAAGTACTTAAGTTAGACATTGACCGAAAAAGCTGATTTTCCGGTTCAAAAAATAAACTTCGTGGAGAATAAGAAGAAATATACTGAGCAACAAATTTTCTAGTTATGTATAAATATCTTCCAGCTAATGGAATTTGCTTGAAGCCGGCTCCAAATTTTTCAAAAACTTCTTGTTGCATATATCCTTGCGTGCTGAATCGTTGTAAAGATCCGGAGGTGGTGGAAAGCAATAGTTGCGGTATTAAGATCAAAAGAAAAACCCCAACGCCCAAAAGTACGAATCTTTTGTAATTTCGTAAATATTTATTAAACCAAAGCAGAATAAAGGCCAAAAAAACGAAGACCAGTACTCTCTGGCCGTGATAGGCATAACTGGATATAGCTAAAATTATGCAGGCCGGAACAAAGTAGATAATCTTTTTTTCTGACAAAAAGAATATATACAAACTGAGGATAAGTAATGTAAGAGCCAAATTTGCTTCAACGGCGACACGGCTTTGAAATATTGCCCAGGGAGAAAATCCCAAAACAACAATGGATAAAAAAGCAAGTTTTGTGCTGTTTTTAGTTTGCAATTTTTTTACAAAAAAGTAGGTTATCAAAATCAGTAAAATTCCCGACAGGGCGGAAACAAGCCGTACCGAAAATATATTTAGTCCAAAAATCAAAATCGGGATGGTTGTTAGATATGTATAAAGAGGGGCCTGAAAAGTGGCAAAAGACCTAAAAAACAGCGGGAAGCTCTTTCCATACTCATCCTTGCCTGTTTCAACGATCGAAAAAGCATTGTAGCCTATTGAGGCCTCGTCTACATACAGTCCTGCCGGCACTTGATCCAAAGCCGTTAACCTGACTAAAGCCGTCATTGCTATAATAAGAGTAACTGCCATGATTTCTCTAAGTTTCATATTTTTTCCTTACAAAATTTAAGAAATTTATTCCTCCCAGTACTATTATCAGACTAAGATAAGGAAATAAAAAAACCGGTCCTAATTTATAATATGGAGTTGCAAAACCGGATATGATTATTGCCATAATTAAATAGGCGCTTAATGTTTTGTATTTGCTCAAAGATAGAAAATGAGCAAATAGCCCCAGTAAAAAAACAGGCAACAGCAGCGGTGAATATTTCTCGAATTCATCAATACCTGATTTTTCTCTGGGGTGACTCATAAAAAAATACAGATTTGGATCAATGCTATAAGAAATGTTTCTTGAATAGTTGGTAATCGGATAGTACCAATTGCTAAAAAACTGTAAACTGAATTTATTGGTAAACAACTTCCCTAACCCCTCAGCGAAATAACCATGCCGTTTTAGAGCAATACTTACTTCAGTCGGATTTTTTTCTCTTAGCGATCTGTCAAAATTTCCCTGTAAAAAGTAAAAAGACCCTACGCAAAAAGTTAACAAAAGTACTAAAAAAGCAATCTTCCGTAAAGATTTTTCTGCGGCAAATGTTAAAGCAAAAAGAGATATTGTTATTATTATGAGAGTAATAGCCAAAAATAGATCTTGTTTAAGCAGTTGCCAAGTCCAGGAATTTAAAACGAGCGTCAAAAGGAGCAGCAATGACCCGAACATAGTATATTACAAATGATCTTTCGTATCTGCAAGAGCTTCCTGTTTGGTTTTGTGAACAGTTTTATCCCGGTGCTCAGCTGGACTATAAATTGTATACAGCTTAAGTTTTTTATCCGCAGATGTATTGACAATATTGTGTTGTGTTCCTGCTGGCACCACAACTGCAAAACCATCTGAAATAGGATGTTCTTCTCCGTCTAAAATAGCTTTTCCTTCCCCTTCCTCAATTCTTAAAAACTGGTCCACAGTTTCATGCACTTCCATGCCAATTTCTTCACCGGGCAAAAGACTCATCACTACTAGTTGGCTGTGAGGAGCTGTAAATAAAACTTCACGAAAATAGTCATTCTGGAGCGTTTTTTCTTCAATATTGATGATATAACCTGCCATTTCTATCACCTCCAAGATACTATTATAGCACTGTTTTCACTGCATCAACTAAAGTTTGATTGTTAAAATATAAAAGCAGTTTTTGTGGCCATGCCGGATCTTTAATGCTGATATCCGGGTCTACTCCCCGGCCCTCAATCGGCTGATTATCATCCCTTAAAGTTACAGAATGAACCAAAAACAGCGAGTATTTTTCGCTCTGGCTAATTTGATTATCCAAAGGGAAAACCCGCTCCACTGTTCCCCATCCTTTAGTAGGAATTCCTACTACCACTCCCGCATGATATTTTTTCAAAGACGCTGTTATCATCTCGGCAGAAGATTGTGAGTTTTGGTCCACCAGTATTACTACCTGTTTATATCGAGAAAGGCTGGCTAGCTTATCCGCAGCAGTCTTAAACGGCAGATATTCGCCTTTATGGTAAAAATCAAACGCGTACTGGCCTTTTCCCAGGAAAAAACCTAAAAAGTAGGCAGTGGCATCAATGGCTCCGCCGATATTTTCCCTAAGGTCGAAAATTAAGGTGTTGAGCTGTTGGTCTTTATAACTGTCAAAAGCTTTTTGAAATTCCTCCAAAGAGGTGGGTGAGAATTTTTTAAATTGTACATATAAAGTACCCGGCGGGACAATTTTTGCAAAAATAGTAGGTTCTACCTGATTTTGATCATATCTTTGTTTGGTATCTTTTTGTGTTAAAGTGTCCTTGGCATAAGTAATTTTCTTTAAGTTTTCCTTTGCTTCGGGTGATTTATCATTAGCTAATTTGGTAGCTTCTGTTTGATAAGCCTGTTGCACCGCCGCCTCAGAGGCTCCTTTGGCTAACCTTAAATCTTTATATAAATCTTTTTCCGGATTAATATTGGAAATAGTATTTTTAAGCTGCGCTTCTTGTTTTTCGGTAAACAACCCTGATCTGCCCTGGGGGGTTAATGAATTTAAAACCACTCCGGCAACGGAGACCAGGAATTTATTTCTTTGATCCTCATCCATGCCTGAGATTGATTTATTGATAGTTTCCAGCAGTTTTTCTTTGTTTTCAAATTTGGCAACGCCGGTACTGCCGCCATTTTTGTCTATTGATAATCTAAAAAGATCCAGCAGTTCGCCGTCAGAAATATTATTCCAATAATTTTCTTTAATCTTGTCATAGATTTCGGAGATGAAGCGAGCTTCCTGCTTCGCAGTAAAAACCTTTGGGGTATTTTTTTCATTATTTTCGACATACCGGTATCCAACACCAACACCCAAAGCAAAAACCGCTAAAAGTATAATAAGAGTCTTTGGAAAGGACTTAGGAATCTTAAATTTCACCATCTTAGTATATAATAAAACAAGTGGATATTTTAACCATAATTTTAATAGTTTCCGGTCTGGTTTTATTTGAAACTATCTCTTCGGTGGATAATGCCATTATTAATGCCCAGGTTTTATCGACCATGGGAGCGAGGGCTAAAAGATGGTTTCTTTTTTGGGGTTTACTGATAGCCGTTTTTTTGATAAGAGGATTGCTGCCTTTTTTGATAGTCTGGATTGCCAACCCTGATTTAGGGGTTGCGGGTATTTTGTCAGCGACTTTTTCAAGCGACCCTGCGGTGGTGGAAGCAATTGAGAAGTCAGCACCTATTTTGCTGATCGGCGGAGGCACCTTTTTGGTTTTTCTTTTTTTTCACTGGTTGTTTTTGGAAACTAAGAATTTTGGCCTTAGGGGTGAGCGGTTTTTGCTTTCTCAGGGCGTCTGGTTCTATGCGGTTGTCTCTGTAATTTTAGCCGTCATTGTTTGGTTTGCGCTAAAAGTAAATCCTTTAATGGCGTTTGGGGCAGTAGTTGGTTCAACTGCTTTTTTTATCACCCACGGGTTTAAGCAAAATGCCGAAGATCAGGAAAAGAAACTTTTTTCTACCACCAGGTCTGATTTGAGCAAGTTATTTTATCTGGAGGTAATTGATGCTACTTTTTCCATAGACGGGGTGATCGGAGCCTTTGCTTTTACCCTGGTAGTTCCTTTGATTTTACTGGGTAATGGAATTGGCGCTTTTGTTGTTCGAGAAGTTACAATTCATAATATCGAAAGAATTAAAAAGTATATATTTTTAAAAAACGGAGCCATGTATTCAATTTTCTTTTTGGGAGTAATCATGGTTTTGGATAGTTTTGGTTTTGATATTCCCTCGTGGCTGTCCCCTGTTGTAACAGCACTAGTAGTAGGTTATTTCTTCCTAAAATCCAAAAAAGCCTTAGCTTAAAAAGTACGGTGTCAACCTATCCCACCCCAGGGGTGGGATACGCACACACAGTTATTTTACCAGAAGAATTTGTTTGAGGTACTGATTCCAAAAAGCGCATTGCCCAAAGGGCTTGCTGGAAAAATCGCTAACCCCCTTTTTGCGAATTCTTGAGCCGATTCCAAGTTTCCGGTTTGACTTAGAAATAAAGAGAGTCGTAAATAAGAAAGATGAGAATCAAAGCGATACCTGCCAGGATCCAGCTTGGAAAGGTCAATAGGCTCCAGGGGGACGCCTTGCGAGGCTACGACATTGTTTTTTACTAGTATAATCATAAAATCATCTACATAAACTATTCTCCAATCAGGATCTTTAACTACTGAGGTTAAAAAAGCTTTTCCCCAGGGAGTTTGATCTGTGTGGGAAAAAACAATGGTCTTAAAGCCAATTTTTTGATCTAACTCTTTAAACTTTTGTGGATCAGATTGAGCTGGAATATATACATTCTGGAAAAATTCCTTAGGATACTCTCCGGGCCTGCCATCCACAAAGACTCTATATTTTGGCCAACCTCTGTAGGTAATATAGCTGCCAATATCAAAATTGTTAAAAACAGGTTGGGGTAAATTATTTTTTAAAACAAAATCCAAAGCATTCCTGCCGCTTTCTTTAAATTCCAATTTTGGACGGTCGTCGCTGCTGGTGTATTTGTAATAATCCCCGTTTAGGTAAAAATAGCTTTCCAGAAGCAGCAGCGGAACTGTTATTATAGTAAAGAGTTTACGAAACAAGACGGGTTTGGGGATGCCGAAATTTTCCAAAATTGCCGGTAGTGAAATGAATACAAGATAAGGGAAGCTACGCACATTCGCTAGGGCAAGAGTCAGGCCAAAGCCGGCAAGAAGAAGATTTTTAATTAAAAGCCTTTTTTTAAACAAGGCAACTGCGGTTGATAATAAAATAGTTGCGGCAGCGAGTTTTACAAACAAAAAATTAGGGTTTCTAAAATTGATGCTTTCCAGGAGGAACATTGTCTGGTTTTCAACAATGGTGTATCCATAATTTTGGTTGAAAGTAAACGGGTTCAGAAAACCTGCTAAGCCACTGGGGTTGGCCAAACTTACTACAACCGATAGTCCAAAAATAAATACTAACAACTTCAGCTTTACACCCTTGGGGTGTAAACGGAGGTTTTGAGAGGCTAGATGAATTAGAAAAATGGCTTGTAAGCTTAGGCCTACAAAGAAATAGATGTGGGTATTGATCCAAACAAGCTGAATTATGGGCAGAAGGTAAAGTAATTTGGTAGGACTTTTTAAGTATTTCTCCAGTATGAAATAAGTGCTGGCTGTAAACAGAAAGCTGAAAATTTCCGGCCTAAGATCCGGCCTTTCCCTTAAAGTATGTAAAAAGATAAAACCAACAGGCAGCAGCAGATACTGGTTTTTAGGTATTGTTTTTAGAACCAGCCAAACAGACAGTAAAAATATAACAACTTTCAAAACCAAAACTGCTTGCAGACCGATTGTTTGTTGTCCCAAGTAAACCAGTAGTTCAAAAAACCAGTGACTATTTATAAAAGGAAAATCTGGATAGGTATAAGAAAACAGGTTAGTTAGGGGTACGTTTTTAGTTTGCCAGATAATTTCACCCAATTTTAGGTGCCGTCCTAAGTCCTGGTCAAACGAGTGGTCGGTTCTAAAAAGAAAAGAAAAAACAAAGAAAAGAAGCAAAATTTTTGCCCACATGTAAAGATATTACCATCTTTCTCCCTTGTCAAAATAGGATTAATTATAACTTGTCTTACGCTCAGTCCGATTGCGTGATTTATTGCGCGATTATTGCGTGATTATATGGTATAATATGTATATGTTAAAGCCTCAATATAGTATTACTTCTACCATACTTTCCCGGATTGCCGAGATTGCTGAAATAAAAGCCGCTGTTGAAAGGTCAAGGGTTCTGCCCTTAAACGA
Source organism: Candidatus Daviesbacteria bacterium (assembly GCA_028712705.1). Taxonomy (GTDB): domain Bacteria; phylum Patescibacteriota; class Microgenomatia; order Daviesbacterales; family UBA10151; genus UBA10151. The sequence continues at coordinate 104,454 of JAQTPP010000003.1, forward strand.
AGCACAATTGCGTCGTCAGGCAATACTCCGTATGGCCCATACCTCAACCAGCATTGAGGGAAATAAACTTGCCCAATTTGAAGTGGGAAAGGTATTGGAGGGAAAAACCGTAAGGGCTTCTCAAAAAGATATCTTGGAAGTAGAAAATTATTATAATGCGTTAAAACTCCTTGATGAAATGGCTAAAAAGAAAGGAGATATTACGCTTGAGGAAATTTTACATTTGCATAAGGTGATAATTTCCGGTTTGGCGGACAAAGAAAAAGTCGGTAAATTTAGACCTGCCGATGTGTATGTTTTGGATGATTTAGGAGATGGCCGTGAAATGGTCAGATTTAAGGCTCCTCCTGCCAGTAAGGTGAAAAAAATGGTTGATGATTTACTGAAGTGGTTTAAGGAATCGAAAAAAGAAGGTGTTCATCCAATCATCAGGGCCGGCATCCTGCACTTGCAATTTGTGACTATCCATCCATTTACAGACGGCAATGGTAGAGTAGCAAGACTTTTAACCCAGCTTCAGCTATACAGGGATGGCTGGGATTTTAGGAAAATCCTGGTTTTGGAAGACTACTACAACAGAGATAGAATGTCTTATTACAGCGCTGAAAACAGGGCTCAAGGCAAAAGCTATTCGGCAAATATGGATTTTACCTTTTGGCTTGAATATTTTACCACCGGATTTTTGATTGAGGCAAGAAAAGTGCTGGAACAAATTCAATCCATTGGATTTGGCAAGGTTAGTAAAAAGAGCGAGCAAATTTTTCTTGATCGCGACCAAATCCAAATTATGGACTTTTTAACCACAACAGGGAGGATAACTTCAGATGACGTGGTAGATATTTTAAAGGTGGCTAAAAGAACGGCACAGCTTAAACTTAGAAATCTAACGGATAAAGGCTTACTTAAATTAAACGGTAAAGGTCCCAGTTCCTACTACATTCTTGCGCGATAAGTTGCGCGATTATTGCGCGATTATTTTGGGGTATTTGCTATTTTGCGGGAGATATGTGATACTATTTATGTGAGTAGAGTGTATTTAGTGTTTTTACAGTAATTCACCTCCACAAATCTAAAAAAGAAAGAGAGGTGAATTTTTTTTGAACAATAAGAAATTATTCGTAGGTTCTTTGCCTTGGGGTGTTGATGATGCCAAGCTTGGCGAAATTTTTGCTCAAGCCGGTAATGTTGTCAGCGCACAAGTTGTTAAAGACCGCGAAACAGGAAGATCAAGAGGATTTGGTTTCGTTGAGATGTCAACCGATGAGGAAGCTCAAAACGCAGTCAAAAACTTAAACGGTGCAGATGTTGATGGTCGTAAGATCGTAGTTAACATTGCCAGACCAAGAGAAGACCGTTAAAATTTTTCCCGGTTAACTTGTAGTACAAGTAAAGTTAGAATCTGTGCTTTTTAGCAATGAAAGGCATGGGTTTTAGCAAGATTTTTCAGGAGGAAGCTATTTCCAGCTTTGGAAGCAGTTTTTTAGAGGCCAGGAATGAAAGCGTGTATTTTACTGCCAGGTAAGATACGGTAATTCCTGTGGCAAAAAGCAACCTTTCGCAAACTACTATCGGAGGCAAGTTTTGCCAAACAGTCACCGGCAGATTTAAGGCATAAAGGAAAGCAGTACTGCCTACGGCATGAGCCGTGAAAGTAGCGCCCAAACTTCTCAGGAATAGATTGTTTCTTTTAAAATAAGCGGCAACCGGAATCCACCAAAACATTAAAGGATAATAAGGTACTTGTTTGCCAATCGGGTGCGCTATAAAGAAAAGAATACAAAGGACAGGAACAGCCAAAATCCACCTTCCCTGGTATTTTTTGTTGGTAATGACCGCAAAATAGAAAACCGCAAAAAGCGTCGGGAAAAGTCTGATAATTGTGCTTGTCGTAAGCGGAGTTTGTTTAATCCAGATATTGACTGCTTCTACGGCAAATACAGAGGCTATTCCTAAGGCAGGCCCTAAAAAGCCTCCTGTCATCGGTCCGAAGAAATCAAACATGGTAAAAGATACATTAGAACCCATAACTTTATTAAAAGGAATCTGAAAGGCAATAAAGCCTAAGATAGAAAAAAGCGCTAAAAAGAATATTTTTTTCTGGAGGTTTGACATAGCAAGGAGTTTAGAATAATGCACGTTCTTTCAAATGTCAAGGATTATTTGATACAATAGCTGGTGAGCCGCGGTGGTGGAATGGTATACACGCAGGACTTAAAATCCTGTAGCCGCAAGGCTGTGTGGGTTCGACTCCCACTCGCGGCACCGGGGTTGGATAATCACGGGGACTAGTTCATCGGTAGAACGCCCGCTTTGGGAGCGGGAAGCACAGGGTTCAATTCCCTGGTCCCCGACTGAAAGTGAATCCGCAAAATTGAGCCTGGATTGGCTCTGCGCGGGTGGGGGCGCGCAGAGCTCTGCAAAGCCCTGTTTGTAAACTGGGACGAGAGCCGCCGGTTAAAAAGAACAAAAAACGGGAAGACACGCAAAAATTTAAAAGAACTTTTCCGCCCTTTTATCATAAATGGCGCAACCAGCGGACTCAACAGGAAATGTCTCCCTATTGTCTGATTGCGCCATTAAAAAAGACATTTCCAAAAAATGTTGAGTCCACCAAAAACTTACCAGTTTTCTTGGGCTAAATCAACTGGAATTTACTATTGCAAACAAGATTATATTATGCCTAACTAATCTTAGGGACTATTTATATTACTATCATTACTATATTATTAATGTAGTTATTGCGATCTATTATGCTATGCCTGCTATGCCATATGCTTACCAAGACAAGACAAGACAAGACAAGACAAGACAATTATGACTTCTTAAATTTTTCAGTTGTCAAATTTTATCTAAAATTCTTTTTAATTGCAATTTTTCTAGTTGGTACATTTTTAATACCAATGAAGGTATTGGCAGTTTCTTGGTGGAATACAAGCTATCAGTATCGGCAAAACATTAAAATAACTTCCTCAAATGCTATTATTCCTCAAAATGGTACCCTTACTACCACCATTGATACTCAATCTTTAATAAATGCCGGAAAGCTGAGAGGAGACGGAAAAGATTTAAGACTGGTTTATTATAACGGCAGCACTAATTCAGAAATTGACTACACGATTAATTTTCCTTCTACTCGTTTACTAAATAATATCGGAAGTTCTGATACTGCTGTTTACATAGATGACGGAGATGCTTTGCCAGCCAGCGGAAAAGTACAAATAGACGATGAAATTATCAGTTATACCGGAGTTAGCCAAACTGCCGTTGCAACACCTTCCAGTAATAATGCGGGCAATATCGGACCTGTCACAAATATTAACGACGGCGATATTACGACCGCCAATAACAATATCGGAGATTTCGTGCCTGCTGGTTGGTATGAATTGGACTTTCCGGGTCAGGTAACTTTTAACGAGGTAAGATTTAAAGAGGCATCATGGGCGGACGGATGGATAGAATCATCTGTTGTCCAATATTGGGATGGTGACAGCTGGGAATCTGTTGGCAATGCAACGTTAACTCCCACGCCACCAGCAGCTTGGGGAGATAAAAACTTATCCTGGTATAAATCAAGTTTTGATAGCGTTACCTCGACAAAAATGAGGCTTTCCGTTACACAAGGAGGGGCGGCTCTATTTTCCGGTTTATATGAGTTGGAAGTGTTTAATAGCCCTTCTGCCACCAATCTTGCCAGACAAATATGGCAGCTGACCGGCGTATCAAGAGGCGCTGATAGTACGACTGCGGCATCGCATACCTCATTAGCTCAAGTCAGAAAAGCTTTAATTTCCTCAACAACCACCGAGATTGTTTTCAAAGTACAGTCGAGAATTGAGACAGATAAGAGTGATTCTGGTTATTATCTTTATTATGGCCACTCCGATGAAAATACCAGCCCCGCAACAAATTCCAGTAATGTGTATTTATTTGCGGATGAATTTACCAGCAGCAGCCTGAATGCCTCCCTAACCTTAGCTAACACGACTGGCTTAGCAGTGACGGAAAACAATGCCCACAGCAGTTACTATCATATTAATTTACCTTACGGATATGTCTTTGATTATATTACCGGTACTAACAATTCTGTAACTTTATACCATCCTTCACCGTTTCTGGATTGGACAATAGAGACTTCTTTGGATACTTTCGGTAATTTTGCTAAACACGCTGGAATTGCCGTCAGCTTTGGCAAAACCGTTTGGGATACTTATTTGTATGGAGTGTGGTGTGGCTATCTTGATGAAGTGCTTGGGTCTGCTTGTCGAATTAGGGTTGATAACGCGAATTCAACTCTCAATCTTTTATCAACTTCATTTACCGGTGCATATGGCATTGCCGGACATGTGCAGTTGAAAGTCAGAAAAATTAGCGATACTTATTATTTTGATTATCGTTTAAATAATAGTTCCGATTTTACTAATTTAGGATCTTTAAAAACATGCTGTAGCACTAATGATTATGGTATTGATCCGGTGAATATCGGGTTATTTAGTAAAGACTGGGTGGATACAAAGCAACTTGATGATTCATATTTTGATTATTTGCGCGTTGCAACTAACACACCTTCGGCCAACTATTCCGTAAATTTTGGTACAGAAAGAACTCAGGCGACAACAGGCTCTGTCAGTACCGGTAATTCTTCTTTAACTACCACTAACCCAATTATTGTTCCAGGTCACGATACACTTTCACCAATTACTCTAACTCTCAGGGACAGTTATGGCGATCCAATTAGTGGTAAACAAATCACATTTACTTCTTCCAGATCAGGCGATAGTTTTTCTGCATCTTCTGGTACAACTGATGTTAACGGCCAACTGACTACTAATTTAACCGCTTCTACCACTGCCGGGACTTCCAATATTACCGCCACCGATAGCGACGGGAATGCCGTTACTGCCACCAGTTTAATTACAGTCCAAAGCATAGAGCCTATAGGATTTGATCTCTACAACAATTTGTATAGGTTGCCTTATCTGGATCCCAATCTACAAACCTTACAAACATCATCCGTAGATCTTAATCAGCTGAATGCTGACGGCGGTCCTGCCGTTGGTGTTAGCAAATTTTTATATAAAGATAGCAATGATGAATATGTTATCTTGGATGAAAAAGGACCTGGAATTCTTTATCGATTTTGGATGACAAAAGACGCAGGGCTTGAAGCCGATTTAGGGAACATAAGGTTTTATCTAGATGGTTCTGCAACTCCTGCTTTAGATACTAACGTAAATACTCTTTTTGGTGGGAGCTATCAAAATCTAGCATTCCCTATTGTTTCTAACAGATGGAATGCTGCAGGAGGTTTCCATTCATTTTTACCAATTACATTTGCCAGTTCCTTGAAAATTACAACAACGAACAATACCAACTATTACTACAATATTACCTACCAAAAACTTCCTTCTAATGCATCTCTAACTTCTTATACTACCAGTGATAGTAATACCAAGTTATTAAACCTATTTAATTCAGCGGGGCTGGACCCGAAATCAACCAGCGGTAATACAACTCTGACCGGGTCAACTGCTTTAGCCGATGGAAATACAGCTACAATTGTTAATTTGTCAGGTAACGGGTCAATTCAGAGTTTGAAACTGACATTTAATCCAAAAACCAAAACAGTCCTTAACGGAACATATTTACAAATGTATTGGGATGGGGAATCAACGCCAAGTGTTAATGTCCCAATAGGATATTTCTTTGGAACGAGTGAAGGTACATTCAGGGTAAGAAGCATGTTTGTCGGATACGATGATTATAACGACCAATTTTACGTCTATTTTCCGATGCCATACGGGTCAAGTGCGGTCATAAAATTAACAAATAGCAGCGGGATTGATATCACCGCAGTTTCTTATGCAGCAGATTATAAAACTAGTGTTTACGAAAATGTCGGTAAAGAGGCAGTTTATTTTAAGGCTAATTATGTGAGTGATACGCCGGCCACAGGCCAGAATTTGATTGCTTTGGACACAAGCGGGAGAGGCAGAATAGTCGGATTCCTAAATGACCAGGGCGGCCCGGCTGAAGGGATGGAGGGTAATGAAAGAGTCTACATAAACGCAAACAAAAGCCCTCAAATTGAAGGAACGGGCACGGAAGATTTTTTTAATGCGGCTTGGGGATTTGAGGGTCTCAATTTTCTAAAACCTTTAAGCGGAAATCCGTATGGTGCTTTCGCTTCTACCCCAATTACTATGTATACCATTATGCCGGGACACAGTTTTAATTACGAAAACGGGGTTAAGTTTGAGCTTCAGCATGGACCTACCAGCAACATTGTTATTCCCTATAATGCCGTTACTCTTTATTATGGATCATCAATTCCGGGAATTTCCCTTACCGATACCCTGGATGTAGATAACAGCTCTTCTGAAACCTCCCACAGCTATTCAAAAACAAACCAAACCTCCAGTGGTAGCCAAACCTATACTTATCCCGGGTCTGTTACAACCAGTGTTGCAGATGACGGGAGAGTTTTGACAGGAACAAGCCAATTTACCGCGAGTATCTCAAGTACCAACTTAGGTGTTATTTTACGAAGAAGATTAGATTATGGCACTGCCAACCAGACTGCAACGGTATCTGTTGATGGTACGGATGTTGGAACTTGGTATGATGCGGGCAGTAATAGTGTTAATAAATGGAGGGATTCAAATTTTTGGATCCCTTCAACATATACGGATGGGAAAAGCAGTATTACTGTCAAGATTACCAGTACAGACGGCAATGCCTGGAATGAATATTACTATTGGGTTTATTCCATTGACAATTTACTGGAAGCTCCAACTGTTTCAGCAGTGTCCTCTTCCCCAACTTCTTCCGCTACGACAATCACTTGGGCGACTAATAAGACTGCTTCTTCTAAAATCGATTATGGTTTAACCTCATCTTATGGCAGCAGTACTACAGAGACTGACATCTCTACTCGTGTATCAAGTCACTCTGTTTCTCTTTCAAATCTGGTTGCCTGTACGACTTATCACTATCGAGTTAGATCGGTGGATGCTGCCAGTAACGAAACAATTGATAGTGATAACACTTTTACTACAACAGGCTGTACCGGTTCGGCAAGCGTTTCCTCTCAAGCTTCGTCCAATATTACCGCTGCTTCGGGAGGATCAGTCAGTTTACTTAGTAGCGGCAAGGGACTTAGTTTAATTGTTCCCGCTTCTTTTGCCGGTTCTGATGCTAATTTTCAGATTAAACAACTGGAAAAAACAGCAGCTTTAGCCACAACCTCTGTTCCCAGTTCCGGTATATCTTCCGGAGGATACGGTTTAATCGGCAATTATATTTACCAGTTGGGCGCTTTAACAGATTTAGCTACTTCTTTATCCACTTTCAATCAACCCATTACCATAACTATGACTTATGGATCATCCGATGTGACAAGTATTGATGAATCTACTCTGAAGATATTCAGATGGGACGGAAGTTCCTGGCACCAACTTTCCGGCTGTAGTGTTGATACATCAGCTAAAACAGTTAGCTGTAGTACTTCCAACTTTTCTACTTTTGGATTGTTTGGCCAGACTACCACTCAGGCTCCAGCGCCTGCCTCAGCACCGTCTTGTAATGATATTACTCCAACGGGTATCCCTAATCTTTTCCAAATTTCAACCACCGGCAGTAGCGCCAAACTGACATTTACCACCTTTTCCTCCGGAGTAACTGGCTACAATATCTTTTATGGCTATACTTTGGGAGACGAGAGATTTAGTAGTAATGTTGATTACACAGGATCACTTTGGGTGCTAGATACCACTATCAATAACCTTGCCCCGAATACCACCTATTACTTTAAGGTGAGGGCGAAAAATGGTTGTACTGCCGGTAGTTGGTCCAGTAGCCTTTCCGCCAAAACTCTCAATCCGGTGGAGTTTTCTAAATTAGAAATTGTTTCTTCTGAGCTGACACCCCAGACCAAAACAGAAGAAAGCTTAGACAACTGTTCTACATACACCGTACAGTCTGGTGATACGCTTTGGTCGATAGCATCTCGACTTTTAGGAGATGGTAGTAAATACAAAAATCTTATTAATCAAAACAATGATAAATATCCCTCACTGGAAAACTCGAATAATTTAAAAGTAGGATGGGAGTTGAAAGTAAATTGTGAGAAACAGGAAGAAACAGGAGAAACCCAAAAACAAAGTGGCTATGATGTAAAAGTTAAAATTATGGACACTAACAAAAAACCTGTTGAAGGAGCAACAGTTACCCTGCACTCCACACCCCAAACAACTAAAACAGATAAAGATGGTACTGCTCTATTTCATAATGTGGAACAGGGAGACCATAAAGTATTAATTGCCTACAGTGGTTTTCAGGGAGAACAATCCATAAATCTGACAGGAGATGTTAAAGAGTTTGATCTGAATGTGACTGTCAAACCTCAAAGTGTGCTTTTATCGCCGATAGTAATAGGAATTGTTTCTGCTATGGCAGTAGTGATTGTAGTTCTAGGTTTTCTTTTAATGAGATCCAAAAACACAATAAAAAATATAAGCAAGATTTAAGTTTCTTGTCTTTTCCGTTACGCCAGAGGCGGGACTATAAATAATAAAAATCGCGCGCTCTTAAAAAAAATAGATGTATTGCTTTTAGCAAAAAATACCAGAGCAAGGCCGAAGGCCGAGCGGACAATGAAGTCCCGCCAAGCGAAGCGCGGCGGGGCTACCGAAGCGACTTAAAGGTTATTAGTACCAACTGCCTCCGAGATATTTTTGTAGCCGTCTTTTTTAAGAAGCTTTACTAATCCCTGGTTAATTTCGGAAATTACTTGGGGCCCCTCAAAAATCATTCCTGTTATCAGTTCTACAAGCGATGCCCCAAGTTTAATCTTTTTATAGGCGTCTTCTGCCGAAAAAACTCCTCCTGCTCCGATGATGACATATTTCCCCCTGGTTTTTTGATGAATTTCTTGGATCTGATGATTTGATAAATCTTCTACTGCTTTTCCGCTTAATCCTCCTTTGTGATTTTTTTGCTTGGTCAGATTAGTACAAATAAACCCTGCCACTTTATGTTTTTTTACTACCTCAAGAATTCCATCAAGCTCCTGATTTGTTAAATCAGGCGGCATTTTTATAAAAATAGGCTTATCAGTCGGAATTTTATCTATTTGAAGCAGTAGTTTGTGAAGTTTTTCCGGGTCGGAAAAAGGGCTGCCGCCAAACGCATTGGGACAACTGATATTAATGTCAAAAATCCGGCCGATACCGGTAAAATGCCGGTATGCCTTAAGATAATCCCTGATACCTGCTTCTTCTTCAATCGTATCCTGGCTATTGGTTTTACCGATACTGGTAATAACGGGGATGGTAAATTTTTCCTTTTCCAGCCTGCTTGAAATCGTTTCACAGCCGTCATTTTTGAGGCCGTAATAGACCAGCAAGCTTTTGGATTCCTTTAATCGCCAAAGGCGGGGTTTGGGATTGCCGGAACACGCCTCACCTGTGATTGTGCCGATTTCGGTAAAGCCAAATCCAACCGAAGGTAAAATTTGTGTGAGCCTGGCATTTTTATCAAATCCTGCAGCCAACCCGACAGGGTTATTAAAATTTATCCCTAAAATTTTCTGCTCCAAAGAGGGATGGGAATAAGTAAGAAAAAAGGCGGTAATGCTTTTTGTGATTTTGCTTTTACCCAGAAGTATGCCAACCCAGGTTATAAAATCATGGATTGATTCAGGATCTATCTTGAAAAAGACTGGTTTTAACAGGTTTTGATAAAGAAAACGGATGAAATTGGTTTTTATCATTATAGATTTAGATGTTATAATACTACTGTATGAGAAGTCTTGCCACTTTTATCATTCCCATTCTGGCGTTTTTTGTGATTTTACTCATTTACACTAAAGCTTTTGGGCCAATCCCCTTTTCGGTAAATAGTGTAAACACAACCAAAACAGATACTTTTAATGTTTCGGGTGAAGGTGCTGCGGTTGCAAAACCGGATATGGCAATTTTGGTTGTCGGCATTCAGGCGGAGGCTAGTACAGTCAAAGCCGCGCAAGACCAGATCAACTCCATCATCAATAATGTGGCAGCTGCCATTAAAAAATTGGGCGTTGAACAAAAAGATATTCAAACAGCAAGCTATAATATTAATCCCGCTTACGATTATACAGGCGGTTCCCAGCGCATTACCGGTTACTCGGCTTCAACTAATTTGTCAATAAAAATCCGCAGTATAGATCTTACCGGTCAAGTGATAGATTCGGCTACAGGAAACGGAGCAAATCAAATAGGAGGAATTAGTTTTGATGTAGATGATAAAAGCAAACTAGAAGATGAGGCCAGACAAAAAGCAGTGGTTGCGGCCAAAAAGAAAGCTGAAAGTGCTGCTAAAATTGCCGGATTTAAGTTGGGCAGAATAGTTAATTACTCGGAAAACTTTGACTTAAACCCTCAGCCGTTACGGATGGCAGTCGGGGCACCGGCTGAAAGTGTAAACTTAAAAACAGCAGTGGAACCCGGGTCTTCTGAGATTAAAGTAATAGTTACCCTAAGCTACGAAATTTACTGATATCCATTATTTTCTTGAAAAAAGCAAGTGTTTTTGAGTACAATAGAATTTACTTCGCGGGTGTAATTCACCGGTAGAATGCCACTTTTCCAAAGTGGACGTAAGGGGTCCGACTCCCCTCACCCGCTCTTGATCAACAAAAATTCCCATTTCGGGAGTTTTTTTGAGCATGGGTGAGTTTGGAATCGGATTCTAGTCCGAAGGACGGTCCGCCATCCCGCCATGGCGGGATGATCTGCGTTCTCCCCTCACCCGCTCATCGCCTCGTCCTTTTGCAAAGCAAAAGAGACGGGCGTATTAAAACAGGATAAATGTATACAGTCTACGTTTTACGAAGTTTCAAAGATGGCAGACTAAAGACATTGAAAACCGAGTCAAAGAACACAATGCTGGTGAAGTAAAATCTACAAAAGGCAGAATTCCATTTGAACTTTAGTATAAAGAAGAATTTCCCGACAAATATGAAGCTTTTAAGTGTGAACAGCATTTTAAGACTGCTTGGGGACGTAGACGATTAAGGAAAATTCTGTCAAATTTAATCCTATAACCCTGCACCCTAACGAGAATCGAACTAATCTTATGCTCGTTATTTCCATTGTGGGTCGAACTCTTCAAAATCTCCCAACTGCGCATACCAATTGTATGTCTTTTAGTTCATCTTCCGATGCGTTAGGATAATATTTCTTTATTACTTCTAAAGGCAACATCTTAAATCATTTGCTCTTGCAAGACCTAAGCCTATACCCTATAATTCCTCACATGTCAGTAGAAATACCTCGTGGAGAACCAAGAAAAGATGATCAGCCATCTGAAATAAAACTTGATGTCCGATTTAAGCCATACAAAAGAGTTCGTAATTTTTATTGGCCCAAGAAAGGTGAGGACCCAGCTATAGTTGATGAAAGATATGATCATACATTATTGCTACGTAGGAAAGTATCTCTTTATGGAATCCTTGGTTGGATAGATATCGTAAGTGATGATCCCGAGTCTTGGGTAGAATCACTCATAAGAGGACTTCCTATAGAAAAACCGTTTGGAGAGACTCACTTTGAGGAAATTTACAGAGGGCGTGATAATATTAAGTATACAAAGAAACCTTATATACTTCGTTTTGCCTTTCATCTCCATAATCCTGCGGAGTATGCCAAACTTTTAAACACCTATGCTGATGTAAACTTAGGTCAGGAGCGATACATGGCAGCTTGGAATTTAAGTGTTCCTAGAGTTCAAAGAATAATGCAATGCCTAGAAGATGGAAAAGAAGTAATACTTCCAGAAAAAAATCTCATAAATTTAAAAACAGAGAACGGAAATGACGGCGATATAGATGGAGACGGTAGAAATGAAGATTTTGGGCGAGCATCTTTTGTTTGGCTACCAGAAGATCTTAAAAAACTTAGGACTATTCAACTAACATTTCATAGGTTCTTCGATAAAGATGATGAAGAACCACCAACAGAACCGCCTATACCCGATAGAGAACGCCTACTTGTACGTACATAATTTGATATGCATACTTATACAGTTTTTAGTTCTAAAATATAAACTAAATCAGGTAATAGACCGTCAGATAGGGAATAATCTGAAGAATTCTGGCAGTCTGTGTAACAGTACGTTAGGAGCTCCATACGATTTTTATTGAGCTGGCAATATTTAGCTTCAAAAAATTGTTAAATCTTTATGTGCTAATATTTCTATATGATTAACCCAAAAGCACTCATTGAGGGTTTAACTGAAGAGTTTTCTCAAAATCCTTTAGTCCTGGCTTTTACTTTAGTAGGATCGCAAGCCAGAGAGGATAGCTATAAAGCAGCTAAATATTCCGACATGGAGGCTTACGTTATTACAAAAGATGAGGATGCAGAAAAATTAGAGAAAGAACTGCCTGATTTAGTAAAAAAATTTGGTAAGGTTTTATTCTCCTTTAAACATCAAATTGGATTTGTTACAGTTTATGACGATCTCTTTAGACTAGAGCTGCCGGTAATCAAGTTATCACAGCTAAAATCTTTATTTTCCCGGCCTGAAGCACAAGTAGTAAGCGTTCTAATTGACAGGATTGAAGGTGAACTGGAAAAAGTGCTCCACAGTCGACCTGAAACCATTGATTATGCTCAAGCGTTTGCAGATAAAATAACTAATTTTTGGTATTGGCAGATACTTGGGGTCCAATATTTTAAAAAAGGAGAGATATACAATACGAGGGGTATCTTGAATATTCATGCCTCAGCGCTAATTAAATTATTCGAACTGTTAAATAACCCCTTGATACTGCTTCTGGAAACAAATAAAAGAATTGAACAATCTCTCACAAAAGAGCAATTAAAACTTCTTAAAGAAGTTACCCCTGCTTATAATTCTGGACAAATTAAAAAGTCTCTTGAGAAAGTTATGGATATTTTTTCAGAAACAGCAAAAGCGATTAAAGAAAAATATGGCTATAGTTATGATGAAAATCTTGAAAGTACAGTAAGACCAAAACTCCTTGACCTCTTATCTGTGTAAGATAATGTCTATTGCGGTTATACACATAAATATGTGTTACAATTAACATCTAACATCATGGGAAATTTTAATCGCGGTAGATCAGGCAGAAACGGAGGGTTCAGGCCAAGATTTAACGACCGTGGTTCAAGTCGTGGTCCTGTTGAAATGCACCAGGCAGTTTGTGACAATTGTGGAAAAAACTGTGAAGTTCCTTTCCGGCCAACAAGCGGTAAGCCTATATTTTGCAGCAGTTGCTTTGAAAGTAATAGAGGGTCTGATTCAAGACCGACTAGTTTTGAAGAAAAAAGAATGTTTGAAGCTACCTGTGATGAGTGCGCAAACACTTGTAAGGTTCCCTTTCAACCAAGCGGTGGAAAGCCGGTCTACTGCAGTAATTGTTTTGGAGAGAAAAAAGGAGCCGGAAGCAAGGAAAATGCACAATCCCAGCCTCAGTATACAGAACAGTTTGAACAGCTGAATAACAAACTCGATAAAATATTAATAATGTTGTCTCCAGAAGTAAAAGATCAACAACCCGAAGAACAAACTGTTAATACAGATAATACAGAGAAGAAAACAAAAGTAACTAAGAAAAAACCTCCTCTGCTATAGTTGAGAACTATCAGGTCTCTGTTGCATTAACGGATTTAACTGGACGCTTTGGGCTGTAACGCTTCCGTCTTTTGAGAGGTTATTAGAGCTGCTGGAGGTCCTGGTCTACTTGAGCAAAATCAGCATCTGCTTCTGATGACACGTCAATACTGTTTAGCTCATCTTCTAGATTTGACTGAGGAGAAGGTGAAGGAGAAGTTTGAGTTGTAGTAGTTTGAGGAGCAGCTGTTTGTTGCCTGTTTAAGAAGAAATAGATTCCGCCTACCGCTAAAATTACTATTATTAGCCCAACCACGAACCAAACGACTATATTATTAGAATTATTTGAAGGCGCGTTTACCGGAGGGATACCGGGCATTTGAGCCTGTGGCGGTGTTTCAGGTTTTGATATCGGAGCAGAAGGTGCTACATTTGGTGTTATTGGCGCTTGAACCGGATTATTGTTTTCCACTTGTTGTTGCCTCCTTGCCTGATTTAGCCACTCTGATGGCATTTGCCACCGATTGTTTTGCATCAATAACAGATTTTCTAAGAGTCAAAAGATCCGTATGCAGCTTATCTCTTTGTATTTTAGCATCTATGCCAATTCTATTCTCTGAAGTCACCTGAATTGTATAATCATTTTGAGCTTGAACAGCAATCAAGGCTGATGCCGAAGCAATAGCCGTTCTCGCAGAGACAATAGCAGCTTTTGCGCTGGCAGGATCTTTGATGTCCGGGGTCGGTTTACTTACTCTTGTCTCCAGCTTATCTAAAATTGAAGTCATTGTATCCAGATGTTTTTGCATTTGCGTAGTTTGGTTTTGATTTATTTGATTTAAGTTAGCGCTAATCCTGGCTGCTGCTGTTGCTTTCTTTTGATCCCTGAATGTTTGCAGTTTCAACTTTAAAGCTGCTTCTCTGAAAGCCAGCTTTTCCCTCGTTAGTTGAATTTTGTTGGGTTCAACAGGCTTTCTTGCTGACGCTGTTCCCGGTAGATCTTCGGCAAATGCTAGACCGGCACTTGTAACTAGAACTGATAATCCAATTAATATTGCTGAGGCTTTTGAAAGACCGAATTTGAACATTACAATCTAATCTATCAAAAGTCGGAATGTCTGTCAACTATTAAGTGGCGCGCCCGGAGGGATAATACACCCAATCGCGCCTTCGGCGGATTGGCGAACCGCTCTTTGAGCTAGGGTCGATTCCCAAACCGGACACTTTAAAAAATAACCGGCCATAAAGACCGGTATTTTTTAAGCGCGCCCAGAGGGATTCGGACCCCCGGCCTATTCGTTAGAACCGAATTGCTCTATCCGCTGAGCTATGGGCGCAATTGATCTATTTTATCAACTTGGATCTGATTTATCAAAAACATCCTACCTCCGAGGTAGTAGTGAAGCTACACCTAGGGTTTCTATTTAGTTTGTAAATACACAATTAATTTTTTCAATCCTTCTTCAAGGCTAACTTTGGGTTCCCAGCCAAGCATTTCTCTGGCTTTTTGGATATCCGGACAACGCCGCATCGGATCATCTTTCGGCAAACTCCCAACTAAGGATATTTCTGAGCTGGTATTTGTTAATTGCTTAATCTTTTCCGCCAATTCCAAAATAGTAAATTCCTGCGGATTGCCAAGATTATAAACTTCACCCTTTACTCCTTTTTCCATTGCTAAAGTAAGTCCGTCAATTAAATCGGATACGAAACAAAAGGACCTTGTTTGTTTGCCATCACCAAAAACCGGGAAAGGTTTATTTTGCAAAGCTGCCGTGACAAATTCAATCACTACCCTGCCGTCCGGGGCCATCCTTGGACCGTAAGTATTAAAAATGCGGATGATCTTTCCGTCTAAGTTATTGTAGCGGACAAATGCGGAAGTAACTGTTTCACCGAAACGTTTAGCTTCATCATAAACAGAACGCGGGCCTAAAGTGGAAACATTTCCCTGGTAAGTCTCTTTTTGAGGATGTTCCAGGGGATCTCCGTAAACCTCCGAAGTTGATGCAAATAAAAATTTAGCCCCCCGGGCCAGCGCTTCCTCGCACAAGCTCCATGTCCCAAATGTATTAACTTGCATGGTGTCAAAAGGCAGAGCCTGATAGCTTTTAGGGTTATCTTTATTTGGGGATGCAGGAGAAGCCAGGTGATAGATCTGGTCAAAATCTAAATCCTGAGGTAATCCCTCACTGGCATCTGCCTGGATAAACTGGAAATTAGGACTCTGTTGCAGATGGACTATATTATTGAGGCTCCCTGTTAAAAGATTATCTATACAAATTACTTGATGGTCAAGTTCCACTAATTTATCGCAAAGGTGCGACCCTAAAAATCCGGCTCCTCCGGTAACTATAATTACCATATTTTGATAATACCACAGTTTCACATTTAAACTTTTCTTAAAAGTGATAAAATGGTAGCCCAAATGTTTAAATCTCTCATTCTCTCGTTATCTGCCGCCTGCTACTTACTATTTGCTGTTCCAGTTGCTCATGCGATTGTTGATCCGCTCTCCGTACCTAATAACAAATTCGGTATCCATATTATCCAGGCTACCCCTGACGAATCTTCCCCTGCCGCACAACTGGTCAATACTAATGGTGACTGGGGTTATATTACGGTTTTAATTGAAAGCAAAGATAGAAATAGCGGGAAATGGCAGGAGTTTTTCAACGACCTGCGCCGCAGACACCTGATTCCCCTTGTCAGATTAGCTACAGAGCCTGAAGGCGACTGCTGGAAAAGGCCTTACGAGGGAGAGGAGAAAGCCTGGGTTGATTTTTTAGACGACTTAAACTGGCCGACTAAAAACCGGTATGTCATTGTTTACAATGAGCCCAACCATGCTAAAGAATGGGGAAATAAAGTTGACGCCAGTCTTTACGCAAAAGTGTTAGATCAGTTTGTTGCAGCGCTTAAAAACAAAAATCAGGACTTTTTTGTACTCAATGCCGGTTTTGATGCTTCCGCTCCTTCCAACCCGCCTGCATTTGAAGATCAGGTAGTATTTATGAAAAAAATGAATGAGGCGGTACCGGGCATATTTGAAAAACTGGACGGATGGGTATCTCACAGCTATCCTAATCCCGGTTTTGTTGGCTTTCCGGATGCGGTGGGCCGGGGAACTGTTAGAACTTATGCCTGGGAGATACAACAGCTTCGCAACTTAGGTGTGAGTAAAAATTTACCGATATTTATTACTGAAACAGGCTGGAAGCATGCCGAAGGATTAGACTTCGATCCGTGGCTGCCAAAAGTAGACACTGTTAATGAATATTACCGGCAAGCCTTTGAAAGCGCCTGGAATATCAGCAGAATTGTTGCGGTAACTCCTTTTTTACTAAACTATCAGGAAACCCTTTTTGACCACTTTTCGTTTAAAAAAATCGCTGCAGAGGGACAGGAGTATTATTCCATGTATCAAACAATACGGGATTTACCCAAAGTTGACGGAAAACCGGTTCAGGAAAATAAAGCAAAACTCACTCAGGGTGAAATCTATTCGTCCGTAGTTTCAGGACAAAACTATGTTGTTTCTCTAACCTTTAAAAATACCGGCCAATCTATCTGGAATGACCCACAAGGCAAGTTTGAAGAGGTTAAGCTTGCGGCAACGGAAGGGGCAAAAGAGCTGGGAATTGATCCGGTTGCGATTCCAAAAGAAATTAGCGTGGAACCCGGGAAGGAATATACATTTCAAGTAAGACTAAGAAGCCCTTTAAGCGGAACCTACAAGGTAGCTCTAAACTTATTTAAAGAAGAGAAACAGTTCGATTTTACGCAGAAAAATAGTCCCACGGTTTATTCGAATAATTTGGAATTTACCACAGTGGTCAAATCTCCGGTCATACTTAAAATTAAAGGTGGACTTTCCTGGAAGGAAGATTTCTCAGGCAATTATATTTTGTCAATTAAAGGAGCAACCGGAGAAAATTCGCAAAACATAAATCTTGATAAAAACGGTTTATCTGCTGAAATTGAAGCAAGATACTTGCTTCCTGATTATGCTTTTGATTTTGCTTTGGAAAAACCATATTATCAGCCTTCTAAGCTACAACAAACTATGCATGCCGGTGTAAATATATTGGATTTTGGCAAGCTCAACCCGGATATTCTTTCTGCATTATTCAATTTCCGTGAATTCTGGAAACTACTACCATTTTCTAAATAATCCTCTCCCCTGTCATTCTGAGGCGATTAGCCGAAGAATCTAATTAATAACTTTGCTGATACTCCAACAGAGATCCTTCGTCGCTTTGCTCCTCAGGATGACAATTTGTGTTTAGAGATTGTACACAAATTGTCAATTTTGCTATATTTTGATCTATTTTAGCCTAGTTGACAAGGCACTATTTATATAATAAAGTGATAGAACCTTATAAATCGTAAGATCTGTAAGGTTCTCTAGGAATCCCGCTGCAAGGCGGGATTTTTAGTGGAGAATTTGCGGGTAAACTGTTAAAATATATGTACGGTGGTGTGTGCCGAACGGTTTAGGCGTCGCCCTGTGGAGGCGATTTTAGCGGGTTCGACTCCCGTACACCACCCCTAATGAGGTATGACCTTGCTCTATCCTTTTGATTAGTTTGAAGGGAAGCCCTAAATCCTCGGTTCTAAATCCTGGATAAGTATAAGTAACATTTTTAGGGAAAATAGAACCGCTTAAAGCTTTTCTTTGTTCCAACGTTCCTTCTACCCAGGCAGAAGTTATATTACCTAATAACCCCTTCATAAAAGTTACAACCACTTCAATATCAATTTCTTGTAGCTTAGCTTCACTCTTAACTGATTTCTTTATAATTATTTCATCCTCAATTGAAGCAAGCTGCTCTCTATAAACTTCATCTACGAATAAGTAATCCAGTTCCATTAGTGGGCAACAATTGTTAAGATATACGTATAAATGACATTTGAAGAGCTGAGATCACTCATAAGTGATACTATTTTTAATATTTCACTGAATGCTCAAGCTAAAGTTGATAAAGATTTTAAAAAAGATATTGATAATTCTATTTACATAATTTCTAAATCTTTTTTAATCCTAGATACAATTTTGAATCACACTGATCAAGAGAAGGTATCTGATAGGGTTTTTGACAGTCAGGCAATATTGTGGCAAGGAGGAAATTCCTTGATAGGAAGTCTTCAATTAATTAGACAGGGTTATACCTTGGAGCCTCAATTTCTTATGAGGTATGCTATAGAAAATTTGGCTATGGTTTTAAGTTTCCATACAGAAAACGCAGAATTATACTATCAAAAATTTAACAATGGCGACCTTTCAGGAGAAAAATGTGTAGGAGAGGCAAGAAAATTAGTTAAACAAATAGGACCTATATACGGATTGCTTAGCGAAGTTACTCACCCCTCTAAAAAAACCCTGGGTTATCTTTACATGTTGGAAAGAAAAACTGTTTTAATTGGCGGAGGAGTCACTGATACAACCCTTCATAGGGTTAAGATGAATTTGGCTATCCTTCAATTCTTATCAAACATTTACTGGAGTAGTTCAGAATTAATATTTAGTGATTACCTTGATAAATATACATTCTGGAGTAAGGATGGAGACATAATGAAATGGGCTCCAAAAGAAGAGGAGAAGGATATCTACGAGAGGAGTTTATCCTTGTTCCAAGAAGCAATTTCAGCATTAACTCAAAAAAGTTGAGTTGTGAGTTAAAATTGACAATGCTCATTCAGAAATATATTGCAGAAATCTAATTCCAAAGTTGGTTAAACTATAATCCTTACCCCCTCCACCTCCAAAACTGGATGCGCCTGTTTTAATATCTAAAATTCCAAGAGTTACCATTTCTGATATGCAGTCATATATTTCTGTCTGTTTTGCTCTCTGGCGAGTTTCAGCTCTGTGCTGCAAATCTGAAGGCCAACCTTCATTATTTTTTATACTATACTCCTCTTTTACTTTTAGCATATGTGGAGCTAAATTAACATTTAGCCACCGACTTACAGGTTACCAAGCTGATTTTTGTATTAACAATTGGTCATGCCACCATTCTTTGCTTCTATCTGAAGTTTTATATTGGTCCTTATTTAGTCTTTCTTGAATCTCTTTTTCTAGTTCTGGCTGTATCTCTTTCTTGAAGAAAACTAAAAATTCTAAAGATGGGATGGTTATTCTAGCTAAACAATCATTTAGCCGCTCTAATTCATAATGCTCTTTATCCTCTGCAGCCACAAATCCTAAAAGAATTTTCTTTAGAATATCTTTTTTTGCTTTTGTTCTAGATTTCAAATATTCCTCAAAAAAAATTAAAAATCCTTCCTGAAATTCTTTACTTTGAATGATTTCTTTCCTAAATTCTTCGGGGTGTTCTTGGATAAACTCTGATACTTCATTTACTTTTTCCTGTTTCAATTACATTAAGGCTGGGAAAAAACCATAGATTAGAGCAAAAATCGCACCCCAAACAGGATCAATATTAAATAAAGGCAAAAGTCCTGGTATTAATACTCCTACTTGTTGCGTTACAGCTTCTACGGAAACCAGACCTTTACTCATACTCGGAAGTATATCAGATTACTTGAAAAACCTGTCTGAGTTTAAAAATATCAAGCACAAGTGGTTCTAGGAGCTCATCATTAAGAACCCCATAGTATTTTTGTAATTAATTGTAGGGTCTGTTATAATACTCTTGTTTGAATAGGCATAATTACATCGCAAAAGTTCTTCACGACAAGAGTCATCGTTCAGATGCTCTAATTGTCGTGCAATCCTCTCAGCAGATCCATTAGGTTCTAAACACAGAAATCATTGTCCGTCCTGCCTATGGTCCAAACATGTTGACCTTGCTACCCCTGGAGACAGAAGGTCAGATTGTTGTGCAAGAATGCAGCCGATATCATTAGCCTTTAAAAATTACAGAGTAAATCCATTTACTGGTAGGGGTAATGGTGAACTGATGATAATTCATCAATGTCTAAATTGTGGCAAGATTTCTCCTAACCGGATAGCCGGAGATGATAACGAGTATCAGATTCTCTCTATTTTGAAGGAATCCTTAAATTTGAATGAAAGTATAGCCATCCCACTTAAAAACCTGGGGTTAGAACTTATTACGGCTTTGAATAAAGAAGAAGCGCTTATCTCATTATTTGGGATCAATTACCGGAAATATTTAAAAAATTGTGATTAATTAATTAATTAAAATATGTTTGTAAATTTCCAATTCCTGAGGCTTACATAGGCTAAAATAGGTTCTAACATCGTACGCTAGACCACCCCAAACATTTTTAGCCTCAATTTTAGGTACCACTGAAAGGACATATTGCAGCGAGTATTTATATGAGTAATAGTAATCAGGAATAATAAATTGAGGTTTAAATTTCTTAAGTTGGGTATGAAGTAAGTCTAATTGTCTTAAGCTTGGGGTATATCTGGTATGAGAGGTAAATCCAGGTGTTTTTTGATTTCATCAATTTCTCTTTTGTCTCTTTGATGCCAAAGGCCTATTTCGTCTCTTATTCCCTTAACATCCATAAGTAATTGTTCTGTATCGCCGGCTATAGCCTCTAATCTTCTTGAATGATCTTCTAGAGTTTCATCTATACTATCCAATTTATCATTTAGAACAGATTGTTTATCTTTTATCAAGGTTAATTGCGCGGAATAAATTGACTGATTAGTCTCAACTTTATCTACTTTATGATTGATAACCTCTATTAGCTCTTTGATGTCCTTAAGTGTGTTTTTTAAATGATCATTAGTCATAAATTTGATCCTAGTCTAATTTCTTTAAAAAGACAAGATAGATTATCTATATCAAGCATTTAAACATTCATTCAATTATTTTGTAACACTTAAGTTCAATTTCCTATAAAAAACTATAAATAATAAAAGTGCAAAAAACGCCATAAAGCTCCCGTAGAAAAAAGTTGTGTGAGGATTTATATAATACCACAAAAGTCCTCCGACAAACGATGCCAGAAATGTGCCTATAGCAGTGAGCGTGTAATATGCCCCGAAATATGTTCCTGATTCCTTTTTATCAATAAATTCAGAAATATAGGCTTTTGAAACACCATCTGTTGCGGCGATATAAATTCCGTAAATCGGGAAAAGAAACCAGATCCAAAACGATGAATTTGTTAAACCGAAACACAGGTACACTATTGAAAAAACTAATAATCCTCCGGCAAAAATCTTTCTGGGACCGATTTTATCGGCTAACATCCCGGCCGGAGTGGCAAATACGGTTTGTGAAATGTTATAAAGCACATACGCCAGAACAACTAATGTCGTTGTCAGTCCCAAATTTTTAGCCTGCAGTAATATAAATACATCAGAACTGTTACCGGCCGAGAATATAAAACTTATAAGCAAAAATAATTTTAACCTGGAATCCATATTTCTGAAATTTATTCTCAAGAATTTACTTTTTTCTTTTCTAATTCCCGTATTTTTTTCCTTGACTAATACAATAAGCAGTATTACTGCAACCAGAGCCGGTATAAATGCAATAAAAAATGTCTGTCTGATATTGTCTTTTAAGAAAAATAATACTACTAGCGCTAGAAGAGGACCGATCGTCGCGCCTAAACTATCAAATGCCCGGTGAAATCCGAAGATATATCCCCTGTTTTGAAGGTTGGCGTTTTCCAATAAAAGACTGTCTCTCGGAGCCGTCCTTAAACCTTTTCCTACCCTGTCAATAATTCTGGCAAACAAAACCATTGGCCATCCGACAGCCAAACCAATTAGGATTTTGGAGATTGCGGCAAAAGAATAGCCTACTGTCACAAACACTTTTCGTTTTTGCACATAATCTGAATATGCGCCGAAGAAGTATTTGGTGGTGCTGGCCAGCGCTTCTACCACACCTTCAATAAGTCCTACAACCGGAATGGATGTATGCAATACCGTAGTTAAAAAAATAGGTACAATCGGGTAAATCATTTCTGACGCCAAGTCATTAAAGAAACTGACCAGTCCTAATACAGTCACATTTTTAGGAATTTTACGAAAAATCATATGTTAAGCATAGGTAAAAATAGTATTTTTATCAAGCCAGACTATTATTGACAAGTCAAACTGCTTATCTTTAATATATGCATATGAATAATCCCCGGGATATTAAAAAAATAGTTAAACAATCGTATGGTAATATCGCTAAAACCTCAGGCGGTTGTGGTAGTTGCAACTGCAATTCCAACCAGACTGTTCAGTTACAGTCAGGACAAATTGGTTATTCGCAAGATGAGATGAATAAAGCTCCTGATGGTTCAAACTTAGGATTAGGCTGTGGTAATCCAGTTGCAATTGCCTCATTAAAGCCAGGTGAGGTGGTTTTGGATTTAGGCTCCGGGGCGGGGTTTGATGCTTTTTTGGCTGCAAGAAAAGTCGGTAATACAGGCAAAGTTGTGGGAATTGATATGACAGATGAAATGCTTGAAAAAGCCAGGGAAAATGCTAAAAAGGACGGTTTTACAAATGTTGAGTTTAGGAAAGGAGATATTGAGCACCTGCCGGTTGAAGATAGCTCAATCAATGTAATTATCTCAAACTGCGTTATAAATTTAGCTCCCAATAAAGAAAAAGTGTTTAAAGAGGCATACAGAGTATTAAAAACTGGCGGAAGATTAATGGTTTCAGATGTTGTCTTGATCAAACCTTTACCAGATGAGCTAAGAAATGATGCAGATTTGTTGATAGGTTGTGTCAGCGGTGCGATTTTGAAACAAGATTATCTAAGACTTCTTGTAAGTGCCGGATTTTCAAATCTTACTATTCACAAAGAAATACCGGCCTTTTTACCGGAATACGCAACAAGTATTACCTATTCAGCAGTGAAGTAATCTTCTTAAGAACTTGATCCATTCTTTTTAGCCTCATCTTCTCTCCATTTAGCACTAATAACACGCTCACCAACTATAACATCCTGTTTGGTGCGGGTGGTAAATGGAAGTTTGGCTATTTCACCAAAGGCCACCCACGAAAAAGCATCTCCTTTAAAAGGATCGAATTCTTTGGGACTTTTTACTTCAGCATAAAACACATAATTAATTTTATCCCTTGCGTCGTAAAAGTAATCATAGACCGGATAAATATCTTTTGTTTTAAGATTCAAGTTCAATGACTCATTTATAATCCGTTGAAAAGCGCTTTGAGCTTCTTCCCCGTCGCTGCTTTCCCCTCCCAGGGTGGACCATAAAAAATCCGTACTGTCTTTCTGTTGGGATTTTAACAAAAGGATTTGGTGGGTTTTGAGGCTGTAAAGGAATCCGCTTGCATAAAAGGAAGTTTGCACTGACCCAGTATAACA
Organism: Candidatus Daviesbacteria bacterium; assembly: GCA_028712705.1. Classification (GTDB taxonomy): domain Bacteria; phylum Patescibacteriota; class Microgenomatia; order Daviesbacterales; family UBA10151; genus UBA10151. Next base: position 128,357 of record JAQTPP010000003.1, read on the forward strand.
CTATTAACTTACAAATGTCAGAGCAAAACCTGTTTTTCCGGCTCTGCCTGTTCTTCCGATCCTATGAATATAATCGTCGTAAGTCTGCGGAAGATCGTAGTTTATAACGTGTGTAACATTATCTATATCTAAACCACGGGAGGCCAAGTCTGTAGCTAAAAGGATTTGTATTTCCGAAGCTTTAAAACTCTGCAAGACCCTTTGTCTTTGGCTTTGTCTTTTATTTCCGTGAATTGCTCCCACTTTAAAACCACGAAACTCCAATTCCTTATTGAGTTTTTCAATCCCGTGTTTAGTTCTGCCAAAGATCAGTACTTTGTCAAAACCGTCTTTAATTAATATATCATGAAGCTGGTCCACCTTTTTTTCTAAGCTGGTTACTTTTACAACATCCTGCGTAACATTTTCCGGCGTATCCTGCTTCTTAATTGAAATAGTTACCGGATTGGTAACAAAGGATTGAAGGATATCCTGTACTTTTGGTGGAATTGTTGCGGAGAAAAAAAGTGACTGGCGCACCTTAGGCATGAGTGAGATAAAAAATTTAACATCCCTGATAAATCCTATATCTACCATCAAATCTACTTCATCTAAAACAATGTTGGGAAAATCATCCAGGAATATAGCTTTCCGCTCTATCAGATCCTTTAAGCGTCCGGGTGTTGCAATTACCAGGTGCGGATTTCTTCTTAGATCCTGGATTTGTCTTTGCATATTGGTTCCGCCGATTATAAATGCCGAATACAAATTCATATTCCGGCTTAAATTCTTGAATTCCTCCTGAATTTGCAGGGCCAATTCCCTGGTTGGAACAACAATTAAGACCTTTTGACTTTCATTAAGATAGATTTTATGAATAAGGGGGATAAGGAAAGCAGCTGTTTTGCCTGTACCTGTGGAAGCAAGGCCAATTACATCACGGCCTTCTAAAATAGGGTTTATCGCTTGAAGTTGAATTGGGGTGGGTTGCAGGTAACCCTTATCCGCTATATTTTGTTTTAAAATTGGATTAAGGTTAAAATTCTGAAAAGTTTGAATAGTATTTTGTTCCGGCTCAAAAGTATTTTGGCAGGATTTACGGATAAACATGTTAATGTCGGCCCCTTCCAACTGGCTTCTTCTTTGGTTACCGCCTCTGTTATTGGAAAAAGATCTGGGTTTTTGAAATCCGTTCCTGTGGGAGGGTTTTGAAAATCCATTGCCTGAACCGCTGTGGCGGATTGATGTCCTGTTTCGATACTTGTTATTGTTATACATATTACATTTGATTCTTCTTCTCCACATCTAAAGACGGGAGAAGTAAGAATATTAAAATAATTGAAAAAGAAAACTAATATTTAAAAATATCAGGAGCTACTTGAAAAGTTAGTCCTAAGAGGAAAAATATTCTATAAGCGATTAGCTTACAAGATTTTCTTATAGCTTAAAATTCTAAATCAACTGCTATAAGCATAGCACGCTCTCTCTATAAAAGACAATAGGCGCAATATTCTCCATAGAAATCCGACACTTCAGGTAAAATATGGATGTGTTAAATATCACTAAAATAACATTGGCTTGGGAACTTTACGAAGCAAGAGTTCCAAAAGCCCATATAGCCTCAAGGAT
>JAQTPP010000010.1 GCA_028712705.1 Candidatus Daviesbacteria bacterium
GCTCTTACGATGATAGGAGCATATGGGATGGCAATAGCCCGAGAAGAGACTCGCGGAATCAATAATATAGAACATATGAGAAGACAGAGAAATCGTTTCCTTGCATGCTTGCCTCGTGATCTACAAAAAGAAGGACTTTCGGCTTATGAAAATGGCTACGTTGAAGGAGTTCGTCTAGAAGCTGTGGCGCTTTTACAGGGTAGAAATAGGTAATTATGGATCCAGTATTAACTGAATCAAACCAAAAAATAGAAGCGGTTCTTCATCATTTTAAGATGGAGATTACCGGGATTAGAGCCGGCAGGGCTAATCCGGCTCTTATTGAAAATATTTTGGTTGAAGTTTATGGCACAAAAATGAAACTTGTGGAAGTGGGAAATATTTCCGCTCCGCAACCCAGTCTTTTAACAGTTCAGGTTTGGGATGCATCTGTGTTGGATAAGGTTATTAAGGCAATTCAGGAAGCAAATTTGGGGTTGAATCCTTCAAATGATGGTACCTTGATTCGTTTACCGATTCCACCCCTTACCGCGGAAAGAAGAGAAGAATTCATTAAGCTTTTGCATCAAAAACAAGAAGAGACTCATGTTTCAGTGAGGCAGATCAGGCAGGATTTTAGAAATGAGTGGAAGAAACTGCAAGAAGAAGGTCAATTTGGGGAAGATGAATTTTTCAGAAGAGAAAAGATTTTACAGGAACTAATTGATAAAAAAATTAAAGAGGTTGAAGAGTTGGGAAAAGCTAAGGAAGAGGAACTAACGCAAATTTAACTACTGTCATGGCGAGCTATAGTCCCGCAAAGCGGGACGATTAGCGTGGCGATCTTCCGTGGTAGATTGCCGCGTCATTTCGCTACGTTCATGTAAGCTGAACGTAGCTTCGTTCCTCGCAATGACAAGAATAAAACTATGTTGTTTTCCATCATCATTTTCATCATAACCTTACTAGCTCTAGTTTTAATCCATGAGTTTGGACACTTTCTGGTGGCCAAAAAATTTGGAATTAAGGTTTTGGAGTTTGGTTTTGGTATACCTCCCAGGGCCTGGGGTAAAAAAATAGGAGAAACAATCTACTCCATAAACTGGTTGCCTTTTGGAGGGTTTGTCAGGCTTTTGGGAGAGGATGAAGCTGATACGTCTAGTTTCAACAAACACTCAAACAACAAAGATTTTAGGGCAAAATCTGTTGGACAGAGAATAGCAGTTGTTGCGGCTGGTGTTTTGATGAATCTTATTTTAGCCTGGATTCTTTTTTACATTGTCATTATCGGAGGGGATTTTAGAGTTATTTACCCTGTTGCCCAGGAAGGTGTGTATATTGCAGAAGTTGAACAAGATTTTCCGGCGGAGAAAGCAGGCCTCAAAATAGGAGAAAAACTTATTTCTGTTGATAATCAATCAGTTTCAAACATTGATTCGGCAAGAAATCTCATAAAATCCAAAAACGGCCTGGAAGTTGTTTTAACGCTAACAGATACTGATGGTAATCAGCCAAGACAAATTAGCGTTACTCCTAAAAAGCTGGATAACGGGGATATTTTGATTGGGGTAATATTTAGCCCTATTCCGTTCCGGCAATATTCAACCACTTCTGAAAAAATATTTTCCGGAATAACCTATTCTTTTGATCTAATCAGATTAACTTTTGCAGGTTTTGGAAAATTAGGCAGTGATTTATTTTATGGCAATTTTGGAAAGGTTTCACAATCCGTCAGCGGGCCGGTAGGGATGGCTGCAATTACGAATGATATTTTATCCATTGGAGCGGCAGCCGTCTTACCCTATGCCTGGTTTGTTGGAATAATCTCTTTAACGCTTGCTATTTTTAATGTTTTACCAATACCGGCTTTGGATGGAGGAAGGCTGTTTTTCTTAGTAATTGAGGTTGTAACTAGAAAAAAAGTTAAAGCAGACATAGAAAGGATTATTCACCAGGTAGGTTTTGCAATTTTACTTGCCTTGGCGCTTTTAGTTACATTTTCCGATATCCGCAAACTATTGCCGTAATTTAATTAGTCCAGATATTTCTTAATTAGTCATTTCTTAATTCAGGTTTATCTTAATGGAGTTAGAGTTAATGGTTACAAACAATCGCTATAGCGATCTATTGTAACTAGGTTTTAAGATTGTTATCATTGATTTATATCTAGATTTATATTTTTATATTTATGAATGATAAGAAAATTTTAACAAGAGAAGTGCTAAAAGTTATCGCTGTAAGCGGAATACTGATTGGCTCTGCTTTTATACCAACTCTACCTATGGCAGCGAGGGCAGTTGTTAAAGCCTGGAAAGGTATAAACAAAAAAGATCTGGGGAGAATAATTAAAAGGCTGGAAAAACAGGAAATGATTACAATGGAAGAGAAGACTGATGGAAAGATGTCAATAATAATAACGGACAAAGGTAAAAAAAGACTATTGGAATATGATTTTGAAGATATTCAACTTAAAACGCATTATCGGGATGGAAAGTGGAGACTGGTTATTTTTGATATTCCGGAGGATAAGAGAAATGCCAGGGATGTTTTTAGGAGAAAACTTTTGCAGTTAGGTTTTATAAGGCTTCAGGATAGTGTTTTTGCCGGTGCTTATCCGTGCAAAAGTGAAATTGATTTTCTTTGCCACTTTTTGGAAATTTCCGATTTTGTGACATTGGTTTCCGTAAATAAAATAGAAAGAGGAGAGCAATTGATATTCAAAAAGTACCATGATTATGGTGACAACTAGTCGCTATCGCGACTCAATGTAACCAAAAAAGTTTGACAGAGACACATTCTCCATGATATATTAAGCACAGAAAAGCGATGAAGGGGTTTCCCGCCCTTTCGACCCGCCTTGGCGGGTCAAGCTGGATGCGAAAAGCATACCCGTTTGTAACGTAAACACTAAAAATTAAGAAGCAATTGAGGTGGTACCACGGTTTTAAGCACCGTCCTTAAAATTTTAAAGGGGGTGCTTTTTTGATGATTAAACCACAAATTAAATTTGAAGATTTTGAGAAAGTTGATATCCGGGTAGGCAAAGTGATAAAAGTGGAAGATTTTCCAGAAGCGAGGAAGCCTTTGTATAAAATTACAGTTGATTTTGGGAAAGAAATTGGTATAAAACAATCTGCAGTCGGGGCAACGCATTTATATAAAAAAGAAGATTTGGAGAATAAATTAGTTTTAGGTCTTTTAAATATGCCTCCTAAACAAATTGGGCCATTTGCATCAGAGTTTCTTACTTTAGGTGTTTCAGATGAGGAAGGCCATTGTATTTTGATTGTCCCCGACAAAAAGGCTCCGCTTGGTGATAAACTATATTAAGAACCTGATATGAAATATTCAAAACTTTTTCCTAAAACTTTAAGACAAGCTCCTGCCGGAGCAGAATCCATTAACCATCAGCTTATGGTGAGAGCCGGTTTTATCCATCAGGAAATGGCCGGGGTTTATACATACCTGTCTTTAGGTTGGAGAGTGTTGGATAAAATTTCCAATATTGTCCGGGAAGAAATGGATAAAATCGGAGGACAGGAAATACTTATGCCAGTCCTGCATCCAGGTGAAAATTGGAAAAAAACCGGCAGATTCTCAAGCTTTGATACTTTATATAAATTAAAAGGAGCAAAAGATAAAGATTTAGTATTGGGGCCGACACATGAAGAAATTATCTATCCTTTACTTGCCGAAAATATAAATTCATATAAAGACTTGCCTCTTTATTTATATCAGATTCAGACAAAATTCCGTGATGAACCTCGTGCTAAAGCTGGACTGCTTCGCACCCGGGAATTTATGATGAAAGATCTCTATGCGTTTCATGAAAGTGATGAAGAAAGAAATGAGTATTATAAAATTGTTAGAGAGGCTTATTTAAAAATCTTCAAAAAATTAGGTTTGTCAGCGCTAGTGACCAAAGCTTCAGGTGGCACTTTTTCTGATCTTTCAGAAGAATTTCAGGTAATTACCCCTTCGGGTGAGGATACAGTATTTGTTTGTAATAGATGTAGTGTTGCGATCAACAAAGAAATTGCCGAAGACAAAAAATGTCCCGAATGCAATGGGAACTTAAAAGAAGAAAAGTCTATTGAGGTGGGTAACATTTTTCCTCTAAAAAGGTCATATGCGGAAGTTTTTAATTTATATTTTACCGATAAGGGTGGAGAAAAGAAAATTGTCTCGGCCGGCTGTTTCGGTTTGGGAATATCCCGAACCATGGGAGCAGTTGTGGAAGTTTCTCATGACAAGAGTGGTATTATTTGGCCGGAAGCTGTGGCACCTTATCAGGTTCATTTAGTGGGATTGGATTTGGAAGATTCTTCAGTGAAGAATAAGACAGAAGAGATATACAAGTTGCTTTTGGCGGAAGGAGTGGAAGTTTTATTTGATGATCGAGTAGAAGTGTCTGCTGGTATTAAATTTGCAGATGCGGATTTGATAGGGATTCCTTATAGAGTGGTTATCTCCAAAAAAACCCATTCGACAGGTTCAGGGCAAGCTGATAAATTAGAGGTAAAGAAAAGATCAGAAAAAGAAACAAAATTCGTTACTTTTGAGCAGTTTTTGGAAATTGTTAAGAATTCTCATTGATTTTCAAGCTGATTTCTGCTACATTACACGATAGTCATTCTGAGCGATTAGCGAAGAATCTTCCATGGTATGGGAAGATTGCCACGTTACTCACTTCGTTCGTTCCTCGCAATGACATCTTTTTATGATTACCAAAAATATTATTAAACAGCCAAAAAGTATAGTTGAGGTGACTATTGCAGTTCCCTGGACTGATTTACAGCCAACTTGGGATCAAACTTTGCAAAAAATGGCAGCTGATATGGAACTTCCGGGTTTTCGAAAAGGCACGGCGCCGCTACCAATAGTGGAGCAAAATTTAGGCGCTAAACTGCAGGATGAAGTTATGAAAGTTGCAATGCCTAATTTCTTAATAGAGGCGTTGAAAGGTACAGATATTACCCCGATCGATTATCCAAAATACGGTTTAGTTTCTTTTGTAAAAAATAGCGATGTGCAATTTAAAGCTACTATTACCAACCGGCCTCAGGTTACTGTGGGCGCCTATAAAACTATTAAAGTGACCAAGTCAACTCCAAAGCCGGTAACTGATGAGGAAGTTCAAAAAGTTATAGATGATTTGTATAAAAGATGGCAAACGAGAGCCGGGGTACAGGCGACAGGGAACAGCGCACAGCAAGCAGCAGGAGGACAGAGTGGGTCTATTAATTTTCAGGATGGTTCCGCCTCCGCTCAAGGAGCTGCAGGCGGACAAGCAAGTGGATTAGCCTTGTCTAACGGTCAAACAGCCGGGCCGGATGATGTTTTTGCCAAAGCTATGGGAGTAACTACGCTTGCTGACCTCAAGGATAAAATTCGCAAAGACCTGGAAGCAAATGTTTCTTATAATAATGAACTAGACTTTGAAGAAGCAATTTTACAAGAAGTAGAGAAAATGACTACAGTGGAGATTCCCGAAATTCTAATCCAGGATGAATTAAACAGGATGCTGGTATCATTGCAGCGGAGAGTTGCAGATATGGGGCTTCTCTTAGAAGATTATTTGAAAGGCCAGGGGAAAACTTTAGAGCAATTAAAAACCGAATGGAGAGTGCAAGCCGAGAAAAATGTCAGAATGGAGTTAGGACTGGCAGACATAGCAAGGCAAGAAAATGTGGTAATCTCTGATGAAGAACTGAAAGCAGAGATTGATAAAATTCAAGATGCTAGAGTTAAAAAACAATTTGAAGCGCAGGAACCGAGATTACATTTAAGGCATGCATTAAGACAAACAAGAACCCTGGATCTTCTCAAAAAGATGGTGGGAGGGTAATGAGCGATTGTATCTTTTGCAAGATCATTAGAAAAGAGATCCCAAAGGAATTTATTTACGAATCGGAAAATGTCGTCGTTTTTGAAGATATTCATCCTGCTGCAGATATTCATATTTTAATTGTTCCCAAAAAACACATTGAAGGAATTAAGGATTTAACAGATTCAGACGGACTGTTATTGGTCGAGGTATACAAAACTGCTAATAAATTAGTGGTAGATAATAATTTGGAGAATGATCTTTACAGAGTAATGGTAAATGGGGGAAAAGCACAGCATGTTCCTCATTTACATTTTCATCTTTTGGGGGGACAATGGAAAAGAATGGTTTAATTACAAGGGAGGTGTTTTTTATTTTTTATGTCAATTGTAGTAAAAGCAGGTCCGGGCGACAGTACAGATTCGGTGATTAGAAAATTTCAGAAAAAAGTTGTTATGGAAGGAATCGTTCAAGAAATTAGGGATCGGTCTGTTTACAGGAAACCATCTGAGCTTCGTCAAGAATATTTGGCGGAAAAACGCAGAAAAATTATGCGAGCAAAAAGATATGCTAGATGAACTGCAGACCGATTTGAAGAATGCTCAATTGGCACGCGATGAGCTGAAAGTTTCAACTTTAAGGTTGTTGATATCAGAAATTCATAATGTTGAGATCCAGAAGGGTACACCAGTTTCCAAGGAGGATGTGATTTTGGTTCTCCAACGCGAGGCCAAAAAAAGGAAAGAAGCAGCCTCTGGATTTAGAGCAGGCGGGAGGGAGGAAGCAGCAGCGAAAGAGGAAGCTGAACTGAAGATTCTGGAAAGCTATCTTCCTCTACAGCTCTCAAATGAGGAATTGACTAAAATAGTTCTGGATACTATAAATGAGTTGGGGGCTAACTCACCTGCCGACATGGGGAAAGTGATAGGGGCAGTAATGGGTAAGGTTAAGGGGAGAGCAGATGGTGCCACTGTAAGTAATTTGGCTAAAGAAAGACTTTCGATGTCGAGTTAAAAGTTATGATTAATATCATTGTAAATTCCGATCCAAGGTACAATATCAACAGAGCAAGTATCAGGGATGCGATTTCTGAAATACTGGCGAAACTTAAGATTTCCGGCAAGATTGAATTGGGGGTAAATATTGTAGGTGATAGAAAAATGCATGAGTTGAACCGGAAATACCGCGGACTGGATACAACCACAAACATCTTATCTTTCGCCCTGGAGGATTCAAGCCCGGCCAGCTTGCAACATATCCCAAGAATTGGTTTTGTAGCAGCGCCGGATAAATGGTTGCGGCTTGGAGATATAGTTATCTCATATCCTCAAGCAATCGAAGATGCATCCCTTGATGGAATTTCCGTGGATGAGGAAATTAGAACTTTAATAGAACATGGCTTAAACCATCTTTTAGGAATTCATCATCATTAATGCCTAATAACTTTGCATATTATCTAAAGTATCGTCCGCAAGCTCTTTCGGAGCTTATAGGTCAAGAGACTGTTAAACAAAACCTCCTTTCCGGTTTCAAAAATAATAAACTGTCACATGCTTATCTTTTTGTCGGCCCGCGGGGAACGGGTAAAACATCAACTGCCAGGATTTTGGCAAAAATGGTAAATTGCGAAGATCAGGATAAGGCGCCTTGCAATAAATGTTCTACCTGTATCTCTATTACCGATGGATCAAATCTTGACCTGATTGAAATTGACGCTGCCTCCAATCGCGGCATAGAAGATATTAGATCTTTGCGGGAGAAAATTAAACTCGCGCCCAGCAGCGCCAAAAAGAAGGTATACATAATTGATGAAGTTCATATGTTGACTACGGAAGCTTTTAATGCGCTCTTGAAAACCCTGGAAGAGCCTCCTGCTCATGTCATTTTTATACTTGCTACAACTGAATTGGGGAAGATTCCACAGACAATTTTATCCCGGGTACAAAGATTAGATTTTAAATTGGCTACACCGGAAGAATTATTAGAAATACTGACAAAAATTGTAAAAAAAGAAAAAATTGACATTGATGAGGAAGCGTTAAAAATTTTAATTAAAAAAGCAGACGGTTCTTTTAGGGATGGTGTAAAATTATTGGATCAGATTAGCGCAATCGGAGGAAAAATTACAGCAAAATCAATCGACGAGAACTTTAAGTCTTCCCAGTTTGAAAATATCTTAAACTTTATTCAAAATCTTAAAAATAAAAATGCAGACGCCGGACTTTTGGATATCGGCAAATATATGGAAAATGGAGGAGATATTAAAGAATTAACTTTGTCTTTGATGGATGTTTTGAGGAGTTTGATACTAATTAAAAACGGGGTGGGTGAACAATTAGTTAAACATCGATTAACCGAAGATAAGTACCGGAAACTTTTAAGGATCGCTGAAAATTTTACCAATCAAGAATTAATTCTGGACTTAAATATCCTGCAGGGTAGTTTAGAAAAATTAAAATTTACTTCCATTCCATCACTGCCATTGGAATTGGCTGTGGTGGAAATATGCAGTTTTACTTCTGCTGTCATCCTGGAGTCCGACGAACGTCGGACGATAGGATCTCGAGATTCTATCGCTACGCCTACGGCTCCGCTCCAGAATGACAAAATAGAAACAACAGATGAACAAATCCAACCTCAATCTTCTATCATCAAAGATCCACCTTCTATTAGCCATCCTCTATCGTCAAATTCTGATTCTCCCGATATTTTAAAAATAAAAGAAAAGTGGACTTTTGTGCTGGAAACTATTCGGCCGTTTAATTTTTCTCTGGAAGCGCTATTGCGATCTATCAATGTTAGAGAATGCACGGATACCTCGGTCATAATGGAGGTTCCTTATTCTTTTCACCAGCGAATTTTGGAAGCTCCTAAAAATAAGGATTTGTTGGAATCAATTCTTTCCGATATTTTGGGAAGGAGTATCAGAATATCTACTATATTGGGTAACCATCCCTCAAAAGTGGAAGATATTGCCAATGTAGAATTGGCGGCAGATGATGAAATTATAAGAGCAGCAGCCGAAATTTTTAATTCCGATGTAAACTAGTTGTATCTTGACCCATTCGGCTTCGCTCAGGGTCAATACTGAACAAAGTTGAAGTATTGACAATTAACGTTTTGTAGTCAACAATACTTTCATTCATGTCATCACACGTTGCTACAAAAAAGGTATTTAAGTTAATTGCGGAAGAAGCTTATCGACAGAAATATGGGTTGGAAATGATACCTTCCGAGAACTATGTTTCTGCCGATGTTTTAAAAGCTTTGGGTTCAATTTTGACTAATAAATACTCGGAAGGTTTTCCGGGCAGAAGGTATTATGGCGGTAATGAAGTTATAGATAAAATTGAAAATTATGCAGTAGATCTGGCAAAAAAATTATTCGGAGTTCCAGCCGCATTTGTACAATCCTACTCCGGTTCTCCGGCAAATATGGCAATTACCATGGCAGTTTGTGAACCGGGGGATGTGGTAATGGGACTTGCGCTATCTTCCGGAGGACATTTAACTCATGGCGCCCACTTAAGTTTTTCCAGTATTTTTTACAGCGCAGTCAACTATTCTGTTGGTAAAGATTGGAAAATAGATTTCAAAGAGTTAGAAACTTTGGCTAAAAAGCACAAACCAAAATTAATTTGGGTGGGAACAACAGCATATCCTTTTAAGCTGGATTACAAAAAATTTAGAAAAATCGCCGATATGGTTAATGCAACACTTGTTGCGGACTGTTCGCATATCACAGGGTTAATAATAGGTGGCGTGCATGAATCACCGGTGCCTTATGTTGATATAGTTATGACGACAACGCATAAGACGCTAAGAGGTCCGAGAGGGGCGATGATTTTAATAACGGAGCGAGGGTTAAGGAAAGATCCCGAGATGAAAGGGAAAATTGAAAGGGCAATAATTCCCGGTATCCAAGGAGGTCCGCATAATCACCAAACAGCAGCAATTGCCGTCAGTTTGGAAGAGGCTTTGAAGCCTTCATTTAAGAAATATGCTGCTCAAATTGCCAAAAATGCATCGGTCTTGGCGAAAGAACTAGGTACTGTTTCGGAAACTCATCTGATACTTTTAAGTCTAACCAAATATGGATATGGTATGGGTTATCAGGCGCAATATGCTCTGGAAGAAGCAGGGATTACAGTTAACAAAAATACAATCCCCGGCGAACCGGCTTCTCCTTTTTATCCTTCAGGTATTCGTTTGGGGACACCGGCACTAACTTCAAGAGGAATGAAGGGTAGTGATATGATTAAAATTGCCGGATGGATCAAAAGAGTCTTGGAAGAGATAAGAGGTCTTGATTTGCCAAAAGAGCAAGACAAAAGAAAAGATTTCCTAAAAGAAGTTAAAAAAGAAATTCACAAAAACAAAAATCTTAAAATAATCAGAAAAGAAGTTGAAAAATTTGCCGGAAAATTTCCGGTTCCAGGGATCAAATAAAAGTGAAAGTATCCGGAAAAGACGTTGCAGATGCTATTTCAAAAAACTTAAAAAAGAAGGTAGAAAAATTAAAAGTTAAACCAACTCTGGCAATCATTCTAGCAGGGGACAATCCCGCATCCAGGATTTATGTAAATAACAAGATCAAAAGAGCGCAGCAACTTGGTATTAAAACACGGCTGCTTGAATTCTCTCGGAATCAATTTAATGATTGTTTAATGGCGATACAAAAATTAAACGAGGACAAAAAGATTCATGGAATAATTGTCCAATATCCAACATATGAGAATTGGGATTTTGATAATCTAATTTCCAAAATCGATTCCGGAAAAGACGTAGATGGATTCCTTAAGAGTTCCCCCTATAGAGGAGCTACAGCATTGGCTGTTTGGGAAATGCTGAAGGCTTTTGCTATCTTAGAAGGATTTTCTTCTGCAGAAAAATTTTTAAAAGGCAAGAGTACAGTTCTTTTGGGAAAAGGAAAAACTGCTGGTGGACCAATTAGAGGTTTGTTAGAAGAGAGGGGCATATTTTTTGTTTTGATTGATTCCAAAACAGAAAATCCTGATAAACTAATTAAAAATGCTGATGTAATAATATCTGCAACAGGAAGAAAGAACATTATCACAGGAGAAAAAATTAAAAAAGGTAGTTTCGTAATTGGAGTTGGGGTGGGAAAAGAATTAGTAGATCAAGAAGAAAAAATCTTTGGTGATATTGAGGAAGCGACAGTTTCTCAAAAGGCCAAATTGTATTGTCCGACTATCGGCGGAATTGGGCCTTTAACAATTGTGTCGCTTTTGGAAAATGTGATAGAATCAGCGTATCGCTCTTCGTCATCCTGAGCGGAGCGAAGGATCTAATTATGGGAATAATGGATAATTTAAAACAACTAGGGGATCTAAAAAAAATGCGGGATCAGGCAATGGAAGTGCAAAAGAAACTGGCAGGGATTAGGATTACAATTGAACATAAAGGTGTAACTGTTGTCATGACTGCGGATCAAAAAGTTCAATCGATTTCAGGAGATATGGATCCGAATAAAGTTACAGAGGCAGTTAATGAAGCATTAAAACAATCCCAAAAAGTAGCGGCAGATGAAATGAAGGGTTTAATGGGTGGTATGGGCATTCCTGGAATGTGACATATGAAAGAGAAACCACAAAAAATTTCAGCTACGATGGAAAGAATCTATGAAATGGCTGGGAGGCTTTCTCCAGTTATTTCTCAAGAATTGGCAGGACAAGCTTGGGATGAGGCGTGGGCTGCATATGTAATGCCTGATGATAGATCTGAAGTATGGGTTGGCAGCGGTCTCACGATATTTAGAGGAGCGGGAAGTAGAGATATAGGAGATATTGCATACAAAGCCTTATATAGAAAAGTGGATATATAGATTGCCACGTCGCTTCGCTCCTCGCAATGACAATGTAAAAATGCTACACTTTGCCACATGGCGCAAGTTCCAAAGTCTGTACAAAATTTAATTGAGGCATTTGAAAGACTCCCCGGTATTGGGCCAAAAACAGCCCAAAGATTGACTTACTATCTTTTGCATGCTCCCTTAGAAGAAACGAAAGCTCTAGCCGAAGCTGCTGTTGGAATGAAAGAGAAAACGAAAATCTGTTCAATCTGTTTTAACATTGGAGAAGAAGATCAGTGCCAAATTTGTTCCAATTCTTCCCGTGATGCATCAGTGATCGCTGTTGTAGAGGATCCGTTGGATGTATTGGCGCTGGAAAAAGCAAATTTTAAAGGACTTTATCATGTTTTACACGGAGTTATCTCACCTCTTGAAAATATCGGACCTGCGGAAATTCATATAAAAGAACTATTACCAAGACTTAAAAGTGGCGCTGTTAAAGAGATAATTTTGGCTACAAACCCGACCATGGAAGGAGAAGCAACTGCCATGTATATTCAAAGATTAATTGCTTCCTTGGGGGTTAAAGTGACCAGAATTGCCAGAGGTCTGCCCGTAGGATCTGATCTGGAATATGCGGATGAAACCACATTGTCTAGGGCATTGGAAGGAAGAAAAGAATATTAATATGCTAGAATGTATTCATGGCTGATGGTGGAAGTGCTATTAAACAATTCGGTGGAGAAGTAGCCCAAGTAGTTGGTGAAGTTGCAAAAGATGTTAAGGATTCAGTCGGGCAGGCAATCGAACAAGGGGTACAATCCGTAGTTGGAACGCAATTAACTCCTCAACAAATCCAACAGAAACAATTGGAAGATCAAAAAAAGCTAGCAGAAACCAGGAGAAAAATTGATTTTTATAAACAAACAGACCAGGCGCAAAAACAAGTCAGGGAGGAAAATAAACAAAAAGAAATGCAAAAATTGCAAAATCAACAACAAGAAGAACAAGTGGTTGAAATAAAGAAGGAACAGAAGAAAAGACAACCTATTAATCCGGCAACTTTTTATGCCGGAAAGGCCGAGTTCAAAAGAGGAGTAGGAGGGTAGGAAGGAATGTTAAGCCTCTATAATACATTAAGCCGAAAGATTGAAAAATTTGCTCCTTTAAATTCACCTAAGGTGGGTATGTATTCCTGTGGTCCGACGGTTTATGACTACACCCATATTGGTCACCTTCGTACATATGTAGGCAATGATATTTTAAGGAGAGTTTTGGAAAGCGGTAGTTATGAGGTAAAGCATGTAATGAACATTACCGATGTCGGTCATTTAGTATCCGATGAAGATTCGGGCGAAGATAAAATGGAGAAAGGAGCAAGGGAATCCGGTAGAACTGTCTGGGAAGTTGCCAAATTCTTTGAAGATTATTTTTGGAAATCGGTTGATGCGGTTAATATAGAAAGACCGAGTATTGTTGCTAAAGCTACAGATCATATTGAAGAACAAATTAAATTAATTCATAAGCTAGAAAAAAACGGTTTTATTTATCAAACAGACCAGGCAGTTTATTTTGATATAAGTAAATTTCCAAACTATACAGAATTATCAGGACAAAAATTGCAGGAAAAGCAAGTTGGAGTAAGGGTTGATGTGGTGGTAGATAAGCAAAAGAAAAGTCCAGTGGACTTTGCCCTCTGGTTTTTTACAGTAGGGCATTTTAAAGACCATAGTATGAGGTGGCCGTCTCCCTGGGGCGAGGGATTTCCCGGCTGGCATATTGAGTGCTCTGCTATGAGTATGGAATATCTGGGTGACTGCCTTGATATTCATACAGGAGGTATTGACCATATTCCAGTACATCACACAAATGAGATTGCTCAAAGCGAGGCAGCTACAGGTAAACCTTTTGTTAAGTTTTGGGTGCATTTTGAATTTTTATTGGTTGATGGAGAAAAAATGAGTAAATCAAAAAAGAATTTTTATAGAATAGATGAAATTATAGAAAAAGGTTTTGATCCGTTGGCACTGCGGTATTTATTCTTAACTGCTCATTATCGTGATAAATTAAATTTTACCTGGAAATCTTTGGAAGCAGCCCAAAATGCCTTGAGTAATTTAAGAGAGATTATCCGAGATTTACCTTCTTCTGTCATTGCGAGCCCCGAAGGGGCGTGGCAATCTTATTATCAAAAATTTATGGATGCGCTAAATTATGATTTAAATATGCCGCAAGCCCTGGCTGTGATGTGGGAAATGGTTAAATCAGATTTACCAACATCTGCCAAAGCCAAAAGTATTTTAGAAATGGATAAAATTTTGGGATTAAAATTAGATGAATACATTGGTAAAAAATTGGAAATACCTGAAGGTGTTCAGAAACTAGTTAATAAAAGGGAACAAGCCAGAAAGTCTGGGAATTTTAAAGAATCAGACAAACTTCGTCATGAAATCAAAAAATTAGGATATGAGATAGAGGATACTTCAACTGGTCCTAGAATTATCAATAAGTTGTGATAAACTTAAAAATTAGTGGAAACGCAAGTTATAACTATTGATGGGCCAACTTCTTCCGGCAAAAATAGCGTCGGATTTCTACTTTCTCAAAAATTAGGTTATCAATATATTGATTCAGGTTCCATTTACAGGGCCGGTTGTATTTTTATTCTACGTAATAAAGTTTCTCTGGATGATTTAGAAAAGTTAGTTGGAGTTTTTAAAAATCTGCAGATAGATATTAAACCGGAAGATCACGAGCAAAGATTTTTTGCCAATGGTGAAGATGTGACAGGTTATTTACATGATCCGGATGTGACAAGAATTGTTGCACCTATTTCTGCTATTAGGTTAGTGCGAGAAGCTACAAAAATTATCCAGTATAGATTGGTTCGGGATAAAAATACGGTCATGACAGGAAGAGATATCGGTTCGGAAATTTTTCCAGAGGCAAAACATAAATTTTTTCTGACTGCCTCAGTTGAAGTAAGAGCCAAAAGACGATTTAAACAGCTTGTCCAAAAAGATTCAAGTGTAAAATATGAAGATGTTTTGAAAAGGATGGAAGAAAGAGACAAGCAAGATTCAGAAAGAGAGGTTTCACCTTTGAGAATTCCAAAAGATGCAACAGTAATTGATAATAGCAATTTGACTATCGAACAGACAGTGGAAGAAATATTAAAACACATTTCAAACGTCATCGCGAGCTATAGTCCCGCAAAGCGGGGCGATTAGCGTGGCGATCCCGATAGAATCGGGATTGCTTCGTCTCCGGCTTCGCCGGATCCTCGCAATGACAGGAATCTTATGCATAAAATTACTACACTTAAAAATGGTCTAACTTTAATTACTGTTAATCTTCCTCACCTTGATTCGGTAACTACATTGGTTGCCGTAGGGGCAGGTTCAAGATACGAAACAAAGAAAACTTCCGGCATCTCTCATTTTCTGGAACATATGTTTTTTAAAGGTTCAAGCAAATTCCCAACAGCTGAAAAAATTGCTACTTTAGTTGATAGTATTGGCGCAGTTAATAATGCCGCAACAGACAAAGAAGTGACTTACTATTGGATTAAATCTGCAGTAAAACATATAGATTTATCTTTGGATATTCTTTCTTCGATGGTTAAAGAATCTTTGCTTTCTGAGGAAGAAATTGATCGGGAAAAAGGCGTTATTGTAGAGGAACTCAGAATGTACCGGGATAATCCAGCAAAATACGTTTGGGAATTATATGAAAGATTGCAATATGGAGATCAACCTTTGGGTTGGGATATTGGTGGAACGGAAAAAATAATCACTTCTTTTAATCGTGGAGACTTTATTTCTTATATGGATTCTCTTTATTCGCCAAGTAATATGGCTTTAGTTATTGTAGGTAAGCTACCAAGAGATATTGAAAAACTTGCTGAAAAATATTTCCTGAGTTTACCGAAAAGGTCAAACTATAAATTCAAACCTTTTAAGAAGATAGATCAGAAAAAATCTAAAGTTAGCATTTTCTATAAAGATACGGATCAGGTAAATCTTGTTTTAGGGGTTGAAGGTTTCGACCGGTATGATGAGAAAAAATATATAGCCAGAGTTTTAGCGTCTCTTTTGGGTGAAGGGATGTCTTCAAGATTATTTATTCAAATAAGAGAGCGGCGAGGTCTAGCTTACAATATAGGTGCTTTCAATGGTAATTACAAGGATACGGGGGCGTTTACTGTTTACGGCGGCTTGAAATTGGAAAAAATGTATGAAGGATTGGAAGTAATTCTTGCGGAGTTTAAAAAACTGAT
This sequence comes from Candidatus Daviesbacteria bacterium, assembly GCA_028712705.1. Classification (GTDB taxonomy): domain Bacteria; phylum Patescibacteriota; class Microgenomatia; order Daviesbacterales; family UBA10151; genus UBA10151. The sequence goes on from JAQTPP010000010.1 coordinate 15,898, forward strand.
TTCAGGAAAAATTGCAGATGAAGAATTACAAAAAGCTAAAGAGATGATCAGGGGTAGGTTTGCACTCCAGTCTGAGTCGACAAATTTTCTGGCAGAATATTTTGGTACAACTTTTGTCTTGGACAGGAAAATAGAAACTTTTGAAGAAATATTAAAAAAGATAGATAAAGTAACCAATGAAGATGTCCAAAATTTGGCAGAAGAATTATTTGTTAAGAATAGATATAACCTACAAATTATAGGACCGCTTAAAAGTGCTGATAAATTTGAGAGTATCTTAAAGCAGTAAACTCTTTTTTAAAAATTGCTTAATTTGTAAAGCAATCAACAAAGAAATTATTCCTACTATAAATCCTCCTAAAATATCTAAAGGATAATGGACACCGACATACACTCTGGAGGCTCCTATCCATAACATTAAAATTAAGAAAACTAGCGACCATTTAGATTTAAAATAGGTAAAAGCAAAAGCAATTACTGCTGAGATTGTGGTATGCCTTGAGGGAAAACATACATTGGCGGTTTCGTTTACTAAGGGTATAAAATTGAAAGTGACAAAAGGTCGGGGTTCAAAAATAAAAATATGAATAATTCGGATCAGTAAAAATGCAATGGGTAGGGTAAGGATAATAATCAGAAAAGCTTTTTTATCTTCAATTTTTCCTTTAATGCCAAGCAGCAAAGTGAGTATTATCATAATATAGATTAATGGCTCGGCACCGATTTTCATCAAGTTATCTAAAATAGGACTTCGGCCTACCAAACTCTGCACAAGGAAGAATAAACTTATATTGTCCATTGTAAATATGGGAGAAAAATCATCATGCCAATGATAGCTGAGGTGATAGCGGCAACAAGTACTGCTCCTGCTGATATATCTTTGGCAATTTTTGCCTTGGGGTGTTCTTGGTCTGTGAATGCATCAACTACTGCTTCTATTGCAGTATTTGTTAATTCAACCGTAATGACAAATCCGATGAGGAAGATGATGATCGTCCAGTCTATCATGGAGATTTTTAAAATGATTGCCAAGATTACTACAAGCAGTCCTGTTAGAAAATGAAACTTTAAATTTGGTTCTTCCTTTAAAGCCGTAACTATCCCAGATAGGGCATATTTGAAAGAGAGTATTCTTCTGCTAGACATTTTTGCAAAAACTATAATTTAAGTATACCACTATTAAGGCAAGAAGTGATTAAAATTTTTTGAGAACTTAAAACCGAAACTGTGGTTTGCCATTGACAATTGGATATTTAGGAAGAGCACCTGTCATAGGAGAGAACGAATTAAAATCTTCTCTTCGAATATTCCATGCAATCTTTTCGACCTCATCAGGAGAATAATTTGGAAATTCTTGTCCAGGTAAGTCATAGCCCAAGATTCTGTTGATAAACTCAATTAATCTCCTACAGCAAACGGTTGGATAATCACCATTAAAAGAAAAAAATACTCCTTCTAGATTACGTGCTATTATTTCTTCTTCCCTAAAACGAGGATCAGTATCCCGATATGTTCGGTTGGAAAAACCCCATCCGAAGATTATTTTATATATGAAAGTAGGTCTGGGGGGGGTTAAGCGATATTCAAATATACCTTGAGGAAGACGATCAAGATATCCGAGCTCTGCCACTCTCGGGGTTGTAATGATAAATACTGCTAGTGGGTTTTGCCAACTAGCGAGTTCTTCTGCGAGATCTTTTGCTACAGGGCGAAGAGACGAAACATTATTCGTTTCATCTGCATCTGGGACAAAAAAATCTGCTAAAAATGGTGCTGGAAGATAAAAATGACGATTGCGTAGAAAAGTTTCATAATCGGAATTATCATACATTTGTTTTCCGAACCACATTGTAAATATCCCAACTTGATCTTTTAGAATTGGTCCCATTCCCCGAAAGCTTTGGGATCTATTATAAACAGTAAGTTGCTTATCATAATTTGATTTAACTATCTCTCCTGAATTCATTTTTGGAATTGTAACACATCTGGGTTGTTTTTTATGGTTTTTCTATTCTTTCGATGTTTGGAACTTTTATAGAAGTTTTCTGAGTTCTTCTACAGATATATTTATGGATTTTAAAATACTCATGATGGTTTTTCTCTTAAGAGGTCTATTGTGGTAAGCAATTACTGCTCTGAGTGTTTTATCGGAATTGTACATCACATAATGACTGCCACTGGTGTGATCAATTTCAAAACCTTTCTTTTTTAAGGCTTTAATCAATTCTTTAGGTTTAACAACTGGAGGTTTTGGCATTTAAAATGTAGCTGGAACTGGAACATCAACGACACTCACCAGACTTGGTCCACTTTCTTGGGGAATTGGTTCATGGTGTTTTCCTAAACTGGCAACATAAGCAGAAATTGCATCTTTTATCATCTCCATTGCTTCCTCTAAAGTATCACCTTCTGTAAAACACCCCGGTAGTGCAGGAACAGAAACTACATATCCGCCTTCCTCTGCCGGTTCAAAAATAACAGTATACTTCAATATTTTCTGGGTTATCTTTTTCATGATATGCTCATTCTATCTTAGAACGACTTGACTTTCAAGCTCAAAATAGTTATATTAAACTATGGGAACGAAGATCAGAGAAAAATGTGGGATATTTGGAGTATACGGGCAAGGTTTTGAGGCAGCCCGTTTGGTTCATCCAGGCCTTTGGGCCCTTCAACACCGCGGTCAGGAATCTTCCGGAATTGCATCTTCCGACGGCAAAAAAATCTATTTACACAAAGGTATGGGTTTAGTTGCCCATGTTTTCGCTGAAGAAGATTTAAAAAAATTAAAAGGTCATTTAGCAATAGGGCACAACCGTTATTCTACCTCAGGAGATTCAATCGAATCTCATGCACAGCCAATTTTAGAAAAAGTACGAGACAATCATTTTATTGCTTTGGTCCATAACGGCAATCTTCCCTCAATCAAAAAATTAGAAGAATTTTTAAAAAGTAAAAAAGTTACTACAGATGGACTGAATGATTCAGAGATGATTGCTAAAGCTATCGCAGTGTTAATGCGGGAAGGTTTTAAGATGGAGGATGCGATTAAGAAATCTTATCCGCTGTTTACCGGTGTATTTTGTTTGTTGATAATGGATGAGAAAAAAATTATTGCTCTACGGGATAGTTTTGGCATCAGGCCTTTGAGTTTAGGTAAATTAAACGGTGGATATATTATTGCATCTGAGACTTGCGCTTTGGATATTGTTGGTGCAAAATTTGTGAGGGAAGTTAAACCTGGCGAGATGATAGTCATCAATGATAAAGGTTTGAAAAGTGTTCAAATAGAAAAAGGGACTCAGAAGCTGGATGTATTTGAATATGTATATTTTGCCAGGCCGGACAGTTACATTTTAGGAAAAAGTGTTGACCAAGTCAGACAGAATTTGGGCAAAGAGTTAGCAAAGGAGACTAATATTAAAGCTGATGTAGTAATTCCTGTTCCAGATTCTGCCATCCCTGCAGCAATTGGTTTTTCCAAACAATCAGGAATTCCTTTTGAAATGGGTTTGATTAAAAACCGTTATATTCACAGAACATTTATTTCTCCTGAAAAACATACTCGGGGGCATATTGTCCAGCTAAAACTTAATCCGGTAAGGTATGTACTAAATGGTAAAAAAGTAGCAGTAGTAGATGATTCAATTGTTAGAGGTACAACTTCCAAAGAGATTATTAAGATGATAAGGAGTGCTGGAGCAAAGGAAGTCCATTTGTTAGTTTCCTCGCCGCCGGTTAAGTTTCCTGATTTTTACGGAATTGATACCCCGGACCAAAAAGAATTAATTGCAGCTGTCAAGAGCATTGGGCAGATAGAGAAAGAGTTAGGAGTTGATTCAATACATTACCTGTCTTATCAGGGATTAATAAAAGCAATCGGATTATCAGAGGATCTATTGTGTACAGCTTTATTTAACGGTAATTATCCGGTGGATATTGGCGAGCGAAGAAAAGAAATAGATTATGATGTTTTAGGTAAATGAAAAGAATTGCTGTTTTAATATCCAATACCGGGACAGGAACGAATCTTCAGGCAATTATTGACGGGATAAAACAGGGAAAGATTAATGCTAAAATTGCGGTAGTTGTCAGTGATACTGTTGGGGCATTAGGTCTTAGGAGGGCAAGAAAACATAAGTTACCAATTAAAATATTGTCAAGAAAAAAGAATTTGTTGCCTTTTTTGAAAAAAATAAATCCTGATTATATTTGTCTTGCTGGTTGGAAACAGATTATTTTGGATGAGGTTATTGATGCATTCCCTAACAGAATTTTAAATACTCACCCCGGGTTAATACCTGATACGACGAGTGGTGTTGTCAGAAATCCCGATGGGACGCTTGCTTTATGGAATAGGAAGAAAATGACTGATGAGGCGATTCAAAAATTTCTTGATAATCATGCCACTTATGCCGGATGTACAAATCATCTTCTATCCCATGAGTTTGACTTTGGGCCGGTTTTGGGAAGATGTTTTGAAAAAATTAAGCTAGGAGATAGCGTGGAATCTTTATATAAAAGATTAAAAGTTAAAGAAAATAAGTTATATGTGGATATTTTAGCAAAACTATGTAACTAATATGAATAAATTAAGGACAATAATGATAATAGATGGGGGAGGAAGAGGTGCAACTCTAGTAGATAAATATGGACAAAGCAAACATGTAGGAAACATTTTGGTGGTGCCTGGTAATGATTTAATGCAAATAAATACTAAGAAGAAAGTAGCGACTTACCAACACTTGAAAACAACCAGTGTTAAAGAAATTTTAGAAATTTGCCAAAAAGAAAAAGTAGATTTGGTGGATGTGGCACAAGACAATGCGGTAGAGGCAGGTTTAGTGGATAAACTGATGGCTGGGGGGATAGATGTAGTGGGGCCAATAAGAAAAGCCGGACAAATTGAGTGGGATAAAGCTTGGGCCAGGGATTTTATGAAAAAATACAAAATTCCATCTCCTTCATATCATGTTTTTTCATCGGTGAAAGACGGAATTGAATTTGTCAGTAGCGGATCTAAAGCTTCTTGGTTTGTTAAAGCAGCGGGGCTGGCAGAAGGCAAAGGCGCTATACCTGCATCGAATAGCAATGAGGCAATTTCTGCTATCAAAGAAATGAAAAAATTTGGTAAGTCTGGGGAAATTTATCTTTTGGAACAGTGGTTAGTCGGTGAAGAGTTTTCTGCTTTTGCACTGTGTGATGGAAAAGATTTTAAACTGGTGGGTTTTGCGCAAGATCACAAGAGAGTCAATGATGGTGATGAAGGTCCAAATACCGGAGGGATGGGTTGTGTTTCAAATCCATTAATTGTTGATGAAAATGTTAGAAAACAAGTTAAGGAAATTTTCAAGAAAGCTGTAAATGGATTTAAAAAAGAGGGACGACCATATAAAGGAGTTTTATACTTAGGCGGAATAGTGATTGAAGGAAAAGTTTTTGTTATAGAATTTAATGCCAGATGGGGAGATCCTGAAGCAGAAGTTATTTTGCCGAGTATTAAAAATGATTTATATGAGATCGGCCAAGAGATTATTGCCGGAAAAATTGAAAAATTAGATTTGAAGATAGACAAAAAAGTCAGGGTAGTGGTGGCAGCAGCGGCAAAGGGTTACCCTATTGATTATGCTAGAGTTCGTGGCAAAAAAGTTTTGAGGATCGATCAGGCGATCAAGACTGGAGTCAGAATTTATGGGGCTGGCATTAAAAGAGTTGACGAAGACTGGGTGGTAGCAGGAGGAAGGGTTTTGTTTGTGATGGCTGAGGGGAAAAATGTGATGGAGGCAAGAGAAAAAGTATATCAGGCGTTGGAAAAAATTAGCATCGAAGGAGATAACTTACATTATAGAAGAGATATTGGTTGGAGAGATATTAATAGAATTAAGAATTAAAAGTATGATACAGAAAATAAGAGTACAAACAATAGTTGGACCAGATTTAAAAGGAAATGGTATCTTAAATGATATCCGCAGATTGGGAATTAAAAATATTACCAGAGTTTCTGCAATCAAAGTTTATAGATTGGAAGGGGTCTCTGAAAAAGAAGCCAAAATTTTAGCAGAAAAATTATTGTCTGAATCAATTAATCAAAGATATACAATGAATTCCACCTCCGAGGAGTCCGAGTCCACCTCGGAGGTGAAGCCTGTGACTATTGAGATAGGTTATAAATCCGGGGTGATGAACCCGGAAGTTGCATCAATCACAAAAGCTGCTTCTGATTTGGGGATTAAACTGTTGGCATGCGATTCATCCTTTGAGTATGCATTTTACGGAAATTTAAAGAAAGAAGAAGTTGAAAAGATAATTGAAAAACTTAAGTTATACAACCCGCTTATTGAGCATATAGTTAAAGATGAGCCCCGAACGCTTATTTTAAAAGGACAACCTGGTAAGACTGAGACAATTTCTATCAGAAGTTTGAATGATCAAGAGCTTTTGGATTTATCTAAAGATCGGCTTTTTCTTAATTTAGAAGAGATGAGAAAAATTCAAGAATATTTTGTAAAGGAAAAAAGGGACCCCACTGATTTGGAAATAGAGACTTTGGCCCAGACTTGGAGTGAACACTCGGGGCATAAAACTTTTAAAGCTGAGTTATTAGTTGATGGAAAAAAGAAAGAGCCATTGATTGTAAGAATTAAAAAGGAGGCTTTAAAATATAATAAAAATATTGTTTCAGCATTTGAAGATAACTCCGGTGTGATGGATTTTTATGACGGTTTTGGGATTTGCGGTAAAGTCGAAACCCACAATGCTCCATCAGCTATTGAGCCATATGGTGGAGCAATGACCGGATCAGGCGGGGTGTTCCGCGACATTGCTGCAACAGGTAAAGGAGCCAAAAATATTGCCTCAACAGATATCTTTTGTTTTGCTCCGATTTATTTGCCGGCTTCCCAGCTACCAGCAGGATGCCTTCCACCGGAATATTTATTGAAAAGAGTAGTTTCAGGGGTAAGGGATTACGGAAACAGAATGGGGATTCCTACTAATAACGGATCAGTCCATTTTCATGAAAGGTTTAGGGCCAGGCCAACGGTTATTGTAGGAGCATATGGAATAGTGCCAAAAAAATATGCGATAAAAGATAAACCTGAAATAAATGATTTAATAATTTGCGCAGGAGGTAGAACTGGGAGAGATGGAATTCATGGTGCTACTTTTTCTTCCGGGGAAATGACTGCAGATACTTATACAATACACTCTTCGGCAGTGCAAATCGGAAACGCAATTGAAGAAAAACGGATGTTTGATGCGCTGCTTGAAGCAAGAGATCAAGATTTAATAAGGTTAGTGCAGGATTGTGGCGGAGGAGGATTTTCATCTGCCATTGGTGAGATTGGTGAAACTTTAGGGGTTACGGTTGATATAAAAAATGCCCCTTTAAAATATCAAGGTTTAGCTCCTTGGGAAATTTTTTTGTCAGAATCACAGGAAAGAATGATTGTAGTATTGGATCCGAAAAACCTTAAGGCGTTTGAAGGGATCTGTAGAAAATATAATGTTGAAAGTACGGTTTTAGGAAAATTTGATGGTAGTAAAAAATTAAAAGTTTATTTTGGTAAAGAAATTGTTGGTAATCTTGACATGAAATTTCTACACTATGGTTTACCAAGGCGCGTTTTGCAAGCAAAACAACCAGCTCACCTTCGAGGAGCTAGAGTCACCTCGGAGGTGGCCGGAGGCTCCTTAAGAGGTGGACCCCAAAATGAAAAAGAATGGATTGAAGTTCTGGAAAAAGTTTTATCTCACGGCAATGTTTGTTCAAAAGAGCCAATTGTCCGGTTGTATGACCATTCGGTTCAGGGAACAAATGACCTTCAGCCATATTCAGGAAAAAATTTAGATGGACCAAATGATTCTCCGGTTTTGCGTCCCGTACTTTCCAAACAATATGGTATGGTTATTTCACACGGATTAAATCCGGTTTTAAATAATATAGATCCATACCGGGGAAGTATCTGGGCAGCGACTGAAGCCTTATCAAATTTTGTCGCAGTTGGCGGAGACTACAAAAATGCCTCTTTAATAAACAATTATATTTGGCCTTTTCCAGATCAAGAATCTCTTTGGTCTCTTGATAGATCAGTTGATGCGGTGGTGGATTTTATGAAAATTTTTAAAATTCCGGTGATTTCCGGTAAAGATAGCCTGTCTTCAACTTACCGTGGGGCGGATGGAAGCGTTATTAAAATTCCACCAACGCTTTGCATTTCGGTTCTAGGGAAAATAGAGGATACAAGAAAGACTGTTACTGCCGATTTGAAAAAGGTCGGTTCAACAATTGTTTTGGTTGGGGAAATGGATAAGAATTTAGGAGGATCTGTATATCATCAAGTAAATAATCTGGAGATAGGTTCTGTTCCAAGAATAGACCTAAAGTTACTGCCAAAAACTTTTGATGCAATCTACAAAGGAATACGAAATGGACAAATATTGTCATGTCATGATGTGTCTGAAGGCGGAGTAATTTCAACTATTTTTGAGATGTGTGTTGGGGGAAATTGCGGGGTAAATATTCACCTCGGAGGAGTAACTTCGTCACACCTCCGAGGTGACCGAATGGGCTCCTCGGAGGTGAGTGGGTTGCTATTTAATGAAACAGCTGGATGTTTTATTGTTGAGGTGAAAGATGAAAAAGTTGCCAAACAATTATTCAAAAATATTCCTTACATAACTTTAGGTAAAACACAAAAAGCTCCTGTTATTGATGTTAAGAATTTCTTTAGTGCGGAAGTTCCAAATTTGAAAAAAGTCTGGCAGAAACCAATGAAGGAGATGTTTTCATGATAAAAGCAGTTATTTTTGACATGGATGGTGTTATTTCTGATACTTTACCTATTCATGGTGAAGCCGAAAGCAAACTACTATTAAGGTATGGAATCCAAATGACGCCTCAACAGATTATTCAAGAATTTAATGGGGTTCCCGATAGGATCAGTTTTAAGATTATATTCAAAAGATTCAACCGTAAACTTAATCTTCAGGAAGTAGAAGATGGAAAATGGGAATTATTTCAAGAGCTGGCGAAGAATGGTATAAAAAGTATACCAAACTCTTTGAAATTTATAGATATATTACTGGAGAATAAATTTGTTTTGGGGTTGGCTTCGTCTGCTCCATCGAGGATTATTAATTTAGTTCTAGAAACTCTTGAAATCAAGAAAAAATTTAAGGAAGTAGTCTGTACCGAGGAGGTAGAACATGGTAAACCTGCTCCGGACATTTTCTTGTTAGCAGCAAAGAAACTAGAGATCGATCCTCAAGATTGTATTGTTATTGAAGATGCTCCTAGGGGTATTCAAGCTGCAAAGGCAGCTGGTATGAAATGTATAGCCATTACCACCACCCATCCTAGAGGTGAATTAATTGGTGCAGATAAAATAATTGATAGCTTTGATGAAATAAATATTACGGAGATACAAAACTTATGAGAACTAAAGTTTTAGTTTTAAAAGCAGATGGGACAAATAGAGATGAAGAGATGGCTTATGCTTTTAAGATTGCCGGTGGGGATTCAAAAATAGTGCATGTAAATCAATTAAGAGATGGTTCTGTAAAACTGAAGGATTATCAAATTCTTGCTTTGCCCGGCGGTTTTGCTTATGGAGATGATATAGTTTCCGGGAAAATTTTAGCAATTGAGTTAACTTCATTTTTTAAGGAAGAATTACAGAAGTTTATTGAACGAAAAAATACTGCCATCTTAGGAGTTTGTAATGGTTTCCAGGTTTTAGTTAGGACTGGCCTTTTGCCATTTAGAGAAATTGGAAAAATGAGAGTTAGTTTGACAAATAACGATTCGGGACATTTTGAATGCCGATGGATAAAAGTTAAAGTTAATAATAAAAATAACAGCCAATTTTTGAAAGGAATGGATAATGAAATAATCTGGTTGCCGATTGCCCACGGTGAAGGTAAATTTATTGCTGATGAGGAAATTCTAAAAGAAATTGAAGATCAAAATTTAGTGGCATTCAGATATGTTGATGAAAATGGAAATCCAACAATGGAATATCCAGAAAATCCAAATGGTTCCTTAAATTCGATAGTAGGAATAACAGATACAACAGGCAGGATTTTAGGGATGATGCCGCATCCTGAATGTTTTGTAAGGAGAGAGCAACATCCAAACTGGAGACGTGATAAAGTTAAAGTTGACGGGTTGCCGCTTTTTGAAAATATTGTGAAATTTGTGAAAAACGAATTATGATAATACTTATTGATTTCGGGTCGCAGACAGCACATTTAATTGGAAGAAGAATTAGGGAATTAGGGACAGAAGTTTTGATTGTCACCCCCGAGGTGGCAATGCAGAAAATCAGATCCTTCTCCCGCCAGAGGCGGGATCAGGATGACGGAAGGGTGGATGGAATAATTTTTTCCGGGGGACCGGCTTCTGTTTATAACGCACCGCGTTACAAGAAGCGTCGCGATATAATCGCAAGCGATTATGAAAAAGGAGCGCCCACAATTGACCCGGAGGTTTTTAAACTGGGAATTCCTATTTTAGGAATCTGTTATGGACAGCAGTTAATATGTCAGCTTTTGGGTGGTGAAGTAAAAGCTGGTTTCAAAAAAGAATATGGGCCGGCGATACTGGAATTAAAGAATCAAAAAATTAAAGAATCAAAGTTGCTGGAAGGTATACCAGATGGAATAACAGTTTGGATGAGCCATGGTGATGAGGTGATTAAAGTTCCAAACGATTTTGAAACAATTGCCACTACCAAAACAATTCCTCATGCTGTTGTGGAAAATAAAAATAAAAAAATATATGGAATACAGTTTCATCCCGAAGTTGTTCATACGGAATTTGGAACAGAAATTTTGGAAAATTTTTTAAAGATTTGTGGATTAAATCCTAAAAGATCAACAATAGATGAAAAATTTGTAGAAAATATTATTAAGGATATTAAAGATTCTGTAGGAAGAGAAAAAGCAATATGCGCGCTGTCTGGCGGGGTGGATTCTTCGGTTGCGGCTTTGTTAGTACATAAAGCAATCGGCAAAAATTTAATTCCTTGTTATATCGATTCGGGATTGATGAGAGATGGTGAGACCGATACCTTAAGAGGGGTTTTTGCCAAACATTACAATATGGATATAAAAATTATAGATGCAAAAAAAGAATTCTTAAAAGCATTAAAGGAAGTAGCAGATCCTGAACAAAAAAGAAAAGCGATCGGTAAGGCTTTTATTGAGGTTTTTGAAAGATTAGCCAAAGAAAGTGGAGCAAAATTTTTGGTCCAAGGAACTATTTATCCTGATGTGATAGAAAGTGCCGGCACCAAACATGCACGAGTGATTAAATCCCATCATAATGTCGGGGCTTTACCTAAAAAAATGAATCTTGCTTTAATAGAACCCTTAAGGAATTTTTATAAAGATGAAGTCAGGAAAATTGGGAAGATTTTGGGGTTGCCTGAGCAAATTTTAAATAGACAACCTTTTCCAGGGCCGGGATTGGCAGTAAGAATTATTGGTGAAATTACTGAAAAGAAATTAGAAATTTTAAGAAAAGCAGATAAAATTATTCAGCAAGAATTTGAAGAAGCTGATTTAGAGAAAAAACTCTGGCAAGTTTTTGCGGTGTTTACAGGAATTAAAACAACAGGGGTAAGAGGAGACGAGCGGGCATATGGAGAAACAATTGCTATTAGGGCAATTGAGGCCCAAGATGCAATGAGTGCCAATTTTGCAAAACTTCCATATGAACTATTGGAAAAAATTTCCACCAGAATTGTCAATGAAGTCCGCGAGGTAAACAGAGTAGTCTACGATATTACCAACAAGCCCCCTGCTACTATGGAGTGGGAATAAATCAAAGCTTAATATATTCTTCTCTTTTGGGGCCGGTGGAGATGAGTTTGATTGGAATTTTCAAGAAATCTTCTATAAATTTAATATAATTTTGGCAGTTATTGGGGAGGTCTGCAAACTTATTTATATTTGTTAAATCTTCTGTCCACCCGGAAAATTCTTTGTAAACTGGAGTAAGCTTTGCCAATTCTTGATAACCACAACTACTGTAGGGGATGGATTTTCCATTTAATTTGTATCCTATACAAACTTTGATTTTCTCTAAACCACTTAAGATATCAATTTTAGTAATGGCAATTTCTGTTGCACCGGAAACCTGGCAGGCAAATTTTACCGCTTCAAGGTCCAACCATCCAATCCGTCTTGGTCTTCCGGTAGTTGTTCCAAATTCCTGGCCTTTCTCCCGAATTTCATCACCCAGTTCGTCTGTAAGTTCAGTTGGAAAAGGACCACCACCCACTCTTGAGGTATAGGCTTTTACCACTCCTAAGATATCCCCAATTTTTTGCACCGGTATTCCGGCTCCGGTGTTTACGGCACCCGGAATAGTATTAGAGCCGGTAGAAAAAGGATATGGTGAAAAATCCACATCCAGCATTACTGCCTGAGCTCCTTCCATTAAGATCTTTCTGTTTTCAGAAAAAGCCTTTTGTAAAAGTTGATATGTATCCGCAATAAAAGGGAGAATTATTTTTCTTAGCTCTGATAATCTTTCTAATTCTTTTTTGATATCTATGGGACTTACATTAAAAGTTTTTAAGATTTCATTTTTAATTTTTGCCTGGAAAGTAAATTTTTCAACAAATATATCCCAATTTAGCAGTTCATAAATCCTGATTCCGTTGTAACTTACTTTATCAGCTAGAACGGGTCCAATTCCTCTGGTAGTTGTTCCCAATTTATCTTTTCCCCGAGCATTTTCAAAAGCAAGATCCAATGCTTTATGGTAAGGTAAAATCAAGTGACATCTTTCCGAAATAAACAGTCTTCCATCAAGTTTAATACCGTCTTTTATAAACATATCTATTTCAGCAGTTAAAACTTCAAGATCAATTACAACACCATTGGCAATTACACAATTTGTTTTAGAGTGAAGGACGCCGGAGGGAACAAGATGTAGCGGATATTTTTTGTTATTTACAACAATAGTGTGGCCGGCATTATTTCCGCCGTGAAAACGGACAACGTAATCTGATTTTTCAGCCAATAGGTCGACAATTTTGCCTTTACCTTCATCACCCCATTGCGTTCCAATTACAACCGATACAGTGTTTCTCATTGGCAAGAATTGTATGATAGCAAATTCTTTTGACAATTGATAGTATTTTTAATATATACTTCCTGCGGAAGACTGTAACTAACAAAAATTGCTTAGGCCCCGATACATCCAGAACGGTTTAATTAACAATTAAAGGTTCATATAATGGCTGCTACATGAGAGTCTACAAGATACTCCCAGTAGAGATTAAGGTTAGAGACTTTAAACTATCTAA
>JAQTPP010000011.1 GCA_028712705.1 Candidatus Daviesbacteria bacterium
AACTCGATTTATGCGGTTAAGATGACGCTGCTTTAGGAATTCTCTATGTGGATTTCTTGTTCCTGCTTCAGTCTCTGGTGATCCTTGAGTCATATTACCTTTTCAGGGTAACTCATAGCAGCAGATTTTACAATATCCCTTGAATCTATTACAATCGACACATAGTGCCGTCCCTGCGGAGACAGAGACCCAATTAACAATTATTTTATGGATCCCGCCCTGCGGCGGGATGACAAGGAAAGATTATGCTATTTTCCAAATTTGCACAATATTTTGAAAAACTGGAACAAACATCTTCCAGGCTTACTTTAATTGATATTCTTTGTGATTTATTTAAAGAAGTAAAAACAGATGAAATTAGCAAAGTTTGCTACCTTATCCAGGGAAGGGTGGCTCCTTTTTACCAACCTTTAGAGATCGGTATGGCAGAGCGTACAGTTGCTGCCAGCATAGCCCGGGCATATGGAGTGAAGCGGGAAGACGTTCTTGAGGAATATGGTAAGGTTGGTGATTTAGGGTTGGTGGCAGAGCAGATGACCATTTGTCATTCTGGTAAGCGAAGCGCATCCAGAATCGATTCTGGACAAGCCAGAATGACAGTTGCAGAGGTTTTTAAGACCTTAAAAGAAATTGCTCAAATTTCAGGGGTTGGGACTGTGGAGAAAAAACAAGGTTTGTTGGTAGGTCTTTTGCAAAAAGTAGATTCTGTTTCAGCTAAACATCTGGTCAGAATTCCCCTTGGGGTGTCAAGACTCGGGATTGGGGACCCGACAATTTTGGATGCTTTTGCCAAATTAAAACTGGGAGATAGATCCAAACGTAAACTTTTGGAAGGGGCATATAACCGGGTTTCTGATTTAGGCTTGATTGGGGAAACTTTATGGAAAGGGGGACTATCTGCTGTTGAAAAATTGCAAGTCCGGGTGGGAAGACCAATACGGTCCCAGCTGGCAGAAAGATTGCCAAACCCGGAAAAAGTCATAGAAAAAATGGGCGAGGCGAATGTACAAAGAAAACTGGATGGATTCCGTGTTCAAATTCACAAAGATGGGGAAGCAGTCAGGCTTTTTTCGCGGAATTTGGAAGAAACAACATCAATGTTTCCGGAAATTGCAGAAGGGACCACGGCGCAGATTAAAGCCAAAACTGCAATCTTAGACTGTGAGGCAATTGGTTTTAACCCTTTGTCTGATGAATTTTTGCCTTTTCAGGAAACTACCCAAAGACGTAGAAAATACGGCATTTCTGAGATGGCAAAAAAGATTCCCCTAAAGGCTTTTTGTTTTGATATTTTGTATAAAAATAACAAATCTCTGATTGATTTACCTCTTCACGAAAGACTAAAAGAACTGGAAAGTATTGCCAAACAGGACGACACGATTATTATTGAAAAGGGTGAGACTGTAAAAGACGGGAAAAGACTGCAAATACTTTTGGATGATGCTATTTCCAAAGGTTTGGAAGGAGTTGTTTGTAAAAGATTGGATTCAAAATATGAGGCCGGAGCCAGGAATTTTAACTGGGTAAAACTGAAGCGGCATTCTGCAGGGGAGCTGGAAGATACTATTGACTGCGTGATTTTAGGTTACATTTTTGGCAAGGGAAAAAGATCCGGGTTCGGGGCCGGGTCTTTGCTTGTGGGTGTTTACGATGAGGTGAAAGACGAATTCGTGACGGTTTCTAAAATTGGTACAGGATTAACAGACGAGGAATGGAGGGAAATACACAAAAGAGCGGATAAAATTAAGATTTTGCGCAAACCTGCCAGGGTGAATTCTCTTTTGACCCCCAGTGTTTGGATTGAACCTTCGATTGTGATTGAAGTTTTGGCAGATGAGATTACCAGATCTCCTGTACATACTGCCGGAAAAAAGGGTCCGCCAGCTGGCGGAGAACCTGGTTACGCCCTCAGATTCCCCAGATTAGTGAAATTCAGGGAAGCTGATAAGCGGGCAGAGGATGCTACAACAGTAAAAGAATTGATTGAGATATATAAGAATCAATTTATTAATAAAAAATAAGGTATGATTCTTGCGAGAACTGCGCTACTATTGAAATCGTTGTTTCAATAGAGACTTCGTTCTCTAAAACAGCAGTACAAAAAATAACTATGGCATACATAGCCGATTTACATATTCATTCCAGATTCTCCCGGGCCTGCTCGCAAAAAATAAATGTCTCTAATCTGGCAGCTTGGGGTAAACTGAAGGGTATTAATGTTTTGGGCACTTCTGATTTTTTGCACCCTGTCTGGTTTATCGAACTTAAAAACCAACTTAAAGAAGACGGTTCAGGTTTTTTAATTCATGACGACTCAGAAACAAAATTTATTTTATCTGTTGAGGTGGCCTCAATTTATTCCCATAAAGGCAAAGGCAGGAGAATACATAATGTTATTTTGTTGCCTGATTTTGCATCCGCAGAAAGATTTCAAAAAGAGCTGCTATCACGCCATGCAAATTTGGGTTCTGATGGCAGGCCGATTGTGGGGATTTCCTCAAAAGATCTGCTAAGTATAGTTTTACAGATTTCCGAAAAAGCCATTTTTATTCCGGCCCATGCCTGGACACCCTGGTTTGGGATTTTCGGTTCGGAGTCAGGTTATGACTCTTTGGAAGAATGCTTTGAGGATTTAACAGAGTATATTTATGGAGTAGAAACAGGATTATCTTCCGATCCGGCCATGAACTGGCGGATAAAAGAACTTGATAACCGGTCAATAATTTCCTGTTCCGATGCCCACTCACTACCTAATTTAGGCAGAGAAGCAACGGTATTTGATGAAAGCTTGGAACAAGGATACCAAGGGTTATTTGAGGCTATAAAAAACCAGAAAATTGCCGGCACTATTGAATTTCATCCGGAAGAGGGGAAATACCACTACACAGGGCATCGCAATTGTAATATAAAATATTCACCCGAAGAAACAAAGGTAAAAGGCCCAATTTGTCCAAAGTGCGGCCGGGGGTTAACTGTCGGAGTAATGGAGAGGGTGGAAGCGATCGCTACACGATCAAATGAAGAATTGAGAATTGATAATGTAAAAGGAATAATAAAAAGCAAAACGTTTCCGGAAAAAGCAGGATATAGGATGCTGGTGCCTCTTTTACAAATAATTGCAGAAAGTTTTCATACTGCTCCAACAACCCAAAAAGTCTTAAACGAGTATGAAAAGTTAACAAATTCATTGGGAGCGGAGATTAAGATTTTGACTAAAGTTGACACAGGGGAAATTGCCAAAGTGTCCGGTCCGAAAATTGCAGAAGGGGTGGATAAAGTAAGGCGCGGGGATTTGGTAATTGATCCCGGGTATGATGGGGTGTATGGGGTGGTGAAGATTTGGGGTAGTGAAGCTGAACCGAAAGAGGAAGAGACTCCACAGTTGGAGTTGTTTGAATAAGTGTAAGCGGCTCGTCACAGCGTCGGCTCGTCGGCGCACAAAGCACCGTTCGACTAGAAGTACTGAAACATTAAGTATTTCTCTAGTCTCACTATGTGAAGATTTTATGATTAATTACTGCACATAAAATCTTCAGATTGCTTTGGTTGCACTCGACTTCGCCGCTTCTTGGTATAAGCTATGAAGATTTTTAAAGATAGACAATCTGCAGGAAAATTATTGGTTGAGAGGCTAAAAAACATCAAGGCTGATCTGGTTTTAGGCATCCCCAGAGGCGGGGTGGTGGTGGCGGCTAAAATTGCAAATGAATTAAATTTACCCTTAGATATTGTGGTAACCCGCAAAATTGGGGCTCCCGGCCAGGAAGAATTGGCTCTGGGGGCTGTGGATCCGGATGGGGAAGTAGTATGGGATCAGGAACTTTTGGATGAACTTAAAATAAAACCTGAAGATTTAAAACAAAAGATTGGTACAGAGATAAAAGAATTAAAAAGAAGGGAGAAACTATATAGACAGGGCAGACCGTCTCTTGATATCTCCGGGAAAACGGTCATCTTAACAGATGATGGCATGGCTACCGGTTCCACCACTCTTGCTGCTGTTAAATACCTAAAGAGACATGGTGCCAAAATAATATTGGCCATACCCGTGACCAGCTCTGATGCTTTAAGAAAAGTGGAAGAAGATGTTGAAGACAGCATAATACTGGAAATCCCGGAATATTTCCAGGCCGTAGGCCAGTTTTATCATGAATTTGAAGCTGTGTCAGACGAAGAAGTGATACAATTGCTAACATAAAAATAATGAAACTTATTGTTGGCTTAGGAAATCCGGAAAGTAGATATGCAGGTACCAGGCATAATTTGGGGTTTGATGTGTTGGATGAGCTAGTTAGAAAACTTAATCTGGTGGATTGGGTGAAAGAAGACAAATTCAAGGCTGAATTGATTAAAACTCCTGAGCTGATTTTAGTAAAACCCCAAACTTTTATGAATAATTCTGGCATGGCAGTGAGGCTTTTGGTGGATTATTTTAAAATATCTGCAGAAGATATTATCGTAGTATACGACGAGTTGGATCTGCCTTTGGGAAAGATTAAAGTAAGAATGGGTGGTGCAGCAGCCGGGCATCATGGAGTGGAATCAATAACTTCTGCTTTGGGTACAGGTCAGTTTATCCGGGCGAGATTAGGGATTGGAAATTTAAGAACTCAAAGCGGGGAGCATAAAGGTCAAAGCTTATCTGCCGAAAAATTTGTCCTGGAGCCATTTATGCCTAAAGAAAAAACTTTAGTTAAACATATGATCAGGCAGGCTATAAAAGCTTTGGATTTACTTTTGGAAAAAGGCCTGGAATCAGCCCAGAATCAGTTTAATTGATAAGCGGCTCGTTCGTGTACAAAAAACCGCTCGCGTAACCAAATCGCTCGCTTGATGTTTGTTTCGCGCCATGCAAACATCTGAATCATGAAGTAGGTAAATGTGCTCAACTACACAACATTTTTTGTTTACACTGAACTTCGCCGCTTTTTGTTCTTGACAGAAAGTAGGTTTCTCTTTAGACTAAGGTATTCATGGATAGCAAGAACACTTTTTTAACAACCCCGAAGGCAGTAATTATTGGCTCTATTGTAATCTCTGTTGCCATTCTTATAGCAGGAGGCATTATAAAAATAGGTCCGAAAAATACTGCCACCAATACCCCGACCCCTTCCCCTCAAGCTCAGCAAGCCCCGCGACAACCATCAGTTACTCTGGATCAGGTTAAAAAAGCTTTTAGCAGTTCTGCCATTAAATTCGGTGATACCAATAAAAAATTAATTGTTTTAGAAATTTCAGATCCCTCTTGTCCTTATTGTTCAATTGCTACCGGTAAAAATCCTGAACTTAATAAAGAGGCAGGGGATAGATTTAAACTGGTAGCTGATGGAGGAACATATGTGGCACCTGTTTCGGAAATTGAAAAACTGGTTAAAAACGGCACAGCTTCTTTTGCCTGGATTTATACTCCCGGTCACGGCAACGGGGAAATGGGTACCAAGGCATTTTATTGTGCCTTTGAAGCCGGCAAATTCTGGGAAGTGCATAACCTTTTAATGAGTGCTAAAGGTTATGATTTAATGAATAATACAATCAAAAACGATAAAACCAAATCAGGCGAGATGGCAAATTTTCTTTCCTCTGTTGCTGATTCCGTTGCGATGAAATCTTGCCTTGAAAGCGGTAAATACGACAGCCGCTTGAAAGACGATGTGGCTCTTGCTACCAGTTTGGGTATTTCCGGCACACCTGGATTTCTCATAAATGCCACCCCGTTTACCGGCGCCTATTCTTATAAAGATATGGAATCGGCAGTTAAAACCGCATTGGGCCAGTAATGGATATTTTAGCCTATATTTTATTGTTTACATTTTTGGGCAGTATTGTTTCTCTAGTTGGCGGTATCCTGCTTTTAGCCAA
This sequence comes from Candidatus Daviesbacteria bacterium, assembly GCA_028712705.1. Classification (GTDB taxonomy): domain Bacteria; phylum Patescibacteriota; class Microgenomatia; order Daviesbacterales; family UBA10151; genus UBA10151. The sequence goes on from JAQTPP010000011.1 coordinate 5,860, forward strand.
AGAAAAATTTGCCATTAAAATTTCCCATTTTTTAGCTTCGTTTGCTGCCGGAACTTTACTTGGAACAGCTTTTTTTGATCTTTTACCGGAAGCTCAGGAACTTGGACAAGATAAAGTAGATGTTTTTCTTTGGACTTTGGTGGGAATTTTAGTATTTTTTCTGCTGGAACGATTTATCCATCATCATGGTCACGGCAAGAATCATGAAGATACAAGGTCGATTGTGCCGCTTATTATAGTTGGGGACAGCTTGCATAATTTCATTGATGGTATAGCCACTGCTGCAACTTTTTTAATCAGTATTCCCTTGGGTATAGTAACAGCTATAGCTGTAGCTGCGCATGAAGTACCGCAAGAAATAGGGGATTTTGGTTTGATGCTTAATAAGGGGATTCCAAGAAAAAAAGTGCTTATGATAAATTTCTATAGCGCTATGACAGCTTTAGCGGGTGCAATTTTGACTTACCTGGCAAAAGATTCAATACAAGGATTACTCCCGGTAATTTTAGCCTTAACCTCGGGCTTTTTTATTTATATTGCGGCAGCAAACTTAATCCCCGAGATTCACTTACACGAGAATCAAAAAATAGCTTTTTGGGAAACAGTCATGTTGTTTTCAGGTGTTTTAGTAGTATATCTGGTTGTATCTTTGCTGGAAGGCCATGTATAATCGTTCTTTATGAATGATCAGGTTATTCTGGCAGTAGACGATAACGGTAAATTTTTAGAATATATCCCCAAAGAGATGGGTCATAAAGGATTAGGCAGAAGGCATTTGGCCATCGCAGTGCTTTTACAAAACCCCAAAGGAGAAGTGTTACTCCAAAAAAGAAAACATAGAATTTTTGATAATATCTGGGATATTACAGGGGCCACCCACCCATTACTCCAGCAAGATGGATCTAATGAGACTTTGGAAGAGGCGACATGGAGGTGTTTGAAAGAAGAGTATGGCATAAAAGATAAAATCCCACTTAAAAATTTGGGATTTTTTAATTATTTTGCTCCGTACCATACAATACAGGGTAATTTTTGTGAGAATGAGGCGGAGCCTCTTTTCTGCGAAAATGAACATTGCGCGATGATAGTGGGGGAATATGATGGGCAGATTAAGATGAATCCTGATATGGGTTATGAATGCAAATGGATGGATAAAGAAAAATTCCTGAAAGATATTGAACAAAATCCAAAGGATTATACTCCCTGGGCAATTAAAAGCTTAGAATTCCTCAAGCGTTGAAGTGTCTCCTTCAGGAAGCCCAAGTTCCCTGGCTTTAAGCAGCCGCCGCATGATTTTACCTGATCTTGTTTTAGGTAATTTATCAATGAAGTCAATTTCCCGCGGATAGGCATGCCCGGCCAGCTGTTTTTTGACATATTCTGCCAGTTCCTTTTTTAATTTTTCCGACGGTTTAGTGTCTTTTTCCAAAACCACAAAGGCTTTAATGATCTCGCCCCGGAGCGGATCTGGTTTGCCGATCACTCCGGCTTCAACAACTGCCGGGTGCGTCATCAAGGCTGATTCGACTTCAAACGGTCCAACCCGCTCCCCTGAAGTTTTAATGACATCATCAGCACGTCCCACAAACCAGAAATAACCCCAGCGGTCTTCCCAGGCCCGATCACCGGTAATATACCAACCGTTTTGAAAATATGATTTGTATTTCTCCGGCCTTCGCCAGATGGTTTTCATCTGTGACGGCCAGCCAGGTTTAATGGCCAAATTTCCTTCTTTGCCAAACGAGACTTTTTTGCCTTTATCATCAAGGATGGCGGCAGAGATTCCAGGGACAGGTTTCCCCATTGATCCGGGTTTAATATCCATTGAAGGATAATTGGCAACGACAATCCCCCCTGTTTCTGTTTGCCAGTAATTGTCATGAAAGGGGAGTCCCAAAACTTTTTGCCCCCACAAGACACATTCCGGATTTAACGGCTCGCCCACCGAGCAAAGGTGGCGGAGGCAAGATAAATTATATTTTTTAACCAAATCCGATCCGGCCGCCATCAAGAGTCTTATAGCAGTGGGTGCTGTATACCAAACTGTGATTTTATAATTTTGTAAAATTTCATACCATTTGGCGGGATCAAAACGGCCCTCGAAAACTACAGTGGTGGCTCCATTTGCCCAGCTGCCTAAAATTTCATAGGCAATGCCGGTTACCCAGCCCGGATCAGCCGTACACCAATAAGTATCGCTATCATGCAAATCCAGCACCCATTTGGCGGTCAGCTGTTCCATGAGAATTGCTCCATGCCGGTGAACCACCCCTTTAGGTTTTCCGGTGGTGCCGGAAGTATAAAGCATAAAAGCCGGCTCATTCCAGTTCATATGGGCAACATGAGCTACCTCTTTGGCCTTATTCATCCTTTTGCTAAAATCCGGGGAATCTATCACCACAATATGTTTTAAGTTTGGTAAAGAAGCTTTAGCTTTTTCCACCCGAGGCAAAAGCGCTCTGTTGGTAATGACAATCTCGGCATTTGAGTCTCCCAAACGGTCTGTCAGCGCCTGCGGCCCAAAAGCAGAAAAAAGTGTCCCGGCAATTGCTCCTAGCTTTTGGATGCCTAAAAAGCAGTAATACAGTTCCGGCACTCTGGGTAAAAAAATAAAAGCCCGCTTGCCCCGAGACAAACCCAAATCCCGGAAAACATTGCAGGCTTTATTGGACAAAATTGATAAATCATAAAAGGTAAAAGCCAATTTTTCTCCCTTTTCCGACTCAAAATAAAGAGCAATTTTATTTTTCCTCCAGGTCTCGACATGTCTGTCTATGGCGTTGTATGCAGCATTAAAAGTTTTGTCCTCAAAGTAAGAGAGTTCATTTTTGGCGTCTTCCCATGAGAACTGTTGATAAGCTTTTTCATAATCGGGAAGGTTGGGTTTAAGAAGCGCCTGGTTTTTACGAATAATATCCACTAAATATTATTATATACTATCTGATATAGACTGATTTAAAGTACTGTTTGAAGATATTATAAGCTTCTTTGATCTCTTTTTCGGTGGGCGCTGGTACATCTTGCAAAGGATTTTTAATACCAAGCTCTTTGTACTTGTAAAATCCATAAGTATGGAAAGGTAAAATTTCTACTCTTTGAATGTTTTCATATTTGGCAAAATACTCTCCCCACTTGTGCAAAAACTCCTTTTGATTAGTATAGCCGGGAACTAATACATAACGCAGCCACGCTGGGATGCTATTTTTCTCCAGGTATTTGGCAAACTGCAAAACCGATTCATTCGAGGCTTGGGTAACTGTTTGGTGCCAGATTGGATCAATGTGTTTGACATCCAAAAGTACCAGGTCGGTTTTTTCAAGCAGTTTTTTGGCCGTCTCATCCAAAATAGACCCATTGGTATCCAGACAAGTATTAAATCCGGCCTTTTTGGCTTTGGTAAAAAGATCCAGCAAACCTTGCCTTTGCAAAAGCGCTTCTCCTCCGGAAATGGTCAAACCTCCGTTATCCTTGAAATACGGCTTTTGTTTCTTGAGAAGCTCAATAATTTCCTCGGATTTCATCAGTTTTCCGCCTTTTAAAGGTCTGGTATCCGGGTTGTGGCAATAAAGACAACGGAAATTGCAGCCCTGCAAAAATACTACCAGCCTGATGCCCGGTCCTTCATGGGTGCCGAATGTTTCGATCGAGTGGATGTTTAACATATATAGATCCTTCGACTCTCCTTCGACAAGCTCAGGATCGCTCAGGATGACCATGCCGATGGCGGGTCACATTGATTCAAAGAAAGTTCTGGCCAGCACTTCCTGCTGGTGTTCCCTGGACAGCTTGACGAAATTGACGGCATAGCCGGAAACTCTGATAGTTAGCTGAGGATACTTTTCCGGATGGTCAATGGCATCAAGAAGCGTTTCTTTATTTAAGACATTCACATTTAAATGTTGGGCACCTTTAGCAAAATATCCATCTATTAAGGCCACCAGATTTTCTATTTGTTCTTTTTTATTTGCTCCCAGGGCGCGGGGGACAATTGAGAAGGTGTTGGAAATGCCGTCTCTGGCGTTTTCCCAATTCAGTTTTGCCACCGAATTAAGTGAAGCCACAGCCCCGTGAGTATCCCTGCCGTGCATGGGATTTGCACCCGGAGCAAAAGGTTTTTCTGCGCCTCTTCCGTCAGGGGTGGCGCCTGTTTTTTTGCCATACATCACATTGGAAGTAATGGTCAAAATGGACAAAGTTGGAGTGGCGCCGCGGTAAATATGATGTTTTTTAAGTTCTGCGTTAAAGCTATCAACCAGCTCTTTGGCTATCAAATCAACTCTGTCATCGTCATTACCGTATTTGGGAAAATCTCCTTCTGTCTTGAAGCTTTGGGTAATCCCGTTTTTATCGCGTACTGGAGTGACTTTGGCGAATTTAATGGCAGAGAGCGAATCAGCTACCACTGACAAACCGGCAATACCAAAAGCCATTAGTCTGTCAAGGTCGGTGTCTAAAAGTGCCATCTGGACGTTTTCATAATAATATTTATCATGCATATAATGGATAATATCCATAGTGCTTACGTACACTTTAACCACATGTTCAAGGGTTTTTTTATATTCTGCCATGACCTTGTTAAAATCCAAAACACCTTCACTGATCGGGTTTACCCCGGAAACCAAAGTCACCCCGGTATTTTCATCTCTGCCTTCGTTTAAAGCCAAAAGCAATGTTTTAGCCAAATTACATCTGGCTCCGAAAAACTGCATTTGTTTGCCATTTTTCAGTTGAGAGACACAGCAGGAAATGCCGTAATCATCGCTCCGGTCGATCTCTCTCATCAGATCGTCATTTTCATATTGGATTGAGGAGGTATCGATTGATACTTGGGTGGCAAATTTTTTGAATTTTTCCGGCAGTTTTTCTGCCCATAGTATGGTTATGTTCGGTTCAGCAGACGGCCCCAGGTTATACAAAGACTGCAAGAATCGGTAAGTTGTTTTAGTGACTTTGTGGCGGTCGTCCAAAAACATCCCTCCTAAAGATTCTGTCAGCCAGGTGGGATCTCCGGCAAATACCTGGTCGTATTCTTTCATGCGGAGCTGTCTGACCAGCCGTAATTTAATAATAAACTGATCTATTAGTTCCTGGGCTTCTTCCTCTGTCAATTTACCTTCGGTAATGTCTTTTTCAATGTACACATCAAAAAACCCGCTGACAGTACCTAAGCTCATGGCTGCTCCATCTTGTTCTTTTAAAGCCGCCAGGTAGGCAAAATAGGTCCACTGAATTGCCTCTTTGGCATTTGATGCGGGCTTACTTATATCAAAACCATAGCTGTAAGCCATTTCCTTGATCTGCCCCAAAGCATTAATTTGATTGCTAATCTCTTCACGAAGTCGAATCAACTCATCAGTCATTATGCCCAGTTTTTTATTCAGGTCGTTTTGTTTTTCCTCAATCAACCGATCTATGCCGTAAAGAGCCGCCCGGCGGTAGTCTCCGATAATCCGGCCTCTGGCGTAATTATCCGGCAGACCGGTAATTACTCCGGAAGAACGAAACTTTCTCACCTCTTCCGTATAGGCATCAAATACCCCGTCGTTATGGGTTTTGCGGTATTTAGTAAAGATTTCTTTAACTTCTGCGTCAAGTTTATACCCATATTCCTCGCAGGCTTGTTCTACGACGCGGATACCTCCAAAAGGCTTGATAGCCCGTTTTAGAGGCTCATCTGTTTGTAATCCTACTATTAGTTCCAAGTCTTTCTTGATATATCCGGGTTTGTGGGAGGTAACAGTCGAGATAGTTTTTGTGTCAACATCTAAAACCCTGCCTTTTTCAAACTCTTTTTTCAACAGGTCTTTGACAATTTGCCAAAGTTTCCCGGTTTTTTCTGAAGGCCCTTTGAGAAAATTAGCATCACCGTCGTATGGGGTCAGATTATGAAACAAAAAATTACCCACGTCTACAGTCTCTTCCCAAGCGTCTTTTTTGAAAGGTTTGCTCATAAATTGATTATACCATCTTAAACTTTAAATAGGGCATCTATTGACAGAATCTGTTTACAAATGTATCATTGAGTATATACATGAGGGTTGATAAGATTGTTATTGAATTCGAATGGAATGAGGGGAATAGAGAGAAACCTAAAAAGCATGGTTTAACTCCTGAAGAAACAGAAGAAGCATTTTTTGACAATAATAAAGTTGTTTTTGGAGATTGGAAACACTCGGAAGCGGAACAAAGGATTACCTTGCTTGGTAAGACTAAGAAAGGATTGTTACTAAATATTACTTATACTGTCCGAAAGAATAAGATTAGAGTCATTACGGCAAGACCTATTAATAGAAAGGAGGTGCCATTGTATGAAAAAACAGCTTAGAATTCCAAAATTTAAAAGTGAGGATGAAGAGGCAGAATTTTGGGCCAATCTAGATCTTTCTCAATACCTGGAGCCTTCTGATTTTGAGAGGGTAAGTTTTCCAAATCTCAAACCGACAACCCGTCCGATTTCGATTCGGATCCCAGAATATCTCTTAAATAGGATCAAAGAGAAGGCAAATGAAATTAATATTCCTTATCAATCGTTGATAAAAGAATACATTAAAAAAGGGATATTCTCTTCTTAAGCCCTATATAGATTTTAGACCTTGTTCAAATACAGGTGGGGAGCCAAAATTTATAAAAATAGCCTCCTATACCAAGGGATGGATATCTTAGGTTGTCGTCCTGAAGTAGATCTCAAAAGTGAGCTGTAGTAATCTTGTGCATAACGAGGGGAGAGGAATTTATCCCCTGCAATTTCCGCCTCCACCTTTTCTTGCCAGTCTAAAGGTGGTTTAAATCCCTGGAGTACATGGAATAATTGATCTTCTAATAGCTTCCTTGCTTGATCTGGATTGGTAATCTGAAATTGTTCTGGTTTAGCTTGAGCAAAATATCGGAATTCCCAACTTCCACTTTCAAAAGATCCAGGGAAAGTTCTATAAGTGAGTGCTTGGGATCCAGAATAAGCCTGGATAGTAGGAATGTCCTCTGACTCATTCACAACAACAAAAATGGCGTCTTCGTAGAGCTGTAAATAAGAACCTGTATGTTTGTCTGGCTCGTGTCCGACATAGCGATCGTAATCCCATATAGGTCCACCGCGATCAATATGTAGACCTAATGTTATATATCTATGTCTTAAGGCAAGGCTGAGACTTGGAGTTGAGGATCCGAAAATTAGCTGTGGTGTAGGATCAATTACCCCGGTTTTCCAAAATTTTCTTGCTTCTTCTAGTTGATCTCGGGCTCCAACTATTTCTAAAAGTGGGGATAATTTGGTAACTAGAGCATTTAAAGCGGTCCGTCTATCAGCCTCTCTTTGAGCCACTCGTTGAGTAATTTCAGCTTCATCTTTTAATCTTGCAGCTTCTGCTACTTGAAGTTGTCGTTGAACTTCCAGCATAGTTGTTTGTTCTCTTGTTGCAGCTTCTGCCTCTGTTTGTGCTAGTCTTTCTGCTAATCTCATAACGTAATTATATACCCAAGTTGCAAAAACTAGATAAATATTGATTCAAATTCCTTACATTGACACCGCTTGATATATAGATTATCATCTATATAATGAAATTTCAAAATAATTGTTTTAACTGTTTTGCGGCTCTTTCAACTCCAGCCCGGATAGAAATTGTAGCACTACTGCAAAAAAGAGAAAGAATGAGTGTTTCGGAGATTGTGAAACACATTAAATTAACTCAGCCCACAATTACTCATCACTTAAAATATCTGGAAAAAGCAGGAATTTTAAAGTCACAAAAGATGGGGAAAAAGGTTTACTACTATCTAGCCCCTGTTTGTTTGGGTGGCGGATGCCATCTTTTTGACTAAAGAAGCAATGGGTAATCTATTAAAAATTTCTAATTTATCTTCATCTGTTGAAGGGAAAAAAATTATTTCCGGACTAAATTTAGAAATTGCTTCGGGGGAGACTATTATTTTAATGGGTCCAAACGGTTCTGGTAAAACTTCTCTTTTCAAAACAATCCTGGGAGTGGGTAATTTTAGAATCAACTCAGGCGAAATCTATTTTGGAAACAAAAAAATCAATAATTTATCAATTGATCAAAGGGCCCGGTTGGGCATTGCTTTAATGTTTCAAAAACCTCCCAAAATAACAGGAGTAACACTGTTAAGTTTGTTAAAACTTTTAAATTCTGATGAGAGGAAAATTAAGAAACAAATTAAAAATTTCTCGGCCGATAAACTAGCTTCGCGTGATTTAAACAGCAACTTTTCCGGCGGAGAGTTAAAAAGATCAGAACTGCTGCAACTGTCCTTACAATATGGCCGGCTTTATCTTTTGGATGAACCTGATTCCGGTGTGGATCTTACGAACATCAAATTAATCGGAAAACAAATTAATGAGCTTACCAAAGAAAAAAATAGTAGCGCAATAATTATTACACATACCGGTCAGATCTTAGATTATGTGAAGGCAAATAAAGCATATCTTATGGTTGATGGTCAAATTGCAAGAGCGGGGGAATCTCCAGAAAAAAATGTTAATTGATCTATTCTCTGGTGATAAAAAAAAGATGAGGTCGGTGGGGATGAATTTTAATCCGGCAAAGATGGCCGGATCATTATTTATTCAAAACAAAGATCCCATTTTTCATTTAATGAGCGACCCCGGGGTGGAGGTTTTGGATATGAAAACAGCCCTAAAAAAATATCGCGGCCTTAAAAAATATTACTGGAAATTGATTGATCCTAAACAGGATGAATATACCGGGCAAGTTTTTAAGGATTTTCATCAGGGATATTTTATTAGAGCAAAGTCCGGGCAAAAAGTTATAGTTCCGGTGCAGGCTTGCCTTTTTATTAACCAAGAAAAATTCAGCCAAAATATCCATAATATTATTATTGCCGAAGAAGGATCAGAATTAAATATTGTTACTGGGTGTTTGACTGCAGATTATATAAAGGAAGCTTTGCATATTGGCATTACGGAAATGTATGTTGGTAAAGGTGCCAAGCTAACATTTACCATGGTTCATAATTGGGGAGAGAAGATAAAAGTTAGGCCTAGGACGGCTACGCAAGTTGAAAAGAACGGGACTTTTTTGTCCAATTATATTTGTATCAAGCCTGTTGCAGATTTACAGATGTCTCCCGGTTGTTATTTGAAGGGGGAAGGTAGTATAGCAAGATATAACTCGCTTCTTTACAGCTACCCCGGTTCCAGTATTGATGTGGGAACTAAAGTCTTTCTTGAAGCTGAAAAAGCCCGGGCAGAGGTTTTGACGAAAGCAATTTGTAGCGGTGGAGAAATTACAGTACGGGGGTATATGAAAGGGTCGGCTTCTAAAATCAAATCTCACCTGGATTGTAAAGGTTTGATTACTGGGAGAGGTGGCCGAATGCGGGCCATTCCTGAGCTTGAGGCTAATATGCCTGATTTGGATATGACGCACGAAGCAGCTATTGGCAAAATATCAGCAGAACAACTTGAATATTTGATGGCCCGCGGTATTAGCGAAAAAGAGTCTTTATCCTTAATTACCAAAGGATTTCTGGACATTTCCTCAATGAATTTACCATCTGGCTTGGATCGCGAGTTGTTCGATTATCTTGAAGCATTATGAAGTTAAAATAAATGCTGGTTTGATAGTCTGGTGCCTTCGCCGGGAGTGTTGATAATAATATTTTGGACAAATGGAAGTTCTTTGAGTTTAGCCTGGACTTTTTTAGCATTCTTTTGTTCACAAATTAGATGAATGTTTTGGCCGGTGTTAATGGTGAAATAAACAGGTATGCCTTTTGACCGCCATTCTCCTACTAATTTCATGATTGTTAAAGTACCTGGGGTCCAGTAAATCAGGGGAGGGTATTGGGTGAGCATGATGGTGTGAAGTTCTAAGGCTTCCTGTTCTATAAACTCCCCAAACTCTTTGAAGTTTCTTTCTTTAATTAATTTTTTAACTAATTTATTTTTTTCCTTCATTCGTGAAAGCCGAAAAGCCATAAAAGGGGAGGATTGGGCTTTTGTGTGTCCTTGGGAGGTGGACACTTCTTTTCTGACAGTTGAAACAACTGCCACCACATCTGCAATTTTCCAGTAGTCAGGAGGGAAAATCTGGGTGGCGCAGGAAGTTTCCGAAGTATTTTCGTCTAGCCATTCCACAAAGCCGGAAGGTATTGATCTGCAGGCAGAGCCAGAAGCTTGCCTGGCTAAAATAGATAGATCTTTTTCTGATAAGTTTAGCCCGGCGGCTTTGCTCGCGGCTAAGCTGAGAGCTGCAAAGCCGGAAGCTGCCGAGGATAGACCAACTGCAATCGGAAAGTTATTGTTAGATGAAACTTTGGCTTTTAGTCCGCCAGCTGGCGGACTTGCCAGTTTTCTAATTCTATCCAGGTGTTTGACGACTCTTTCTATTTCAATATCTTTGGGAGCTCGACCATTTAGCAGGATTTCGTCTTTAGTATATTTATCTGAAAACTCAACTGTAGTAGTGGTAAGTAAGTTGCTCAAACACATGGAGATGGAGCCATTTGAAGGCAGCCTTAAAATTTCATCTTTTCTACCCCAGTATTTGGTAAAAGCAATATTTGATGGCGCAATGGCTGTAATTTTCATAATTCTATTCTGACTCCTTTCGCATTTACTTTTACATCAATCACCTGCCCGCCAGCTTGGGTGATAGCATTAGCGACAGTCTGTTTTTTGTCCTCCGCTGCTATAGCAATCATGCAGTCTCCGATTCCTGCACCGGATAATTTTGCTCCATATGCTCCGGCATCTCTTGCGGCATAAATCATATCAGCTAACTTTTTACCTTCGACGCCAAGGGTTGATAGATAACCTTCATTAAAATTCATCAGTTCTCCCAAGGTTATAAAGTCAGTTGTTAAGATAGCTTTTTTTGCTTTTTTAACTAATTTAGCGATTTGGTCATAAATATTGTTTATTATAAAAGGGTATTTTTCTGCTTTTTTTGCTACTTCATCAATGAGTCTAACCGTATCAAACTTAATACCACTATATCCTATTATAATAGGCAACTGATCAATTTTAAATGGTTTAATCAGCTTACCATCTGTGACAAAGTAGAGCGTACCGCCATAAACTGCTGCTGCTACATCAAATCCAGAACCTTTACCCTGAATATCTAAAACTGTTTTGTAAGATAAATCAAAGATAGCTTTAAGATCGTCAGATCGCAAGCTTTGCTTATTGTCTAAATTCTGTCTGGTAAGTTCTGATAGAGCATAAATTATACACACAGTAGCAGCGGAAGAGGATCCAAAACCAAATTGGGAGGAAAATTCAGAGGAGGTGGTAATCTTGACCCCAAATTTGTCATTCTGAGGCGAAGCCGAAGAATATAAATTTATATCCTTCGCTAATCGCTCAGGATGACAATTAAGGAAATTTTTAACTGCAATCTCAACAAACTTAGCACCTGTGGGAATATTTCCTTGACCTAAGTTTGACATAGGCTTTTTGTAATCTGTAACTTGCACATCTGGAGCATTGAGCTCCAAAACTGGTTGGTCAATTAGTTCTACTGTTACCCTCATTCTCTGGTTAACAGCAGTTACAATACAAGGTCTGCCGTACACAACAGCATGCTCGCCCAAAAGCATTAATTTTCCCGGCGCTGAAACAGTAATAGAATTGTTAAATTGTTTCATTGTTAAATTGTTAGTTTTCTGTTTTTAATCCCTGTACTCCTAAGGTAGTTTTGAAATAATCTAAATTGTGAGATTTTGCAATGTTTTCGATTGCAGATGGTTTTAAGTGATAACATACTAAAATGCCTGTGGCTTTGGTTTTTCCTCCGGCACCGCAAATTTTGGCAGCTCCGCCGGCATTTTCTATTTTTCTGATGACGGATGCTACATATGGGGATACAACTCCAATAGCTTCCAGGTTTTTTTCTCCAGCCCTGATGATTTGAATTAGCTGATTCTCATTAGCATTTTGTATGGTCGACAATAATTCTCTGACCAGTTTTTCCTGATTATCAAATATCTTTTTGAACTTTTCACTTTTTGCAGCTACCATTTCCACCATTTGTTTAGTAGTTTCCTTAGGTTTTCCGGTATTAATCAACATGAAGTTTTGGGCTAATTTAGGAGGAATGGAAAATGTTAGGGGCGTTAGGGGTTGAACCCCTTTACCTTTTTGGTACCAAATCAGTCCGCCAAAAACTACTGTGGAATTATCTCCGCCTGAAGGATTGCCATGAAAGACTTTTTCCGCCTCAAAGGTCAGTTTATTAATAAGATTTAGATCCCATTTATGGCCCAGATGGGAAATTAAAGCAGCAATATAGGCAGCTGAAACAGCAGCAGAAGAACCCAGACCAGCTCCTAAGGGAATTTGGGAATCAATGGTTAACTGGTAAGGCGGGATGGTTTTAAGTTGAAGATATTTTTTAACAATAGGTTCTATAGTTTTTGTCATTCTGGGGAGGAGCGAAGCGACGACTCCAGAATCAAGATTCTGGTTGCGCTCGGAGACTTGCTTACCAGAATGACATGGTTGAAGAGTAACAGTTACTCTGAGATTGACTGTGGTCAGCAAAGCAGGTTTGCCATAAACTACCGTATGTTCGCCGAGCAGGTGAATCTTACCAGGAGCTGAAATTTTGATCATAGTGGCTTGCCACGTTCAGTTTTCATGAACGTGGTTTCGCTTTTACTCCGTATTCGATTACTTTATCAAGCCCGACTTTGCCCAGTTTTCTAACCACAAGTGTTACTTTCCGGTTAGGTGTTAAATCTTTTTCTTCGCATTCAACCATCTGCAAAGGCATTTTCCTTCCGTCTTCCAGTTTGACAATGGCTACAAAATAAGGGGCTTCATGCTCAAAGCCTTCCGGTGCTATGTATATCTTTGTCCAGACAAGGACCGCGGCTTTTTTTCCAAGGTAATTCCTTAAATTTTTATGGTTTCTCCAAACAGTAACAGGACTACTCATAAGTTTTGTAAAACATGGACAACAACTGTTGCTCCTGTTCCTCCAACATTCTGGGTTAAACCGATATCGGCATCTTTGACTTGCCTTTGACCTGCGCTTTTTCGAAGTTGTTCGGTAATTTCAATAATTTGTTTAACCCCGGTTGCGCCAACAGGGTGTCCGCAGGCTTTTAATCCTCCGGAAGTGTTGATAGGGCATTTGCCGTTCAGTCTGGTGTTGCCTTTTTCAATAAATTTCCCTCCCGCCCCGGCGGGACAAACCCCTAAATCTTCCATGGCCATGACTTCGGCAATAGTAAAGCAATCATGTACTTCGCAAACCTTAATATCCTTAATTCCGACTCCTGCTTGTTCCAAAGCTTTTTTAGAAGCTATTTGAGTTGCCTTAAGTTCTGTTAAACTCGCTCTTTCCGAAAGATCAATTGTGTCTGAGGCTACGGCGCTGCCGGTGATGAAAACCCCTTTGGAGTCAGTCTCAGCCGAAAGCATGATTGCCCCTGCGCCGTCGGTAATAGGGGAGGAATCAAATAAAGTGATAGGATAGGATATTAGATTACTGTTCAAAACTTTTTCAGTAGTTATTTCGTAGGGATACTGGGCTTTTTTATTCAAGGAAGCATGATAGTGATTTTTAACAGAAACCTGCGCCAGTTGTTTCCGGGTAGTACCGTATTTTTGCATATGCGCCTGAGTCATCAGAGCGTAAAGAGCCGGAAAAGTAAGACCGGCTTTCCGCTCCTTTGAAGAACTGGCTCCCATTAAGGCCCAGGTGATTTGGTTGGAAGAAGCATCGGTCATTTTTTCCGCTCCCACCACCAAAATGTTTTTATAGGTGCCGGCTAAAATGCCTTGAACAGCCAGATGTACTGCCAGCCCTCCGGAAGCGCAAGCTCCTTCAATCCGAAAAGAAGCAGCATTTAGCCCTAAAGAAGAAGTAATTACCGGTCCAAGATGATCTTGCCCGGCTATTTTGCCGGTCAGCATATTGCCAACAAAGACTGCATCAATTTTGCTTTTATTAATCCCGGAATCTTTGATAGCATCAATCGAGGCTTCCAGAGCCAAATCCAGGAGTGATTTGTCCCAAAGCTCTCCAAATTTTGTTAAGCCAATACCTTTAACTTTAATTTTCATATCTTTTCCTTATATTCTGTATTTATTAATAATATTTCTTGCAACCAGCGAATAATCAATCATTTGTTTGTCCTGAATTTGTTTTTGGACGCTGTTTTTGTTTCTTTTTTGAAATTTCTTAAGAATAGGGGTGGTTTCAAAGACAAAAGCGTCTGATCCGGCTCCTGATCCGTAAGAACACATGAAGATCTTTTGATCGGGTTTAGCAATATCCAAAATAGCAGCCAGCCCTATCATGGATGAGGCGGAATAAGGATTGCCTATTTGAGAAACTATAAAGCCCGGTTTAATTTGTGCATCTGTAAAACCCAATCTGCCTGCGGTTTCCCTGGGGAATTTGCCGTTAGGCATATGAAAAACAGCCCAGTCAAAATCAGCAGGCTTAAGCCTGGTTTTCTTAAGCAGCGAAGAAGATGCTTTATAAACATGGTCAAAGTAAGCCGGTTTTCCTGTAAACCGTCCACCATGGGAGGGGAATTTTTCGCTGTCTCTCCTCCAAAAATCAGGAGTATCGGAACAGTAAGAGGTGAAATCTAAGATATTGGCAACTGTATCTTTATTGCCTAAGATGAAACTGGCTGCGCCGGAGCCGGCCGTATATTCCAAAACATCTGAAGGTTTGGATTGAGCTACATCAGAACCTATGGCCAGAACATATTTTGTCTTGTTTGTGCCGACAAAACTTGATAAAAGCTGGATGCCGGAGGTGCCGGCTTTACAGGCAAACTCCAAATCAACTGCCAAAAGTTCTTCCGGCAGACCTAAAATGCCGGCAACTGTAGTGGAGGTAGGCTTGACAGCATAAGGGTGGGATTCAGACCCGACTGTAATGGCGCCGATACTGTCAGGTTTTATTTGTCCGTTTTGCAAAGCCCTGAAAGAGGCTTCAACTGCTAAAGTTACCGCATCCTCATCAACTGAGGCAACTGCTTTTTCCAAAACCCCCAGTGATTTTTCCACATCAACCGTTTCTTTGCCCCAGGCACGGGCAATCTGAGATGGTTTGATTCTGTATTTTGGTATGTATACTCCGTAAGAAACAATTCCTGTCATTTTCTTCCTAATCTCTGGTGTGCTTTTGCAAGAGATCCTTCTGCCAAAGATGCCAAAAGTGAAAGCTCGCCGGCCAAAACTGCAGCTCCCAAAACTTGCGAATATTCTAGCACATCAGATACCTGCATTATTCCCAAAGCTTCCTGCTGAGTAGGCAAATGCGTCCCCCCGCCAACAGTGCCGGCTATCAAAGAGGGAAGGTATACGGAAAAATAAAGATCGCCTTTTTCTAAGATCTCGGCCGAGGTAACTCCTAAACTGCTTTCTACCACATGAGCCAGATCCTGGCCGGTTGAAGCAAAAACAGCAGCTATAATGTTGGCAAAATGAGCATTAAATCCAAGCGATCCTGACATTATTCCGCCCAGATGGCATTTTCTTTCCACCAAATCTACCATTTTCTCGGGGGTAGTTTTAAGGATGTCAGCGACTATTTTCTCAGGTAAAACTATTTCGGCCCAAACTTTTTTGCCGCGCCCATTGATGAAGTTAAGCCAGGCAGGTTTTTTATCTATATCAAAATTACCGGCCAGTGAAATACATATAACTTGGGTTTTTTGCTCGATTAATTTAACTGCTTGCTCTGTGGCAAAAGTGGCCATATTCATGCCCATGGCGTCTTTTGTATCAAAATAAAATCTGACAAATAAGTTTCTCCCTGCCATTGCAGTCTCAACTTTTAAAAGTTTTAAATGTGAAGAGGTTTTTTGGGTAATCTGGGAGATAAGGGGGATGTGGTTTTGGATCCACTGTTTGGTTTCTGTTCCATGTTTTAGCCCGGTTGTTCTAAATACTGGTCCACGAGTAATGCCGACATTTTCCACTTCCGTAATGGCTCCGCCGGCCTCTGTTATAGCTTTACAGCCTCTGGAGACAGAGGCTACCAATGCTCCTTCTGTGGTGGCCAGGGGGATATAATAATTCCTAAAAACACCTCGAAGGTGAGCTTTGGCTCCTTCGAGGTGGATTCTGAGTGGTCCAGCCACTCCAAGGGGAATTTGAGTAGAGCCGATTAGATTTTCAATATTCCTGCCAACAACATCACTTTCTTTAAAGTTAATCCGGCCGATTTTGTCCAGGTTTATATTCAACTGCTTTTCCAAAAATTCACGCCTTTTTTGGGCAGATATAAGTTTACGAAGATTAGGTTTAGTATCCATAAAGCCTGATTTTACCACTTTTGCTTAAAATGTGGTAAATTTAGTCACATGGATTTTAAGAAATACTTAGAAAAGTCAGTCAAAGGATTGGATAGGGAATTAGAGAAAATACTCAAGGAGCAGTTAAAAAAGGCAGAAAGAACGGACAGGAAATTAATTCCTCTGATTAAAGCTTTTACCAGATCTTGCCAGGGAGGAAAAAGGATAAGGGGAAGTTTGGTGATGCTGGGCTTTCAGTTAGCAGCACACCTCCGAGGAGAAAACGTCCGATGGAACAAAGCTCACCTCGGAGGTGAAATACTAAAAGTAGCTGCGGCTTATGAAATATGCCACAGCGCTATTTTGGCTCATGATGATATTATTGATGAAAGCTTGACAAGACGCGGACAACCTTCTTTATATGTGGCTTTCGGCGGCGGCCATTATGGTATTTCCCAGGCAATATGTCTGGCTGATTATGGTTTTTTCCTAAGCTATAATATCTTTTCCGAAACAGATTTTCCGGACGATTGCAAGATTAAAGCCTTAAATCTGTTTTCCAAGGTAATGATGAATACGACCTGGGGAGAAATGCTGGACATGGAAGAAACTGATCCATTTATTGTGATGAAGCTTAAAACAGCATACTATACTATTGCGGGACCGCTACAGATCGGGGCAATTTTGGCAGGAGCAGACGAGAAGTTGATCGGGGTATTAGAGAAGTTCGGGGAGAATCTGGGAGTTGCTTTCCAAATTAAGGATGATATTTTGGATAATGAAGTTGCCGGGACAGGAGGATCAAATTCGGCTAAAAATGAAGCAAAAAAATATGAAAATAGAGCAATGAAAATAGTACCAGAGATTACTAAAGATCAGAAAACGAGTAAATTATTAAAACAGCTAGGAGAGTATTTAGTACGGAGAACTAAATAGATTCAACATCCGACCGCTCTTAATATAACGGTTATAACTGTTATAATTGTTATACTAAAAAAGCAAAATGACCGTTACCCGACCGAATAATCAAAACATCCCTTCCCATATTGCCATTATCATGGACGGCAACAGAAGATGGGCCAGAGTCAGGAATTTGCCTGATATTAAAGGGCATGAAAAAGGAGCAGAAGCTTTGGAAAACGTAGTAGAAGCTGCGGATAGAATGGGCATCAAAACAGTCACAGTTTATGCTCTTTCCACAGAAAATATTCAAGAGCGGGCCAAAAGGGAAGTTTTTGAATTGTTTAATCTGATGAGAAAAGGTTTCCATACAAGACTTAAGAAAATGATGCAAAAAGGGGTTAGAGTAACTATTTTAGGGGAGATGCACGGTCTTCCGGAAACCATTAAAAAACTGATCGATCAGGTCAAAGATACATATATTAAAAGTGAATCCATAAAATTAAATATAGCTTTAAATTATGGGAGCAAAAAAGAGCTGGTTGAAGCAATTAAAGATATTGTTAAAGAGGGTGTTGATGTTAATAAAATAAACGAGCAGATCATTGAGAGACATCTTTATACCAATGGTCAGCCTGATCCCGAGCTTGTTATCCGGACAGGAGGAAGATCAAGATTATCAAACTTCCTGCTTTGGCAGACAGCCTATTCTGAATTCTACTTTACCAAAACTCTGTGGCCGGATTTTGATGCCGGGGAATTAAAGAAAGCTATTGTCTGGTATCAGGAACAGAAAAGAAATTTTGGAAAGTAATATTTCACAAGGTCACTCCTTGAGTACTCAAGGAGTGACCTTAAAGAACTGTTACTCTATTTCTTCCCATTTCTGGTAGGTTTGGGAAAAGAGATTGCGCAGGATGACCAGGTATTTGGGCTGTTGAATGATCTGTTCAGCCGGAGTAGTGGTATTGTTGCTTCCAAGAGTCCGGCAAAATTCAATGTTTTTGTTGCTGTCTAAAGATATTAAACTGCCATTAATGACAAGCTGGCCGGCAGTCACAGGTGAGCCGTGGTTGCAGCCGGAACCTGCAGTGTAGATTTTACCGGAAGAGATAATGACTGCATCAATCCGGGTGACTGAGGGATTGATAGTGACATCTCCTTT
This sequence comes from Candidatus Daviesbacteria bacterium, assembly GCA_028712705.1. GTDB lineage: Bacteria > Patescibacteriota > Microgenomatia > Daviesbacterales > UBA10151 > UBA10151. The sequence goes on from JAQTPP010000011.1 coordinate 24,164, forward strand.
TGCCACCAATACCAATCCGGCATTACTACTTGTATGAGTCAGATTAGTGTTAATCGATAAATTGCCATCTATGAAAATAATTCCTGTTTTACCAACAGTCATGTTGCTGTCTATAGTTAAGTCTCCGGTAATATGATAGAGCTTATCCAGTACAGGAGGTGTTGGAGTAGGAGCTGGTGTTGGTGTAGGGGCTACATAACCACAGGCTGTAGCACAACTGCCGGACTTTAAAGCAGTACAGCCTGAAGGATCAGCGCTGCTGCACCAGTCGGTAACTATGGCAGCTTGACTGCCGCAGCTTATATCCCAGCCATTATCCTGATAATACTTAAGGAAACCAGGGGGATCTCCCTGGCTGCTGATCAGACAATCCGTGCATGTATCTCCGGAACAGGCAAACGGTGTACGACTCCAGCGCAAAGAAACCCTGGCATTTCCGTCATTTTCATAGTATTCAAGCTCGATTAAGTGTTTGGCCTGGGAATAAAATATTTGAGTATAGCTTCTCTCAGTATAGCCTGTATTAATCCAGCTGTTGATCTTGGTTACTCCGTCAATTTTCAGCCTGACCCCGTCATCCGCTCCGGCATAAAAGGTGTAAAGACCGTCCTTAAAGGTAAAATTGCCCTGCCATCTGCCTGAGAAAGTGTCAGCTCCCACAGTGGAGTTTGGCGCGCCAGCGCCCCAGTCCTGATCTAAGGCAGTGGTCATATCAGGAACCGGAGCTGATAAGGAAGGTCCGGATGGAGCGCCGCCATCAGGCGTATTAAAATTAGTGCCATCCCAGAGATTACCGGTCAACTGATTTGTTCCTGGACTGGGGGTATTGCCGCATGCTATGGCGCAAACACCACTCTTCATAGAATTGCATTGAGCTGTTGCCTGCTCGCTGGTAACATTACACCAATTCTGGATTATGCCTGTTTGACTGCCGCAGCTTATATCCCAGCCATTATCTTCATAAAACTTAAGAAAAGCAGTTGGATCTTCCTGGTTGCTGATCAGACAATCAGTACAGCTATCCCCGGAACAGGCAGGCGCTGATTGGGCAAAGACTTCTGAGACGGGGATGAGGTTTTTAAGTCCAGCCAGCCAATTCTCCAACCGGGGAGCAGATGCCTGGGAAGATAAGTTGATGGGATTTGTGAGGGAGGATTGGGTTTGGTTACCGGTCAGGGTAATTTTTTGAGCTGATTGAAGCTTGGATTGGGTAAAATAGATTGATTCCAGATCATCATAAGTAAGAAGCTTAAAAGGAGCAAAAGAGGTAGAACTGCCTACCACACAGATAGCTTCGGAATTGCCAAAATTATCAGATAAGCCATAAGTAGTGATTAATCCTTCTGTTACCCGGGGGTTTTGGCTTTGGGCAGGGCAAATTATACCCTGGTAGGTAATGGCATTTGGTCCACCGGAAGCTCTTATCCAATCATTGCTGTGAACATCCCCGCTGGCTTTGATCCAGGCAGAGATGGTGGGAGGATCAACATAAAGTGTGTTGGAAACACAATACTGGCTACGGCCATTGATGCTGAACTCAAAAAGATAGGGAGTGGGCCCAGCTTGGGCTTGACTGATCAGCCAGGCCCAGCTGTATTGATAACCTTGGGTTTGGTAAAAGGATGGGATATCCGGGTATGACGGGGAGGTGACTACCCGAACATCAGCAGGATTCAAAGAAGTGGTAATATCCAAAGCTATAGAAAGATACCTTCCCGAAGGTCCTTTGGACAAAACATTAATCGTAAAAGGTTGATCTTGTTTAGGGGCTGGAGGATCAAAATACATGATATCACCGGAAGTACAATTTGGGCCGGTGGTGGGTGCAACATAATTATCTCCACCACCCCCACCACAGCTTGCATCATAGTAACAGGCAGGACCGAAGTACCAGGAATATGAACAAGTTCCGGAAACATATCTTTGGTCAGGCTGGCAGCCTGAAGCACCACAGTTGGAAAAAGAACACCCGGGAGGAGGAGGGGGTGGAGCGGGAGGAGGGGTAGCGGGAGGAGGATTGGAAGAGGAAGTACACTCGCTGCAATTTGGCTCACAGAGAGAGGAGTAGCCACAGACGCCGGGGCTATTATATCTGCCATTGCAAGTTTGAGTTCCTGTCCCGCTGTTACAAGTTTGACTATACTGGCACTGACAGGTGACACAGCCAGGGATTAAATTCCCGCTGCAGTCATAATTTAGAGTAGAACAATAGTTGCTTGGTGGACTCACACAGCATCTTCTACAGGTTCCGCACTGCCAGTCATACAAACAGATGGGGGTAGGAGTAGGGGAAGGAGAGGGGGAAGGAGGTTCCGGGGTGGATTCTGGGGGAGGCTCTGGGGTGGGGTCTGGAGGTTCTGGTCCAGTACAACAGGCTCCTGCTACAGGTGGTTGAACAGAACAGATTTCTTGTGTACATCCTCCTGTATTAGGATCTATAAAGTTAGGATTACAAGGACATCCTCCATTGGGGATATCATTAGGATCAATACAGTTTCCAAGTTCGCAGTAGGCAAAGACAGAAGACGATTTCGTCAACGAAAGAAAAAATATCAATGAAAGTAGAAAAAGAAGTAGTAAAGACGGAAGTTTTCTCACTCTTTTATAGTGGCATATTTATTAAGGGGAAACAAGTTCTTTTTCGATTTCAGCTTTTCCTCCAAACCGACGGAGACCAATACTTCCAGCAAAGTATGGTTCATAACTTGCCGTTACTGTATCATCTTCCGTATTTAGCACATTAATAGAGATCCCTTTTACTGCTGTTACCCCAATACCCACAGCATCTCCCGGCTGAAGGATTTTTGAAAGTTGAGTTTCGCCCCATTGTGGTACATATCCAAGTCTTCCATTTACGCTTAAAGAAAGTGCTTTATCTCTATCAAGACTGATATTTTCAATACCCAGACCAGTAGATTCCTTACCTTCTGTTGTAAGAATCTTCCCTTCAAAATCAACTCTTATTTTTCGAAATAGAGCTCCTGTTTTAGGATCTTTTAGAACAATATATTTATCTTTAGAACCATCAATATCTTCAAATCTTACGAATTGACCAGTTAAAAATACTAAATACCGATAAGTTTTACCGTCAGTACCTTTTTGTTCGCCATAGCTTTCTCCAATTCCTCCACCCCAGCCTCCTCTATAATCATAAAATAATGTTCTTCCTGTAGTATCTTTTGGGTCCATCCAGAGAATGTTGTAGCCTACTTCTTTTGCTAATTCTCGAGGAGTTTTTTTAGCTGTTGCGGGAGTAATGTATTCAGCTGGAACAGAAGGCTGAAATTGTGGGATGCCGGATTGAGAAACTTCCACATTTCTACCAAGAAGTGAATTCCACCAGTTGGCAACACCAGCTGGCAATTGATCCACTGTTTGACGAATTTCAGGGTTATTTTGATAAGCTACATATCCTACTCCAGTACCTACAGTACCTATACTAAAGAGACCGAATAACCCGGAAAGAAGAGGATGTCTTTTGATAAAGCCAAGAATTCTATTTTCTTTAATTTCTCCTGCATTTGCTTGTCTAGCCTCCTCTTTAGTTGGGCCAATAACCCCTTTGTCTGGCGCACCAACAGCTCTCAAATCACGAGTTGTTTTTTCTGCTATTCTTTGCCCTGAATGAACGTCTCCTATTAATTCGGCAGGTCCATCCATAAAATACCCTCCTATTAAGACAATTATCTTATAAATCTATAGGCTTGTCAAATTTTAAATCGATCGACCTAATTCCTTTTCAATTTGTGCTTTACCACCAAAACGACGAATATATAATTTCCAAATAATATTTTTTCCAGATTCATCTTTTGAATTTGTAAGTGCTTTTTTATCAGAAGTATATGTGGGCCATAAAGTCATATTTACTGCATCCCCATTTCTTAAAATATTTTTTATTTCATCGTTACTAAGTTTATAAAATTCATTAATCAACTCTCCATTCTGAGTAGATATGTTTACTAAGATATTTAGATTCTCAACAAATAATTGAGTCAAAGGAAGCGTTGGTTTTGCGGATAAGGTAGATGCTTTTTCTGGATCAAGAATGATTCGTAGGGGTTGATAGGATTTTCTGGTTTTAAGGTCAACTAAAATTAGGTATTTATCTGGAGAAGCAGGGGTGTCTTTAAGTTCTTGGAATATACCAATAATTCGGCTTGTATAACTCGAGCCATCAGGATTTTTAGTTATTTGTTCTCCAATACCGTTATTTCCGAAAATTCCCTTTCCTTCATAAAACACTGTCCTTCCTGTAGTATCTTTGGGATCAATGTAGGTAATGGTATAACCCAAAGATTTAGCCTTACCTATTAAAGGATTTTTAAAAAAAAGATCTTGATGGGGTAAAAAGGAGAAATATTTAGGAAAAAGAGATGATAAGGATAAAATATTAAAGTAATTTAAAGTTAAAATTATAGTTAAGATTAAGATGATTATTCCTGAAAGTATTAAAGATATTTTTAAGAGCTTTTTTAAAGGGGAGGCAGGCTGGACATATACTTGCGGAGTTACTTCCGGAGTTGGAACTGGAGCTGGGAGAGGATTAGGGCTATCCATAAGTTTATGGTAGAGGATAGGCAGGATATTGTCAAACCACAATTGTACGCTGTCCGGGACATACTATACACTTTTTAAAATACGATTACTCAAAATATACCTCTAAGATACACAAACTTCTTGACATTGATCCTTCTAAGGTAGATTTTAGTAAGTATGAGACTTACC
>JAQTPP010000012.1 GCA_028712705.1 Candidatus Daviesbacteria bacterium
TCAACTAAATTTTTGGATATATAAAGCCCCAAACCGGTTCCTCCGGAAGTTGCAGCTGCTGTATAAGAAGTGTCCAGTCTGCCAAATTTATGGAACAATTTGCTTAGATCCTCTCTTGATATTCCTATTCCTGTATCTGATACTGAAATTTCAACTGTTTTGCCGTCACTAAAAAAATCGAAACTGATTTTTCCTCCGTTTGGGGTAAACTTTAAGGAATTTCCCACTAAATTAAGAAATACCTGTCTAAGTTTTTCCGGGTCGGCAAATGCTTTGGGGACTTTATTTTCCGACACAACAAATTGTATATTTTTCTCTTCCGATTTCGAATAATAAACTTCATCAACAATATCCCGAATCAAAGAAAGAATGTCAATCGGTTCAGGACTAATCTCAATTCTACCTGATTCTATTCTGGAAATATTCAGCATATCGTTAACCAGGTTGATTAAACGCTCGGTTGATATTAAAACTCTAACCAAATATTTTTCTAAAGTCTTGGACAAGGGAATATCGCTACGGTGCAGCGCCATCCAGGCATAAGAACGGATTGCGGCCATCGGTGTACGCAGTTCATGCGAAGTAACTGATACGAAATCGTCTTTAGTCTTATCAAGCGCTTTTAATTTCCGATTGGCTTCTTCCAAAAGATTCAATGCCCGATGTAGCTCCTGATTAACTTTGATATTATCCAAAGTGAGCGCTGTCAGTTTTTTGTTGATTGCTTCTAAATCCTTAATTTTTCTATTGTAGAAAAAATTAATTATTAAAATGACTATCAAAAGTCCAATACTAACAGGGATTATCATTAAATTAGATTATAACGCATCGCGTTACAAGAAGCGAAGCGATTATACCAACAAATCTCGTTAGTTTGACAACATCCTGCCTATCCTCTACCATAAACTTATGGATAGCCCTAATCCTTCTCCACTTCCAACTCCGGAAGTAACTCCGCAAGTATATGTCCAGCCTGCCTCCCCTTTAAAAAAGATCTTAAAAATAGCTTTAATCTCTTTGGGGATAATTGTTTTAGTTTTAGTTATAATTTTAACTTTAAATTACTTTAATATTTTATCCTTATCCTCTCTTTCCCCTAAATATTTCTCCTGGCTGCCCCACCAAACACTTCAAATAAGTCCATCAAAAGAGGAGCTTAGTAGTAGAGCTAAAAAAACATTAACCGCTTTTCTCCCCAATATCTTAGTTTCATCACTTATTCCACCTATGTCTGATATTACCTTTAGGCAGGATAAAATTGTGAAAGAAAACTTTACTCTTTTATGGGACACAAAAGAAGGAACAGCGAATGCCGCTTTAACTATGTCCTCCGATGAAAAGAAAATATCCTCATTCAATATTTTATTTTTCAAAAGCCAAATAGCATCTCCCTCTGTAGAACTTGCTCAAACAATAATTCCTTCAATCTTTTCTATAGAACCAAAGGGGGTGTGGGGCTGCAAACCGATTTATAGTCAGACTTACTGTGAGAATTTCTGGGAAGATAAAGAAGGAATAAGAAGAGGAGTAAATATAACAGGTCCTTTTCCTGAAAATAAACAGAAAATCGGATTAATTGTTTCATTTTGTGAACATACCAAAGAAGCTAAAACTATTTATTCCTGGCAGAGCTGTACCAGTGAATTTGCCAAAACCGGAGTAAAGTAAAATTTGACAAGCCTATAGATTTATAGGATAATTTAATATGAAGGGGTAACTAATTATGGAAGCTAGCCAACCAGAAGAATTAACTTCCTCACATTTAACGGCTGTTGCTCCAACAACAGAGAAAACTGCCGGTGGAGCCACAAAGGCGCCTCCTCCCGCATGGATCCAAAGAGAGGTACCGAGAAGGGGTTTCTTAAAGTGGTTGGGGGCAACAGCAGCTACTATTACTTTGGCAGGTATAGCTGCAGAGATTCAAGGGGGCCATGTGAGCGCTGGTCTTAGATATGCATTAGACAAAATTGTTCCTCGAAATCCCGAATCTTTTACTTATGACAGTGGTGGAGGCTATATTGGAAAAAGCAATACCCTCCGTGTTCCTTTAGCAACCGTCCAAGAAAAAGCAAAATCAGCAGATCCTCTTGCTCTCCTTTTCCCTCTAAAACCACCTGAAGGTTTTGATAATATCCATTATAGCTGGATAGAAGATGTCACAGGAATTGATCCCCAAGATGTAAGGAAAAGAACTATTACTGAGAATAAAAACTGGATGCTACTTACCAATGTACCCGTGGGAACAGAAATTTGTGCTCCAACTGATGGTATTGCTTATGGTTCCAGCGAATGGCAAGGGTGGGTATCTGGAATGAATTTCAGATTTATTCGTAATGGAATACAGTACACGGCAATGATAAGTTCTGATGGAGAGGACGTCTTTCCTTTACCCTCAGATCTTCCTAATGGAGTCACTTATGCCAAAACCCGCCAAGCAAAAACTGTTCATAGAGGAGAACCAATTGTAACAATGACTAAACCAACTCGAGTTATTCGGATACATCTAACTTCTACCCCAGTTGGTTCTTCAAAGAACTTAGAAACACCTGTTCCACTTAGTTTTTTAACAGCTCAAGATTGGAGGAATGAGAAGGATAACGCGAAATTACTTGTTCTGGGCGACTAAAAAGTGGTACAGTTAATTCAGTGTGGGAAAATCCTCTTTTTTCTATAAATTATTATTTATTTGTGTTTTGCTCTTTAATATTATCTTTATTGAAAATACATATGCTCAAACGGAAGATGAGTGTGACGACTGGTGGTCTACTAATTCGTCTTTAACAGTTTGTTCAACAGCACTATTTGGGGAAAATTGCGCTGGTTCTGGGTCGTACACTGGCACTGAGTGTTGTCAAAACAGAGGAAGTGATTATTGTGAAGAAAGAAATAGAGGTGACTATCCTATCCCTTTAAAAGAGTTTAGGTGTTGTAGTTATGCTGTCACTCCTCCTCCCACCCCCATTCCTACCCCAGAATCTCCTTCCCCCTCTCCTTCCCCTACTCCCGCCCCCATCTGTTTGTATGACTGGCAGTGCGGAACCTGTAGAAGATGTTGTATAAGTCCACCAAATAACTATTGTTCCAGCTTAAATTATGACTGCAGCGGGAATTTAATCCCTGGCTGTGTCACCTGTCAGTGCCAGTATAGTCAAACTTGTAACAGCGGGACAGGAGTTCAGACTTGCAATGGCAGATATAATAGCCCCGGCGTCTGTGGCTACTCCTCTCTCTGTGAGCCAAATTGCAGCGAGTGTACTTCTTCTTCCAATCCTCCTCCCCCTCCTCCTCCCGCTCCACCACCTCCTCCTCCCGGTTGTTCTTTTTCCGGCTGTGGTGCTTCAGGCTGCCAGCCTGACCAAAGATATGTTTCCGGAACTTGCTCATATTCCTGGTACTTCGGTCCTGGCTGTTACTATGATGCAAGCTGTGGAGGCGGGGGTGGCGGAGATAATTATGTTGCACCCACCACCGGCCCAAATTGCACTTCCGGTGATATCATGTATTTTGATCCCCCGGCCCCTAAACAAGATCAACCTTTTACGATTAACGTTTTGTCCAAAGGACCTTCGGGAAGGTATCTTTCCATAGCTTTGGATATTACCACCCCTTTAAATCCTGCTGATGTTCGGGTAGTCACCTACCCGTCATACCCGGATATCCCATCCTTTTACCAGGCCCAGGGTTATCAATACAGCTGGCAATGGCTGATCAGTCAAGCCCAAGCTGGGCCCACTCCCTATCTTTTTGAGTTTTCTGTCAATGGCCGCAGCCAGTATTGTGTTTCCAATATACTTTATGTTGATCCTCCCGTCATCTCTGCCTGGATCAAAGCCAGCGGGGATGTCCACAGCAATGATTGGATAAGAGCTTCCGGTGGACCAAATGCCATTACCTACCAGGGTATAATTTGCCCTGCCCAAAGCCAAAACCCCCGGGTAACAGGAGGATTAATCACTACTTATGGCTTATCTGATAATTTTGGCAATTCCGAAGCTATCTGTGTGGTAGGCAGTTCTACCTCTTTTGCTCCTTTTAAGCTTCTTACTTATGATGATCTGGAATCAATCTATTTTACCCAATCCAAGCTTCAATCAGCTCAAAAAATTACCTTAACCGGTAACCAAACCCAATCCTCCCTCACAAATCCCATCAACTTATCTTCCCAGGCATCTGCTCCCCTGTTGAAGAACTGGCTGGCCGGACTTAAAAACCTCATCCCCGTCTCAGCAGTCTTTGCCCAATCAGCACCTGCCTGTTCCGGGGATAGCTGTACGGATTGTCTGATCAGCAACCAGGGAGATCCAACTGCTTTTCTTAAGTTTTATGAAGATAATGGCTGGGATATAAGCTGCGGCAGTCAAACAGGCATAATCCAGAACTGGTGTAATGTTACCAGCGAGCAGGCCACAGCTCAATGCAATTCTATGAAGGCTGGTGTTTGTGCCACAGCCTGTGGTTATGTAGCCCCTACTCCAACACCACCTGTACTGGATAAGCTCTATCATATTACCGGAGACCTGACTATAGAAAGCAACATGACTGTTGGTAAAACAGGAGTTATCTTCATAGATGGCAATTTATCAATTAATACGAATCTTACTCATACAAGCAGTAATGCCGGATTGGTATTGGCGGCAAAAGGAGATGTCACTATCAATCCCTCAGTCACCCGGATTGATGCAGTCATTATCTCTTCCGGTAAAATCTACACTGCAGGTTCCGGCTGCAACCACGGCTCACCTGTGACTGCCAGCCAGCTTATCATTAATGGCAGTTTAATATCTTTAGACAGCAACAAAAACATTGAATTTTGCCGGACTCTTGGAAGCAACAATACCACTACTCCGACTGAACAGATCATTCAACAGCCCAAATACCTGGTCATCCTGCGTAACCTCTTTTCCCAAACCTACCAGAAATGGGAAGAAATACAGTAAAATGCTAACCGACTACCGTCTACGGTCTACGGTCTACTGAAAGAAGCTATCCATCTTCAGTCTACAGTCTACCGCGGAAGACGGAAGTCGGAAGACAGTAGACATGATTAAAAATGAAATTCAGATTTGAAAACCTACAAGTATGGCAAGACGCCAGAAACTTTGTAAACCATATTTATTCAATCACTAAAAGATTCCCTACTGATGAACGATTTGGTTTAATTGATCAACTACGCCGAGCTGCTGTATCTATTGCACTTAATATCGCTGAAGGTTCTGACAGAAAATCAGATATTGAATTCAGAAGATATTTAAGAATGTCCATTACTTCTACAGAAGAAGTTGTTACTGCGTTATTTATTGCTTTAGATCAAAAATATCTTAACCAAATAGATTTTGATAAGTTATATGAGGAGGCTCACATGATTGTTGCCAAATTAAATGCATTAATAAATAAGCTTACCGACTACAGTCTACCGTCTACGGCAAAAGGCTGCAGTCGGAAGACGGAAGTCTGAAGACCGAAAGCATTATACAAAGCGGTAGTCGGAAGTCGGTAGACGGAAGACTTACTTTCCAAAATTTCTCTTTGAACAAGCGACACAATATTGAGCTGTAGGCATGGCTAAAAGCCTACCGATCTCAATCTGTTTACCGCAATTCTCACATTTTCCATAAGTGCCGTTCTTAATTTTTTGCAGGGCTACCTTTATACTGGTTTTAGCATCTGTTAACTTTTTTCCCAACACTATACTTTTACCGTGAGTTTCAGCAATATAAGAATCCGTACCAGGTTCGGAGGATTCTACCAGAGCAGGTGATTTTGCCGGATCGTCTTCAATAACAAGCTTTAAATTTTTCTCCACCTCTCTTTGCTGTCTTAGGAGGTGTTTCTGTATAAATTCGAGAGTTTTTTTAGGAAAATTTGACATTCGATCTCCGCAATATCTTCTTCAGATTCCGTAATCTCCAACCAATTGCCGTTTTTTGATTATACCAAGTTTTGCTTAAAGTTTGTACAACATCTTTTCTGGTGTCGGGGTCAGTAAAAAACTTTATTAAAAATTGTCCTAAAATTTTCAAATGCTCTATTGGGGTTTGTTTGTTAAGACGGTAAAAAATAGTAGCTCCCAGAAGTATAAAGACTACCGAAAAGATTACTCCCGAGTGATCCTGCCTGAAAGGCTCAAGAACCAGTTTAGAAATTCCAATATAGATAAGCGCCAAACTTACTATTTTGCCTCTTTGATGAAAATGGGTTGCCTGGAACCAAACGTTTGCCAAGCTTACGGTTAAAAATAACGCCTCCATGATTTGAATAGGCCACCTTTTACCTATACTTCCTATCATAGTTACTGCAAAAAATGCTTTGGAAGGAGAACCAACATCGCATCCTCCTAAAAAACAGCCGATATCGGACATAATTAAACCTCCCAATAGCCCAACTACGGCAATATCAGCCAATTGCCAAAAATTTAGGCGTTTCCGCCTGGCAAGGAAATACAGGATAAGCCAGCCGCCCAAAATCCCGCCCCAAAAAGACAGCCCCGGAACTTTATTAATCAAAATCAGGTCTAAAGGCGAGCTAAAATCCTGCAGGTGCTCTATTGCAAAATAAATCCTTGCGCCCAAAAGTCCCCCCAGGAACGTAAGAAGCGTTATATCCAAAGTTCTTTCTTCATCCAACTCCCAGGCGCGGCCTAATCTCCAAACCAAAAAAATACCTAAGGAAAATCCCAGTGCCAAAAATACTCCAAATGAAGATAAGGGGTAGCGGCCAATAGAAAATAGTACTGGAAACATATGCTTGAGGTTACCATACTTTAAGGGTTTGAATCAAATTGACTACATTCAGTTAACATGAACGTAGTTGACAAAATAGGTTATACTGGTTAGTTACATGACCGCTACTACACATGCACTTATTGGAGGGGTAATTGCCCGGTATGTTCCGGATCCGACCATAGGGATATCCCTTTCTGCCATTTCTCACCCGATTGTAGACATGATTCCCCATTGGGATTTTGGTTTAGGCTGGAAAAGTAAAAAAAAAGCATTGCTTTTTTGCCAAACCAGCGCTGATTTCATCTTTGGAGTTATCTTAACTTTCTTAATTTTTGGCAATACCACAAATCATTTATACCTCCTCATCTGCATACTTATCTCCGAATCCTGGGATATTTTACAAATGCCGTATTTGCTGTTAAATTGGAAATTCTTACCTTTTTCGGCGTTTTACCACATTGGAAGTGCTACAAATAATAAAGCTAGCATGTTTTGGGGTGTTATTTCACAAATTGCAACTGTCGGAGCATTAATCTTAATTCTTAGAACTATTCACTAATTCTTGAAGAAACGCGCTAAATTCTTCACCTATCTCAGGATGAGATCTGGCCAACTCTACTACTGTTTTCATATATTCCAACTTATTTCCGGTATCATAATACTTGCCGTTTTCAATCTCTACGGCATAAATTGGAACCCCTTCGTCACGTAACATATTGATAGCATCGACCAGCCAAATTTCCCCGTTTTGACCAGGATTGAGCCGCTTAAGCGCGCCAAATATCTCCGGAGGCAGAATATAAGCCCCATGAGTGGCAATGTTGGAAGGGGCCTGCTCCGGATTGGGTTTTTCCACAATAGCTTTAATTTTGTAAACATTTCCCTCCACCGGTTCCAAATCAGCGATACCATAACGGCTTAAATCTTCTTTTTTTTGAATCTTAACACCCGAAATAACAATACCCCCGTATTTCTCGTGAACTTTCAACATTTGGGATAACCTTGGCGGCTCGGAATAGATAAATTCATCTCCCCAGACAACAGCGAAAGGTTCATCCTCAATAACCGATTCTCCTGAAAGAACCGGCGTGCCATTGCCATAAGGACCTTTTTGTCTGATATAGATAAAATTTGCCATATTTGAAATATGCTTAATTTGCGCTAGAGCTTCGGCTTTATGACCATTGACCAGATTTTGCACCAGATCTTCATTCGGAACATCAAAGTGGTCTTCAATTGCCCGTTTGGTTGCACCGGTTACAATAATAATATTGTCTATTCCGGAACCGACTATTTCTTCAACCACATATTGAATAACCGGTTTATCAACAATAGGAAGCATTTCCTTAGGCATGGCCTTGGTTTGAGGAAGGAATCTGGTACCAAATCCGGCAGCAGGTATTAAAGCTTTGGTTACTTTTTTAGCCATAGTTTCAGACGATAGATGGTTGAGAATAGAAGATAGTATTTTGAAAATAGAAATTAGAAAATTGATAAATCCATCTTCTATCAACCTATCCTCTAAATACTATCCTCCACCTTCTACCGTCTATTGTCAAATCTCATTTCACTCTTTCAATATACTCCCCACTCCTGGTATCCACTTTTACTTTTTCCCCCACTTTAATAAACATAGGAACTTTTACAACCAAACCATTATCCAAGCTAGCTTCTTTAAAAACATTAGAAACAGTATTTCCCCTCTCTCCTGGTCCGGTTTCTGAAATTGTATAGGTTAAACTCATGGGCAACTCCAACCCAAGAGCCTCATCTTCCGAAACAATCAAGGTTACCTCTAGTCCATCTTTTAAGTACTTTGCCTGATCCCCTAAAACACTGGCAGGAATTGAAAATTGCTCAAAACTTACTGGATCCATAAAGTTAAATCCGCCATTATCCTGGTAAAGAAATTGAGCCTTCTTTTTTTCCACATTTGCCTCATCTACCCTGGCTCCGGTAATAAATGATTTTTCCAAAACTGCCCCGCTTCTTATATTCCTCACTTTTACTTTGATATTCCCGGAACCTCGGCCGGTCTTAACATGCTCATAGGTTAAAACCTGCAAAATATCCTTCCCTTCTTTAAAAAACGTCCCATTCCTAAGCTCTGTTACATTAAGTGCCATAATCTTGCATTCTAGCATAAAATTAACTAAAATGGCGGAGTCTGCCTAATTGTTATGTCCACCCTTGGGGTGGATTTGTATTGACACCTGCGGGTTTTTAGTGTTGCTCAGGTACAAACTGTTCTAAAAACTTTTTAATTTTATCCCTGTCTCTTTTTAACCATTCTGCATTGGAATAAATTTTCTCCAAAGCTTGGGCAACTGTCCGCTTCGCTTCCAATACCGGGTGTTTGGCTACAAAGTTTTCAATATCTTTAGCATCTGCTTGACGGGTAAACTCTCCTGCCTGCTGGAAAAGTTTGGGGAAAATATGCCCTCCGGCATACCTTTCTTTCAAGAGTTCCCAATTTTTCTTGACAAATTCCCAAGCTAAATACCGGCCTGCAGGATTGCTCCAGACTGATGCTATAATTTGCAATGAATTCTGGAACCTGACATGTTTGGAAATGGAAAAATCCAAAGTCTTTTGTAAAATATTTTTGCTTTTAAAATGCCCCAGGCTTCTCCCAATCCGATCTTTTTCCTGCTGATTTTCCTCCATCTTATACATCTTAATTAAGGTCTTAAATTCTTCCATACCTCCATTTTCTGCTATCAAGTTATAAACAGTACTTCTTAAATCAGGATCGATCTTATAATTATTGTCATTGCGAGGAGCTTGCGACGAAGCAATCTGGGTAGGGTTATTATCTTGGCTAGATTGCTTCGCTGACGCTCGCAATGACATTTGTTGTTCAAATAATTCTTGCGCTTTTTTAATTATTTCCTGATCTCCAAAACTGCCCAACCGATACAACACCATACCCCTTAAAAGTGAATCCGTATGTTTTTCTTGGGGTTCTTTCTGCCAATTCATTTTTTTGGCTATTCCACTATAGATTTCTCTTCCATACTTTTTGAAATCCTCATGGAAACTCTCATGGGCTAAAAGTGAATCTAACTCGCTCAAATGCTCTGTCAACGTGCTCCAGACAGTGTAATCTTCTTCCATTACATAAGATAAAGCCAGTTCTAAGCTTAAGCTCGTCGGCGAATCTCCGGACTTTGCCAGATCAAACGAGTCACGAATCAAACCCAACCGATCAGAAGCTCCCAGTTTTCTATTCCTGATAGATTTTTCCAGTCTACCCAAGTAGGATTTTGGGTAATCAACTCTTACCAAAGAAACCTCACCTGTATTTAACTTTTCTCCCCTATTTGGAATATCCATATTTCTTTTATTCATTAAAAATTGCTCCTTTCCCGCTCTGACTGGTATATTCCAGACAGTTTTGTCTTTAGTTTCTCGCTTAGAAACCGAACTTCCGAAGAATCTTGATTGAGTTAAATTTAACTTGCTACCGCTTTCTGAAATGGTTATGACCGGATGACCGGATTTTTGGGTCCAGTTCCTCATCAGCTCTGCAACTGGTTTTTTAGATACCTCTGCTAAAGCTAGCCATAAATCTTCAGTCTTCGCATTACCATATGAGTGCTTCTTTAAATAATGTTGCAGCCCTTTTTGAAAAACTGCCGGCCCGAGATATGACATAAGCATGCGCAAAACCGTAGCTCCTTTTGCATAAGAAACCTTATCAAAAATCTCGGAAATCTCTGCCGGATCACCAACTTCAACCTCAATCGGGTGGGTATTTTTTAAAGCATCCAAAGAGTAAGCAACTCCCATCTCCTCTGCCACAAATTGAGTCCAGATATCCCACTCAGGGAAAATATGATCTATAGCCAGGTATTCAATGAATGAGGCAAATCCCTCATTAAGCCATAAATGAGTCCACCACTCTATGGTTACCAGGTTGCCAAACCACTGGTGCGCAAGCTCGTGGGCAATCACCAAAGCTACCCATTGTTTATTGGCAGTAGAAGATCTTTCCTCGTCAATCAAAAGCGTTGATTCGCGGTAAGTTACAGCCCCCCAATTCTCCATTGCTCCTGCGGCAAAATCAGGAATGGCTATCATATCCAACACCGGCAATGGATAGTCTATATCAAAATAGTCTTCGTAAAAATCCAGGCATTTCCTGGCTACATCCAAAGCAAACCTTGCTTGTTCTTTTTTCCCTTCAGCTGTAAAAACCCTTACTACTTTTCCCTTATCACTTTTCCCTTCCACATATTCAAATTCCCCCACAATAAAGGCCAAAAGATAGGTAGACATTTTGGGGGTGGGAGAAAATTCCACCATCTGATAACCGGATTCATGTTCTTTAACCACAGTTTCAATCGTATTTGATATGGCTGTGGTACCAGTTGGAATCATTAAAGTCACATCAAAAATAGCTTTCTGGGAAGGCTCATCAAAACAGGGAAAAGCCCGCCTGGCATCAGTTGATTCAAATTGGGTGGTAGCCAAATGTTTAGAAATCCCCGCCATCTCGTATCGGGAACGGTAAAAACCTCTCATTTTATCGTTTAGGATTCCTTTAAAAATAAGTTTTAGCTCGCCTTTACCCTTTTGGATTTGTTTTGGAAAAGTAAAAGTGGCTGTTTCTGCTTTCAGGTCGTAAGAAATTTTACCAGTCAAAGATTTATTAGCATGAATAAATTCCGCTGACTCTATCTCCAGTTCCAGAGCATGCAGGGTAATTTGATTTGTTGGTTTTTCCAAGGATAAATTGATCGTCTCTTCACCACAAAAAGTAAATCCCTCCAGATCAGGCTTGAGCATGATTTTATAACGCTCGGGCTTAACATGAGCCGGGAGCCTGACATTCTTTTTCATATCGCTAGTTTAGCCTAAAAGCTGATATAATTCAATTTGAAAGCCGAGGTGGCGGAATGGTATACGCGATAGTCTCAAAAACTATTAGTCGCAAGGCTGTGAGGGTTCGACTCCCTCCCTCGGCACTCTTCCTACGCCGCTAATTCTTTGGATTCTGACTTCTCCGAGGGTGAAGAAGGTCTACCTCTGGCTTTTTCCATACCATAAAACTTGGTTCTATCAGCCCTAAATATCAGGTTAATTTCCCCAATCGGACCATTGCGGTGTTTTTGAATATCCAAAGTGACCTGCTCCGGATGTTCCAGATCTTCCCGCCAGATAAACATGACTACGTCCGCATCTTGTTCAATAGCTCCCGATTCCCTAAGATCAGCCAGTTGCGGTCTTCTTGTTCCCCGCTGTTCAACTGCACGGGAAAGCTGTGAGATTGCCAGGACCGGAATTTTTAATTCCCTTGCCAAATTTTTTAAATTTTGGGAAATTTCCGAAACTTCCTGCACCCTGTTATCCAGATTTCTGCCTTTTACGAGTTGCAGATAATCTACAATCAATAATTTTAAGCCGTGTTCTATTTGCAATCTCCGCGCTTTTGTCCTCATTTCGGAAATGGAAATTCCCGGAGTATCATCAATATAGAGCGGCGCTTCTGCCAGCTCTCCCATTGCCAAGCTCAACTTATCAAAATCACTTTCTCCCAATTTGCCTGTTTTCAATTTCCATGCATCGATATTTGCCTGACCTACCAGTAATCTGTCAACCAGCTCTTCCTGACTCATTTCCAAAGAAAATATTCCAACAGGCAATCCTGCGGAAACTGCTACGTATTGTGCGATATTTATAGCCATTGAAGTCTTGCCCTGACCGGGACGGGAAGCTAAAATCAGAAGATTTGAATTCTGCATTCCGGCAAGTTTTGAATCCAAATCCCGAAAACCTGTCGGGACACCCCGCAGTTTTCCGGAAGATTTCTGCAATTCATCCAAGCGGTCAAAAGATTCTGTCAGAGCATCTTTGATCGGCAAAAAATCCCTGCTTACATTTTCCTGCGACAAAGAGAATATTCCTGCCTCTGCAGTTTCCAAAAGTTCTTCTACAGATTCTCCTTCGTCGTAGGCTCGCTGGATCAAGCTTGTTGCCTGATCAATCAAATTTCTTCTTACTGCATGATCTTTTATAATTTTGGCATAGTGTTCAATATGAGCAGAAGTCGGGACGATATTAATCAAGGAAGTTAAATATGCAGACCCTCCGATCTTGTCATAAAAGCTTTTTCGCTTCAGCTCTTCTGTAACAGTTACCAAATCTATCGGTTCGCGTCTTTCGAAAAGACCTTTGATTGCTTCAAATATAGCTCCGTGCTGCTCGGACCGGTAAAAACTGGAGGAGTGCAGTATTTCGGCAATTCGAACAATCGCATCTTTATCAATCAAAAGCGAACCTAAAAGGGACTGCTCGGCTTCTATATTTTGTGGAGGGAGTCTGGTAATTGGCTGCGCCATAATAAGTTTAAAGTGTAAAGTTTTTGAACTTTTAACTTTTATTTAAGACCACTACCTGTGGTTTTTCCGGCAATCTGTCTTTGGTTATTGAAAGCTTGGGCTGAGGGATTACTCCTTCTGTTCCCATTTCTTTCAAGAAGCCTTCAATTCCTTCAAGCTCAAATTTCAATCCTTCTAATTTGTAATGTATCGGGATAATAATTTTTGGTTCAAGTTGGGAAACAATATCCGAAGCCTCCTTAGCATTGATCGTATAAATACCCCCAACAGGAATAAACACAATATCTGTTTGACCGATCGCTGCAACTTGTTCCTCTGTCAGCCTGGCCTGCCCCAAATCCCCCAGGTGAACAATATCCAAACCGTCAAACAGTAAATGAAAAATGGTATTCAATCCTTTTTCGCTGCCTTCCGAACGATCATGAAAAGAATTTATCCCTGTTATTACAACCCCCAAAACTTCATACTCTCCGGGTTTACTAAAAACCATGGGAGCGCTCCCTTGCAACGCTGTAACCGCGGAAATAAAGTTGTGATCTTTATGTTCATGGGTTGTTAAAACTGTGTCGGCTTGCAAATCCCGAGGCAGTTTCAATCCTGTAAAGTCTGGATCATACGGGTCAATCACTACAGTTGCATTTTTACCTTTTAATTTAAAACATGCTTGTCCATACCAGTAAATATCCATTGCAGGTTGCATACTAACAAATATGCTAAAATTGTTCAATAAGCGAAGTTTGAAAACGGAGCTTACAAACTTGTTTATAATGAAATTAAATCAAAAACTCACTACAAAACATTTTATTCTTTCCCAGATTCTAATCTCGATCATAGGTTTAACGTTTCTGGGAACACTTTATTTCATTTTAAATACCCAATATCAAAAACCTAAAAACCTTTTCTTGGTTGGACCTGTTACTACCCTTCCCAAAAGCTTACTGCTGGATCTTGGGACGCCTGACCAGGATACCTTATCTTTTTCATCTTCAATAATCGTGTCCGGCAAAACAGGACCAAAAAAGGACGTCTTAATCTCAACTGATACCCGCGACCTTGTAATCCAATCAAAAGCAGACGGCTCCTTTTCTACGGTTTTGAATTTAGATGAAGGCGTTAATATAATCAAAGTCGTTGTTTTTGATGCAACAGGTGAGGCAAGATCTACTGAGCGTACAGTTTACTTCTCAAAGGAGAAAATATGAGAATTAGTAGCAAGTATCATGTAGTATGTAGTATGGTAACTCTGTTTCTGATGTTATCCTTGCTACTTGCTACTTTCTACATACTACCTGTTTATGCAGTCGATTCCACTCCATCCGCCGATATAAAAACCAAACTTGAAGAACTGAAAAAAGAGATTGCTTCCAAAGCCGCCAAACTGAAACAAGACGTTAACCGCAAGCTAAAAGATAAAGCATACATAGGTAAAATTAAACAAAAATCTGACAATTCTGTAACTATCTCAACAGCATCTAATCCAAAAATGGTCAGTCTGAATCAGGATACTGTCTTCGAGAGCAAGATTAAATCAAAGCAAAAGTTTTCTCAAAAAACTATCTCCGAAGAAGATTATGTCGCTGCGCTGGGAGATGCCGATGAAACCGGAGTGCTACTAGCAAAAAAGATTATTCTACTGCCCCAACCAAAGACTGGTCTGCCTCTGGCGGAAAAAACCTATTTATGGGGTCAGGTGATTTCCATTTCGGATCAGTTGATAACCTTAAAAAATAGCGAATCAAAGGTTGTTGCCGTATCTTTACCTTCTGTGTCTGGAATCAAATTAAACACCTTTGTTATATTAACAGGAAATCAAGACAAAAATGATATTTTTAAAGCTGGTTTTATCTATATAATACCCCAAGGCGGAGTTATTAAACCTAAAAAGACGGCAACCCCATCTGCGCAAATCTCCAGTCCGTCTGCAAAACCTACCTCCAAAAAATCTAACTAAAATCTTGTTTGCCGGTTGCTAAAAACTCTTCTGCCTCTGATTTATCTTTTACCACATCAACAGCTCGCCAGAATCCTTCGTCCTTAAAACCTAAAAATTTTTCCTTTGGAATTTTCGGAAAAGTTTCTTTTTCGTGATCCCCAAGTTCCGGCAAAAGTGGTTCAATATCCTTATTAAAAAGATAGATGCCACCATTAATCCAATAAGGCAACTTGGGTTTTTCCTCAAACCCAGTTATATGACTATTTTCATCAACCTTCACAACTCCCCATCTTGAAATATAAGGAACCAAAAGAAGGGTTACCAAAGCTTTTTGGCTTAGATGCTCCTCAATCATATTGGATAAGTTCAACTTAGTAATAATATCGCCATTACAAACTACAACATCGTTTTCACCGACAATCAAAGGACTTTTAAAAGCCTTTTTTATTCCTCCACCTCGCCCCAAAGGAGTTTCTTCGATGGAATAATCCACTTCAATGCCAAATTTTTTCCCCGTCCCAAAATACTCCTGAACTACTTCATACTTATAACTGACAGTTAAAACAAACTTTGTAATTCCATAGGATTTGAGCCATTCTACTTGCCAAGCCAGAATCGGTTTGCCTGCCACCTCCACCATGACTTTGGGCCGGTCATTGGTATACGGCCTAAGCCTCTCACCTTTCCCCCCAGCCAAAATTATTGCCGTCTTAACCATGAAATATATATTATCACATTATTATCACATCTTATCCATCTCCGTTATGCCCACCTTAAGGTGAATTTGTATTGCACTTTAATTTAAAAATGTATATAGTAACCTTTATGGATATGGACGGCCAACAAGAGAAAGGGTCTTCTTCTAGCCCTGGTCTTACTCTTTCAGAGATAAAAACATATCTGAGTTTAAGCGAAAGAATAAACCCCAACAGCGCCTTTAAAGGAGCTTATCGAATTTACCCTTCTGTAAGTTCTCCAAAAGAAGCTTGGGAACTTTTTGAGTCTGAGTTTAACCCTGCTCAACCAAGCAGTACTGACAATGAACGAACAACAGCAGAAAAGCGCCAGGAAGCTTATGAAAAAACTGGGTTTATTATCGAGAATGGCCATCTTATTTGTCCCTGGCTTTATGCTCCTCTACCGAACATTCCAAATATAAATACCCAAGATTTAACAAGTCATCCCGAATCAGAGGTAAAATGGGCAAGGAGTAATGCCGGTCCCTCAGTTGTTATTCGAATAACCACGACCAAATCAGATGGTAGTCTTGAGTTATTGGAATTACTGATGGACAGTTTCACTTTTCCTATTAGGTAGCCGATAGTAAAATTTGACAACCAAAGTTTTTGTGGTATACTATCTTTACAACTAAATATTAAAAGCGTTTGAGTGAAGTCACGATTCACGAGCTGAATACAAAAATGTATTCCGGAAGTTTAACCGTAAAATGAAACAGACGATGTCGCCTAGCGGAGTCGCCACTAAGAGTCGTATACCAGTAACGGTATATGAAAACAGGATGGGACCGCGGGAGGTCCTTTTTTAATGGAGTTTACGTTTACACCCAAGGGTGTAAACGTATGTGAAAGCGACCAATTCTTTATTCGAAGAAACAGCTTGCGGTTCTGGAAGCATTGCGTGTTCTTTAACAACAGGATTTAACAATATCATTCAGCCAACAGGAGAAACAATTTTTGTGAAATTTAAGGGAACTAAGTTTACTGTTGGTGCCAAAGTTGATAAGATAGGAGAAAGTTATGAATAAGATTAAAGCACAGACATTAAAAGGATTTAGAGATTTTTTGCCGGGTGATGCCCGGAAGCGGCAGTATGTTATAAATATCTTAAAACAGGTATTTGAATCTTTTGGCTTTGAGCCTTTGGAAACTCCGGCTTTGGAGTATGAAGAAGTGCTCTTGGGTAAATATGGTGATGAAGGCGATAGGCTGATGTACCGCTTTACTGACAATGGCGACCGTAAAGTTGCTTTAAGGTATGACCAAACAGTACCTCTTGCCCGCGTCATAGCAGAATATGGAAACAAACTTCCCATGCCGTTTAAAAGATACCAGATCCAACCCGTCTGGAGGGCGGAAAATACCCAAAAAGGAAGATACAGAGAATTTTTGCAATGTGACATTGATACTGTAGGTACTTCATCCCCTCTCTCCGATGGCGAGATTATTGCCTGCACAATCAAGTCCTTGGAAAAATTAGGATTCAAAGATTTCAAAGTTTTAATTAATGACAGAAAAAATTTATTTACTTTCAAAAATGATGAAGAGCCAAATTTAGAAAGTGGGCTTAAGATCATTCGAGCTGTTGATAAACTAAAGAAAATCGGCAGGGAAAATGTCATTCAAGAAATTATAAATATAGGTTTGCCTATGGAAAAAGCAAATGAAATATTAGATGTTATCGAACGGAAAAAACCAACAGAAAATATTGAAAAAATATTTTTCTACTTAGAAAATCTTGGTGTACCAAAAGAGAAAATTAAATTCTCCCCCACCTTAGCAAGGGGTTTGGATTATTACACAGGTATGATTTTTGAGATAGAAATTGAAGGATACAAGTCTGGTTCTGCTGCAGGCGGAGGCAGGTTTGATAAATTAATTGGAATGTTCGCAGGATATGATATACCGGCAGTTGGAGTTGCTTATGGATTTGACAGAATTATCGAGGCAATGGACCAACTGGATCTTTTCCCAAAAGATTTAGCTATCACAAAAGTATTGGTAACTATTTTTTCAAAAGAGTTGCTACAGAAATCGATAGAAATTAGTTCTAAACTTCGCTCGAAGAATATCGCTACTGAACTTTGGCTTGATCTGGAAACCAAACTGGATAAACAGCTCAAATATGCCGATCAAAAAGGAATTCCGTTCGTGGTGATTATTGGACCGGAAGAGGCTTCTCAGAATAAAGTCACCATAAAAGATCTTAAGAGCCAAACCCAAGAAACTCTTACACTTGACGAAGCAGTATCAAAGCTGTCATTCTAATATTGTGTCCTCTCAAATTCTCAAAAAACCTATTCCGTATATTGCCCTAATTTTTGCCCATTTAATTTGGGGAGCTAATTTCGTGGTAGCAAAGGTGACTTTACAGGAATTCCCGCCTATGAGTTTGGCGCTTCTGCGGTTTGCTTTTGCTTCACTTCTCTTGGCACCTTTTTTCCTGGCAGAAACAACACACCCCTCCTTCGGAGGTAAAAAGGTTAAAATCGAGAAACAAGATCTCCCAAAACTTATCGCTACCGGAGTTTTAATTATCACCTTAAATATCACTTTTTTCTTTGAAGGGATTAAACGCACAACAGCGATAAATGCATCAATCTTGAGCTTAGCAATCCCAATGTTAGCCGTACTTTTAGGCTGGTGGTTCTTAAAAGAAAAAGTCCGGCTGGTTAATCTTTTTGGCATAGCTTTAGGATTTATAGGGGCCGCAGTTATTATCGGCCTGCCCCAGATGATTAATGGAGGAACGACTTCATCGGTTATATTGGGGAATATCTTAATAATTCTGGCCTCGATTTCCTGGGTTGCAGGCGCGACTATTTCCAAAAAAATTCTTAAAATTTATTCTTCACTGACAGTCACTGCGATAGCTTTTTTGGTTGGAACTATTTCCTTTTTAATACCTGCCGCAACTGAATATGTTCAAAACCCGGCCTGGATAAACCAAATAACCATACTCGGTATCTTAGGATTAGCTTATATGACTTTTCTTTCCTCCATTTCTGCATATTTCCTGTTTGAATGGGGGCTTTCAAAAACCTCAGTCATTGCTGCAGACCTTTTCCAATATATTGAGCCGTTTGCGGCAACAATTCTTGCGGTTTCCGTCTTGAATGAGACAATATCTACTCCATTCCTTCTAGGCGCTTCACTCATCGCCATAGGTGTTTATTTGGGCACATTAGCCAAAGAAGCTCACCATAGACACCACAAAGCCCACAGGGTATAATACTCTCTATCATGAAAGCTAATCTACATCCTGCCTGGTTTCCTGAAGCACAAGTAACTTGTGCTTGCGGAACAACTTTTACAACAGGTTCAACACTGTCTTCGATTCGAGTGGAAATCTGCAGCAAGTGTCACCCGCTTTTTACCGGACAACAGAAATTTGTCGATACATTAGGTCAAGTAGACAGGTTTGTTAAAAAAACCGAAGTTTCTAAAATCAGGCAAGAAGAAAGAAAGAAAATTCTAGAAGCCAGAAAATCAAAAGTTGAAAATAAAAAGAAAGAACGACCCTCGCTCAAAGACTTGTTAATGCAGGCCCGCAAACAAGTGGCTTCTTAATTCCGAAGGAATCATCTGATGGATTACCTCAAACAACAAATTGATCAAATAAATAAACGGATTGCAGACATCAATCCACTACTTTCTGATCCTGAAATGGCAGAATTAGCAAGGGAGGAGATCGAGGAGTTAGAAAGACAGAAAGCAGAGCTTGAATCATCAACCCAAGACACCTCGGGGGTGGGCTTTGACTCCCCCGAGGTGGAAAACCATGGAATAAATCCTAACATTGCAATATTAGAAATCCGTTCTGCTGCCGGAGGTGACGAGGCAGGAATTTTTGCCGGTGATTTATTGCGGATGTACACAAAATTTGCTCAAAATAAGAGGTGGAGAGTTGAAGAATTAGACCGGTCTGAAGGAAAACTGGGACAAGTGAAAGAAATTGTACTCAAACTTTCGGGTAAGGATTCGTACAGCCACCTTAAGTATGAATCCGGTGTTCATCGGGTACAAAGAGTACCCATTACCGAATCTTCCGGCAGGATTCATACCTCAACTGCAACAGTAGCGGTACTTCCGCAAGTAACAACAAGTCAGGTCATTATAAATCCGTCCGATATAGACTTTGAAGCATTCCGGTCGGGAGGAGCCGGCGGGCAAAATGTTAACAAGGTTTCCACTGCTGTACGGCTCAAACACATTCCAACCGGAACTGTGGTAACCGCCCAAACTGAGCGATCTCAACTGCAAAATAGAGAAAATGCCCTAAGTCTCCTTCGATCTAAGCTTTGGGAGGCAGAACAACAAAAAAAGATTGGCAAAGTTATGGAACAAAGAGCCGTTCAAGTAGGATCTGGTATGAGATCGGAGAAAATTAGAACATATAATTTTCCTCAAAACAGAGTAACCGATCACAGAATCAACAAATCATGGCATAATCTGGACAAGATATTAGAGGGAGATCTGGATGACATCATCAAAGCCATATCAGTATGTTAAAGGTTATACCGAATTTTACAAACTAAAATTCAAGGTTACACCAGATACTTTAATACCCCGCCCCGAAACAGAACTTTTGGTAGATGAGGTACTGCGCTTTGTTTCCCAACTACAACCTATAACCTACAAACTACAACCTATTACCATCCTCGATCTTGGAACCGGTGCAGGAAACATCGCTATTTCTTTAGCCAAAAATTTATCACACACCCGAGGTATAACAATTATAGCTACAGATATTTCCAAAAAAGCTCTAAAAGTTGCCAAACAAAATGCCAGACTTCATGATGTTCAAAGTAAAATTACTTTTATTCAAAGTGACTTATTAAATGTCGTTGCGAGCCCTGCCTTGGCGGGACATGGCAATCTAGCGCGGAAGATTGCTTCGTCCTCGCCTGCGGCGAGTCCTCGCAATGACGCGGGTATAGATATCATTGTTACAAACCTCCCTTATATCCCAACTGAGCGAATTCCCTATCTTGACTCATCTGTGAAAGATTTCGAACCGCACGTTGCTTTAGACGGCGGGGAGGACGGTTTTGAACTTTATAGGAAATTATTTAGTCAAATTAAAGAAAAATCATGGCAGCCAAAATTAATCATCGGAGAAATTGACTATACCCATGGCGAACTGGCGGTAAATGAATCTCAAAAATATTTTCCCTATTCGCAAATTGAAACTAAAAAAGACCTGGCTCGCAAACAGAGAATATTATTGATTAGTTAATTCTTGTAAAACAGCATTCACTGTTCTTTCTTTATCATCATCCCAGATAGTTAAAGTCAACATATCCCCAATTTTCTTACTGGCAATAGTTTCTGAAATTTTAGTCTCTGAATCAACTGCTTGTCCGTTAACTTTAGTAATAATATCTCCTTCTTTGATCCCGGCTTTGGAGGC
This sequence comes from Candidatus Daviesbacteria bacterium, assembly GCA_028712705.1. Lineage (GTDB taxonomy): Bacteria > Patescibacteriota > Microgenomatia > Daviesbacterales > UBA10151 > UBA10151. The sequence goes on from JAQTPP010000012.1 coordinate 21,150, forward strand.
TGCAGAATTTTCAATCACTTCTTGCACGAAGGCTCCTTGTGGAACATCGTTTAAAATAGCGACATCTTTGGCAATAAATCTATACCTGATTCCCAAAACAGGTCTGGAGATTGAACCGCTTTGGATAAACTCGTCAACGAATTCTTTGACTGAGTTAATAGGGATGGCAAAACCAATATTTTGCGCTCCTTCTGTCATTGCAACGCTAACTCCAACTACTTGTCCGGCTGAATTTAAGAGCGGTCCACCAGAATTACCGGGATTAATGGCTGCATCAGTCTGGATTAAATTATCTAAACTTTCGGCTGATCCGGAAAAAGGATCACCTGCCACTACTTTCCTGCCCAATCCGGAAACTACACCTGTGGTGACACTGTTGGTAAACCGGCCTAAAGCATTCCCAATGACAATAGCCAACTGTCCGACCTTTAATTTAGAAGAGTCGCCCAACTCCAAAGCTTTAAGTTTCTCCCCTTCGATTTGAACAATCGCAAAATCCAAAATTGGATCCCGGTAGATCTTCTTAATTTCAAACTTCTTACCGTCCTTGGTTACTATATTATAGACAGTATCCGTATCTGCTACCACATGCTTATTGGTCACAATGATACCTTTATCAGATACCACAAAACCGGTTCCTACTGTGCTAGTTTGATTTTTGGGAATTGAGAAAGGATCAAATGGGTTAAAAACCTTGCTAGTGGCCCCTATTGCCACGACAGAAGGAGATACTTCCTCAACAACTGAGATGACTATATTTTCCTCTTGAACAACGGTTCTTGTTTCCAAATTTCCGGTCTTAGGTAAAAAGTCAGGTAAAAAATTAGACAAAGGAATCAAACCGTTAACTTGAGCTTGGTATAAACCAACAGCTACAATAATACCCAACGCCACTGCTACAAATAATCCACTAAAGTTTAATTTCGGTAATGGCAGTTTTGAGTAATCCATAAGAGAACAACTAATCCAAAAGCTCTATTGCTTTCTCAAGCTGCAGATCCTTTGTTGCATCTTCTTTGTCAGCCTCAATTATAACATCCGGATCTATACCTTGGGAATCATTAACCCATCTGCCGTTTGGTGTTAACCACTTTGCTATTGTAATATGAATCCCTGCTCCGCCTGCAAGATCTTCAGCATTTTGGATAGTTCCTTTACCAAATGATTTTTCCCCAACCAACTTAGCCCGGGCTCGATCCTGAAGTGCACCTGCTACAATTTCCGAAGCAGACGCCGAACCCTTGTTCACCAAAACAAGGAGTGGTATTTTTGTAAGTTTTCCTATTCTTGAAACTTTAAAAAGCGTCTTCGCTCCTTCACTGTCTTCCTGCTGAACAACGCTTCCCCCTTCTAAAAACTCTGAAGCTATAAAAACTGCTCCATCCAAGAATCCGCCCGGATTATTCCGCAGGTCTAAGATAACTGCTTGCGACCCGGCAGCGAGTATCTCGGCAACTACGGAGTTCCATTCGTCTTCAGTTCTTTCTCCAAAACGGGATAATTTTATAATCGCCACTTTCTTTCCAAGCTTAGTTTCTTTGTAGCTTACAGTTACACTTTTTACAACTATAGTATCCCTATTTAAGCTGAAAACTCTCGTATCGGATTCTCCCTCCCGGAAAATTGTTAAAGAAACTTTTGTTCCCTTCGGTCCTCTTATTAAATTTACAGCTTCCGGCAGACTTATCCCGGTTGTATCCTTATCGCCGATTTTAACAATTGTATCTCCGGGCTCGATGCCTGCTTTTAATGCCGGCGTACCATCAAGTGGAGCAACTACCACCAATCTCTTGTCTTTGTTAAAACCCAGCTGGATACCTACTCCGTCAAAGCTGCCATTTAATTCTTCTTTAGAAAATTTTTGTTGATCAGGCGTCAAGAAAACCGTATAAGGATCTCCCAGTGAGGAAACCATTCCTGAAATAGCGCCGTAAAATAATTTATTGGGATCTATCGCTTTTTTATCAAGGTAGCTGCGGGACAAAAGATCCCAGGTGTTCCAAAATAATTTGAAATCTATATCAATATTTTTAGGAGGTTCTTTATTAACTATAGAAAGTGTCGGCCGGTAGGTTGCAAGCTTAAACTGCACATCCCGATGACCCAATTGCCAACCCAGCAAAAAAGCCAAAATCAGAGTCAAAACTATCTTTATATCTAAAGTCTTAAGGAGATTTCTCATACAAATATTTCTAATTTGTAAACTCTACCCTATTATTTCTAAATTCGCAACCGGCACCTGAAGTTTTCTTCTGGTGGTTTCAACCGTCACCAGATAATCCTTAACTCCGGAGGGTAAAAGAGTCAAGGAGTCATCTCTTGATACAATCTTACCCTGTTCTCCGAGACAGGAATTTCCAACTATCCTTACTTTTAAGCCAACTTTAAGTTCCTGAGCTTCCATGGAATAGCCGCCAGATTCTCTTAACTTGTGATCGAGCAGTGGAGGCAATTTAGTATTTTTTATTTTTGTTAAACTGGCTGATGAAAATGATGGAAGACTAATCAGAGCTTTATTCCCGTCAATAAAAACAAATTTTCCTTCATATTCGGATAAAACCTCAAAAATATCATCTCCTATCGGGATCGAACCAAAACCTTCGCACACCACAACTCCGATACCTATATCATTATCCAATTTCTTGGGGAAGACTAATCTGCCTCCGGCCATACCTTTGTAATCCTCTGCATTGATCCCGCCCGTAATAATCCCGCTAACTCCCTGTGAAATACAAACAGAGATCGCATCTTTAAAAAATAAACTGCCTCCTGTCAATATCTGCCCATCATATTTTGTTTGAATTTCTTCTTTGGATACCAAACTATCTTTTTTGCCTAAAATATGAAGAATTCCGTCACGACTTCTTCCGGAACCGAACATACCATAGATTTTGCTAACAAGAGTCCGGATTATCACTTGTCCTCTTTCCGTATCCACATCTTCAACGAACCCAAAAACTCCGGCCGGTAAATCTGCTTTCTTGGACAAAAATGCAATTTTTAATTCTCCGGTTTTAGTATTTAAGAAATCCAATACACCATCTGCGGGAGAAGTTACTACTTTCCTTCCGAAAAGCAACCAGCCTTTCTTGAAGGCCAGAAGTTCACCTTTATAAATCCGCTGACCCAATTGCCTTGTTAAGTATTTCTCAACCTCCCCCGCGGGCACGGAAAGCAGTGTAGATAAATTTAAAACCCGGAATCCCGAAGCAATGGTTCCACTACCTATAATTTCATCCGGTGTAACTTGTTGACCCGCTTTCACGGTAAGAGAACCTTTGCCTTTTAAAATTCTTACAACTCGAGTTACAACATTTTTCTCAACACGCAAACGGATATGTACAGAATGCTTCATACGCTCCTTCCGTCAATCACCAAACCTAATTTTCCGCCATAAATTTCAATTGCACTTTCCTCCTTGCCCAAAATCTTACCTTTGTGGAGTTTGTATCTTATTTCACATCTGTCTTTGAGACAAGGCAACACTGTCAAGCCTCCCGGGCGGATTTCATAATTTTTTCCCAGCAATTGACAACGCATCAGCGCATTTTTGTCTTCAAATTGGGGCAAGATAACAGATCCTACAACCTCATCACTAATACCTACCAGAACTATAGTCCAGATATCCTGAAACCAATCCTCCCTTGTTCGGTCAAACAACAATGCATTTATAAAAACTGTCGTCAAAGTAGCAAGATTGGGTACAAAGTCAAGAAACTTTGAAGGAATTAAGATTTTCCGCAGTGTAATATTTAAAAAAGGGTTATCGCCAAGTAAAGCATTTAATTTTTGAGATCCTTTGGGAGCATTCATTTTTAACGCTTCGCAGAGGATTGCTAAATCTATCTGCATATCTTGTTTGGTCAGGGGAAGACTCCGGGGATATAAAATTTTGTTTGCCAAGTAATTTTTAAGTTGAGTTAACTGAGGCGCTGGTTTTAACCAGGAAGATACGGCTTCAACTGAAATTTGATCCAGATTATCAAAGCTATCAAAAAGACCTGTTGGAATAATGGGCATAGATTTAGTTTACCACGTTTATGTAAACAACTGAACGTGGTTTACCACGTTTCTCAAACCTTGGGGGTAAAGGCAAAAAGAGCTAAATGTCTTGCATATTTTATCTGTTTAGTCACTATCCGCTGGTGTTTGCTGCAAAGATTGCTCTTTAGCTTAGGTACTATTTTTGCCCGGTCGGTTACAAAACGGCGCAGAACATTCGTATCTGTATATGAAGGATTAGTTTTGCTTTGGCAAAAAAAGCATGCTCTTTTAGGCCTACCGACCTTTTGCAACTCTTCTGAGGGTTGTTTTACCTCTTCCGTTTCTTTTACAGAAACTGCAGGTTTAGAAATTACTCTTTTAATTCTTTTCTCTACCATAATTTAGCGATTACATCGCGGAACGATTATATCTTAAATTGAGCTAGAATGGAAGATCGTCTTTAACTTCTTCTTGAGGGGGAGTTTCTTCCTGGGAAACTTCAGTTTCTTTCTTTGCTGATTTAGCTTCATCCTCTACCTTTTCTTTAGGTGTAGCTTTCTCTTCTGGTTCTTCCTCCTCCGTCTTGGCATGTTCTGCTTCTACATCCTCCGGCGCTGCCGCCGTTTCTCCAAAATTTTTGGGGGTCAATATAATCATGTCTTCTATCACAATTTCCGTACTCTGCCTCTGAATACCGTCCTGCGCCGCCCAAGATCTGGTTTGCAACCTGCCGGAAATAAATACCCTCATGCCTTTTTTAAGCAGTTGATTACAAAGCTCTGCCAGCTTATTCCAGGCTACTAATTTATGAAAATCTGCTTCTTCTTTACGCTCGCCTTCTGTAACATAAGTTCGGTTGGTAGCCATGCCAAAAGTACAAACTGCAGCACCATTTGGGGTATAACGAAGTTCGGGGTCCCTTGTTAAATTACCTATAAGTTCAACTCTATTCCAAGATCTACTCGCCATCTAAATTTACTTTCTAACCAAGAGGTATCGTAAAATATCTTCTTCTACTTTTAAGCTTTTGTCAAGACCTTTTGCGTCTTTGGGGTCGGCTTGAATTTCAAAATGGGCATAGTAACCGGAGGTTTGCTTATTTATAGGATAAGCCAAAGCCCTCACTCCCCAAAGGTCTTCCTTGACCACCGAAGCCTCGTCCGACGCCATAGGCTTTGGCCGACGGCTGTCAGCGGAGGTGGTTTTTTCAGAACCTGGAACTAATTTTGCTTTAACAGAATCCAGCAGAGTTTTTCTCTCTTTCTCTTCCAGATCAGGTTTTAAAACTAATGTTAAATAATATGAATTCATATCTGTGGGTAATTGTACTAGGAAGGGGTTAATAATTCAATAGAAGATTGTACGCTGTCCGGGACATACTATACACTTTTTAAAATACGATTACTCAAAATATACCTCTAAGATACACAAACTTCTTGACATTGATCCTTCTAAGGTAGATTTTAGTAAGTATGAGACTTACC
>JAQTPP010000013.1 GCA_028712705.1 Candidatus Daviesbacteria bacterium
ATGAGCATTTAAAAGAAACCCTTCCTGAGATTGATGAGAGCATTAAGTATGTCATCCCCTTCATCCTAGATGATGTATCTGCTAATTTAGGCCCTTGGAGTGGATACCATCTCCTGGCTCAGAACCGAATTATACATTGAGTATATAATTTGTTAATATTAGTGAATATATGCCCCTGTAGCTTAATGGATAGAGCACCTCGCTTCGGACGAGGCGGTTGGGGGTTCAACTCCCTCCAGGGGCGCAAAGCGCTTTCTACAACTCTACATTAATTTTTCTGATTCTGATATTTTTGGGGGTGACTTCTACCAGCTCCGTCTCATTTATATACTCAATGGCCTGTTCCAAACTCATGATTTTCGGAGTATTAAAATGTTCACTTGTCCCTTCGCCGGATGAACGGTGATTTGTTTGCTGTTTTTCCTTACAAACATTTATTTTAATATCATCCCCTCTGGAATTCATACCAATAACCTGCCCTTTATAAACACTGGTGCCTGGCCCTACAAACAGGGTTCCTCTATCTTGAGCACCTACCAGGGCATACAACTTGGTAGTTCCCGATTCATGCACTACCAAAGACCCCTGCATCCTTTCAAACTTCCCCTCTTTATCCTCCCTGTATTCCAAAAACGAACTGCTGATTATTCCCAAACCCTTTGTATCGGTCATGAACTGACTTCTATAGCCAAAAAACTCCTTGGTGGCAATATAAAACAGTAAGTATACAATACCGTTCTCGGTATTCATATCCTGAAGCTCGGCATGTCTAAGACCCATTTTTTGCATAACTGTCCCTGACATAGCTTCCGGAACCTCAATAGCTACTTTTTCATAAGGTGTCATGAGCTTGCCGTTTACAATTTTCTCAATTACTTGTGGTTTGCCAACTTGAAATTCATAGCCTTCTCTTCGCAATCGCTCAATCAAAATTGCCAGATGCAATTCTCCCCTGCCGCTGACAATTATGTCTCCTGAAGGACCATCTTCAACCGTTAAAGCTACATCTGCTTCTGCTGCTTTGAAAAGTCTTTCCCGGATTTGTCTGGCAGTTTTAAATTCGCCCTCCAGTCCGGCAAAAGGAGAAGTATTGACCCCAAAATTCATCCTCACAGTAGACTCTTCAATATCCAAAACAGGTAAAGCAATTGAATTTATAGGGTCTGCAATGGTTTCACCAATAGTAATATCCGGAATTCCGGAAAGAGCCACGATATCACCGGCATGAGCCTCTTTAATATCAACTCTGTCCAGTCCCTCAAAACCCATTAAAGAAGTAAGCCTAAATTTTTTAATCAAGCCTTCTCTGTTTATGTGTGCCACTTCCTGACCGGTTTTAATGGTGCCGTTGTAAACCCTGCCTGTGGCAATTCTGCCTTTGAAATTGTCATAAACAGTATTGGTAATTAAAATTTGCAAAGGTTTGCTTATATCATCGTGAGGTGCCGGAATATGCTTTAATATAGCATCAAAAACAGGTGAAATATCATCCATCATGGAAAGATTTGTTTCAAGTCCGGCTTTGCCATGCTTGCCTGAAGAATAAATGGTGGGAAAGTAAGCTGTTTCTTCATCAGCCCCCAACTCTAAAAAGAGATCAAAAGTTTTATTAACAACGTAGCTAACCCTGGCATCAGGTTTATCTATCTTGTTAATAACTACAATTATTTTGTGGCCCAACTCCAGCGCTTTTTTCAAAACAAATCTGGTTTGAGGCATCGGCCCCTCTTTGGCATCAATTAAAAGTAAAACTCCGTCAGCCATTTTTAAAACCCGTTCCACTTCCCCGCCAAAATCAGCGTGACCCGGAGTATCAATAATATTGATCTTGGTATTTTTCCAGTTCACTGAGGCATTTTTGGAAAAAATGGTGATTCCCCGCTCTTTTTCCAGGTCATTGGAATCCATGATCAGTTCAGAGGTTTCATTAAACTCTTTTCCCAGTTTAGTTTTGGATTGGCGAAGTAAAGCATCCACTAAAGTGGTTTTGCCGTGATCTACATGAGCAATAATTGCTACATTTCGTATGTTTTGCATAAATGATCTGCCATTAAAAAACCCCGCCATAACGGGGTCCCATTTCAGCAGTCTGCTTATTGTACCACTATGAGATCTTAATAACAACTTAAGCTTTGCCTGCAAAAGGTCTTGTCAAAAGTATAACCGAAAAATCCAGCACAACAGATGCAATAAGATAGATTGATGCCGTCTTAAAAAAATTTGAAGACCCCTCCAAATTCAAACCATTTAACCAAAGCCAAATTTTGTGAATAAGGGCCGGATTTAGAAAATATAAAGCTATTAAGGCTATTATAGATAACATGAGAATTAAAATTACAAAAAGAATACTGCCTTCTATATCTTTTCTTGAAGAAAACATGGTGTTGCCGATTTCAAAAAGCAGATAAATGGCTAAAATCACCTGCCACCAGGGAGAGGTACCTATTTTGACCAGAAGAAAAATTGAAAAAATTAAAATCATACCTAAAAGGACCGGGGCTACTCCAACAATCATCCTGCGCAGCGGATCTGTATAACCAATCTGTACGCTGCCCAGTTTAACTCCTTTTTCTTCAATCTCCGGCAGCACACTCATTTCTCCTACCGGAACCAGCATTACTCCGGCAAATAAAAGATGAGCCAGTTCGTGAATAATTGTCCCGGGTAAGAATATAAAGGCCAGAATATGCACTACAGCCCGGTGACTTTTGGTTAATCTGTAGATTACCTTAGCTAAAGAATTGATTAATTTCTTAGATAAAAAGAAAAGCAAAATAAGTTCAAACAGAAAAGTAAGAAAATAGATCATGAAATTAGTATAACAACACTTCTCGCTACTGTCATTCTGAGCTACCCCTTTGTCATTCTGAGCGATTAGCGAAGAATCTCTCTTTTTGTTAAAATATACAACGATGGGCCGGTAGCTCAATTGGTTAGAGCAACTCCCTCTTAAGGAGTAGGTTCTCGGTTCGATTCCGAGCCGGCTCACCAGATAGTGCTAAAACAGACTGGGGATTAGATTGATATAGCGAGCTAAATGGAATCTTCCATTTTATGTCAACAATCTTTTTCTCGTCTACAACTAAGGTTTTGAAGAAAGCTTTGTGGTACATAAGGCGAGTTGGGGTATCAGATACTTTATAAAGTTTGTAGAGATTTCCGAGAACCTCAACTGTTTTATTTAAAGCCATAAGGTTAGCATTATTATCATCTTGTATTTCTTTAAGTCTGACATTAGCTAAATCTAAGTCTCTTTGAATCTGCGAGAGTTTCCTATAACACAAGTCCTTATCTATTAAGCCTTCTAACCTATCATCAAGTAATTTTTGCTGTTGCTCTTCCAGCTTTGCAATTCTTGTTCTAATAGCCCTTCTTTCGTTAGAAACGCCTTGCGTTCTGTTTTCTTCCATTTGCTGTATTTGCAGTTTGGCAAGAGAAATAATTTCTTCTGATAATTGCATGTTTTTGAAAAGTGCCAAAACCTGATCTTGAATTACTTTATCCGGCACCATCTTTTGATTGCAGTGCAAACCATAACGGGCAGCAGAACTGCAACGATAATAGGAAAACCTACCTTGTTTGTGAGTTTCAGCAACATAGTGCCTGCCACATTTAGCGCAAGTTAAAATTCCTCTTAAAGAAAAGCGGTACTTAACATTTTTTGAGGTATTCTTTCTGCGAAGCTCTAAAACATCTTGCACTCTATAAAAGAGTATCTGGGAAACTAAAGGTTCGTGAGTCCCCATCATTTGATGCCCACCCCATTCCATATAGCCCATGTAGAATTTGTTTTGAAGCATGTGTTTAACATTGCTGGGAGTAAGAGTTTTACCAGTCCTGGACTTAAACCCGATCTTTTTTAATTCATCAGCTGTAGCATTTAGAGTAAATTTAGTGGTTGCGAATAAGCGGAAAATCTTCTGGATCATTGGTCCGCGAACAGAATCAACCTCAACTGTTTTTACCAGAATACCATCTCCATTAGGTTCTTTCTTATTGATGTATCCAAGCGGGGCTACTGTTGGCCAACGGCCTTTTTTAAATGCCTGTGTCATACCTTTTTTAACCTCCTGTCCAAGGTTGGCAGAATAGAACTCGGCAACTGAAGCCATAATATTTTCTAAAAGATGGCCAGTCGGACTATCGTCAACCGGTTCTACTACTTATACTAATTGTACATCATGTTTTTTTAAAATTGTACGGATAGCTGCATGATCGCCCACATTACGAGCCAGTCGGTCAATCTTGTGGACTATAATCATCTCAACGTTTTTATCTTTTTTGCACCTGCTCAGCATTTCTTGAAGCGCTGGGCGGTTGGCACTTCTTGCAGACTCTCCGGCGTCTATATAAACGTCTTTCTCTTGGTCAACTTCCCATTGTTTGACTTCTGCATACTTTAAACAGGCCTCTTTTTGAGCAGGGATAGACAATCCCTTATCGGCTTGCTCATCAGTTGAAACTCTAAGATAGATTAAAGCTCTCATATTTTGCGCTTGCTTTTTGACCCAAAATTTGGTAGTATACTTATACCGAATGATCCTTGTGGTGAAAGTACCTTACTTTTAGGGAGCGAATGTCGGCACTGGAAACAGATGACCGTCTTGGCCACAGGGATCGCTTTTTTTAGGCTTAGTAAGGCTTCCATAAATCTTCCTCTCTTTTCTTGATAATCTTGTAAAACTTTTCTTCACCGCGATTGTATTTTCGATAAATTGCCCCGCAAACCATATCGGCAAGCTGTAGTAAATTATTACTTTTTGAATCCTGGTGTTTTAACCTTCCGATAATCTTTTCTATATTTGTGTTTAACCTTTTCCTTAGATATCCATTAAAATCATCAACAAAAGATTTTGAAATACGGTCTATAAAAATAGAGGCATTTTTCATTCTCGATTCTGCCCTCAAAAATAGATGATCGGCAACAATCATATAAAGACTGTCTTTAGGATATATCGGGTTTTGTTTAGCAAGAATCGTCTTATCAACAATTACAGTTCTATAGCGGAAATTAAATTTTGATAATTTTTGTAAGAAAACCTTTTTATATTTATCTGAAGTACCGGTACTAAATTTAAACTCAAAGTTTTCCGGTAGTTTTAACTCTTTCCGGATTTCTTTTACTGCTTCATTTGCTTTTTCTGCATCAGCTAAACTATCAAAAATAATGATAACTAAAACAAAAAACCTACTGGAAGTTTTACTGAACTTAAATCCAGTATCACCGGACTCATCCATAAAAATTAGCATTGCTATAGCCATTATTTTTCCCCCCGAAAAATTTCTAAACGATATTTAGCCAATTCCTCCGTAACGCAAAAGCGATCTGCTAACTCATGCATTGGAAGATTTGCTAATGGTTTTAAAAGTTTTTCAGGGATTAGCAGTTCAGCGGCAAAGGCTTGAGCTTCACATTCTTGTTTAAAGGTTACAAACTGATCGTGGGTTTCAAAATATAAATGGTTTCCTTCGTGTAAAAAATGATGTCCCAGCGCATGGGCTATTAACTCTCGTCTTTTCTTTACTCCGACAGTATTTTGAATACCTATACTATCGCCCAAGTAGGCTTCTTTAATCCGTCCGGAAAAATGCCAATCGTCAAGGCAGATCCGCTCACGCTTAATAATTTTTTCTATATTTATTGGGGCAGAGGAAAGTTTATTTTGTTGTAAAATTTCCTTAGCCCTTTTTAGGGCCTTTTTCATACTTTTTCCTTCGTGACTTAACGAAGTCTATATAATCAAGTAAAGACTGCTTCTCGTCATCCGTCATTTTAGGGACTTCTTTTAACATCAAAGTAAAAGCCACATCTTCTTCTATTTTAGGCCGCTTACTGTCCAGATAACCAGCTTTCTCAAAGATGATTTCATGGTCAACATTGTAAATAATGGCAAGGGTTCCCAAGATTACCGGAGAGGGACGGCTGACACGGCGGCTTTCAATATTGGAAATATAAGCATAGGAAATAAGACCTTCTTTTTTAATAACGCCTTTCTTATAAAGTTTCTTAGCTTCTTCTTCAACATCCCTCATGCTTAGATGGCGAAGTTTTCTAAGAAAAAAAACATAATCTGCTAAATCGCGGAATTCTTCAGGACTTCTCAAAGGTGATTGCTTTATTTCTTTTGTCTTTTTTCTCATGCTTATTCTAAGGTAGCAAATTAGTTAACAGTTGTCAACAATAATTAAAAGAAAGTTTATTGACCGTAGTTAAAATATTCTATAAACTAAGTTTATCTTGTTAATTCTCTCTAACATATATGGAAGAAACATTAAAGAAGATAAACAATAATGAGCCTAGAATTAACCACGAACTCTTCAATAAAGCTCGTCTTCAAAAAGGATTATCCAGAATGAAATTAGCACTAGAAGCAGAAGTTGCACCGCAAACAGTAAATAGACTTTTGCAAGGTAAGCCTACTCGTCCGTCAAATGTTAAAAAAGTTGGGGAAGCTTTAGAAATTCCCCCGCTCGATTGGTACATCAGGGACTAATAAAAATATGCTGGAACTAGAAGTGATAAGAAAATATTATCCGAACTTACCGGACGAGCAATTAAAAAGTATTCAGGAATTTGTTTATATGCTCTGTTGCGGACTTATGCAATATTTCTATGGCGATAATTGGGAGGGCTAATATGGATTTAAAAATAGGAAAACCATTAGAAGGAGAATTGGTAATCACTTTCCCTTTTGGGGCAAACACAGACTGGTATTTAAAACAGTTTGGCTATCCGCACAACGGAGTCGATTTCAAAGCCAGTGTTGGAACACCGGTTTTAGCAACCGATGACGGCACTGTTATTTTTAATGACGATATCGCAGACGCAGACGGAATGGGAGTAATTATTAAACACTCTTGGGGTCAATCTTTGTACTGGCATCTTTCCATAGTTGGGGTAAGGATTGGTGAGCAAGTAACTAAAGGTCAGGAAATAGGAAAAAGCGGAGCCACAGGGTTTGTAACCGGTCCTCATCTTCACTTTGGAGTAAAAGTTCAGGGAGAAGCACCTGAAGGGATGAGAGGTTGGACTGATCCGATGAAGTATATAAGCGAGGTACCAACAAGCGTCATTAATGAAGCAAAAATTGTTCATCACTACCGAGTGCAGCCCGGAGATTCTTTATGGAAAATAAGCGAGAAGTTTTATGGGCAAGGTACACGCTGGAAAGATATTTTTGAAGCTAACAAGGAACAAATCCAAAATCCGGATTTAATTTACCCGGATCAGGTTTTGATAGTTCCATAAATTTATGCCCGCCGGTTCAGGGCAGGAGCTGGTGGGCACCAAAAATAAAAAGTATATGGGAGAACTTGAGGAGTTTGCAAAAGCGAATAGTCCATATTTAATGCTAAAGCCCGGAGAATCCGCGGTGGGTATTTACTGCGGATATAAGATGGTGCCCAGTTTTCGGGACCCGACCAAAGAAAATCCCCGTTATACCATTGAAGTTGACGGCGAGAAAAAACTATTTACTTCTTCTGCCTCCCGCATTGCTTTGTTTTTTTCTGAAATAAAGGAGGGCGAATTTATCAAAATCACAAAAGTTAAACAGGGTGAAAGTATCCATTACGAAGTGCAAAGAGCAAATAGTGATAGTCCAGTATGGAATAAGGGCAATCCGGAAATTTCAGATGAGGACATGGAAGAAATTAGTAAAAACGCCAAGAAGAAAACATAGACACTTCTGGCAGGTCGCTGGGGGTTTGCATGGTGGGAGCGACCAAAAGAATGTGGTGCAATTCCCTTCGGGAGTTATAAACCATTCGGAATATAACTCTTTAAGTCTCACCAGCCGTTCGGCGAGAAACTAACCCAGACGGGATAGGAAAGCAAAAACTTTCCTCGCAGGCGGTCTCCTAGCCTCATTTCGGCGTTAATGGGGTTAGGGGGACCGTTTGCTTAAAATCTACCCTCCAGGATAGAAATAAAAAAAATATAACGTCAAAAATAAACAAGTATTAACTATGGTAAGTAATTGCAAGTATCAGTCATTTATAATCGGCGGCGATAATAAATTTCAGCGCGGGCAATAAGCCTAATTTAACAGATTAAGGTTCGTCCCGCGCAACATCGGAAGCCAATGGGAACAGGCACTTTGAAAACTGGAGCTAAGCTAAGCGCTAGCTCGAAAGCAGGATAAAACAGACGACTGACTTCTGTTTTTCGGCGGCTGTTGCCTGCCCCCCGAGCGAAGCGCACGAGCCAAAAAGAGGGGGCGCGCTAAGATAACCCTTCACGATTTATAAGAGGTTTGGCGCCGCGCCCCCGATAACCCAAGCGAGCGCGAAACTGACCCTAGTATTAAAAGATAAGCGCGAGCGCCCACAGGCTTAGATTGAGGTTCGGCGCACGGGTACAGCGGTTGAGATTCCACAAGCCATACGACGGCGAGGGGGGCTCCCCCCGCAAGCAGGTAAGCGACCAGAGGGAGCGCCCCTGCGCAGAAGGGGGGACACCGACAAGGAGCGAAGCGACGCGGAGGAGAGGGGAAAAGGCACACCCCCGCGTAGGCAGGCGATACTAAACCAACCTAAAAGGTAGCCGTCCCGCCGAAGAGGTAGGGTTCAAAATAAACTCTTTCGGGCGGCGAGGTAGAGACTGTACCAAGCTATTAGAAAGCAAGGACAAGGGCGAGGCGCCCCCTAGGGCGCCCTCTCGCCCAGCGAACGAGCACCTTAAAAAATATAATAAAAGCGAGTGAGCGATAAGCGGGGGTCACAGCCGCCGAAATAGGCGAAGGTTGTACCAACTCGCACCGAATCCGCTATTAGCGGATTCCACTTCAACGCCGCTAAATACCGCTTGAAAAACTTCGGGAGAAGTTTTGATTATTAAAAAAAGATAATTCTTTTTAGTAATAATTAGCGGGCGTTGAAACAGAAAGGGATAAAAAAGCGGGTACGGCAAGCGAGCGAAGACCGCAAGAGATGGAGCGAGCGCGCCAGAAAGAGTGACGGAAACAGATAACGATGGGGGTTGGAGGCGCCGAGTTGGAGAAATTGAGGCTCCGACGAGGCGCCGAATAAGCGAAGGAGCGGGACGTACAGGGTTCCCGCTCCGTAGCGTCAGAGAAAGGGGTAAAAAGCGACTATAGATTATCGCCCGCTTTTTTAAGCGAGAATCCCCCCAAGAGCATCTCTCCCCCTAATATGGCGATACATTTGATTAAGGGGGGTTGCCCAGTAAGGGGGTTTTAGGGGGAGAGAGCGGCGGGGGGAACCGAGCGACCCTTTTCTGCTGCCCGAAACGAGCGAGGCCAGGCACTGCGAAGCGAGGTGAGGGCAGTAATGGTGCGAGTTGTGTTTATGTTCCTGTTTTAGTGTTTGAAAAGCGGTGGGAATTTGTAAGAGGTTCGGAAACAGTACAGCGGTAGCGAGTGCCGAAGCTCAAGCGAGACCTGCGAAGCAGGGCGAGCGATAAAGCGAGGCACGAGCGTGGGTGTCGAATGAGGTTGGCGTCGAATATGCGGTGGGAGCGCGGATAAACTTTCGTTAGTAGTACAACGCAGGGGAGTCGCGATCAGGTTTGGGAGCGTAAATATAAAAGTATGCAAGACTTACAAACGAAAATAATGGTTGAAAATACACAAGCTTCAGTTACCCCTTTGCCGGGGAGAGCTTTTATTGGGATGATAACAAATTGTGTTCGGCAAGCACACTTGAGTATAGATATTATTCAATTTGAATGGAAGTGGTATCACCACGACCATGATTCAACCATTCAACAACTTTCTTATGAAGTCTTGCAAGCCGCCAGGCGAAAAGTTGCAGTTCGGGTTCTGCTAAATAAAGAGCACCCAAGACATCCACTAAATTCGGTCAACAAAAATACTATCCTAAATTTACAGGATGCCGGTGCTTTAGCAAAGTTTGGCCCATCATCCCCCATTACTCACGCCAAACTTTGGGTTATAGACAAAGAAATTACAATTTTAGGCTCGCACAATTTATCAAGACGGGCAGTTACAGTAAATGATGAAGCATCGGTAAAGATTATTTCAAAAGAAATTGCGGGTGAGTTTACCCGTTATTTCGAGGCGCTATGGAACCGTCAATAAAAGCATTTAATAAACTGATGGAAAGAATGAGACCAATAGATTGATTAGCAATGATTGTAGTAATAGGCTCTTTTATTTTAATAGGGCTTGGCCACGATGGCGTGGTCAGTTCTGTTTTAATGGCAATCGTGGGTTTTTATTTTGGCTTTAAAACAACCCCACCAAAAGAATAGTTGAGGAATTTAAGGCATAAACAAATATCCGTAATCTCCATGACTACCATAAAAGTTAGGCTTATTCAGTAAAGTATCTGCAAGCTCCCATGCAGTCATATCTTCTGAAATTCGGTAGAAAGCCTTAATATCTATTGTCCCATTATTGCCGACTTTTATTGCCTCATCCTTGCCTCCAGTTTTATCCTCTGTATTTTCAAGAGCATACTGCAGAGCCTTTTCATTGCGTGCAAAACCATAATAAGTAAGATTCCCTATAATACCTTGTGGGGTAGAACCATCTGTAATATAAAAACTGATCTCTTTTCTATCCTCCTGGCGTTTCAAGTCTTCCGGTGTCATATGGAGGTTTGAAACAAAATAATCCTCTACCTTCTTTTGGGATTGCCAATTTCTGCCCGGGGCTTTGAAATCATCCTGTGATTGTTGCGAAAAAGGTTTATTTAAACCAAGGGCTATGACCACAACGGCAGCTATTATTACCCCAATGATTATTGGTTTTTTAAGCACCATATTATGGTACAGAAAAAGTTAATGATAGACAACAGAAACTTTATCGCAGTTAAAAGTCACTTGAAACTATAATCAAAACAGTAAAGAAACTATGCCAAGAATAATGGGAATTACAATTCCAGCTGGTCTTGAGATTTATTATAACAAGACCTTAAAAATGTATGATTTTTCATTCTTTTGTTCTATTGGTAAAAACCCGCGCTTTATGACTCGTGATCGTTATTACACTTTGAAAGAGATTTCATATTTATTCACTATTTCTAAAAGTTGGGGTGAATTTACTCAACCTCAAAAACAGGCTTGGCTTGATGCCGGAAATGTCCCCGGAATGAATGGTTATAACCTTTTTGTTCAGGATCAAGCATACAGGATTAAAAATCTACTTGGAGGTTTTGCCACACCATCTTTATTTCATCAGTATTTGGTAGGACATATCAATTTAGCCGGAAGCGCAACAGCTGTTATATTAAGACAAACGAAAAATCAAAAACCAACTTTTCCTTTAATCTTTCAATTATCGAGAAAGTCAAACTTGGCTTCTGCCGGCGGTAATCCTTACGCCAAACTAATTTTACAAATAAACAGGTATTATGGCGGGCAAAATATCACAGACGAAAATGTAATTGATATTCCGCTGGTAAGCGGTTGGGCAACGCAAACTTTATCTGTTCCGCTT
Organism: Candidatus Daviesbacteria bacterium; assembly: GCA_028712705.1. Lineage (GTDB taxonomy): Bacteria > Patescibacteriota > Microgenomatia > Daviesbacterales > UBA10151 > UBA10151. The sequence goes on from JAQTPP010000013.1 coordinate 11,424, forward strand.
CCTTTGGGTGTTCCTGCCAATTGGGAGCTTTCCTTGGAATTAAACGATGTAAGTGGGGATTTATGGTTTGATAATGTCTGGGTAACTTATAACGGCGTTATTAACAATAACGATCCTGACTGTGATGAGGTTAATTTATCTTGGGAACAGGTTTTAATGCCGGTTGGGTCAACAGTTGAAAGTGTTTATCCGTTGGGAGGGGCTTTGTAACTTGTATGAACCAAATAAGAAACAGACTCAGTAATGTGTTTACTAAATCCCGACTGGAAGCCGGTTTGGTGACAGTTTGGACTAAGTATGGACAGGGTAAGGCTAGAGTGTGGTCACGTTCAAATGAAGTTGAAATTTGGAAAGGAGTTTTTTAATGCCTGCAATATGTTGGGGAGCTTTGGCAAAAAGCGCCACAGATATAACAACCATAGATCAGGAGATTGATAATAAAATCTTATCTCATGACCAAGACCCATCCGCCCATTCAGAAACAGGCGAGGTTTTAGAATCTCACCGAACACAAAGTGAGCTAGATCATCCGGATAATTCCGTTGATGCAGATAAACTAAGAGTGATCGTTGATGATTTAGACGCGGCTATTTCTTATGTTGGAAGTTGGAGTTATTCCACAACCTCCATGCAGTTTTATAACCGCTCATATCACACAACTTTAACCCCTAACGATTATTTAACCTACTCATTTACCGGTACCAGAATTGGTATCTTTTCTTCCAAAGGACCATACATGGGTAAAATTGATGTTTATATTGACAATGTTCTGGATTCAACCATTGATCTTTATTCAGCCTTGCTTTTAACCCGCTTTTTAGTTTACGAAAAGACCGGACTTTCTGCCGGAAGCCACACAATTAAAATAGTTTTAAGAAGCGATAAAAACGCTTCGTCTACCGGATACAATTTTTATTTTGATGCCTTTAAAATTGGAGCTTTAGTCAAAGGAACAAATCTTTATTTAGTCCAGGCAGGAGCTAATTTTACAGGTAGCTTAAATGCTAATGGCTATACTTCTGCCACTTTTCCGGTTTTTGACGGCCATGAATTTATTTCTATCTTAGGAGCAAATCTAAATACTCCTGCATTAAATCAAGCGGGTTTAGGTATGCACTACAACGAGCTTTTAGCATCTGCCCAAAACTCACTTAATGCAACTTGGCAAAACTTAGACCTTTCCTCAATTATTCCGGCAGGAGCAGACAGCGTGGAAGTTTATATTGAAAGCTCAAATACCACAGCTGCCAGAATTGCCGGAGCAAGAGCCAATGGATCTTCCAATAACCGCTACTATGACATCTCAAGTCCCGGAGCTGATGGCAGAAACGGCTACACAATGACTATTAAACTCGATAGCAATCGGATTATTCAAATCCTTTCAGAAATCGCAGCGGATATTGTTTTTAGATTTTTAGGTTACTGGAAACAAACAAGAATACCAAAAGTAACTGTTGATCGGGATACAGTTTACCTTTATGACGGCGAACCAAATACCTCAATTTCCCTTGATGTGTACACTTTATTTATGAGGAGTTAAAAGATGAAACACTTTATACAATTTGATGAAAACGGAGAAATACAGTTTGTTGTAACATGCGAATTTGACGCACAAATAGCAAATGAGCAAAAGGGTAAGTTTATTGAGGTTTCGGAAGCAGAAGCGCAAGAAATCAAGAAAAACCTCAAAGATCATTTAGTTTCTGCCGGTAAGGTTATAAAAAGGCCCGCAAACCCTCCAAAACACGCAGAAAACGCTCTACTGCCGATAATTGACCAATGAACTATCAAGATGTTAAACCAACGACTTTTTCAGACCCGTCTAGCCACTGGCGCAATGAAACAAACGCCTTTGACGCTAGTCTAACTTCTTTTGCTGATAACCAGCCAAAACCAAAAATTCCAAATTATGTTCAATTCTCCGGACAAACTGTAAATCTTGGAGCAAATGAAGCAATCTTTTGTATCCGCTTAACTTTAAAACTTGGGACAACCGGTTTTGTTAATGATACATGGGAAGTCAAACTTATAAACGGCGCAACCACAAGGAGACTTTGGAATGGTATTGTTTCTATAACTGACCCCACAACTTTTGAATGGGAAGTATTAGCCAATATAAAAACAGAGGATGGGCTTTGGACAAAAGCAGACTTTGAAAACATGATCCTCCGTGTCGGACCGGTTTCAGCTGTTGGATCTCAAGACAGCGTTACCATTAAAATTTATGATATCTCCTATCGGGTTTTTACTTATAACACCCAAACGCAAAGTTTATTAACTGTTTATTCAACACCCTCTTTAGATGGAGATATTACTGATAATCCACCTGTTAATGGCTTAGGCGATACTGTAGATAATACCTCACCTAATTTTTGGGTTGGTGACAGATCAACAAATGGTTCATGGCGGGGGTTTGTCTCTTTTCCTATTACCGGACTTCCGGCGTATGCAGTAATAGATGATGCCCAAATAGACTTTTCACTGGATTATTCCTATGGGGACGGATTGTGGAGTCAAGATCAGGTACCTCATGGACTTGGAAGTTGCAGGTTTGACCATGTGGATTTTGGTGCTTCACTTGATGCTTCTGATTACCAAACAACACCTCTTGCCTCAAATATAGGAATTCTGGTATTACAGGAGGAGTTCTTACAAGGATATTATGATTTTGCAGAACCAAACACCTGGAGATGGCGGGGAATTGATGCTTTATCTTTATATATCCAAAATGATTACAGCTTTGGTCGTGGCCGATCACAATTTAGACTTAAGTGGGAGAACGCAACTGATAATGATTCAAAACATGACCATTTAGCAATTGTTTCTTCTGATTTTGCCGGAACTCCTGCACGATATTCACCAAGGCTTAGAATTCTTTATCATATAGAAACACCCCCGCCCAGCTGGACAAGGCCTTATGGATTTTATGATTACATAGGATTAAAGGTAAGAGGAAAACTTGGGAATATTGCAACATTTGAGGAGCAATGGTGGGGACGCCAAGTCTCACCGCCCTTTTATCCTTATAACCCAAAAACTTATTACCAACAAAGTTGGCGTTCTATATTTACTCAAGGAGTCAATAACTGGCAAGGATTTAACGAGCCTACTAAAAATACCTACAGAGAAAAAGCAAAGGACTTAATAATGACAGGATTTAATTACTATCTTTCAGAGTATCTAAACGCTAATTACCCACCCTGGTAAGTAGAGATCTTTCTTGCAACACAAGCACTTAAAGGTTTGATATACTTTTATTAATGCTTATAACAGACATCTTCTTATATCTTAGTTCATTTATTGCTATCTGGCTAGGAGCTGGTCTGATTATTAAATCAGTAGACAGAATTGCTCATAAATTACGGCTATCTTCCTTTGCTGTGTCTTTTTTTATTTTAGGCTTACTAACCTCAATACCTGAAACAGCGGTCAGCTTATCAGCTGTTGCTGAGGGTAAACCGGAAATCTTCGTAGGTACTCTTTTAGGAGGGGTTGTGGTAATTTATCTTCTCGTCATCCCTATTCTTGCCATCCTTGGTAAGGGCATCAAAATAAATCATCAGCTGGACAAGAAAAATTTAGCTTTGGCATTAGCCGTGACAGCTGCGCCTGGTTTATTAGTTATCGATCACAAAGTAACTAATCTGGAAGGGTTACTGTTGATAGGTTTCTACCTAACACTTTTTTATTTTGTTCAGAGAAAGCACGGGGTTTTAGACAGCGAGAAAATAGAAACACTAAATCTTAAAGTCTTCTCTTTTCTTGATCTATTGAAAGTAATGTTGGGAATTGGAATAGTTTTTGTTTCCAGTCAATTCATTGTTGATCGTACTGTACTTTTCTCTCAACAGCTCAATATTCCTGCATTTTATCTCAGTTTGCTCTTGCTGTCTATTGGCACAAATCTGCCGGAATTATCCTTGGCAGTCCGAGGCATACTTTCAGGTAAAAAAGATATAGCCTTTGGTGATTATATAGGGTCGGCTGCTGCTAACACACTTTTATTCGGTATATTTACCATCATAAATGACGAAGAGGTACTAACAGCAGATAATTTTTTCGTTACCTTCCTGTTTATTTTATCTGCTATAGGATTCTTTTATTTTTTCTCCAAGTCAAAAAACGAAATATCAATAAAGGAGGGTTTCATACTTATTTTTATTTACCTGCTATTTATTATAGTGGAACTAAGCAAACAGATAATTCGTTAGCCTTAAAAAGGCACAAGTATTTGAAATATGATATTTGCAATAAGTTACTAACTTTAGTTAATATTAAAAGATGCATCACTTAAGAAGAAACGAATCTATTCATCATTTGCTCTCAAGAAGGACAAAAAGATGAGCGAATTATTCCATAAACTCTCTTCCAGGATTTCAAGTGTTGCTGGATCTCCTACTGCTTTTGTTGTAGCAATTGCAATCATAATTATCTGGGGGGTTAGTGGACCAATCTTTAGTTTCTCAGATACATGGCAACTCATAATCAATACAAGTACAACAATAGTCACTTTCCTGATGGTGTTTTTAATTCAAAATACTCAAAACAGAGACTCAAAAGCAATACAGATAAAGCTAGACGAGCTATTAAGAGGGGTTAAAGGAGCGAGAACAGGATTAGTTGATATTGAAGATGTTCCAGATGAAGAATTAGAAAAACTGTATAATGAGTTTAAAGAACTACATGTACATTATTCAAGAGAACTTGTTAAAAGAGGTAAAATTATAAAGACTTCAGAAAAAGAGCAAATAGATACGGTGAAGTAACTTTGAAACCATAAAAATATATGAAAAAATATATTCACAGGATATATCATAAGCACAGAAGGATAGTAGCTAGATATGTTGGTGGAGAAAATTTAGTAGAATTGAAAGTTGTCATAATCATCATAGCATTATTCCTGATAATTAGATTTTTCTTGGGAAAATAACTGTTGAAAATCCAAAAATATAATCCGGTTAAGGCTACTGGAAAATATTTTGATAATTATCTTTTTAATAATAAACACCAGTCTCTTTATGGATGTCTATCAAAAACAGCCCCTTTGCAGAACGAAAGAAAGTAGGTAATATAAAATAATGCAATCGTTAAGTGTAGAATTCATTTTTAGTAGTGAATGGTGGTCTTATTTAATTTTAAGCATCCTAAGTTCTTCTCTTTCTAATTTTGTTGATTTAAACTCTGGTAAAGTATTTCGTCTGATTGGATATATTGGACTGTTTTCGCTAATTGGTTTACTATTTCTAACCACCCTAACCCATGGTTGGTTTGGCGGATTGGTTCTTCTTGTCGTTTTAATAATGATTGTTCTTATTAAACAAAAAGTTGTATGGAAAATATATAGAAAGGATATTTCAGCAGACAAACGCCCTATATTCGATTTGATTATGAAAGGAGTTCCCTTGGAAAAGGACTCTCATCCAGCATATTTGACAAAGGAATTTTATCGCAAACTTAAAGAATTTCTTGACTGGCCATAATTTCAATCATATCTATCATGGATAATACTATCGTACAACTTGCAATTATTTTATCTATTTCCTCAGTATTGAGCCTGTTTGTTTTCCGTTTAAGACTTCCACTTGTGGTTGCATATATGCTAGCAGGAGTAGCGCTTTCCTTCTTGAGTGTTTTTGATGTTACTCAATCCCTTGTCTTACATATTTTACCTGAGATAGGAATAGCATTTGTCTTATTTTTAATCGGAATGGAGCTTGACCTGAGAGAAATTAAAACTTTAGGAATACCAATTATTGTTGCTGCTCTTGGTCAAGTTATTATCACAACAATAGGCGGTTTTGCCATTGCTGGTTTGCTTGGCTTTAACACCATGGAAAGTATTTACTTAGGGCTGGGCCTGGCTTTTTCTTCTACAGTGGTGGTTGTCAAAATGCTTTTAGAAAAACAAGACCTAACTTCCTTGTACGGAAAACTCTCAATTGGAATTCTGCTGGTGGAGGATTTGGTAGCAATAGGTGTTTTGATGTTTATTTCAGTAAGTAATTCAGCGTTAAATTTAGGCTTCCAGCAGAGTTTGCCATTATTAACTTTAATACTGAAAGCAATCGGTTTATTTATCTTAACCTTTGTGCTGTCCCGTTATGCTTTAGAGAGATTATTCGATGTTGTGGCTAAATCAACAGAATTACTTTTTTTCACTGCTATTACTTGGTGTTTTGCATTTACAGCTCTGGCTGTTTTATCTGGGTTTTCTGTTGAGATTGGAGCTTTTCTAGCAGGTGTTGCGTTGGCTTCTTCGCCGTATCATTTACAAATTCAAGGGAAAATTAAACCTCTGAGGGATTTTTTCCTTACTCTATTTTTCATTTATCTAGGTTCGCAAGTAAAAATTGAATATATTATGGCGTCACTTCCGGCAATTATTATTTTTACCCTATGCGCTCTCCTTCTAAAGCCATTAATTTATATGCTTATTTTAGGAATCTTTGGTTTTAGAAAACACACCTTATTTCAAACAGCACTTAACCTATCTCAAATTTCAGAATTCTCCCTTATAGTGTTGGTGGTAGGAGTAAACGCCGGTTTAGTAACCCAACTACCACTTTCTATAATGGCATCAGTTGCTGTTTTATCGATTATTAGCTCGTCAATACTAATCTCCTTATCTAAAAGAATATATAAAATTTTTGCACCGATTATGCCCTTTTTTGAGCATAAAGGGAAAGTGCATTTCTTAGAGGCTAACATAGACAATCAATTAGATGAACATATTATTATTGTAGGAGCGCATCGAGTTGGAGGACCAGTAGTGGAATATCTGAAAAAAGCAGAGATACCCTTTTTGGTGATGGATTTTAATCCTTATATAGTAAGAGGGCTAAGAGAGCAAGGGTTAAATGCAGTATATGGAGATGTAGGAGACCCTGATGTTTTAGACAGCCTACAGATTGAGAAAGCCAAATTAATTATTTCAACAGCTTCGTTTATGGGAGATAATGAAATGCTGCTTGAAGAGTGCAGGAGGAGAAAAACAGAAGCAACAATTGTCGTAAGAGCTGAAGACAAGTCTCATGGTGAAGCTTTGAAAGCCTTGGGTGCAGATTATGTAATTTCTCCCGAGAGGGTATCAGGTGTTTATTTAGTCAATCAAATTAAGAACCATTGGCCAAAAGCCTATTTTCCGGGTTTAGACTAAAAACCATATTGATACTAAACAATAGTATTCCAGGATGCCTCATTCATTTTTAAATATTGACAAACAGAGGGGAATATTTTAAATTAATATCAGCTCTATGACGCAAGTCGTAGGGTTAGAGGAATTCTAGCAATAGAATCTCTTGGGATAAGACCTCAGCAATGGGGTCTTTTTCTTTTAATTAACAGAAACTTACTTGCAGGTAACTTAAATATCTGGTAATTTCACTATAGTTAGCTAACGCCGTTAATGCACACTCTAAAAGATTGTGCAGTTATGCGGCGTTTTTTTGTGGCTAACAAAATTTATGAGAGGGGGTGAGTTAAAAATATGCCAAGACTGACAGGTCCATTGTTCTCTTTGGATGCAAGACAAACATTAGCTAACACTATTGTTTATTCTGCTTGGAAAGGCCTTAATTACGCAAGGATTAGGGTTATTCCTTACAATCCTAAGAGTGCATCTCAAATGGGGGTAAGAACGACTCTTACCTATGGTGTGCAATATTGGAGAGACGGTTCTGTTTCTGCAGGCGATAAAACCTCGTGGAACGGATATGCAGCTGGATCAAATGAGTCTGGATTTAACCGCTACATGCGGTACTTTATCCAGGATAACTATGATTCTGGAAGCGGTAGCTTCGTCTTTGCCGGTATTCCTGCGCCTAAATAGTATTTTCTAAAATACTGGCCTGTCTTTATGCAGTGCTTGGCGCAAAGCGCCCATGTTTAAGTTGGTAAAATTGGAAAGCGGTGATACGATTATCGCCAGCTGGGATATCATCGGTCATTTAGCCGGTTGGATTGATACTTTATTTCAAGAATCTCAAAAATTAAAAGACTGCGGGATTTTATCTGCACTTATTCTAAACCACCAAAATAAAATCTACTTTCATGGTGGTTTTATTGCTCCTAATTTAATGATGCCTGTTTCTTACGCTCTCAATGAAGAATACTTCGGACAATATCCGGGAACTCGCGAGGTGGAAATGGTACCTCTACTTTTATGTCTTGTTAAAAAAGAACTGGTTGATAAATTGCCTATAATTAAGTGCGCCGGAGATTGTATTTTTAAAGATGCCGAATATTGCCTAAAAGCACAGGAATTAGGTTTTAAAACTTATACTACTGATAAGTTAGTAGTCCAATATCGGGGTAAAGGATATGCGCTAAATAGCAAAGAAGAATTCGCCCGTCAATTTGCCCTCAATCATAACTTCTTCAAGGATATGTGGGGTAAAAAATACCTCGAACAATATAAATACCCAATTCTTTATCATACAGGCGTAGAAGCACCCACCGGATTTGCAATTGCTGCTAAAAATTATATTTCTGCTTTACTTCGAGCAAAAATAAAAGTTCATTATTTAAACCTTTTTGGTATACCGGAAATTGAGCCCTTGTCTGATGACGGGTTGGTCAATGACACAAGAGAACTTGCCCCATCAATGGAGATGCCACAAGTTGTTTGGGCACAAGCTCCAATGTTTTTCAAAAACTCCGGAAAATATAAAATTGGCCACTGCGAGTTTGAAGGCACAACCGCTCCTTCTTCTTGGATTGCTTATTGCAATATGATGGATGAACTTTGGGTACCAACTAATTGGGACAAAGAGAAATTTACTAGCGCAGGTGTTACTGTACCAATTTATGTCATTCCGCAAGGAATTGACCCGAATTATTTTCACCCGGATATGGCGTCAATTCAAACAGACGCTAAGGAAAAATTTAAGTTTATAACTAATGCTTCTTGGGAACCGCGCAAAAACCTAAGAGAACTTATTTTAGCTTTTACCAATGAATTTAAAAGAGAAGAGGATGTTTGTTTAATTGTTAAAACTATGGCGTCAGCCTTATCTCAACCTGTTAAAAAAGAAATTGAAGCGATAAAGGCTTCAAGGGAGGGAGCAAGGGTTTATGTCAAAGAAGATATACTGCCTTCTGAACAATTAGGTTGTTTTTATACTGCCGGTAATTGTTTTGTTTTACCTACTCATGGGGAGGGCTGGGGATTGCCAATTTTTGAAGCATTAGCTTGCGGGCTTCCAGTTATAACCACCGGATACGGGGCGCCTAATGAAACTTTAAGAGATAAAAACGGCGAGCCTTTCCCCGGAGTCCATTTTGTTGACTATGAAGAAGGAGAGGCAAAAACACCTTATGTTTATTTAGAGGGCAACAGATGGGCAATGCCAAAAATGGATGATCTACAAAAAAAGATGAGATTTGTTTTTGAAAATTACAAAGAGGAAAAGAAAAAAGCGCTTGAGACCTCCAAAATTATCAGAGAAAAATATTCTTGGGATTCCTGCGTTATTCCAATTGTTGAAAGATTAAAAGCCATTTATGAAAATCACTAAAGATTTTTACAATAAAGATTATTTTGAGGGTAAAAATAAAATTGCTTATGATTCATACCAACAAGCAGGAGGACTTCTAAATACTTTTGCCACATGGACTAATGAACTATTTAAGCCAGCTAGTGTTTTAGATGTTGGCTGTGCTTATGGATTTGTAGTTAAAAGATTTCAGGATTTAGGAATACCTGCAACCGGTATTGAGTATTCACCATATGCTGTAAGTCAAGCAGTTTGCCAAAATGTTTTTGGAGGAGATGTCCGCGACCTTTCAAGGTTTAAAAATAATAGTTTTGATTTAGTGTTGGGAACCGAACTTTTGGAACATATACCGGAAGATGATGTTTTCAAAGCAGTTAAAGAACTATACCGCGTTTCCAAACATTTTGTATTTTTGCTAATTTGTACAGCTAATTCAGACCATATTGAATCAAGAGGTGGTAAGGGTGATCCGTCACATATTACTTTAAAGCCCCGCTGGTGGTGGGAGAGTTTATTTCATAGATTGGATATAAAAAGAGATTTTAAAAAAGAAGATTTTGCAAATAACCACCAACAATCAAGACAAATGAAATGGGCTGGAAGATTTTTTGTTTTATCTAAAGAATAACTCCTATGGATATTTCAGGATTTAAGGCAATCTGGGAGTCAATGACACCGGAGGAAAGAAAGGCCAAAATAGATTTATTAACAGAGTTTGGCAAACTCAAACAACTTTGCTATGGGAAAGGATTTATTGAAATTGGCAGTGATTTTAAAAGTATTAAAATACTAAAAGAAACGAAGGAAGTAAAACGACTTAAATTGCTTTTTGAAAAATTAGGAATAAGAGGGGTGGAATGGAAAGTAGAAAATAAAAACACTATGGAAAAGAATTTATAGTTTATCAACTTTATATTCTGCTTCTCCGCGTTCAATGCCTCTTTTAGCTGCTTGATATGCAAACCAGGGAATTAGTGGACTATTAAGATTAAGTTTATTTTTATTCTCCGAAAATTGGATTAATTTTTCTGTAAGAACATCCTCTGATTTTTCTTTCCAGCAATCAATTGACCAAAACATTCTAACCTTATTTTGAAGTGCATCATAATTATTTCCAGCTTCTTGGTGACCACTCGCTTTTTCGTTTGGATTAAGGAAAGTCATTAAGCTAGTGAGCGCTGCAACCAAAATTGATAATAAACCAGCTATCGTTTTTGAATTATCAAATTGAGACAATGCTGATGCACCGGCAATAGCTGATAAAATTACTACTGGTACTCCAATAATTAAATGAAAATTACCCCAAAATTTTGCAGCTTCAAAATGTCCTTTAGAAGAATACAAAACTGCTTCTTCGATGCGCTTTGCCTCTTTCATTATTTCTTCTTTTGTTTTAGAAACGGGCTTTTCTGCTGTGCTAACTTTTTTACTCATAATTTTAGCCATAGGCCGGAAAGTAATCGCCAAATATTTTTCTCCACTCATCAACCGCACTTCTGATATATCCTTGTGATTCGTACGATTCTGCTTTAATTGCCCTATCAAAAGCTAATTGAAACTTTGCAACCGCCTCATCAACTTTTTCTCGACTATCAATATAGTTTCCAACATCTCCGCCATATCCGGCGGGATCTGCGTTTTGTTTGGCAATAAGAGCTCTGCCTTTATCAAAGAAAAATCTCATCCCAGAAGAATAATTGGAAATAGTAACATTATTAAGAATTTCTAAAGCTAAAACCTCAAGATGAAAAGAATGAAAGTGGTTATTTATGTTTTTATTCCATCCCTTAATCATTTTTACCAGAGGAATAAAATCCCCATTATGATCTGTATTTGCCTGACTAACTATTTCAACATGCTTTTTGGGATTAGTAGAAATCCAGCTTTGTGTAAGGGAGTTAGGTATTAAATACCCACCACCTTGACGGTTAAAAGCGGGTACAACATCTACCATAAAATCATCAAAACGTATCGTAACTGCTTGACCATTTCTGCTTATATCTGGTGTCTTTGTATAGGTTTTTCTCAATGTTCTTTTTACTAAATCCAATAAACCAGCTTGACCCCCATTTTGTCCGTTATAGTGATGAAAGTAATGATTATCTAAAACGAAAAAGATATCAATATCGGCTTCGCTTAATGGGGCTACCATTGTATTTCTTGAATAGGAACCGGTTAGAAAGGAGTCTTTAACCGTTAATCCAGCTTCAACCACCTTTCGAACACTACTTTGTCTTGTTGATACTGTGCTTGTCTGAAGATCAGTTATATTCAGGTTTGCTTTTAGCTCTAGGAATGACTGTTTTATTGTTGTCGCCATAATTTTTCTTAAATGTTTTGTTTTGCCATTATTTTAATGATGTCTTCTCTGTGATAACGCCTTTCGCCAACACCACTTCTTAATCCAACTCTAATCGCTTTTAGTTTTCCTTTTTTATCCCAACGCCTAAGAGTAGTTATATGAACATTAAGTATCTTTGATACTTGCTTAATAGTTAAAAGAGCCGGTAGTCTTTTGTAATCCTCTGCCATAATTTTTCGTCTTAAAGCAAGTTTTTATTGATAACTTTTGCTATGCATAACTATACAGAAAAAATGGTTAATTAACAATAGTTATGAGGGGATAAATAAAGAGAGCAATTGGCTTATTCTTCTCTCTTTGGCATTTTAGAGGCTAATTCTGGTTGCAACCACCATATTAAATCTGGTAAAATCTTCATAGAAAGAAAGGTTTCAACGAATTCTCGCAGTCTGTGCAACGTATCGTTGGGATCACAGTATTTATGGACTCTTGCCCCGCCTCTGGCGGGGGGTGTATTATCCATTGGTCGAGCGTTCAAATCGCTCCGGGGTCACAAGCAACTTACTCTTGCTTTGTAGTAACTTTTAATTCTCCCGTGATCTAGATCACTGCAAAAACTTGTATCTCGTTTTATAGTTGAAAATATAAAATCTTTACAAGGGAGGAGGTGAAAGGTATGCACTGGTTTACAGGTTTATTAGGTTTTGTTTCAATTATTACTCCTTACTTATTGAATTACAGTAATAATCCTAGCGCGCTGTGGACTAGCTTTATCTTTGGAGCAGTTTTAATTGTGGCATCAACTTTAGCAGGTTTTGCTAAAGGTAAAGATACCTGGGAATACTGGATTGTTGGCATTGCTGGCATAGGAACCATTTTAGCTCCATTTGTTTTAAACTTTACTACCGTAACTGTGGCGGTATGGACATTAATGATCATCGGAGGGATAACGGTAATTCTGGCAGGGATCAAGCTGTTTCAAGGAGAACCCAGGACAAGATTGGGTTATTAACTCCTCATCTAGAGGCAGATTGGAGGTGAAAAATAATGCCAAACGGCTTAATGTTACGAGATTTTTGGACCTTTCCTAAAACCATGTTGCCATCTATTTGGGAAGATCTGGTGGGTGAAACCAGGCTAGATACTATTCCGAGCGGATTGTCAGTTTCCGAGGATGAAAAGAGCTATTACGTAGATGCAGCCCTCCCTGGTCTAGATCCTAAAGATATAGAGGTAACTTTTGATAGAGGGATATTACATATTCGAGGAGAAGGAAAAGAAGAGGAGAAAGGAAAAAAGTTTTACAGAAAAGCAACCAGTCAATTTGCTTACTCTGTAGTTGTTCCAGAAAGCCTGGATAGCAAAAAGGAGCCAAAGGTGACTTATAAAAATGGCATGATGCATGCAATATTTGAAAAAGTTCCTGCACCAAAGCCTAAAAGGATAGAAGTTAAAACAGATTAAAAAAAGCTGGCGGGCTGTAGAAAAAGTACTTAGGGAAACTTACCTACTAACAGTCTGCCAGCACCAGTATTAGGATAAATGGTAAACCATGGCAATTTCACCACATTTACTGGGCGGACCTTTAGGGCAATTTAAGCATTCACCGTACAATTTGTGATGAAAATTCTCTATTTTAGTCTTCTCGAAGCCAAAACGACTGAAATAACTAGGTTCATATGTGAGTAAAAGTACATCAGGGATTCCTGAAGTTCGGGCTTTTTCCAAACAAGCTTCAACCAGCTTTCTCCCAATACCATGTTTTTGATCTTTTTCCCGGACTGCCACTGCTCTAATTTCAGCCAAATTGTCTGAGAGCCTATGAAGAGCGGCGCATCCCACAACTTCGCCACCCATTCTGTAGACGATGAAACCACCGATGTCTTTGCGGATATCCTTTAACTTACGGTGAAGCATCCTGTCCTGATCGGCAAAGTATTTGACTAATCTTTGGATTGATTCGACATCAACCGGCCTGGCTCTCCCCACAATACCCAACCTTTCCATTCTGGAATAATATCAAAAGATATCCTGTAATTCAAAAGTGTCAGGTGTTATTTTTGTGCACCCGGAGGGGTATCCTTGGAAGGGTCTTTCTCTGGCCCGAAGTAAAGGTGAAAATCTCCATCGTGTAACGTAAGTTCTTTCAAGCTACCATCCGTTGCCACTGCTTTAATAATAATGGATATTGCTCTTCTAAGACTAATATGAAGTGTTGTTGGATTGTGATGTCTTTCTTGCTCCATAGCAAGTCATTATAGCTCCTTTCTAGCTGACAGGTGTTAAGACTTCTTCTACAGTTGTGGCGTGATTACGGGAGTTTATTGTAAAAGTAATAGGCACATGTGCGAAGTGATCATGAAATGCTTTTTGGACATCTCCATTATTTACAACATCATCTTTCTCCCCTAGTATTAAATTGACTGATCTGCTTCTTTGCTGTAGATCTTCAATAAGAGGAGTTATAGATTTAAAATATTCATTAATACTTGGAATTCCTGTAATTTTCTTTAAAACCCCTTTAAGAAAACGTGCGTATTTGCTTTCAGAGACTTTTTTGATACTTCCCACTTCTACTACCGGAGAAATAAAAGTTAAAGAGTTTATCCTATCAAAATATTCTTGGGGTATACCCGTAAGGCTCATCGCTCCGGCCGAATAAACCACGAGATCTACCGGTGTTGAATTCCCAACTATATCCAAAGTATGTTTTAAATATTTAGACAAGTTTACTATTTGTCTAGGGTTGTAACGGCTGCCAGTATAAACCTGTGCCATAGCAATTTCATTATTGGCCTGTTTAAAAAAGCCCTCAAGTGTTACTCCTGCAGAATTAGCCAGTTCTCCTTTCCCTTCAGGATAACCTGTAACAAGAATTAATAACCTTGGGGTTTGACCAAGCTCTAAACTATATAAAACATGATTAGCCTTATCAAATAAAAGATCTATTCCCCACAAGCGTACTTGTTCAGGATTGCCTGGTGGACGCGGCCGTTCCGGAGTATTAATCATATTATCCTTATAATATCAAAAACCGCAGTTTAATGAAGCCAATTTGCAGTATGCTTAGGCCCCGATACATCCAGAACGGTTTAATTAACAATTAAAGGTTCATATAATGGCTGCTACATGAGAGTCTACAAGATACTCCCAGTAGAGATTAAGGTTAGAGACTTTAAACTATCTAAAG
>JAQTPP010000014.1 GCA_028712705.1 Candidatus Daviesbacteria bacterium
CATGAGCATTTAAAAGAAACCCTTCCTGAGATTGATGAGAGCATTAAGTATGTCATCCCCTTCATCCTAGATGATGTATCTGCTAATTTAGGCCCTTGGAGTGGATACCATCTCCTGGCTCAGAACCCAATCAGTTTACTACATTCAGTTAATCATGAATGTAGTTTACATGATTGTGGTCAAACCAAGTCTGACTTGGTCAAACTTGACTAAGGCAAGAGAGTTGATCTAAACTGGTTTTAGATGAGGTTTCAGATAAGACTTATTTTTGCTTTTCTTTCCCTGCTGGTTATTTTTCCGGTTTTTGCTTTAAATAGCAAACCTGCTTTTGCCTTTGCTTCTCATATTGTAAGGCTTAAATATGAAGACGGCAGCCCAGTGGCGGGTAAAATGGTTATTTTAAGAGGGGGGGAATTTAATGATTGCGAAGGTGAATGGTGTCATGATTGTAGCCGTGCGGTAAGATATCCTTGTAGTTTTGATTGTGGCATCTATTGGACTGGCCCAACTTGGACTGCAACAACAGATAGTCATGGGCTTGCTGTCTTGTCAGCAAAAAGTTGTTCTAGTAATACTACGTGTGGAATATTTGAAGGCTCAATACAGGCTTGCTCGATAGGCCGAGTTCTGCGCCTTGTGATGGGAGTGGCGTATTTAAACGATCAGGGTTATTGGCGTCTTGATAATGTCAGTAATCGTTCGGGCGGTACTGACATGAAAGATGATAGGCCTGGTAATTGCGCCTTGGGAACTGCAGGATGCACTAATTGTTCCCCAGATCAACTGCTCAGCTATAATCTCGCCGGCGACAATGAACCATGCATGAATTACTGGGGAGAGGAGTTCTCTTATCGTGGTTTTGGCAGCCGTGCTAATATCGCTGCCACGGCTCTTCCTTATGATGAAGATTCCATGGGTTCCCCTAATCGAAAATCTACAAACATCTATTGGGAGTGGACATGGATTGGTGCTTATGCTCAAAACTCTACTCCTCAAAATCTAGCTCAAAACCCTAATACCCAAAATCAACCAATTTTGGCTTATACCAGCAACTTTTTAAACTCTTTAAAAGGTCTTTTCTCCAAAATTACTCTCGCAAATAATCTCTAAATTCAAAGTTGGTGTTAAAATATAGTCCATGATTAAACTGAATGCATCCCAGCTAAGGAAGGGTATAGGGGATAGGGTACAGGGTATAGTTAAAAAGCAAGAAATCTATATTGTTTTAGATAATGTTTTGGATACCTACAACATTGGTTCCATTTTCCGGCTGGCAGATGCGGTAGCTGCCAAGAAAATCTATCTTTGCGGAGGGACAGAGATACCGCCCAATCACCGGATTAAAAAGGCTTCTATAAATACCACGGAGTGGGTGGAGTGGAGTTATAAAGAGTCGGCTATTGAAGCAATAAACGATATACGATTAACGATAAACGATATACAAATTGTAGCCATAGAACAGAGTACAAAAAGTGTTCAATATGATAAGTTTGATTATAAACTGCCAATCTGTTTGATTGTAGGAAATGAGACTCATGGAGTATCAAAAGAGGTTCTTGAGATGGTAGATGCCATAGTGGAAATCCCCATGTTTGGAGTAAATATTTCTTTAAATGTCATGGTATCTTTAGGGATAGTGCTTTATAAAGTAATTGAGAAAACTTAATCCTTAATCTTCGTAAATTGACTTAGGATAAAGTGTTCTATAATGGGAAAATTATTTATTTTATGTGGTTTATCCTTCTCGGGTAAAACATATTTAGCACAAAAAATTGCAGAACATCTACCAGTAACGATTATAAGTTTTGATGCAATATATGAGGAACTGAGGCAAAAAGTTGGAGGTGATTTATCTTCTCAATCTGAAGCTTGGGATCAAGTTAAGCAAATTGCGCTGTCATCTTTACAGAAAAACTTGCAGGAAGGGAAAAATGTAGTTTGGGATAGTACAAATCCTTTAAGAAAATACCGGGAAGAGCTCGTTGCAATTGGAGATTGTTTCGACGCACAAAGCATCGTAGTTTACGTTAATACACCTCTCGATGAGATTAGAAAACGAAGGCAAGAAAACAAAGCTACTCATAGGAGAAGCGATAGGGGATCCGATGATTTCGAGCAAAAACTTAGAATATGGGAAAATCCTTTAGAGGGAGAACGCGTGATTCAAATAACATCAGAATCCGATATTTTAACATTTATACACACTCTTGATACCCATGAGGTCACTAATGAAATTAGTTTAAATACGCGTCGATCTAAAGAAAGATAACAAAACCCCTAAGCTCAATAAATTGGACCCCTATCTTTCCTGTGATAGAAATATATCCCACTGATGCATGTAATCAAAGACGTCATTATTTTTTTGCCAGATTGATTATTTTTTTAATAAATTCACTCTTCATTTTAGTATATTTTATTCTGTTTCCATTAACCATTTTTAAGATTTGATATTTCAAATCAATATATTGTTGTTTTTCTGTTGGGTGGTCGATTAAATAATCCCGGAATACTGAGGCGTTTTTATATGACTTATTCTCTTTGGTGGTAAGATGAAAGTGGATATCGCCTAAAATGCTTTCTCTTGTTCCAGCAGAGGATATAAAAAAAACCTGATCATTTCTATCGATATTCTTCTTTGATAAATGATAACCTTTTTTTACCAATAGTTTTATAGCTGTGTCGATTTCATTTTTATTATTAAATACCAGCGTAATGTCTATTACGCCTTTGCCGTCTGTTCCCGGAATGGCAGTACTCCCAATATGCTCAATCATGCACTGATTACCCAGTATCCTTTGTAGTTTTTGTTTTTCTTTTTGGAAAATTCTAGCAAAAGAATTACTATATTTGTGAAGAGTTAACATATAAATGTTATACGAATTCAGTCACCGAATGTATTAGCAGGTAGTGGTTGATCATTATATAGTGTATACCATAATGGGCGGTAATTTTCCCATCTTCTTGGTTTTAATCCAGTCTGAGCGAGTATACCTTCAATACTTCTTCTTGCTTTAACATAATATTCCAGTTTCTTGGCTGCCGCTTCCATTGCTGATAATTGTCCGGGAGTTTGCACCTGAAAAATATTCACTACCGGAAATCTGCTAATTGAATCTCTTAAGGTATTGAACCCTTGTTCCATTGCCGATAGGCTATCGATTCCTGCAATGTATGCGAAAGTTGTAGCTATACCGTATTTGCGTGCTTTATTTAGTGTATCTCTGGCCGTATCGATGCTTATTGATGACTTCCTTTTTGCTAGTAATTCTGCTCTTTTGGTGAAGTTGTCAATGGCATAAACAAGCGCGAATTTGCCTAGTTGGGATAACTGTCTTAAAGCTTCCTCGCTGTTAACTTCACATCCAAAATACATGAGTTCTCCTGCAAAACCCCTTGGTCTAACTGTTTCCGTAATCATTCTCATATGTTTGACAACTGCTGCTTCTCTGCCAAATAAACCGGTTACTACTGCTATCTGTTGTAATGATGCAATATCCAAACCAGTTGCTTCTTTTTGGTCGAAAAAAGCCTCAATGTCATTTCTTGTCATAAGTTTTTGTTGGTCTCTTAAAACGGTTACATCATAAAAGTCTTTGTAGTTATGAACACAAGCAGTACAGCCACCGCAATTTCCACGACTTCTGCTATTTAAATTTAACAACCTAGGTCCTCGTTGATAACTAACGTCGCAAGTATCAAGATAGATTTGTCCAGTGTTGGCAAGAACCTGATCTTGAAATCTTAAGTGTCCATCACTTGTTGAAAAATAAGTATCACCCTCGCCACGTACCGGTAGGGCAAACCAAGTACGAGTATTTTCTTCTGGATCTACTGTGGCAATAAACCTTGCTCGGTAATTAACTCTTACTTCGTTATTAGGCAATCGGATACCACTTCTGTTAAGATCAATGTATAGGATCTCACCAACTGGTACTCCATATTGATTGGATAGCTGTTGCCAGATTTCTGGTGATTGAGTAATTTCCACATTGCCCGAACACATCAAGCGCGAGGGTTCTATAGAATCTGTAGGTATGTATCTGGTCTTTGTTTCTATAACCATACTTTTAAAATTATCTAAGATGTGATGTATTATACAGCTTTCGTGCAACAATCCAGACATTTTTTGATAGAATTAAATTATGGCACCGGAAAATGCAAAGGTTTTTATTGCAGAAGATGTTGAGCGTTGGCAAGAAACTATTAGACGGAAGCTAGAGCAAGTCGGGCACAGTGTAGTATTAACAGCCTCAACTTTATCGGAAGCTATAGAAGAGGTGAAAAAATTTAGGGATAAAGGTATACAGGTAGCTGTTATCGATGGAAATATGAATTCAGGAAATAGCGGCGGTCAGGATGGTGAAATTTTACTGGCAGCTATACGCTCAACTACTCCAGAAGTAAAAGTGGTAGGAATGAGTTCTCATCCTATTGAAGGAGTAGATATAAATGTGCTTAAAGGAAATGAAAGATTTTTAGGCAGAGTTGTTAAAGAGTTATGATTTAACCTTTGATAAGTTTGATTATAAACTACCTATCTGTTTGGTAGTAGGAAACGAGACTTACGGAGTTTCAAAAGAGGTGCTTAAGATGGCAGACGGAATTGTAGAAATCCCCATGTTCGGGGTAAATATTTCTTTAAATGTCATGGTATCTTTGGGGATAGTGCTTTATACCGCTATTACTTAGTTTCGCCTTCTTGGCGTCTTTACGACATCTATTTACAGAATTTTTCTAATTTGCTGCTATCCTTAAAATAAAGAGGAAATATAATTATGGAAAGTAGGGGGTCGACTGGAGAGGACTTACTTCATGAAGGAGGGTCTTCAAGCAATGTTGATAAATTAGGAGCACGACTACAGAGACTTCAGGTTTTTGGTAGGCCAGTCCTTGATTTTGTGGGAAGTAACGTAGGACACGCAGCCGAATTCGGAGCAGGAATGGCAGCAAGTATTGGCGCTAAGGCAGTAGCAAGGGAGCTATTGACGCAGATATGGGTAGGTGCTGCTACAGGAGTTGTAGGAAGGATTGCGGTAGGAGGGACAGCCGGGTTTGTCGTGGGAGCCGGAAGAGAATATGTTAAGCAAGCACGGAGAAGCTGGAAAGAAGTAGCTGAACATAATGCTGGAATTAAGCAACGAATACGGGATTTGGAAACCGGTGGCGGCAGCAGTGAAGAGGCACGAGAGCTAGCTCGTCAGAAAAGAAGTATTATAGGAAGATTTCAGCCGACAGACAGGGTGGTAATTGTTAAGGCAGGGCTCAAAGGAGCAGCCTTCGGAGCTTTAGGTGGAGCTGTTGCCGAGGTTGTAAGCGAAATGTGGGAGGCCGGTCAATTGGATTGGCTTAAAGAATTGCCGGGAAATATCGGCCGGGGTGTTGGTGATACAATGGGAGGAATTGGTCGTGCCGGTGGTGAAGTAGCTGGAAATATTGGCAAGACAGTAGGGGATGCAGCCGGAAGCGCTGGAGAGACTATCGGAAGCACGGCTGGTGAGGCTGGCAAGAACATAGGTGATACTCTTGGGGAAACAGGCAGGGCAGGCGAAAATATTTTAGGGGAAGCAAAAGAGACAGCCAGAAAAAATATTCCCGGTGCAGCAGGAGCGGGAAATGCTTTGGGTAGGGCAGGCCAGGCAATTAATCAGACAACTGGAGATTTAATTGGAAAAATCGACGAATGGACTGCTCCGTTACCTGGTGGTGCAGTCGAAGGGGTTACCTCTAATCCTCCAGATATTTTGGCTGATGCGGCTTCACAAATTCATGATGTCAATCTATCTCCGGAAGAGGTAGTAGATGGTTTAAGGAAAGAGACTGCAGCTGCTGTGGGTGAGCATCTTGGGGATATTGATAATGTTACGCTAGAAGCTATATTGGCCCATGGAATGGATCCAAGTCAACTGTCGGCTGAACAATTTGAACAGGTAAGATATGCTGTACAACAGGCGGCAGAAGCACAAGCCAACGATGTTTTTACCGATGCTGCAGCACAACATTCAGACAGCCTAGCTGAGGCAGTTTCCAGTGGCCATGACCAATATGGGCAAGTTTTGGAAAAGTCTCATGACCAATTACTTGAAAGCGCCAAAGGAACGCTTGATGAAGTATTACAAGCTGAAGAGACGGTTAGGCTGGAAATTCCGGCTGACAGTCAACATTCAATAGTGCAAACTCTACGAGAAGCAGCCGCAAAAGGGAAAGTGGTAGAAATTGGAGGTCATCAATTTTCATCTGAACAAATTAACGCTTTGGCTAAGGTTTTTGAAGGTCACATTGATCAGCTGGCCGATACTTCGGCAGTCGCAATCGAGGCGCATGCTACCGAGGTATTAAATTCATTGGGAGGCTTTATTCCTCTTGAGGTTGGATCAAACCCATGGGAAGTTTCAACGAAGATCTTAAAAGATGTTTTAGGTGAGACTCCTTCGCCTCAACAGATTATGGAGCTTGATAAAATCATCTGTCAGCAAAACGGTATTAGTGTGCCTTCCTGGGGTATACCAGGGTCTATTGATCATCGCGCTCTCCCAGTAGGGTTTCCAATTAAGATAGATGATACAATTAAAAATGCCGTTTTGGCTATGGTTAAAAAATAAACTCAAATAATTTATGGATCAAGCAGATCAACAGATTAATGAATATATCGAAGGTTTGGTGTCAGATTGTATTAACTCATCTGTTTTTGTGAATTTATCACCGGATAGAAAGAAGCAGACGACAGACAGTATCCGTGATCATTTATATAAAGTTATTACCGAGATAGTTATAGGGGCTTTGGATAAAGAGCAATTTAGTCAGATAGAAAATTTAGAGCCAGGCAGCGTAGAGATGACAGATAAAATTCAAGATTTTGCTTCAAAAATTCCGGGTTTACATAAAATTATTGAAGATAGACTGGCTCAAGAAGTAGCAGATATTAAAAATAGACCCCCTTTGAGTTAATCGTTGCGAAAGCAAGAATAGTTAAGTCTGGATTAGAGTATAGCCTACCTTTTTATGGCTTCGCCGACCTGGTAAATCGACTACTAATCGGCTATAATACGACTCTATATGTTTTTTCCTAAATACACTATTACCGATCATCTCTTGGCTAATATCAAACGTATCAATACTTTGGTTAGCGAACTAAATAACAGAAGATTTCCCAATGTGGTATTACTGGAGCTTGAAAGAGAGGCTAAGGCAGTCTCCACTTATGCTTCAACCAGCATTGAAGGAAACCCTTTGCCCTTAACAGAAGTAAAAAAGATTCTTAAATCTAAACCTCAATTTATCAGAGATAGTGAGAAAGAAGTATTAAACTATAATCAAGCGCTTAACGATCTTAATAAACAACTGGAAGAGGGTAAAACCAAATTATCTGTTAATCTGATACTTAAAATTCAAAAACAGGTTACTGAGGGGCTTTTACCAATTTTTGAGTCAGGTTATTTCAGACAAAAGCCGGTTGTAGTAAATGACCCTGGAACCAGGCAAAGTAAATATTTACCGCCTGAGGTCAAGGACGTTGAACCGCTGGTGAGTGATTTAATTGAGTTTGTAAACAGTAACAGAAACAAGATCGATTCTTTAATTTTGGCAGGCATTTTTCATAAGCAAATGGTTTTAATACATCCTTTTACCGATGGTAACGGTAGAACTGCCAGATTGGCAACTAAAGTTTTACTGGCTGAAATGGGTTTAAATACCTTCAATTTGTTTAGCTTTGAAAATTATTACAACCAAAATGTTACCCGTTACTTTCAAACAGTTGGTGAATTTGGTAACTATTACGATTTAGTTTCTATAGACTTTACTCCCTGGCTGGAGTACTTTACCGAAGGTATAATTGATGAGTTGCTGAGGATCAAAAAGTTACTACCAGAAGTTGCCATAAATCCCAAAACACAGCTTAGGCCATATCACTTTAAAATGCTTAAATTTATAAGAGGGAAGGGTTTTATCACAAATCAGATTTACGCCAAGTTGGTAAATAGGGCCAAAGCTACCAGAACACAGGATTTTAAGAAACTAATTGATTTGGGATTAATTGAAAGGAAAGGTAAAGGGAGGGCTACTTATTACACGTTACTATGACAAAATATGTCATAGTTAAGTCTGAATTAAAGTATACCCTACTTTTTTCTGGCTTTCAATAATGTAGCCATGAGCTTTCATAAATGGGTGGTTCCTGAGTCTATAAATTAAGGCGTCCAAGGCCCAGTCTGTGGCACCTTCCTCCTGACTTTCCCAAACAACAGCGAAGATCTCATCTTTTGTCACAGTCCTGCCTATATTAGAATGCAGTAATTTAAAAAGTTTTGCCTCTTTGACAGGCAGTTTAACCGGCAGATTGGTTTTGATATATTCCGAGAGCAGGGGAGTAAAAAGCTCGAACTTTACACCTCCGAAGTGTAATCGCGTTTTCTTCACCTCGGAGGTGGATTGTTCTATCGCCATTCCCACACCCAGCAGGTATTCATCTACTTCCTCAATCTCAATCTTTTTAGCCAGGGCTATTTTTTGAATCTGTTTTCTTTGATGGTAATCCAAATAATTCACAAGCTCTTTCATCTGCATTTTTACAAACTGATCCAGTAAAAACTGTTTCTTTTGAGAACTTAACAGGATATGCAAAAGCTGGTTATGACTGCCTGATAAGTTTAGTAACTGCTCCAGAGTTTCTTTTGAAACCGGTCTTGAAGGCTCAATTTTGAGCAGTTCTTTTAGATCATTTTTTGAATATGGTTTGAAATATAGAATTTCTGAGTAAAAATTTAAGTTCCCTCCGGCAAGTGTTTCAGCAGGTACTATCTCAGACATAGGCTTGACAGAAGTAAAGATTAAGACGACTTTATCAGGTACTACAGTTGATAAAGATTGGATATTCGACAGGAAATTCCAGTCGAATTGACTTTTAAGTTGATCAAATCTGCTAAAAATAATCACAACTTTTTCTTTCTTTTGGGCAAGAGCAGCAATAGCTTTTTTTACTTCCAACAATAACTGGTCATCAGTTTTCGAACCGGGTTTACCGCCCAATTCTGAAAGCAGTAATTTGTAAAACTCATGTTGCGAAAGGGTTGGCAGGTTATATAAATCCACATGGATAAAATGGGCAAAATTTTGCATTGCCAGGTATTTTAAAAAATAGGACACACCAACTCCTGGCATAGACAGGACCACAAAAGAAATGCCAGCATCAATCAGAGACTTAAATTCTTTTAATTTGTCCTGGGCGAAACTTGGGCCAAGTTCTGCTTCTTTAAAATTGTACCACTGTTTTATAGCCATTTTCGTCAGGATTATAACAGTTTTATATCAAGCAGTCAAGGGACAAAATTGTTATATTGAAACAATAGAAAGTCATATATAGGTATTGAAATAATTGGATCGGGAGTAGCAAGCGTAGCTTCTGCAGCAGGTAGAGGTGTGACGTCTTTGGGGCGAATCTCTGATTTTGGTCCAAGACTTGAAGGGCCACTAACGGGAATTGTCAATGAAGGTCCGGTTTATGTAGAAGTATATAGAAGAGTAGTGAAAAAAAGAAATATTATACCGGCAGAATCCTGGGGTGCCAATACAACTCCACCCCTAGGGTGGACAGAGGGCGGAGTAAAAGAGGAAACCAGTTTGCAAGATTATCCTGCCTTGGCTAAAGTTTTCCAGGGTTGACAGAAGTAAATAGATGGAGTTAGAATACAAAATAGTCCTCCTTCGTCCGCCTCTGGCGGATTTCGGCGGATGATAAAGGAGAAAGTCAAACAAGATACTACTCTATAGCACATTAACAACCGAAGATTTTTTTATACTACTCTTCGGTTAAAGATAAGCCCCGAAGGTTCGGGGTTTTTTAATGCTTTAATACCGGAAGAGTGGTGGGTTAATTTTTGACAAGTTTTTTGTCAATTCTTTTTTTGAGAGTTTGATCCTGGCTCAGGATGAACGTTGGCGGCGTGCCTTAGGCATGCAAATCAAGGGGGTACGTTCATGCGCAAGCACTGAACGTACTACCGGTGGACGGGTGAGTAATGCGTGGGAATCTGCCTGGAAGTGGGATATAGCTCGGCGAAAGTCGGGGTAATCTCCCATGTGGTCCGCCTTTGGCGGACTAAAGCCGCAAGGCGCTTCCAGATGAACCTGCGTCCTATCAGCTAGTTGGTGGGGTAATGGCCTACCAAGGCGACGACGGGTAGCTGGACTGAGAGGTCGGTCAGCCACAACGGGACTGCGACACGGCCCGTACATCTACGGATGGCAGCAACCGGGAATATTCGACAATGGACGAAAGTCTGATCGAGCGACGCCGCGTGGAGGATGAAGGCCCTCGGGTTGTAAACTCCTTTTATCTGGGAAGATTATGACGGTACCAGAAGAATAAGCACTTGCTAACTACGTGCCAGAAGCCTCGGTAATGCGTAGAGTGCAAACGTTATCCGGATTTATTGGGTGTAAAGAGTTGCGTAGGCTGATCCGTGCATTTTGTTTGAAATGCCCTAACTCAATTAGGGATTTGGACAAAATATGGCGGATCTTGATGGTTGGAGAGGGTGCTGGAACCGATGGTGTAGCAGTGAAATGCGTTGATATCATCGGGAACACCGAAGGCGTAGGCAGGCACCTAGCCAACCCATGACGCTGAGGCACGAAAGCTGGGGGAGCGAAACAGATTAGAGACCTGTGTAGTCCCAGCCGTAAACTATCTCTGTTAGATAGTCGGGTTTTGCCTGACTGTCGCAGCTAACGCGTTAAACAGAGCACCTGGGGAGTACGAGCGCAAGCTTAAAACTCAAAGGAATTGACGGGGACCCGCACAAGCAGTGGAGCGTGTTGTTTAATTCGATACGAAACGAAAAACCTCACCAGGGTTTGACATGCTAGCGTCCTATTTCCTGGAAACAGGAGAAATTCGCAAGAAGGTTAGCACAGATACTGCATGGCTGTCGTCAGCTCGTGGCGTGAGCTGTTATCTTAAGTGATGAAACGAGCGCAACCCTCACCGTATGTTAAATAATTCATGCGGAACAGTCCCGCCTTATGGCGGGAAGGAAGGCGAGGATGACGTCAAGTCAGCACGGTTCTTACACCCTGGGCTACAAACACACTACAATGGCGAAAAACAACGAGTTGCAAGCTAGCAATAGCAAGCTAATCTCTGAAATTTCGCCTCAGTTCAGATTGGGGTCTGCAACCCGACCCCATGAAGTCGGAATTGCTAGTAATCGCGGATCAGCGTGCCGCGGTGAATACGTTCTCGGGTCTTGTACACACCGCCTATAGTATTTAATATAATGCTATATAAATCGCGCATGGCAGCATAATTAACTAGTTGGTTAAAATCCAACCTATATCTTATAATTATAAAATATAGTAGCCAAAAAAATTGGGCAGATCCAGTAGAGTAATTTATTGGTTCGGAGGGCCTGAGGCAAAAGACAGTCCTCATTGAAATAAGCTTTCTAATAGATGATCTCGGCCGGGCGGTTTGAGAGAAATCTAACATTTAAGTAGTAGAAAGTATTAGAGGAATGTTTGGAAAAGTTATTTATGTAACCCATGGAGATCCTAATAGGAAGAAAGTAATTGCTTAAGAGCGTAAGCTCGCAAGCTTAGCTTATTAGGAAGTCAGCAGATTCATAGTAGGTATTGACAGGGGATAAAATTCAGTTTATTCTAGAATTATACCCAAATAAATACCGAAGGAATCTACGAAATGTTAACTGCAGATTATATTGTTGGTCTAACAGATGGCGAAGGTTGTTTTCTGGTTCAAATCAGAACAGATTGCCGGATAGTCCTTCGATATTTCATTACACAACGTTTTGACAACAAAGAGCTTTTAGATAAAGTTTTTGATTTTTTCAAAATTGGTTATGTATATCGAAAATTTCAAGGAAATGACAAAAAGAAAATGACTTTTGTTTATGAAGTTACCAAACAGGATGACATCCAGAATGTGATTATTCCTTTTTTCAGGAAGCATCAACTACAAGGTGTCAAGAAAAAATCTTTTGAAAGATTTACCCGTATTGCTGAGATTGTTAAAAATCGTCAGGATATACGTAAGTTGACAAAAGAGGAGTTAGAAGGAGTTTGGCAGTTAAAACTTACTATGAATACACTTCATAATGAGTTAAGAAAAAACATTTCGGCTCGCTTAGTGCCGGAAATCGGCTCGCTAAGTGGGAACGGAAAGCAACTTTAAGCTATTCCAATCCGTCAAGGCAGCAAAGTTGGGGGCACCCGAACCCCGCCATTAGGCGGGGGAAGGTGAAACCAGCGATGAAGCTTAAGTCGTCGATGCATTCTGCATCCGTTGCGACCTATCTCTGTAAAGGGATAGAAAAATTCAACTGTATCGGTGAACTCCAACTTGATTTTCGCATTAACTTTGGGTTAATCTTAAATTAAGGGAGAATACCGAGGGAAGTCGTAAGTGACCCCGTAGAGACTACACGTTGACGCCAAGAATGGATGCTGGAAGATGGGTACTAGAAGCTGGTAGAAGATACTTGAAGCTTGAGACTAGAAGGAATACATTTAAAGTATGATTCAAAGTTTTCGAGATCTTCAAGTTTATCAGGAATCATATGATTTGGCAGTTAATGTCAATAAAGCGATTCTAAAATTACCTGAGTTTGAGAAATTCGATTTAGTTTCTCAACTAAGGAGAGCTTCAAAATCTATTCCAGCCAATATTGCCGAAGGATATGCAAAGCGTGTTTCATCGAAGGAATTCATGAAGCATTTAACAATTGCAATCGGATCAGCAAATGAAATGGAAGTACATATTAGTTTGGCTAGAGATTTAAATTTCTGGCCTAAAGAATTTGCAGATAATTTGATTAGTAAATATCAAGTTGTCGGTCGGAAGTTAAATAAGCTTATCCAGAATTGGAAAACTTTCTAGCCTCCAATTTCCAGATTCTTTTACAAGCTTCCATTTTCCAGTATCTAGTTTCTAGATCTTGGATGAAGATATAGTCCATGCCCCTGGAAACAGTGGGAGTAACATGAACAAGGTATCCCTAGCCGAAGCTGGGGATGGATCACCTCCTTTCTGGAGTTTTGTTCAAATCTGATGATTCTCGCATCCCGTACCGTCTGGTACAGGAGAGAGTAAAGCGCGGATTTGATCCAGGTCCGCCTCACGGCGGACCAAGCGCCTGTTGAATGGCAGGCAAAAAGCGTGATAGCGCGCTATTCCATACAGTCAATTTGGAATGATCACTATCCCCACCACTCTTTTGGTATTAATAAATTATGGGTTTATCACAAGAATCTTTGCTAGGTCTATAGAAGAAAATGACACTCTATATGATTTATCGCTCGTCATATAGCCATCTGCAAACCAAAAGTCAAGAACATATGCCATTTTCGGAGACTATTTCAAAAAGAATGCTTCGTTGAAGTAATACTTTCTCGGATAAATAGCTGGCATTATAATCACTATACCCAAATAAAATACGAAAAGTCAAGAGAACAATCTGAGGCCTGGACCGGATTTGCACCGGTGTACGAGGTTTTGCAGACCCCTAGATGGCTACTCTCTCACCAGGCCCAACTAAAAGAGAAATTTGTGGGCGCGCTTGGGATCGAACCAAGGACCTCTTACTTATCAGATAAGCGCTCTACCACTGAGCTATGCGCCCGAACTTCAAGTATTTTACCATCTCAAATGGACTTTTGGTATACTGCAGCTATGGCAAGCAAGAAAAGACCTAAAGTTGGAATCGGAGTGTTAGTTTTTAAAAACGGTAAAGTCTTGCTTGGTAAAAGAACAGGTTCGCACGGGGCAGGAGAATATGCCTTTCCGGGCGGACATTTGGAATTTGGGGAATCAATAATTGAATGCGCCAAAAGAGAATGCCTGGAAGAAGCAGGGATTAAGATTAAAAATGTCAGATTTTTACGCCTTTATAATCTTAAAAAGTACAAAGGCAAGCACTATGTTGATATTGGCCTGACAGCGGAATGGAAATCAGGTATCCCCAAAGTCTTAGAACCTGCAAAAATAGAAGGATGGCGATGGTATGAATTTGATAAATTACCAAAGCCTCTTTTTAAAACAACTCGTTCTTATCTGCAAGCCCTAAAAACAGGCCAGAATTTTTTTGATGAATAAAGAGGTATGGTAATATAGTTTTGATGCAAATTATCAGTCCGCAATTAATTTCCGGCAAAAAAGTCTTACTGCGTTTAGATATAGATGTTCCAATAGAAAATGGACAGGTGACAGAGGATTTTAGGTTAAGGGCTGGGTTACCAACAATCCATTTATGTTTAGAACATGCTTTGCAAGTAATTATCATGGGCCATATTGGCAGACCCGAAGGCCAGATAGTAAAAGAATTATCAGTAGAACCTATTAAGAAATGGTTGAGCAATCAAGGTTTACATTCCCACTTGACGAGTGAGAAGCTAAAGATTTTAGAAAATTTAAGGTTTGATTCCAGAGAAGAAGCCGGGGATATAAGTTTTGCTAAAGAACTGGCAAATATGGGTGATGTGTTTGTTAATGAAGCATTTGCTTCTTACAGACCTGCTTCCTCCACCACTGTTTTACCGACTATTTTGCCTCATGCTGCAGGGTTGCGATTTGCAGAAGAGGTGGAGAAGTTGAAAGCTGTAAGAGAAAATCCAAAAAAACCATATGTGGCCATCATGGGAGGAGCAAAAGTTGCGGATAAATTGCCGGTGATTAAGGTATTAGCTCAAAAAGCAGATGCGATTTTGGTAGGCGGCAAGCTGATTAGTGAGATAAGAGCAGAGAATTTAAGTTTGCCAAAAAATGTGTTGGTTGGGATGTTAAATGAGGATGGATTTGATATTGCCCCGCAAACTATTTCAGCCTGGGTCGGGCTTATCCGGCAAAGCCGGATGATAGTCTGGAACGGGCCGGTAGGACGGATCGAAGATCCGAATTTACAAAATAAAACAGAAGAAAACTTTGGAAGCGCGAGGGGAACATATGAATTGGCGAGAATAATTTTAGAGAGCAAGGCCGAAGTAATAATAGGCGGCGGCGATACTGTGGGATTTTTAGGCAAAATAGGATTGCTGGAGAAGTTTGAACAGAAAGGTTTTGTTTCAACCGGTGGAGGGGCAATGTTAAAATTTTTAACAGATGGGACCTTGCCAACAATAGAAGCTTTGTCGTAATATTTGATTATGCTACGTGTTGCCATTAATGGTTTTGGAAGAATAGGAAGAAGCGCTTTTAAGGTTGCTATAGAAAAACATAGCGACGGAATTGAAATTGTTGGTATAAATGATTTAACTTCCCCGGCTGTTTTAGCCCACCTTTTAAAATATGACAGTGCTTACGGAGTCTGGAATCACAAAGTTTCATCAGATGAAAACCATATCATAATAGATCAAAAGCCCTATACAATATATCAAGAAAAAGAACCAGCCAAGTTACCATGGAAAGATCTAAACGTAGATGTGGTGATTGAGTCAACAGGCAGATTTACTGATGCCGAAGGTATGAAGCAGCATCTTCTGGCCGGTGCCAAAAAAGTGGTTTTGTCTGCTCCGGCCAAAGGCGGGGGAGTAAAAACGCTTTTGATCGGGGTGAATGCCCAGGATTATAAAGGGGAGACACTTATCAATAATGCCTCCTGCACCACCAATTGCATTGCTCCGGTGGTGGATGTGATGAGTAATAAATTTGGCATAGCAAAAGCCTATATGACTACAATCCATGCTTATACTCATGACCAGAATTTACAAGACGGTCCGCATAAGGATTTAAGAAGAGCCAGGGCTGCTGCAGCGAATATGATTCCCACCTCAACAGGTGCGGCAGTTGCTACAACCGAAGTAATCCCTGCTTTGAAGGGATTATTTGACGGAATGTCCCTCAGGGTGCCGATTATTGTCGGGTCAATTTCAGACATAACGCTTCTTTTAAAGAAAAAAGTTACCGTCGAGGAGGTAAATCAAGCTTTAAAAGAAGCATCAAAGACCCCAAAAGTAAAAGGGATTTTAGCAGTGACTGAGGATCCAATAGTTTCAGCTGACATAGTCGGTCGTAGCGAATCTTCAATTGTAGATTTAGGACTGACTCAAGTAGTAGATGGAGATTTAGTTAAAATCTTTGCCTGGTATGATAATGAATGGGGTTATTCAAATAGACTAATAGAACAAGTAATTAATATTAGTTCTTACGGGTTGACAAAGTAACTCCTTTTTTGATAAACTGACCGACGGTGATTAATTCACACATAATGAGAAGCAACGCACCAAGTAAATAAACTCCCACACCTGGGATCTTCCGGTGCGGGAAGATTTCCAGCGTTGTATCCCTCTTAAATTAACAACTAAATACATGTGATTCGGGTTGGGCCCATGGCTCAGTTGGTAGAGCGCTTCATTTGCAATGAAGAGGTCACCAGTTCGAATCTGGTTGGGTCCACAGGTATCTTTGGACTTTTTTGGACGAGCGATACTTGTTATTTAATAAAACTGTCAAAAAGTCCATTACGAGCTAAAAGCTCGTGATGGGCGATCTGGCAGTAAAGATTAAATAACAGATATGGGTGGTTCAGAATCGCCCAAAAAAACTTTGCACTTTGAAATGTGAATACGGATAAATTAAGAAGGCCAATTTGTCCCGCTAAAAGCGGGATTACAAGCCAAAAAATACTCAACAATAATGCATACGGTGGATGCCTTGGTCGAAAGTACCGATGAAGGACGTATTAGGCTGCGATAAGCTTCGGGGAGCTGCCAAAAAGCTTTGATCCGAAGATTTCCGAATAGAGTAATCACCCCGCCTCGGCGGGGATCCCGACATGAATTCATAGTGTCGGGAAGGGTACGCGCCGAACTGAAACATCTAAGTAAGCGCAGGAAAAGAGAACAATAGTTTATTCCCCAAGTAGCGGCGAGCGAAAAGGGAACAGCCTAAACTACGTTCATGCGCGCAAGCGCACTGAACGTAGGGTTGTAGGGCGGATATACGTGATGTAGCGAGGATAGAAGAAGTTGCTGGAAAGCGACACCACAGAGGGTGATAGTCCCGTAATCGAAATTTAAACTACCACAATCCGATCCCTGAGTAACACAGGACACGTGTAATCCTGTGTGAAGCTAGCAAGACCACTTGCTAAGGCTAAATATACTTTCGGACCGATAGTGAACTAGTACCGTGAGGGAAAGGTGAAAAGAAGAGCGAAACGCTCAGTGAAATAGTACCTGAAACCGTATGTTGACAAGCAGTGGAAGTGCTGAGAGCAATCGAAGTACAACCGCGTGCCTATTGAAGAATGAACCGGTGAGTTACCGTATCCTTTTTTGCTTAAGCCATTCTGTGGCGAAAGCGTAGTGAAAGCGAGGGTTAATAGCCCGATTTATAAGGATGCGATAGACCCGAAACCGAGTGAGCTATCCATGTCCAGGGTGAACCCCGCCGAAAGGCGGGGGGAGGTCCGAACCCGTTGTTGTATCAATAACTTGGGATGAGATGTGGTTAGAGGTGATATGCCTAACGAACTCGGAGATAGCTGGTTCTCCTCGAAATATATCTAGGTATAGCCTGAAAGTTTTAATTGCAGGGGTAGAGCACTGGATGGATTCTGATCGAGCAATCGATCAGGTTCAATCAAACTCCGAATACTGCAATGTTAACTTCAGAGTCAGTCCGATCCGGCTAAGCGGAGCGGTCTCAAGGGAAACAACCCAGACCAACAGCTAAGGTCCCTAAATGCAAGTTAAGTGTTAAAGGTAGTCTTTATCCTTAGACAGCCAGGAAGTTGGCTTAGAAGCAGCCACCTTTTAAAGATAGCGTAACAGCTCACTGGTCTACTACGGGTGAAGGCGCCGACAATTAATCGGGGCTAAACTTGCTACCGAAGCTTTGGGTACGTTCATGCGTAAGCACTGAACGTGCGGTAGAGGAGCGTTCTATATGGAGTGAATCCCCGCCGTAAGGCGAGGTGGACTGTATAGAAGTGAGAATGCCGGTATGAGTAGCGTATTAACGTGAGAAACGTTATCGCCGAATGCCCAAGGTTTCCCCGACAACGTTAATCGGTCGGGGGTTAATCGGTCCTAAGGTGAGCCCGCAACAAGCGGATTAGCCGATGGATTACAGGTTAAAATTCCTGTATTAGAGTTATTCTGACAAGTCCTGAGTCCCGATTTATCGGGGTCGAAGGAGCTTTCAAGGGTTGACGAAGTGGGAAAATCTTCCCCGCCATTGGCGGGGTTAAGTAACAAGGTAGTGGAGGTTGGTAAATCCGCTTCCAAGTCGAGATTTCGACTTAGTCCGATAGAGTAATCTGTCGGACTACAAAATCGAGTTACGATGAGGTAACAAGATATTTTTCTGTTTCCAAGAAAATACTCGTGTAAGAGAATAATTTTAACCGTACCGTAAACCGACACAGGTGGGCGAGTTGAGTATACAAAGGCGATCGGGAGAACTATCCTTAAGGAACTCGGCAACGAAAGCTGGACGTAACCTTTGGGAGATGTCCTGGTACGTTCATGAAAACTGAACGTACTTACAACAAAAGACGCTAAGCGACTGTTTAACAAAAACACAGGTCCCTGCTAAATCGAAAGATGATGTATAGGGGCTGACACCTGCCCAGTGCCAGTAATTTACTGTCTCAAGTGATCTACGTTCATGCGCAAGCACTGAACGTAGTGAGCCTGGGGCCTAAGATCTGGTGAACGGCAGCAGTAACTATAACTGTTCTATGGTAGCGAAGTTCCTCGTGCTATAGGGTATTTTGAATACCCTTCAGACAGGGGACAATATCGAGTAATTGATATTTGCAAACTTGGCTATATGCTGGAATAACTGAGAATCCGATACTAGTTGACATTTGGGTTTAGTTTGGGTAATACTAAATTAATGCCTATTTCAACTAAAAATGTAATCGGTGCAGTCAATCAGCAGGAAACGTCGCTAGTTTCTAAGTTCTTCTATTACACTGGTTTTTGTGTTGGAGAATTAAGTTGCTCGGTAATTCGAGCAAATGACAAAAGAGGCAGAGGTTTTTACTTTATGCCAGATTTGACTATTTCCAATACAGATTTAAATCTTCTAAAAGAAATTAATCAGATAGTAGCCTCAAATTTAGGTAATATAAGCCCTATTAAAGGAGGATATAACCTAAAGTTTAGAGGCAAAAAGAAGGTTGAAAAGATTTTTCAATTTTTCCAGAACTATCCGGTTATAACTGGAGATTTAGCCAAAAGGAAACTTGAACTTTTAAGAAGTGTTTTACCAGCAATTGGTAACAATTCCAAAGTTCAGGATAGAGAAAAGGTAATAGAAAAATGTCGTGAAGATTTAAAAGATCTTAAGCTAAATGGTTTTGCTAAAGAAATTATAGATTTAAATCATTTTAAAGATGATGAAATAGGTTTCTTTTTAGCAGGAATTATTGATGCTGAAGGATCATGTGGCTTTAAGAAATCAGGTTTAAGATTACAACCATTTTTCGCAGTAGCAATGAAAGATCGAAAAATCATTGAATTGATTAGAGATTTTCTTAGTTGCGGAAACATTCATGTAAGAACAAATGATGGTTTGTATCACTGGGAAACTAGTAAAAAATCTGATGTACTTAAAGTTATTGAAATTTTTATGACTAGATATCCTTGCAAACTAACAAAGATGAAGGATAGAATGAAGAATCTAAGACGAACCCTCAACGACTATACGCCAAGACCCGAGTTTTCGGGAAATGATATAGTCTGAACCCTTAAGCGATTAAGGGAGTTAGGCAGAAATGTCCTAACCGCTCCAATTAGGAGTAGTAACAACATTGTGTCTGGTGAGTTCAGACCCGCACGAAAGGTTGAACGACTTAGCGACTGTCTTGAGGATAGACCCGGCGAAATTGCAATGGCTGTGAAGATGCGGCCTTCCCATACTTGGACAAAAAGACCCCGTGGAGCTTTACTGTAGCTTGACCCTGATTTAAATTTAAAATTGTGTAGTGTAGGAGGGAGCTTCGGCAACAATGAAACACCTCTCTTTTTTGAATTTAGGTCTCACCTTAACCCTTAAAAAAACAGGGTTTGGGACAAGGTCTGGCGGGCAGTTTAACTGGGGCGGTTCCCTCCAAAAAAGTAACGGAGGGGTACTAAGGTACACTTAGCGCGTAAGGAAATCGCGCATCAAGCGTAAAGGTATAGAGTGTGCTTAATAGCGAGACGTACATGTCGAGCTAATACGAAAGTAGGTCTTAGTGATCCCCTGATGGTTCGTGGGAGCGTCAGGGCTTATCGGATAAAAGTTACCCCGGGGATAACAGGCTAGTCTTGCCCTACAGTCCACAAGGACGGCAAGGTTCGGCACCTTAATATATCGGGGTGCGGTAGAAGTAATTCTATTAGTTTGTTATCAAAATAGTCTTTTTAAAATTTTCAGCTCATAACGGTGAACTCCGTAATTGACTTTCGGATTGCCTTCGGGTAATCTGAAGTTAATGGACAATACCGTGGGAAGTCTGACAGAAGAACAAAAGTCCATTCTCATTGGCTCTCTTTTAGGAGATGGCACAATGAGAAAGAAAAAGAATGCTCATTTAGAGATAAATCACTGTTTTGCTCAAAAAGCATTAGTTGATTGGATCTTTAGCAAGTTTGATGGTCTGGTTACAACGCCACCTAAATGGAGAAAAGGAAATGGTAATAGAGAAGCATATAGGTTTGCAACTCGAAAATTACCAATTCTGACTTCATTTTATAATCTCTTCTATAGAGATGGCAAAAAAGTAATACCAGATGATCTAAAACTTGATCCACTTAGTTTAGCAGTTTGGTTTATGGATGATGGGAGTAAAAGTAGATCTTCGGTCTATTTAAATACCCAACAATTCAGTCAAAATGAGCAATTTAAACTAATTAATTTTTTAAAGAATCAATTCGGTATAGATGCAACTTTAAATAGGGATAAACTTTATTATCGAACTAGAATTCGAACGCGAAGCGTTAAAAGATTTATTGAATTAGTTAAAGAATTTGTATTAGAAGAATTTAAATACAAATTTCCTTCTGTTATGACCCTGTAACGACTGTGTTCGATGTTACATCGAACCGATCCCGATTTAATCGGGATAAAACGCTGACTCCTACTCGTTTCATTCATGGAAGATGAAAGAGAAGAGGATGAAGGTATAGTCTGCACCACACGAAAATGTGGATTTATGTACGATGTCGGCTCATCGCATCCTCCTGCTGAAGTAGGTGGGAAGGGTCTGGCTGTTCGCCAGTTAAAGCGGTACGCGAGCTGGGTTCAGAGCGTCGTAAGACAGCTCGGACTCTATCCAGTATGGGCGTTTTGATACTTGAGGGGAGTTATTTCTAGTACGAGAGGACCGAAATGAGGAAACCTCTAGTGTGCCTGTTGTCACTACAGTGGCAGCGCAGGGTAGCTACGTTTCTAACTGATAAGTGCTGAAAGCATCTAAACACGAAGCAGACCCCAAGATGAGGTATCTTTTAGACCCCTGGTAGACTACCAGGTTGATAGGTTGGCGGTGTAAGTGCTGTAAGGTATTTAGCCTACCAATACTAATGGTTGACGTTGAGATTTTTTTGCTTTGCCCGACACAGCTCTTTGAGCGAAGTTGGGCAGTTGAGCCTTCTCCGGTAAAGCCGGACCGTATTCACATTTTAGGGTGTAATATGATACATTTTGGGTATGAGTAAATTTGCCCATCTGGATTATACCCGGTATAAACATGGTTTTACCATGGTTGAACTGCTGGTAGCTGTCTCCATCATTGCTATTTTGTCTACAATTGGTTTGATTGTTTATGGTGGCGTCCAAAGCAAAAGCAGGGATACTTACCGTTTGTCTAGTCTTCGTGATTTGAATATTGCTTTAGAAGCATACAATAGTATAAATGGGAAATATCCAAACGACCCGAATTGGGTCTGCTGCAGCAGTTGGACCTCAATCTATATTACCGGTTTAGTGCCTGCGCATATAAAAGATCTTCCTCATGATCCATTGGAACCTTCGTCTCCAGGCGGACCTGATTTTTGCTATCTCAGGCTTGCCAATAATACTTATAATATAGAATTTCGCTTAGAAAAGAGAGATGATCAAAATCAAATGATAAAATATGTTGGTACGGTAAATGAAGCAGGCAGGACTATGTACAGGTATGATTATGAAGGAGGCAGATAACATTCCGGCAATCTCCTATTTGACCTATTGGTTGCATCTGTCATATAATGCAACCCTCGGTGGTTTGAGCGAAGTGGTCCGACCTGATCCCATCTCGAACTCAGTCGTCAAACGCTTCAGCGGGAACGATAATATATCCGCAAGGTTATGTGAAAATACCTCACTGCCGGGATTTTTTTGGGTAGAGAATATGGTATATTTAAATCATGTCTGCCCGTCAAAATGGTTTTACCCTGGTTGAACTCTTGATCGTTATTTCAATTATTGCTATTTTATCCACAGTTGGTCTGGTTATATATAGCGGTGTCCAAAAAAGCGCCAGGGCAGCCAAAAGAACCCAGGATTTAAAAGCCATTCAAACTGCTCTAGAGGTTTATTATTCGGTTAATAAAACTTATCCGGTAGCGACTTTGGGCACAGATACAGGATGGAGATCAGAATGCAGCAGCTGGGGTGGTTATGCTTCTGATCAAGTTGTTCCTAATCCCGCAGGTTATCCCGGCTTTGTTCCCAACTATATGCCTGTCTTTCCCCAAGATCCTTCAATGAATAAAGACACTAGTGCAAGCTGTTACATTTATAGATCCAATGGTGCTGACTATACAATATTAGATCATGGTATAGCAGAATTTAGTTCTAATGATTATCAAAGCCAGAAAAATCTGATTAGCCCAGCCAGAGATGGAGGTTCGGATTGCTCGAAAGTGGATGGAACAGGTATTTGGTCATGGGGTCTTTATTCCTCGCCGATCTCCGGCTGTTGGTAAATAGCAGTGGTTGTAGTATAATATTTTCATCTTTAAAGAAAGTAAGGTGACCATGGATGGTGACTATGGAGGAGCTTTTGGCTTCTCAAGTGCAAAAATTGAAAGTTTTACACCGCGGACAGGAAATAGAAGGCACTGTTTTAGCAATTACCGGTAAAGAAATCACTTTGGATCTGGATTCTAAATCAGAAGGAGTGATAGGCAGCCGCGATATTCCCGATTCAGTTAAATTAGACCTAAAAATAGGGGATAAGCTGAAAGTTTATGTTTACATGCCGGAAAATGAAAATGGTCAGGTGGTTTTATCCTCATCTCCGCAAAGTAAAATCGCAACTTCATCTTTTAGAGGTCATGGAATAAACTGGTCTAAATTTATACAGGCTCAAAATCAAAAAAGTAAGCTACAGGGGAAGGTAACTGAGATTAACAAAGGCGGTTTGATAGTAGAAGTAATGGGAGTCCGGGGGTTTTTGCCAAACTCGCAAGTTGGGTTTGAACTACTTTCCAAATCAGGCGCAGGCATGGATAATTTAATCGGGCAAGATTTGACAATAACCGTTATAGAGGTTAATCAGGACAACAATAAATTAATTTTTTCGCAGCGCGGACAAGTTTCAGAGGAAGCTTTGAAAAAGTTGAGAAACTTTAGCCTTAAGCAAAAAGTCAAAGGTAAAATTGTGGCGGTGCTTCCTTTTGGATTGGTTGTTGACGTTTCGGGAGTAGAGGGATTGGTATTTATTTCAGATGTTTCCTGGGAAAAAGTAGATGATTTAACTAAACAATTCTCAGCAGGGCAGGAACTTGAGATATTGGTTTTGGGTTTGGATGAGGAACTGGGAAGGTTGAATTTGTCTATTAAACATTTGACAGAGGATCCTTTTGCAAAATTAGCCGAAGATTATCCGATTGACGAGATCGTTAAAGGAGAAGTTACAGCAGTTTCGGAAGCCGGTATAACAGTTAAACTTGACAATATAGAAGGTTTCCTGCCGGTTTCGAAAATGGAAGCTGATAACAAATACGAGGTAGGAGTAAGTATGAATTTTTTGGTTGATAGCGTAGATGCAGGGAGAAGAAGGATTAATTTAGCCCCATTTGTGACTTCAACAGCAGGACTTATATATAAATGAGACCAATATGATCAGTAAGACCAACAGGTCCTATTATATCTGCCAGCAGTGTGGTTACAAGGCGCCTCAATACCTTGGTAAATGTCCTCAGTGCGACAGCTGGAATTCATTTGTAGAGCAAATAGAAGAGCTATCAGCTGTCAGCCGTCAGCGATCAGCAAGGCAGAGCGGAAAACAAGTAGAAATAATAGATTTATCAAAGATTCAGAAGACAGATTATAAAAGAGTGAGTACAAAGCTGGAGGAGTTTGATCGTTGTCTGGGTGGGGGGATTGTTAACGGATCGTTGGTTTTAGTATCGGGTGATCCCGGGATAGGCAAAAGCACACTCTTGACTCAACTGGCGCTTAATCTGCCAAATGTTTTGTATATTGCCGGAGAAGAATCAGCCAGACAGATTAAGATTAGAGTTGACAGGATAAAACCCAATGCCGGCTTAGCTGTTCTAAACGAGATAGATGTGGACAATATTATTGAGGCTATTAGCCTCACAAGGCCCAGCCTTGTGATAGTGGATTCGATTCAAACTTTGGAAACGGAAGACCTGGAATCTATCGCAGGTTCGGTTGGCCAGGTCCGTGAGTGCACCCATCGGTTCCAGAGGCTTGCAAAAGACATT
Source organism: Candidatus Daviesbacteria bacterium (assembly GCA_028712705.1). GTDB lineage: Bacteria > Patescibacteriota > Microgenomatia > Daviesbacterales > UBA10151 > UBA10151. The sequence continues at coordinate 24,661 of JAQTPP010000014.1, forward strand.
CATGTTCCTATTTTCCTTGTCGGCCATGTGACTAAAGAGGGTAATATTGCCGGACCAAAAACTTTGGAACATGTTGTAGATGTGGTTTTATCCCTGGAAGGTGATCCGACCAGTATGTTCAGGATACTGCGGGCTACCAAAAACAGGTTTGGGCCGACTGATGAAGTCGGGGTTTTTGAGATGGTTGAGGGAGGCATGATTGAGGTTGCGAATCCTTCTAAAGTATTTTTAAATACCAAACAAAATGCACCCGGTTCGGCAGTTGTGGCAATACAAAGCGGGATGAGGCCTCTGCTTTTGGAAATCCAAGCCCTTGTTACAAAAAGCGGTCTGCCTATTCCCAGAAGAGTGGGGAATGGTATAGACAATAACAGATTACAGCTTTTGGTGGCCGTGTTACAAAAAAGACTTGGTTTGACCCTGTTTGATGCTGATATATATGTCAATGTGACCGGGGGTTTGAGAATTTCCGAGCCGGCCGCTGACTTAAGTATCTGTACGGCAATTGTTTCTTCCCTGAAAGATATTCCAATTAGAGAGAAAACGGTTTTAATCGGGGAGGTTGGTTTGTTGGGGGAACTTAGGACAGTCCGCCAAATTGATAAAAGAATTAAAGAAGCGCAAAAACTGGGTTATTCCAATGTTATATCCTCCCAAAATGCCAGGAATCTTTTAGAAGCTATGAAATTGGCCCTTGTAGATAATTTATAATCGGATATAATCTTAAATTATATGGATGAAGAGCAGTCAGTGGCAGAAACAGAAAACCAGGCTGAAGAAATTAAGGAGCCTGAAAAGATAGAATCAGAACCTATAAAAAGAAGTTTCATAGTGAACAAGGATAATCCTCCGATGTATGAACAAAGACCTCAAGAGAAAAAGTCAGGCAAAAAATTACTTATAATTATTGTTGTTTTGACAGCGTTGCTTTTTGGAGGATATTTTGCGGTCCGCAGTATTATCCAACCGTCTCCTCCGGTTACTACAACTTCTACTCCTGTGCCTACGCCAGCTCCGACGAGCCAACCGGTTCTTAATAGATCGGATTGGAGTTTGGAAATCTTAAACGGTTCAGGCGTGACCGGTGCAGCCAGGAAGATAGCCGATCAAGTGCAAATTCTGGGCTATCTTGTTGTTAAAACCGGAAATGCCGATAAAGACAGTTACCCTCTTTCGCAAATTTTGGTAAAAAAAGAGCTGGAGAGTCAAGTTGAACTGGTTGTTGCAGATTTAAAAGATATTATTAAGATCGCATCAGTTGCCGGTGAACTAAAAGACGGGACAGCTTCTGCCAGGATAATTATCGGGAAAGATTCAATATAATCTCAAATCTTAGATCTCAAATCGCAAATCTATATCTTAAATCTCAAAACTTTAGAACATTTTAGATTTGAGTTATAGTTTTGAGTTTTGACATTGCTTAGGCCCCGATACATCCAGAACGGTTTAATTAACAATTAAAGGTTCATATAATGGCTGCTACATGAGAGTCTACAAGATACTCCCAGTAGAGATTAAGGTTAGAGACTTTAAACTATCTAA
>JAQTPP010000015.1 GCA_028712705.1 Candidatus Daviesbacteria bacterium
TTTAACAGTCATTACAACAAGCACAGATTCCATCAAGCCATACACTACAAAACTCCTTTTGAATATGTTACAACACTATTACAGGAAGGAGGACAACCGTTCTCTATCTAGGGTGCCAGTACAAAAATTTGTAATTTTAGTGTATGTTAGTTATAATAAGCTATGGGAATCATAAACTATACAATTACAACTTTAGGTTCTCACTCCGCCCTGCAAATCCTCAAAGGGGCAAAAGATGAAGGTTTTAAAACTGCAGTAGTTTCCACTAAAGACAGAATTCCGCTTTATAAATCTTACGGTAATTTTATTGATGAGATTTTAGAAATTGATAGATGGAGCGATTTTCTTAAGTTAGAAAAAGAACTTCTAAAAAGAAATGCTATTGTAATTCCGCATGGTTCATTTGTGGCCTATTTAGGTATGGACAATAATAAAAAGATGAAGACTTTGTATTTTGGCAATAAGGCAGTTTTGGATTGGGAAGAAAACCGCAAAATGCAAAGGAAGTGGATGGAGAAAGCAAGAATAAAAGTTCCTCATCTTTTCAAAAGAGGAGATAAAATAGACCGTCCGGTTATCGTTAAATCATACGGGGCGGCAGGGGGCAAGGGTTATTTCACTGCCAGAAATCAAAAAGAGTTTGGTACCAAATTAATTAGTTTCAGCGAACAGAAGTTTATGGTTCAGGAATATGTTATCGGGGTGCCTGTTTATTTCCATTTTTTTTATTCGCCTTTAACGAAAAAGGTGGAGATGATGAGTTTGGACAAACGATATGAAACAAATGTTGACTCGCTAGGCCGTATTCCTGCAAAGAACCAAAGAGGTTTAAATATAGAACCGTCTTTTGAAGTAGTTGCCAATATTCCTATGGCAATTAGAGAATCACTACTTCCCGAGGCGATCTCAATGGCAGAAAGGGTGGTTGAGACATCTCAGAAATTGATGCCAGCAAAAGGGCTTTTTGGGCCATTTTGTTTGGAGACAATCATTACCTCGACAGAAGAGATTTATGTAATCGAAATTTCTGCCCGAATTGTGGCAGGAACAAATTGTTTTATTGACGGTTCCCCGTACACGTATTTAAATTACGAAGAGCCAATGTCAACAGGAAGACGTATTGCAAGAGAGATAAAAAATGCTATAGAGCAGAATAGACTAAAGGAGGTTTTGGATGAATAAACAATACACCATTGCTGTATTAGGTTCCCACTCCGCTTTGGATGTATGCCGTGGTGCAAAGGATTTAGGATTTAAGACTTTGGTAATTGTGCAAAAAGGCAGGGATAAAACTTATGCAAAATATTATAAAAGCCAGGATGGTAGTCCTTCGACAAGCTCAGGACGAGCTTCGCTCGGTTGCGTTGATGAGGTAATTGAGTTAGAAAAATTTGTTGACATTTTAAAACCGGAAATTCAAAAGCAGTTGTTAAAAAGAAATTGCATATTTATTCCTCACAGGTCTTTTGAAGTTTACATCAATGATTACAATGCAATTGAGAAAAAATTCAAAGTGCCGATGTTTAGCAACAGGTTTTTACTAAAAGCAGAAGAGCGGGGCGTAAAACCTAATCAGTATGATTTACTGGATGAGGCAAAAATCCGCTACCCAAAGCAATTTAAAGATCCAAAAGATATTGATAGGCTTTGTATTGTGAAAGTCTTGGAAAAGACGAGAGGATTTGAGCGGGCATTTTTCTTTGTGCAGTCTTATGAAGAATATAAAGTAGGCGTTGCTCAGGGTTTGGGGTTGGGTAAGTTTACGGAGGAGCAAATAAAATCAGCAGTAATAGAAGAATTTATTGTGGGGGTACAAGTGAACTTTAATTTCTTTTATTCACCGGCTAACAAACGACTGGAGCTGATTGGAACTGATACCAGAAGGCAAACTAATATAGAGGGTTTAACGAAGTTACCATCTATTTATGAAGAAGAGTTGATTAAAAAAGTCGACATCAAATACGAAGAAGCGGGGCATATTGCCGTAACTGTTTTGGAATCGCTTCTTGAAGATGCATTTGATATGGGAGAAAGATTTGTAGAAGCATCAAAGGAGTTGGTATCACCTGGAGTAATTGGTCCGTTTGGTTTACAAACAGTCATTACAGCAGGTCCTCCTAAAAAAGAAATTATTGTTTTTGATGTTTCTCCGAGAATGCCCGGCAGTCCGGGGATATTCTCAACTCCTTACAGCGGATATTTGTATGGACAAAATATCAGTATGGGAAAGCGAGTTGCAATGGAAATTAAAGAGGCTATAGAAAAAGGAAAACTGGAGAGTATTTTGACATGATTAATAAAAAGTATGCACTAATTAGTGTTTATGACAAAACCGGCATAGTTGATTTGGCTAAGGTTTTGGAGAAAACAGGATACGTTATTATTTCAACCGGTGGTACTTACGATGTTTTACAGAAAGCTGGAATAAAGGTTACACCGATTGATGAGATAACAGGTAACCCCAGAGATTCATTTGATGGCAGGATGAAAACCATAAGTTTTCAAATTGAGTCCGGTATATTATTTGACCGGCAAAATCCCGCTCATGTTAAACAGGCAAAAGAACTGGTTGTTCCGCAAATAGATATTGTGGTTTGTAACCTTTATCCATTTGAGGATAGGCCCGGTATTGAAACAATAGATGTAGGAGGGCCGACCATGATTCGGGCAGCTGCTAAAAATAATGCAAATGTTTTAGTGGTGGTCAGTCCTGATGATTATGAATTGGTTTTGGATAACTTACAAAAAAATAAAGTCACAAAGCAGTTAAGAGAAGACTTGGCTGCAAAAGCTTTTTATCATCTTTCATTTTATGATAGCCAAATTGGTAATTTTTTCGAAGGCGAAAAATTTCCTTATGAGGTGACAATTCCTCTTAGGAAAACAAATATCTTACGTTACGGAGAAAATCCGCATCAGCAGGGAGCTTTATATTTAATGCCAAAAACCAATTCTCCTTTGTCAAAATTAAAACACCTTTGGGGCAGGGAACTTAGTGGTACAAATGTCGGAGATATCTATACAGGTATAGAAACTGTCAGGCAGTTTAAAGAATTTGCTGCTTGTGTGATAAAACATTTAAGCCCTTGCGGAATTGCCTTAGGAAAAGATGGAAATGAAGCACTATATTTTGCCATAGAAGCAGATCCTATTTCTGCTTTTGGCGGAGTGATAGTGACAAACAAACCTATGGATTTAAAAGCAGCCAAAAATGTAGCTACTTTCAAAAACGAGAGGGAAGAAAATATTGATATTGTGGCAGTTCCTTTTGTAACAGACGATGCGTTGGAACTTTTAAAAAAGGTTAGAAAAAGTATGGGAGTTTATACTTTTGGCGAAATTCCAAAAACAAGAAGCGAAAAATGGGATCTGAAATATTTTGGAGGATCTGTGCTTTTGCAGGATTTTGATGATAATGTTGAAGAAAGTTTTAAAGACTGGAAAGTGGTGACTAAGAAAAAACCAACTCAAAAACAGCTCGAACAGATTAGATTTGGTTTTAAATGTGTTAAAGCTGTGCGATCTAACGCAGTTTTGGTAATTGATAAGGATATCCCGATGACGCGGGGTATTGGTTCCGGGCAAACATCCAGGATTGGTGCAACAAGGATTGCGCTAGAGCAGGCCAAGGATTTTGCTAAAGGTGGTATGCTGATAAGTGATAGTTTTTTTCCGTTTCAAGACTCGGTAGAGTTGGCGGCAAAGTTTGGCATCGGAGCAATTCTGGAGCAGGGCGGATCTGTCAATGACAAAGCGTCAATTGAAGCGGCAAATGAAGCGGGAATCCCTATGGTATTCTCAGGAAGGAGAGCATTTAGACACTGACACTTATGAATAGTGATTTTACAAATTATCAAAGCCCATTTTCCTGGCGTTACGGTAGTGAAAAAATGCGCCAAATTTTCTCTGAGGAAAATAAATACAAACTTTGGAGAAAAATTTGGGTGGTGCTCGCTCGGGCAGAACACAAAAAAGGTTTGATTTCTAAAGAAGAACTGACAGATTTGGAAGATACTCAGGACAATATAGATATAAAAAGAATTTGGGAAATAGAGAAAGATACTAATCATGATGTTGTTGCGGCAATTAGAGAATTTGCAGAAAAAGCTAAAGTCGGCGGAGGAAAAATTCACCTTGGTGCCACCAGTATGGATATTTCCGATAATGCGGAAACCATCAGGGTTTCAGAAGCTTTGAATTTGATAGAAAATAATTTGCAGAAATTACTAAAAGTATTCGGAGAAAAAATTGAAAAATATGCGGAACTACCTTGTATGGGGTATACGCATCTTCAACCTGCTGAACCTACGACTTTAGGATACAGGTTTGCTTTTTATGCACAGGATTTGTTAATGGATTTAGAACTTTTACAATTCGTTAAAAAGAATTTAAAGAGCAAGGGGATAAAAGGGGCAGTCGGGACCGGAGCCAGTTTCGTAAAATTATTGGATGAAGGTAGAGCGAATGAGTTAGAAAATGAAGTAATGGGCGATTTAGGAATTAAGGCGGCTAGTATTACCAACCAAACCGCTCCGCGAAAAATAGAAGTTTGGATTGGGAATTTGTTAGCATCTATTGCCCAGTCTCTAAATAAATTTGCTTTTGATTTAAGAGTGATGCAATCACCCGGATTCGGTGAATGGCAGGAGCCTTTTGGTAGTTTGCAAGTTGGTTCATCGGCCATGCCTTTTAAGAAAAACCCGATAAAATCCGAGCAGATTTGTTCACTTGCAAGACTGGTAGCTGCTCTGTCACGGGTATCTTGGGATAATGCCTCCCAGACTTTGTTGGAGCGGACCTTAGATGATTCGGCTAACAGAAGAGTAGTTAGCGCGGAAATGTTTTTGGCAATTGACGAAATGTTAACACAAGCTGCAAAAATTATTGAAGGACTGGTTATTAATGAAAGCAAAATCAACAAAAACCTGGAAACCTACTGGCCTTTTTCAGCAAGCGAGGAGATTATTATTGAAGCTGTTAAAAAGGGTGCAGATAGACAAAAAATGCATGAAATTTTAAGAGAGATTGCAATGAGGGCATGGGAATCTATCCAAGACGGTAATCCAAATCCGATGGAAGATTTGATTTCGGAAAATTCCTCCATAAGACAATATTTAAAACCAATAGAAGTTACAGAGATATTGAATGCTAAAAATCATATCGGTAATGCAAAAGAAAAAGCTTTGGAGTTAGCAGGACAAATTAAGAAAATAATATCATGAAAGTACTTATTATTGCTGCATCGGATTCTGATTTAGAAGTGATGTGTAATGCCGGTAAAGTTTTGGATGAGTTTGGAGTTGAGTATGAGATGACAATTTCTTCAGCTCATCGCTCACCCCAGAGAACTAAAGAGTTGGTAGAAAAAGCGAAAACAGAAGGGGTAAAAGTTATAATTGCCGGCGCAGGAATGGCAGCGCACTTGGCAGGGGTTGTAGCAGCAGAGTTTCCTTTGCCGGTAATTGGGGTTCCAATACAAAGCGGAACATTAAACGGGGTAGATTCACTTTTGTCAACTATGCAGATGCCGCCGGGAGTGCCTGTTGCAACCGTTGCTATTAATGGCGCCAAAAATGCTGGGTTTTTAGCAGTACAAATTTTAGCAACTTCTGATAAAAATTTGGAAGAGAAAATTGCGGCATACAAAAAGAAATTGGCAGAGGATGTGGAGGAAAAAGCGAAAAAGATTGCCACGTCGCGGAGTTTACACTGAGCGAAGTCGAAGTGCTCCTCGCAATGACGCAGGATATGGTTGCTAAAAGAATAATTATAGAAAATATCACTCATGTACTTAAAACAGTTGATATCCCGAATTTAGGGAAGAAATATAGCGGTAAAGTCCGTGACAGTTATGAATTAGATGACAAAAGAGTGATCATTACCACTGACCGGCAATCTGCTTTTGATCGAGTGTTAGGTTTTATTCCGTTTAAAGGACAAGTTCTCACTCGGATTTCCGAATTTTGGTTTAATAAAACAGCTGATATTATTCCCAATCATTTAATTTCTGTTCCCGATGCTAATGTAATGCTTGTTCAAAACTGCAAGGTTATCCCTATTGAAATGGTCGTTCGAGGTTATATCACAGGTGTGACAGATACTTCGATCTGGGGGTCTTATGAAAAAGGAGAAAGAGTAATTTACGGTATTAAATTTCCAGAAGGTTTGCGGAAAAATCAAAAGTTGTCCCAACCAATAATTACTCCAACAACCAAAGCCAAATCAGGACATCATGATGAAAGATTGAGCGAAAAAGATATCATACAAAGAAAAATTGTGACACCGGCGATATGGAAACAGATGAAAACTGCAGCTCTGGCTTTGTTTGCAAGAGGACAAAAGATTTGTGATCAAGCCGGTATAATTTTAGTTGATACCAAATATGAATTTGGTTTGGATGAAGAGGGGAAGCTGATATTGGTTGATGAACTTCATACACCTGACTCATCAAGATACTGGGTCAAAAAAACTTATGAAAAAAGATTCTCCTTTGGAGAAGAGCCGGAAAGCTATGACAAAGAACCTCTTAGGATTTGGTTTAAAGAGCATGGATATACTGGCAAAGGAAAAATCCCTAAAATGCCCCCCAGTTTTATTGCCAAAATGAGCAGACTTTATATGGGAATTTATGAAAAAATAACAGGTGAAAAATTTACCCCGGATATGGTAAAGAATATAGATAAGCGGATTAAAAATAATTTACGTGGTATAATTTAGTAAAGTAATATGCCAAATAGTAATGGTTTCATACTTTTAACAGGAACTGCAAATTTACCTCTGGCTCGTAATATTGCTAAAATTTTAGGAAAAGATGTGGATGAAACTGTGACTGTTTTTGCCGATGGTGAAAAAAGAATTATCATCCCTGAAAATTTACGAAAACGCGATGTTTTTATTATCCAACCAACTTGTCCGCCGGTTGATGCAAACATCATGGAGCTTTTTTTAATAATAGATGCAGCCAAAAGATCATCTGCTTCTGAAGTTACCGCAATTATTCCTTATTTTGGATATTCAAGACAGGATAGAAAAGATCGACCGAGAGTGCCAATTTCCGCATCAATTATTGCCAGACTTATTGAATATGCAGGTGCGGACAGGATTTTAACAATTGACGTCCACAGCGAACAGGAACCCGGGTTTGTGGAAATTCCCTGGGATAATTTATACAGCAGTTATTCATTCCTGCCGGAGTTAAAAAAACATTTTGCGTCAAATTTAGTGGTTGCATCTCCTGATAAAGGCGGGGTTCCGAAAGCGACATTTTATGCAGATCTTCTTGATGCCGACGGCGTTGCTATTGTTTTTAAAGAGAGAGATGTGATGAAAAGAAACGAAAGTAAGGTTCTGGATATGATTGGTGAGGTTAGCGGTAAAGATGTATTAATTGTTGATGATATGATTGATACGGGCGGAACATTATGTGATGCTGCGAAACTCTTTAAAGAAAGAGGGGCAAAAAGTGTATCAGTAGCTGCCACTCATGGGCTTTTTTCCGGCTCTGCGCCGGAAAAAATTAAAGCTGCTGACATAGATAAAATTTTTGTAACAGATACGGTACCGGTTAGAAAAGAAATGTTAGAAAATCCCAAAGTTGTAATAATTTCTGTTGCTAAACTTTTGGCAGAAGCTATAAATTGTATTTATAATGGTGATTCGATGAGTGAAAAATTAATTCCCAAGGCTCATCGAACCTACGACGATAGAAAGTAATTTATCGGATACCCAAAGTTTCGGCTTCAAAGATAATATTTTTAGGTTTTATTGCGAAGCAAGAAGCTTGTCTTATTACTACCTGTTTTGGACCGCTCTGAACTATTCCAGCATTCCAGGATTTTAAATTATATTGTTTCGCTATTTCCCGGGCTTTTTCTACTTGCTGCGCCGGTAAATATATTGCAAACCCGGCACCCATATTAAAGTTTCCATACATATCTTCATCACCGTTTTCAGATTTTTCCTGGATGAACTGGAATAAAGGGGCAACTGGGGGGATTTGGGTAATTAAATAAGTAAGATCTTTGTTTGCCCTCATTAATTTTCTCCACCCGTGTCCTGTGATATTTACCATATAATGAATATCGACTCCGCCGTCAAAAAGATCTTTAACCAAGTTTACATATATATATGTAGGAGCGAGTAAGGCGTCGCCGTATAATGTGCCATCAGATAGTTTTGTCATATACCTTTCCGGAAGTTTATCAGCAACAGTCCTTGCCAGCGATAATCCATTTGCATGAATGCCGCTGCTTTCTATCAGTAAAATGGCATCACCATCTTGAAGTTTATTTCCCAGCGTTAATCTTTCTTTGGGTTTAATAATGCCAATGCAAGCACCGGCCAAGTCCAAAGTTTCCGGATTAATAATCCCTTTTAAGCTGGGGGTTTCGCCTCCGCCCCATGTAACTCCCGCCATTTCACAAGCTTTGGCCCAACCTTCTACTAAGGCGCTGGAGCGTTTTGTATCCTTAAACCAATCTGGTCCACCTGAGGCAAAATAAGCATTTAAGACTTGAGGAAGAGCGCCAACTGTTATAATGTCATTGACGATCATGGCTACAGTATCTTGGGCAATTGAGTAGTAATAAGTTTTGCCGGTGATTTTTGCCATCTCATCAGCTACCAGGTTTTTAGTCCCCAGACCTTCGACAACTAATGCTCTGTATGAATTTTCTTCCTCCCAAACATAGGCTGATTCCCCCCGGCTCATCTCAACCTCTTTGATCCCAAAATTGATAAGATTTTGGGCAGTTTGCTTGCCTGTTTTTTGGGCCAATTTTTTTAAGGGGTCCATGACATTATAATTGACTCCTGTTGAAGAGTAAGAAATTTGGTTTTTAATATTATTGCTCATTTATTGTGATTAACATATTATATTATAGAATATGAAAAAACAAAAAAGGAAATATTCAAACCTTCACTATTCTTTGATTGGGACTCTGGTGATACTTTTAACAATTTGGTTATTTTTACCAAAAATTACAAATTTTAATAAACCAACCCCCGAGCTTGTTGAATTACCGGAAAGCGTAAAAGAATCGATAAAAAAAATAAAACCTCAAAAAAGTTTCCGCGTGCCGATACTTATGTATCATTACGTAGAATATGTTAAAGATGAAGGAGATACTATTCGTAAATCACTTAATATAGTTCCTTTTATTTTTGACCAACAAGTGAAGACCCTAAAAGATGCAGGATTTTCTTTTATTACAGCTGCTGATTTAGCCGATGCTTTAGATAATAAAGCAAGCATTGATCCAAAATCAGTCATCTTAACTTTTGACGACGGCTATAGGGATTTTTATACGGATGTATTTCCCATTCTAAAAAAATATCAAGTTAAAGCAGTAGTATATATTGTGCCAAATTTTCTGGATCGGTCAAATAATTTAACTTCCTGGCAACTCAAAGAGATTGCGCAAAGCGGTTTAGTGGAAATCGGGGCGCATACTATGGATCATACTTATTTGAGCGGGTTACCCCTGGAAAGGGTTGAGTATGAAGTAAAACAAAGTAAAAAATACTTTGAAAGCAATTTTGGTATTAAGGTAGTTTCTTTTGCTTATCCTTATGGGGCTTTTGATAATCAGATTATTGATGTTGTTAAAAGAGCAGGATTTAAATCTGCGGTGACGGCGATTCCCGGTATTTTTGCCCTTGATGTAAATAGGTTTTTCCTTTACCGGGTTAGGCCGGGCGGAAAAGCAGGAGAAGCCCTTTTGGAATTATTCAGATAATTTTTTGGCTTACAAGAGAAACGGAGAGACAATTGTCATTGAAAAAATCTATTTTTTTATGGATATTAGTTATTGTTTTGTTGGGAATAGGTGTTTTAAAAAAGGAAGAAATTCAATTACCTAAACCTTCTTTAAAAAGTGTAGTGGAATATGTAATGGCTGACTCAAAGGGGAAATATGGGATAGTGATTAAAAATTTTAAAACCGGGGAGAGCTATCAATCAAATGAGCATCAAATTTTTGAAGCGGGAAGTTTATATAAACTTTGGGTGATGGGGACGGCGCTGCAAAAGATTAAAGAAGGTGACTTAAGAGAAGATAAAATTTTGTCTGAGGATATTGAGGTGCTGAATGAAAAATTTGGCATTGAACCCGAGGAAGCTGAATTGCAAACGGGTTCCATCTCTTTGTCTGTTTCGCAAGCATCAAATCAAATGATTACTATTTCCCATAACTATGCGGCGTTGCTTTTGATTGAGGAAATAAAATTATCTTCAATAGAAGCTTTCTTGAAAGAGAACGGTTTTGTTGAATCACTGGTTGATACTGATGGCGGTTCTCCAACGACTACCCCTTTTGATATTGCTCTTTTTTACGAGAAGCTATACAAAAGGCAGTTAGTTGGTCTTAAGTTTGCAGACAAGATGATTGAATTATTGCAAAACCAAAAGTTAAATGATGGTTTGCCTAAGTATTTACCCGATGAAATCAAAATTGCTCATAAAACCGGAGATATAGGTTGGTTTAAACACGATGCCGGCATTGTTTACTCAATTTACAGCGATTATTTGATAGTGGTCTTGTCGGAAAGTGATTACCCTCCGGGCGCTCAAGAAAAAATTGCTTTGTTGTCAAAAGCTGTTTATGATTATTTTGAACTTCGCTCTAAGATTTAAGCTATAATAAATATAGACAATAAGTTCTAATACAATATGAGCATAAGCTTCATAAAACTTTTTGAGGAAATAAATATTGATGATATTTCTGAGGTAGGCGGGAAAAATGCTTCTCTGGGGGAAATGATCAGAAGTTTTAAAGGTACGGATATCAGCATCCCCGGCGGGTTTGTAGTTACAGCAACTGCCTATAAATATTTCTTATCAAAAACAGGTTTAGATAATTTTATCAAAGGTGAACTAAAGGGTCTGGATACTCATAACTTGGCAGATTTAGCAAATAGGGGCCAAAGTATCCGGGAAAAAATCAAAAGCACCGAGTTCCCTGAAGATTTGAAAGCTGCGATTAGGGAAGCCTTTAAAAGTGCCGAGAGAAAATATGGTAAAAATGCTGATTTTGCAGTTCGTTCGTCTGCTACATCTGAAGATCTACCGGAAGCTTCATTTGCCGGTGAACACGAAACTTATCTTAACGTCAGAGGGCAAGATGATATCATGCTGGCGATCAGAAAAGCCATGGCCTCACTTTTTACAAACAGGGCAATTTCCTACAGGGTAGACAAGGGATTTGACCATCTCAAAGTTTATTTATCAGTCGGTGTACAAAAAATGATCCGTTCGGATTTAGGCTGCTCCGGGATCATGTTTACCCTGGATACAGAAACCGGTTTTAAAGATGTGGTTTTGATCAATGCTTCTTGGGGACTGGGAGAAATGATTGTCCAGGGAGAAGTTATACCCGATGAATTCTTGGTTTTTAAAAGAAACTTAAACAAACGAAAATCTCTGTTCAAACATTTCAATCCCATCATCGAAAAGAAATTGGGTAGAAAATTTAAGAAAATGATTTACGGTGAAGATAAACCAACTAAAGTTATTACAACAACAGATAAAGAAAAAAGTTCTTTTACTCTCTCGGATGAAGAAATTTTAAAGCTGGCAAGATGGGGAGTGCAGGTTGAGGGTCACTACAGCAGGAAAAAGGGTGGTTGGACTCCGATGGATCTTGAATGGGCTAAAGATGGATTAGACGGTAAGCTCTATATTATTCAAGCAAGACCTGAAACAGTTCATGCAGTCAGGGATTTTTCAAAGATCAAAGATTATGTAAGAGTCGGCGACGGAATGAAGCTTGTTAGCGGAGCTTCTGTTGGCAGCAAAATTGCTGTTGGTAAGGCAAAGATCATTTTGGATGCCAAAAATATTGAATCATTCGAAAAGGGAGAAATTTTGATTACCAAAATGACTGATCCGGATTGGGAACCGATCATGAAGATTGCCGCGGCAATTGTAACAGACGAGGGAGGAAGAACTTCTCATGCGGCAATAGTGTCGCGGGAGTTGGGTATTCCGGCAATTGTCGGATGTATAAAAGCTACTACAAGAATACCTGACGGTCAGGAGATAACTGTAGATTGTTCGGGAGATGAAGGGGTCGTTTACAAGGGCAAGTTGGATTTTAAAATTATAGAACACGATGTTAAGAAAATCCCTGAAACTAAAACCCGCATTATGATGAATATAGCGACTCCTGAAACGGCCTTTGAGAAATCATTTCTGCCAAATAAGGGAGTTGGGCTGGCCAGGGAGGAGTTTATAATAGCGTCAAATATCGGTATACATCCCCTGGCGCTTTTAAATTACGACAAACTGCCTGAAAGCGTTAAAGATCTGGTCGGAAAAATTACTTTAGGATATCCTGATAAAAAAAAGTTCTATATTGATAAATTAGCTTTCGGCATTGCTAGGATCGGAGCGGCTTTTTATCCGAATCCCGTCATAGTGCGTTTTTCCGATTTTAAGACTAACGAATACAGGAAACTTTTGGGAGGGGATTTGTTTGAGCCAAGTGAGGAAAATCCGATGATTGGCTGGAGAGGGGCATCCAGGTATTATTCGGGGGATTTTGCGCCTGCCTTTTTGCTGGAAATTGAAGCTATTAAAAAGGTAATTAATGAGATGGGTTTAGATAATATTTTAGTGATGGTTCCATTTTGCAGGACACCTGATGAAGGAAAAAAAGTTTTGAGACTAATGGAAGATCATGGCCTTTCTAAGAGTAAGTTTAAGCATTTAAAGATTTATGTGATGTGTGAAATACCTTCTAATGTTATTTTGGCTGATAAGTTTTTGGATATTTTTGATGGTATGAGTATTGGGAGTAATGACCTGACTCAGTTGACTTTAGGTATTGACCGGGATGGTAATGAAAAGATAAAAGGTATCGCTAATGAAAATGATCCGGCTGTGAAAACATTAATTTCGCAAGTAATAAAAAAATGTAAAGCCAGGGATAAATATATCGGTATTTGTGGTCAAGCCCCGTCTGATTATCCCGGGTTTGTAGAATTCCTGATTAAGGAGGGAATAGATAGTATTTCACTAAACCCCGATTCGCTTATTCAAACAACTCTTCAAGTCCACAAATTAGAGCAAAGATGAAGATTCAACAGATTCAGGTAAAAATAATAAACGATTCCCGCGGGGATAAAACTTTGGAAGTTAATTTGAGTCTGGGTGGACAGGAAGTTTTTGCCAGTGTACCGTCGGGAAAATCCAAAGGTAAGGGCGAAGTCTTTGTTTTAGATTCTGAACTTGCCTTAAATAAATTTGCAGAAATTAAGCCAAAACTGGAAGAAGATTTCAGTTCCCTTGAGGAATTTGATCAATTTTTAATTGAACTGGACGGTACAACCGGAAAGACAAATTTAGGAGGTAATCTTATTTTGGCTTTGAGCATTGCTTTTACCAAAGCCTGGGCTAAATTACAAAACTTACAAACTTTTCAACTGATTGCACAAATTTCAAAACAAGAAATAAAATTACCTCTTTGTTTTTTTAATCTAATTGAGGGAGGTGTTCATGCAAAAAACTCCGTACCTTTTCAGGAGTACCTTTTTATTCCAAAGACAAATTCTCCAAAACAAAGCTTGGAAACAGTCACTAAGGCAATTCCGTTTCTAAGCGGAAAGATCAAAAAAGAATATGGAGAGTTAAAACAAGGAGATGAAGGTGGTTTTGCTGTTCCCTCGAATGATCCGATAGCGGGATTGAAGATTTTGCAAGAAGTCTTTTCATTACAATTTGGATTGGATGTGGCTGCATCTGCTATGAAGCAAGAAAAAGGTTACGTTGTTGGCGAGAAAGTAATGAGCGGAGAGGAATTACTGGGGCTTTATAAAAAAATTGTTAATGAATTTAATGTTTTGTCAATAGAAGATCCTTTTGCCGAAGAAGACTGGGGAAGTTTTACCGCAGCGACCAGAGAGCTTGGCAAGAAAGTTTGGATTGTCGGGGATGACTTGACTACCACAAATGTTGAAAGGATAAAGTTGGCGCAGGAAAAACAGGCTATTAATGCTGTTATTATTAAACCAAACCAGATTGGTTCTGTTACAGAAACAATTCAAGCAGCTAACTTAGCAAAAAGTTATGGATGGAAAATTATCGTATCACATCGAAGTGGCGAGACTATGGATACTTTTATTGCGGATCTGGTAGTAGGGTTGGGGGCCGATGCCATCAAATCCGGCTGTCCGCTGCAAAAAGAAAGACTGGTAAAATATGAAAGGTTAGTGGAAATAGAAAAAACATGGCATACCTAGTATTAGTCAGACATACAGAATCAGTTTGGAATAAAAAAGGGCTTTGGACCGGTTGGACTGATATTGATTTGGATGAAGTTGGGAAAAATGCAGCCAGGAAAGTTGGTAGTATGTTGAAAGATATTTCCTTTAATCTCTATTTTACTTCCCCCTTAAAAAGGGCAAAAAATACTCTGGTGGGAATTTTAGAAGAGCTGGGAAAAGGCGACGAACAGATTTTAGAAAACGATGCCTTAAAAGAAAGAAATTATGGAGAATTTACTGGAAAAAATAAATGGGAGATAAGAGAGAAAATAGGGGAGGAAGAATTTTTAAGAATCAGGAGAGGATGGAATGTTCCGATTCGGAATGGGGAAAGTTTAAAAGATGTTTATCAAAGAGTAGTTCCATTTTATGAAGAACAAATTTTGCCAAAATTAAAAGAAGGGAAAAATATTTTAATTGTTTCCCATGGGAATAACCTGAGAGCATTAGTCAAATATCTGGAAAATATTGCTGATAGTGATATCTCCAATTTGGAAATTCCCACAGGGGAAATTATTATTTATCAGATGGATACAAACGGGAAAATTTTAAGCAAACAAATTAAAAAATGTTGACTCTTTACTAAGAGCGATGTACAGTAAAATTATGAAGCAAAATTCTGTCCTGCTTCCGATTGGTTTATCAGTGCTAGTAATAGCAGCCTACGGCTTCCGACAATATCTGCAACAGAGCGGTTTGCCGATTGACCCTTATTACACTGTTCTTTTTGCTTTACCAATTCTTTTGATTCTTTTTAAGAAATTTTCTTTTGTTGATTTAGGATTTCGGGTTGGCAAACCTCTTGTGGGAATCTTTTTTGTTTTCCTCCTGCCGGTAGTCTTATATTTCAGGTGGTCTTTGACGGGCAGGCCAATTGTAGCTCCCACAACGTTTCCATTGATGCTTTTAATTGGTTCCTTTGCCGAAGAATTCTTTTTCCGCGGGTACTTACAGGAAGATTTCAAAAAAAGATTTGGCGGAAATATCTGGATTGCGCTGGTTTTATCTAATATCCTTTTTGCGCTAGTACATTTTGTTAAAGGTTATTCCTTGGCGGCAACAGCAATGACCGGTTTAATTGGTGTTTACTTTGGGATTACTAAAGATGAACAAGGAGGTAATTCCCTGTTCTATTCTATGGTCGCACATGGCTTATATAACCTGATTGCTGCAGCGGTAGTGTAAATGAAGATTATTAAACTGCTCATTTTAGCTGTAATAATTGGCTTGATTTTCTTTATAATCAGCCATTTTTTTGGTTTTTCTAAAGTAGTTTCAGCAGAGTCAAAGCCCCCTCCCGGGCCAGGTCAGATGATTCCAAAACTTTCTAAAACTGCCAATGACCCAATTTTAGAAAATGGCGGGGTTTATCCGATGTGGGGGCCTCCCTGTCAAAGATATACGTATTACACAACTTATCGTGACAAAGAAGGCCGGCCGCCGGAATATGTAAAAATGTATTTTAACGGAGATTGGATCGTTCCTCAAAAAGAAAATCCTAATGATAATGATTTCAAAAAAGGCGTCCGCTATATTTATAAATTTGTTCCCAATAAAATCAGCGGCAATTTTTTCTTTTTTGAAGCCTCTAATGGTTTAGGTAAAACTCGGGAAGGGATAATCGATTCTCCGGGTAATGGCCCGGTGCTTTTTGAAGGCGATTTTCTGCATAATGAAATAGCCGTGATGGACAGCTTCGGTAAGAAGATCCTGGAATATCCGGTAGGTGATGAATGGGTAGGCGGGATAGCTATATCTTCTGACGGTAAGTACCTGGCTGTCAAAACTTCACGCAAGGTTTTACTCTTTGATACCAGCAAACCGGATAAGCCTGCTTGGATTTACGAGCAGGGAGTTGGGGGAATGGTTGGCGGGGATGTTAAAGGTGGGGTAGCTATTTCCGGGGATGGATCAAAGATTTTTGCCTCAATTAGTAGTAATGTGTTGTTATTCGATAAATCCAGTAATAAGCCTGTTTGGCAATATTCAACAGATAATGCCTATAATGTGGCTATTTCTGAAAATGGTCAATATGTTGGGGCAGCTACAGCTGGTTCAGAAACAATCTTGAACAGCAACTTGCTAATTATTTGGAAGGTAAGTTCTTCAAAACCCTTATGGCAGTATCATGCTTCAGGAAATTTCCATGATATTGCTTTTTCAAAAGACGGTAGCTTTGTGGTAGGTTCAACCGGTTGCCCGGACCGCCAGGCCTACATTTTTAGTAAAGATTCCAACAAGCCGGTAATGATTAGCGGTAGATTAACTTATGATTCACCTGTCCAGCGGGCCAGGATTACTAAAGATGGAAGTTTTGCAAGCTTTTCTACTGATGGCGGACCGGATTCTGCAATGGTGGTGGCATTTGCTAAAAATTCTTCCAAACCCTTGTGGAAATTTACCAGTTCTACTTCCAAAGCTGCCAGGGCAATGGGTATGACTTCTGATGGAAATTCAATTGTGGCAGCAAATACTATGGGTGATGTTTATCTTTTGAATAAAGACGGTAAATCAATTTCAGACTGGCATTTAAATACCACTATTGGCTCGGCTGATATTTCCGATGATGGTAGCGTCATTGCTTTAGGAAGTACAGATAATAAAGTTCATATCCTGGATCCCAATCCACCAGCTGGCGGAAAAAAAGATATACCTGTTGAGTTTAAGGAATTTGTGGAAGAAGTAGCAGTATCAGCAAATGGTAAATATATAGCGGCCGGTACGGGCGGTTCCCCATACTTTTTTGAAGAGATTTTATCTCCCAATAGAAATAAGGTTTATGAGTGCAAAACAGTTATTGAGCCAAAACCAATGGAAGAGGCCTTAAAGAGTATGGGTAGCGGGGGAAATGTAGGAGACAATCAATCTTTGGAGGGAAAGCAAATTGGTTTGGTGCAAAAAATCCTGAACTTTTTTCTTCAATTGTTGGGTCAAAAGCCAAACCAGGAAACGAGTTCTCCTACGAAAGTCCAACCTACAGGACAGGGGAAGCAAGGGACAGGTAAATGTGGTGATACTATTTGTGAACCCTCAAGCGGTGAAACCAAAGAAAATTGTCCCAAAGATTGTTCAGGAGGGAATTAATAAAAACCTTTGGGAAGATATGGTAAAATAGTTAGGTGAAAAAGTTTTCTCTTCCTTTCCTGGCTTTTCTGCAAGCCACAGGATTACTTATTTATATTAGCCTTGTTTCTTTAATTTTTCTTTATGGAAATCAAATATTTGGGAAGATGAATAATTATTTTGGCCCAATACTTTTCCTTTTGATTTTTGTTTTATCAGCCATTATTTCCTCTGTTTTGGTTTTGGGTAGGGCCGGTTTTTTATTTTGGGAAAAAAGGTACAGACAAGCTTTTCCTTTGCTTTTTTGGACAATCGGCTGGATTTCCTTTTATCTGGCTGGAGTTTTCTTGCTTTTACTTTTGGCTAAGTAAGGGTTTATGCTTAATAAGAAGCTGCTTATTTTTTTGTCTTTTATCGTTATAGTTTTTGGGTTGTTAATTTATCAGGCAAGATTACAACCTAAAGTTGTTCCGGCTTCAAATCCACCAGAACCCATTCAAGTTAACCCTTTGCAAATTTCCCAAATGAGGGCAAGAAGTTACCAGGGAAGCGATTTAATCATTGAGGAAACTTTAGCTCCGGGAGAAAATTATAAACAATATATTGTTTCCTATAAATCAGACGGGTTAAAGATTTATGGTTTATTAACAGTCCCAACTGGCGTCATACCTAAAAGCGGTTGGCCTGTCATTATTTTTAATCATGGTTATATCCCGCCGACACAGTATAAAACCACCGAAAGGTACGTGGCTTATGTTGACGGTTTTGCAAGAGAAGGTTTTGTAGTTTTTAAGCCCGATTACCGGGGCAATGGGAATTCCGAAGGAATGTCGGAGGGAGCATATTACTCACCAGCTTATACGATTGATGTCTTAAATGCCCTTGCATCTGTTAAGAGATATAAAGATGTAGATCCGGAAAAAATTGGCATGTGGGGTCATTCAATGGGAGGGAACATTACTTTACGTGTGATGGTTATTTCTTCCGATATTAAAGCCGGAGTTATTTGGGCGGGGGTGGTGGGGACTTATGATGAGCTTTTAAATAAATGGCATGGAATAAAACCTACGACATTCTCAAATCAAGAAA
The DNA here is from genome assembly GCA_028712705.1 of Candidatus Daviesbacteria bacterium. Taxonomy (GTDB): domain Bacteria; phylum Patescibacteriota; class Microgenomatia; order Daviesbacterales; family UBA10151; genus UBA10151. The sequence goes on from JAQTPP010000015.1 coordinate 18,415, forward strand.
TCGCCGGACATATCAGTTCCATCAGGCAAAACCTGATATTAAAATACGGTACCCCAAGTTCTAATCCAAGTTTTTGGCAAAGCATCGATCCGCGATTTTTCCTAAAAGATATCTCCGGTCCCTTGCAATTGCATCAGGGTTTGGCAGATGCTGAAGTCCCTTTCTTATTTTCCGAAGGTTTAAAAAATGATTTGGAGAAACAAGGAAAACCCGTTGAATTTTATACCTATAATGGGGCAGATCATAATATCTCTGGACCAAGCTTTAACCTTGCAATGCAAAGATCAATTGAATTTTTTAATAAGTACTTGAAATAACAATTGACCTCTATTTTTAATTTTTGAAAGTTATATAATTATTTATATGCCAGAAACTGGTAATAAAAAAGCCAAGTAAATCCTTAAAATTTTAACCTCTGGGAAGGAGTTGTCTTAACTTATTAAGCAGTGGACTACGCCAATCGTCTTTCAATTGAGTTTTAATCAGTTCAACAATTTCACTGTCAGCTTCTGATAAATTCTTATTTTCCAGTGTTTTAACTATTGAAAGAATTTCATAATCTTCTTCATTCGGTAGTAAATATTCTTTTTCTTCCTCCTCAGTTATCCCATATTTATTCCTAATCCTGGATTTTCTTTCTTTTAATAGGTTTTGGTATTTTGTATCATTTTCCAGAGCTTTTCTTAAGTTCTTACCTTTTAATCCTTGGCTTAAATAACAGTCTGCTATTTGCTGAAGAGATTTATTCATTCTTTCTAATAATACTACAATCTAATATCCGACTCCCAAAAGTCCCAATTATATTGAGCGTAGCCGAAATGCTATTGCACTGAGTGAAATCGAAGTGTAAAATTTGCTTGGAATGGATAAATGGAAAGTTGTTTATTACATTTCATCTTCGGGGAACAATCCAGTTAAAGAATTTTTGGATGCCAATCTAAAAGCTAAGATTAAAGCTTTAAGAATATTTTCAAACGTAGAAGAATATGGCCTGATTTCTGTGATTCCTCATATTAAAAAATTAACAGGCACGCCACTTTGGGAAATAAGAATTTTAGGGGAGGACAGTGTCAGGATTTTATATGTAACAGAGAAAGAGAAACAAATTTTATTGCTGCATGCTTTTGTTAAAAAGACAAATAAAACTCCTCAAAGAGAAATCAAAATTGCTTTAGAGAGAGCAAATACTCTTGACAAATGATATCTTTTAGGATATCATTACTTGGTATGAAAACATACACATTTAGACAACATCTTAAAGAAAGTTTAAAGGATCCTGAATTTAGAAAAGCCTGGGAAGATTCAGAGGCTGAATATCAAGTCAGTAGAGCGCTTATTGCTGCAAGACTGGCTAAAAAAATCTCACAGAGGGAACTTGCCAGAAAAGCAAATACCACCCAGGCAGTTATTTCTAGGCTGGAAAGCATGAGCGCTAATCCTTCAATTGGGCTTTTGCAAAAAGTAGCTTCTGCTTTGAACCTAAAATTAAAAATCCAACTAGTCTAATCCTGCTTGCACAAGGTTGTATAGAATGGGGGAAAAGGAGTAATATTGGCTTATCAAAACATGAAGATTAATAAAAGGATAACTGTTAGTATATTTATTATTCTTTTAATATTGGTAGTTGGGAATAGAATAATTCAAGAAAAATACTGCTATAATTATAGTTTCAATCAGTTAGATAGAATGGGAATTAAACTGGGGAATGTGCCAGATGAATTAAAAGGGTTTAGTCCTCTTGAGGCTATTCAAACAAAAGGGAGTAAAGATTGGTGGGGTATTTATATACAATGCAACAAGGAATTTAATTTATTAACTATTGATTTTTCTATATTTCAGAAATCCTATTCTTACTATAATCATTTTATTGATTGGTAATTTCACTCTCTATTCTAGATAATATTTCCCAAAAGTCCCAAGTTTTGTTTATTTTTTTATCTTGCTTACTTGGTCTTAAAACTTTTTTTATTTAATTTTCTTTTTAGGACTACTTTTTTCTTTTCTTTAATTTTATGATAAAGTTAAAGTAATGCCCAAGAATATTTTTAAACTTATTCTATCCATTGTTATTTGTCTTGCAGCAGGAGGAGTAGGGAGTTTGTTTATTACTTCTTCCATTCCTGACTGGTATCAAACTTTAAATAAACCTTTCTTTTCTCCGCCTAATTGGGTTTTTGGGCCTGTTTGGACAATACTTTATATAATGATGGGGCTCTCTTTATATTTAGTTTGGACAAAGAAGAAAGTTCCAACTATTTTCTGGATTCAGCTTATTTTAAATGTAGCTTGGTCTATTATCTTTTTTGGGATGAAAAACCCTGCCTTGGCTTTAGTAGAGATAGTGGCCTTATGGATAGCAATTTTTATAACCATTAAATCTTTTTACAAAATAAACAGGTTGGCAGGTAATTTATTAATCCCATATCTACTTTGGGTCAGTTTTGCCTCATTCCTTAATTTATCCATTGTTATACTAAATCCATAAATTAAGATATAATTTCCAGGTATGTCTTTAAAAGTTGGTATTCTTACTCTACTACTACAACTAATAATCCGATAGATTTCCCCTTCCAATTTAGCTTTAAACTACCTGATCCGAGAAAAGAGAGGATTATCTGGGCAAGAGATGTTCTAGGTAGAATTATCCACTCAAAAGCACCGGAGATGCCTAGTTTATGAATACTAATACCAAAAATCTGATAAAAGACTCTTTTACAGATAAACCAGTGCCAGCTATCTTACTTGATATAAAGGAATTTCTCAGCCAAGCTGCAGTCGGGGATGATCCTATTGCAGTTATAAGAGATCTCCAGGAAGAATTGAAAGATACCGAAAAGGTACAAGATGCGACTAGGGAAGGTAAGCTGTATAAAGCAATGACACTTCTTGAGTTTGAGAAGGGAACACTAATGATGGATGTAATCCCCAACAAATACAGGACTTTTTGTATAGATTTTAGCCGGAATCTACAGAGAGAGCATCATTGTGAGCACCCAAGCGAAAAAGCAACAGCGGAATTGGTAGCTTTAAATTTTGTCAGGGTACTAGAAATACAAGATAAAATTAATACTTATTTTGCTGATGGAGGAGTTACAGAAGCAAGAGTAAAGTATTTGGCGGTTTTAAGCAAAGACTTAGATAGGGCAAACCGTCATTACCTCAATGCTTTGCAGACATTAAAGATGCTCAAGCAGCCACCTTTAGAAGTAAACATTAAAACACAAACAGCAATAGTTGGGCAAAACCAAATAGTTCAATCAAATAATGATAAAGCCAAATGATTTAGGAAAAATTACTCCTGTAGCGGAAAACTGCCAAAAGATAAATATTGACGACCTTATCCGTCAGGCAAACAAGGAAATAAAACATCGGATACTACAATCTCAGATTGAAGTTATGGGTTTTGAGTTGAGTCTATCTACCTCACGCACAAGGTTTAACGGTGAGCGTTATTGGTTTTTATGCCCTATTTGTACCAGCAGGGTAGGAACGATCTATAAAAGTCCTCTTAATAATCAGATTGGTTGCAGAGGGTGTTTAAAAATCCAGTACAGAAAACAAAGGTTTAAAGGAATGGTAGAAGGTGCTAAGTTATAGATTATAAACAAAAATTCTATTGACTTTTAAAAATTAATTGTTAAAATCGGCTATGTTAACCGATAGCCGATTCCTAGATAAAATTTTTTAGTTAGTGTAACATTAATAATATGGATCAAAACTCTTACTGTATTAATCCTGAGGTCTTAGAATGGGCTAGAAAAACAATAGGTTATAGCCTAGAAGATGCTGCTAAAAGATTAGGAGTTCATCCTGATGAGCTAGAAAATTGGGAAAAAGGTTCAGAGGAAGCTCCCATTAGAAAAATAAGAAGGTTTGCTGAGATTTACAAAAGAGCAACCGCAGTATTCCTTCTTAACTCTATTCCAGAGGAAAATGTTTCCCCCAGATTCAGGAATTTACTTTATAAAAATTTAGACCATTTCTCCACAGATACACTTTTAGCTTTTAGAAAAGCAATAAGGATACAGAATCTTTCTAAAGAGATTGTAGGCGACCATAAAAATCAATTTATTCTGAAAGCAAAAGGATTCAGTTCTTTATCTAATTATGACAAAATCGCCCTTGAAATAATTGGACTGTTAGGTTTAGATGAAAAATCTATTACATTACCTAAAGGGGAATTTGAGCAACTTAATCTTTGGAAAAACGCTGTTGAAAAGATGGGTATATATGTACTTGAACTAGGTTTCCCTGAAGAAGAAGCTAAAGGATTCGCCATATATGATGATTACTGTCCTGTGATTGTGTTAAACACTAATGATCATCCAAAAGTAAGGATTTTCACCCTATTGCATGAGCTAAGTCATTTTGTTTTTAATACAGACGCAATAGATGATGAAACTACGCTTTTTAGCTTTTCCTCACAACGCAATATTGAAACTGCCTGTAATTATCTAGCTGGAAGTGTGTTAATACCTGCAAGTTACTTGGAAGAAAAAATAACAGCTTTGCAGTTAAAACCTCAAACTGATAGTGAAACTTCGATTGAAGTTCTTGCCAGGGTATTTAATGTTAGTAAGCAGACTATCCTGAGAAGGCTTTATATTGAGAAATATATCCAAAAAGGGGAGTTTATAAAATTCACTAAGCTTTTGAGAGAAGGTTTCAAAAGATATGCTGGAAAAGAAGAAAAGAAACCAAGGGGTGGTAACTTTTACATAAAATTTATGAAGAATAATAGCAGGGCTTTTGTTTATGATGTATTTGAAGCATATAGAGTTAATAAGATAGGCTATTTTGATATCCTAAACCTCTTCAGTATTAAAAGTTCTACCCTCTCTAAGCTAGAAAATAGATTATGAAAACCTATATCGTTGATACTGATGTGTTAATAGGTTTTCGTCAATCCTTGCCTATGCAAATCTTTAAAACGCAATGGAAAATGCTTAAAGATTATGTTGAAGAGGGTAGGATTATCATTTGTGAGGCAGTTTTTCATGAAGTAAAAAAGGCTGAAGATTTAAAGAATTGGTTGGCTAATTTTAATCACTTGGTAGTAGATTGTTACACTAAGGATGTCATAATTGAAGCGAAAACTATAATTAATGCCCACCCCAATTTAATAGATGCTAACAATCCGAGCGATCAATCAGATCCTTATTTAATTGCTTTGGCTAAAATCAAAAACTACTGTGTTTTAACGAATGAATCATATTCAGAGGGAGGTAAAAAAACGAAGATACCTTACATTTGTAAACAGTTATCAATTGATTATATGAATACCGAACAATTCTATGAGGAAGAAAAATGGGAGTTCTAAACTTATGTTGTTAACTATTCGTCATCTTCCAGTCGTGGTTACTGAGCTAGCCATACTATTAAGAAATATTATAATAATCCTTAAACTTAGTTTTTTTCTGTATTAATATCATTTACCTTTTGTAAATACCTCTTCTCTACATCCAGAATTTTAACCTTTAATAATTCTCCATTTAATTCATCAAATTTTTGAAGTATTGAAATAAAAAAGTCAAAGGAAGCTACTAAGACTTCTTCAACAAAATTATCTGTAGGACCAGTTTCAATGAGAAACTTTCCTTCTTTTTCCTTAACATAATCATTAACCACACGAGGGGCAGTATGTATAAACTGGGAAAATATATTATATACAGTCCTATAGGGACCTTTTCTTCCTACTTCTTCTGCCATCTTACTTAGTGATTTATCAGACCAGCCCAGATATGTTTTATATTTATATTTTTCTTGCACAGACTTAGCTTTGTAAGAAATTTCTTGAGGGGTATTGTCTTGAGGCTTTGGATTCTTTCCTCTTTCTTCAATCAATTTAATTAAATCAGGTACATCTTTTGCATACTCATATACATTTTGTCTTATAACCCAATCATAATCAGCGTATCGTTGTAAACGATAGCTAGTTGGGTCTTTCAATATATAGAGTAAGGTAATCAGTAAATCAAAAAGTGAGCGGGCTAGCATAGCAGCATTTTCTCCTTGACCCTGTCTGCACAGTGTCAGAATTGAGTGATGGGTTTTATACGCCTTTCCTAAAAAGAATCCTGAAAAAAATTGCTTATCTTCTTGGTCATAATATTCTCTTTTTATAGCTTCATCAGCAATTTTTCTTAACTCATTGTTATATTTAAAGAGTTTACTTGATTTCTTTAAAATAAATGGCGTAAACTCACCTAACTTAGTGCCAGAATTAAAAATAGAGATAACTTTTGGTTCTTTATCTTTACCTAAACAACACTTTTTATATTTCTTCCCACTTCCACAAGGACAAGGATCATTTCTGCCTATTTTCATAGGTCTAATATAGCCCTGTTTAACTTAAAAATCCATTCTAGAGAAGTATTTAAATAAAACTTCAGACGGTTGAAGGATATATCTCATCAACGGGTACTTTAAGAGCTTTTGCAATCCTATAAAGACTATAAGAAGAAGGTGTCCTTCTAGCTGACTCAACTAGATTAATATAAGTTCTATAAAATCCGCATAGATCAGCAAGTTCTTCCTGTGACAACTGTTTTCTATTTCTAATCTTCTTTATATTAGTACCAATTATTTGAGTAAATGTATTTTTGGCGAGCATAGGTTTATTTTCCTGATATTCGCACAATCGTACAACGCACAGAAAGTAGATTTATTGCTGTCTAGGATCCGATACATTCCGTACACCTAAGACATTTAATTGAACGGCAGATATAATGGCTCCTACATGCGGGCCTTTAAGATACTTCCGGTAGAGATTAAGGTTAGGGATTTCAAACTATCC
>JAQTPP010000017.1 GCA_028712705.1 Candidatus Daviesbacteria bacterium
ATTTGTTCTTGTGATAAATGTATGTCTTTACACCATCTGCTTACTGTTGACGAAGAAACTTTGAGCTGGTGTGCTATTGTCTTAACTCCTAATCCAGTCTCTCTTAGTAATTGTGCTTTTTTTCTTAATTTCGGCTTAGCCATATAGGGAATTACTATTAGTATAGTGTGGGTTCGTTTTATATGTCAAATGTTGACCAGGTTCAAACACATCCCGTATACATTTATCTATGTCTGGCAAGTATAATGGTACTTCTATGAAAGCTCACTATATTCTCAGGGGAGCAGGGAAATTATCAAGATTAGTTGGTATATCAGCGGATGCCAGAAGAAGGCTGAAGTGGTTTGACTACTATGCTTCCCATGAAAGAAATGCCCAATTAACCTGTCGCCACTTCGGAATCTCTCCTGATACCTTTTACAGGTGGAAAAGACGGTTTAAGCCAGGAGTATTAAAAACACTTGAGTCCTTCTCTACTAAACCAAGAACATTTCGAAACTCACAGATTCCCCAGGATACTGTTCAGAAGATTATCTGTTTAAGAAGAAAAGACATGGGTTTATCAAAATACAAGCTCGCAGTTATCCTGGAAAGGGATTATCAAATCAATCTTTCTGCTTCATCTATTGGGAGAATCATGAGAAGGAGTGGACTCATTGAAGAAGCCAGTCTGGCAAGAGGAGTCAAAAGAAGGAAGGTAAACTGGAAGATACCCAGGTACAGAGTTTCATTTGAACAAAGATACAAATACCCGGGTAACCTTGTCCAGATTGATACAAAACAGATTATTATTCTAGGTGAAACATTCCACCAGTTTACCGCAATTGATTGTTATACAAGGATTGGTTATTCACGGGTATACCGGGGTACATCAACAGTAAACAGCCGAGAGTTCCTTATTAGTCTATTGCAGTCACTCCCATTCAAAGTAAGAGCAATACAAACAGATAACGGACATGAATTCCTTCTGTATTTCCATAAAGAGTGTGTACAACGGGGTATTACTCACTTCTTCTCAAGACCGAGAACACCAACAGACAACTCATTGGTTGAACGGGTTATTGGAACTACAGCGGGTGAATTATGGCTCTTTGATGAAACACTCATTCCTGATACCGCATACCTGGATAAAAGAGTGTCTGCATGGTTTGACCGGTATAACTCATACCGGCCACACCAGTCGCTTAATTATTTAACACCAATGGAGTATTATGAGTTAAAAAAGAAAGGAGAAGTCTACGGGAGGTTATGAACCAGGACAAATGTTTGACAGCTACGAGAAAATTGTTTAAAATGAATCTAGTTTTCCATTTGCGCGGGGTAGTGTAAAGCCGCACAGGAGGCTCAATAATGGGCTTCCCGATTTAATCGGGATAAATCTCGCTGTATCGGTGAACCCCTTTTCCAATTTAAGGGCAATACCGAGGCAATCCCTCTTTAGCTAAAGCTTGAGAGGGCGAGCCCGTAGAGACTATACGCGAGATCCCACCTACATCTGAAATAAAATTTTGGCGGGAAAGATATAGTCCGATACTCTAGGTAACTGGAGAAACAGATTGCATAATCTCCTAGACCAGGCGCGATTCCTGGCCCCGCAACCAAATAAAAAAGACCACTCCGGTGGTCTTTTTTTTGATCCTAAGCCTTTTGAAGAGCTACAATATAATTATGTGGTATGTTTATGTTCTTCTCTGTTTGGATAACAGTCTCTATACCGGTATCTCAAATAATCCTCAACAAAGGTTTAAAGATCATAAAAATGGCAAAGGCGGGAGTTATACCCGCTCACATAAACCACTAAAGATCGTCTATCTTGAAAAATTGCCAACAAAAAGCGAAGCGTTAAAGCGGGAATTGCAGATTAAAGGTTGGAGCAGATCTGAGAAAATCAAAATATTGGAACTGGAAATCTGATTTATTCCGATCTTAGGATAATTTATCTCCCAAATTGGATTTGGAGATCGGTATTGAGAGCTTGAGCAATCCGTTTTAGAAGTGATAAGGATGGGTTTGCTTGCATGGTTTCGATCCTTGATATTACCGCTTGAGATGTCTTGAGTTTTTTTGCCAATTGACGCTGAGATATTTTTTCAGACAGTCTTTTTTCAATAAGCTGCTTTGCCAATCTATACTCCACCTCAGATTCTTCCCAGGCTTTTTTAAATTTAGGGTTTTTTAATCTATATTTTAAATCGTCTTCTAGAGAATAAAGTAATTTGTTTTTCATGTTTAAATGATACCACATATGATATCATTTATCAAGGGCAGTTCTATTTATCCAGTCTTGGTAACGTTTGAGAGCAATTTCTATATCCTTAACTGGTGTTTTTTGTTTCTTTTTTATAAATCCATGAAGTACTAAAACGATTTTTTCAGCTGGAATTACATAAATTACTCTAATATTATCTTTTCCTAGGACTCTTATCTCCCAAAGAGGGGTGTCTTGTATCTTTTTTACATGAGGTAAAATTGCTTGTAACCCATAATCCTTAAGGTAATGAAAAATCCTTATGAGTTTGGCTTGTTGTTTTTGATTTAAGGAATCGAGAAATAACTTAATCGGATTATTTCCTTGAAAGTCAACATAGTAATAAACACTAAACCTCGGATCCATTAGATTTATATTATCAAAAAGTAGGTTCTGATTTTTCCCCTCCAAAGACAAGCCGGTAATCCACGTTTATTCTATTCGTTCAATTAGGGGTTTGTTATTTTGCTGAAGAGGGCTTGCACCTGTCAGATTTACCGCTGCCCAAATGGCTGAACTTATAATAACAACCAAGATTCCCCCGCCAAAAAGAAGAGCCGAAACTAGAAGCAACTTCCAGCTTTTTTTAGCAAAACCCTTATATAAAGCTAAAGGGAAAATAACAATATTGGATAAAACCGCAACGGCTCCGGCAAGAAGCAGTAATAAAACAAAAAGTGAGATAATACCACCACTTAACATAATTAATAATATTATAAATAGCAAGTTAGTATAACGCAAACTTAAATCGTCAGAAATATTCGAAGTAGAAATTTGAATAGCCGTCGGTTGCGCTGTTTTTATTGCCTTTTTGCCTCAAGATTAGTAAAATATGGAATACTTGCCAACGTAGCTCAGGGGCAGAGCGGGCGTTTCATAAGCGCTAGGTCACAGGTCCGAATCCTGTCGTTGGCACTATTATTTATTCAAAAACCAATTAGCCCATAGTTGCCAGACTTCTTCCCTCTTTTCCGGCTTTGGTATATCAGTTATCGTAGCCTCACTTGGTGAAATGGAAATAACCGGTGGCAACACTACCACCATTTCCCCTTCTTTGGATAATCCCAGTTTATCACGGGCAGTTCTTTCAATATAATCGGGGCTCTCAAGCATTTCATATTCGGCATTCAATTCTTCATATTCCAGCTTCACCTGAGCATATTTTTCCTCTTCCCTGTCCAACAAACTACCCTTTTGCCAAATATCAACAATTGAACGGACCAAACTGATAATTAAAAAAATTCCGGTGGTGACAACGATTAATTTGGTTAAGCGCGTTAACATAGGCTTATAGATCTCTGTATTTCCTCTGATTTTCCCTGGTTTGTCCGATTGACAGTAAACCTAGCTAATGATATTATAGGCTTAATTATTAGTTTGCTTATAATTCCCTGTTTATGGCTGACGAAACTAACCTTAAATTATTGCATCAGGAATTTCTCAATTCCCTCAAATCGCAAAGAAAAGCCAGTGCCACCATTTTAGCATATGGAAAAGATATCGATCAGCTGGTTAGCTTTCTTATGGGCTTAGGCCGGAAAGAAATTAAAGAAGTGACCCGGGAAGATCTGGAGGGATTTACGACCAAAATGGCCAAAAACGGCTATACCCCAAAAAGCGTCTCCCGGAAAATTAATTCAATTAAGACCTTTTACCGCTTTTTAAAAAGCAATAACCATATCACGGTTAACCCAGCCTCGGAAATCAAACACCCCAAGTATGAAATTAAACCGCCCCGTGTTCTTTCAAAAATGGAATACCGGGCATTAAGAGACGCCTGCCGGAAAGATATCAGAACTTATGCCATTGTTGAGCTTTTTTTACAAACCGGCTTAAGAATCGGCGAGTTAGCTGCCTTAACGATGAACGATCTAAAAGATAAAGAACTTATCGTTAAAGATGCCAATAATGGGCACGTTAGGGAAGTTCCCATTAATAAAGCAGCCAAACTGGCTCTTGATGAATATTTAAAAACCCGGCCGCAAACTGAAGAACCGGTCCTCTTTGTCACTAAAACCGGCAAACCACTGTTGATTCGTAACATCAGAACCAGCATTGACCGCTTCTTCCGCTTAGCCGGTATTACCGATGCAAAAATTAATGACCTAAGACATACTTTCATTGCCCATCATCTGGCTGCCGGCACACCAATTAATGTAATCTCCAAAATTGTCGGCCATAAACGGGTTTCCACTACAGAAAAATACTTGAATCTGATCAAAGAAAACCCC